>CAWHDN010000015.1:0-55611 GCA_963828115.1 uncultured Acidobacteriaceae bacterium
GGTTGTAGTATCTGGCGCTGTAAGTTTTTCTGACGCCGTTTTCAACCACCGTTGCCCGCAACCCTAGCGCCACCGTGAAGTTGCAGCACTCGGCCCCGGTTTCCCTGCCGTTTTCTTGGTCTCGAACCCCTGACGCGGTTTTTCGCTTAGCTGCGGCATTGCGGCTAGAGGCGGTTCGTACAACGCCTGGATTTGGGTTGATTCCATTGCCTCCGATTGTACGGCTTTGGGGCCGGGAACGGGAGCGGATTCTGCGCGGGATTGTGAACGGATTGCACGGCGGAGGAGCGACGGATTGTGCACAGCATCGCACACAGATTGCGCAGCGGAAGAGCGGCGGATTACGGAGCGGATCGGAGAGCGATTGCAGTGTGGATCGGCATGGGATTCGGTGACGCATCGGGGCCGGTTCCGGGACGGAATCGGCCCCTTCTTTAGCAGCTAATAGCAGCTACTAAAAGAAGAACATTACTCCTGCTCTTCCTCGTCTGATTCGGCGTCCAGAGCGGCGAACAGTTCCTCGGCTGTCGAGGCCGGAACTCCGGGCCACATCTGGCCTGGAACAGCCTGGGCAAGCACGGCGCTTTCGACGGCTTCCTCCGGGGCTTCCGAACCGCGTTTGAGCTGCGCCGCCGGATGGGTTGCCGAGTGGATTTGCTTGAGCATCCGTATCGAGACGTGCGTGTAAATCTGCGTCGTGTCGAGCCGCGCATGACCGAGCATCTGCTGGATGAAGCGGATGTCCGCGCCGCCTTCGAGCATCAGCGTGGCCATCGTATGGCGGAAGAGATGGCAGGCTCCATGCTTGCCGATTCCGGCCGCTTCCACGTAATCGCGGACCAGGCCGCTGAGACGGTTGGGACCGAACGGTTCGCCCTGCACGGTAAGGAAGAGGGTGCCGTCGTCCGGCTCGGCGACAAGCCGGGGCCGCGCCTGGTCGAGATACTTGTCGAGCCACGCGACGGCGCGCTCGCCGATAGGGATTACGCGGTCCTTCTTGCCCTTGCCTTCGCGGATGGTCACGATGCCCGCTTCGCGGTCCACATCGTAGAGCCGCAGCCGGAGCAGTTCGGTGCGCCGCATTCCGGTCGAGTAAAACATCTCCAGCATGGCGCGGTCGCGGATGCCGAGCGGGTCGGCGACGTTGGGCTGATGCAGGATCATCTCGGCCTCCGATGCGGTCAGCACACGCGGCAGCGGCTTCGGCAGCCTGGGCAACTCGATCTCCGAGGCCGGGTTGTGCAGCAGATAGTTCTGCCGCGTCATCCAACGGAACCACATGCGCAAGGGCGACAGCCGCGAGTGCTGGCTGGCGAAGCTCAACGGGCAGCCGTCCTTCTTGCGGTAGTGGAACAGGTAACGCTGATAGCGTTCGAGCACGGGCCGCGTGACCTCGACCGGCTCGCTCAGCCCGCGCTCCATCGCCCAGCGCTCGAACAGCGATAGATGCTCGTGGCGCACATGGCGCGTGTCGTCGGTAAAACCCTTCACGGCAAGGGACTCGATGTACTCTTCGAGCATGGCCTGTAACGGCGTGCTCGGCGGTGTGCGCTGCTTGCGCGGTTTGACTACTCGGGCCATCTCTCTCCTCCTTTTCATGGTTACGACGAAGCGCCGATTTCGCTGCGCCCCGTATATGCGTTTTCTCGTGCTCTTGCACGGATTCCTCTGTAACCCGCATGGACATTGGCGGCAAGTGGGTTTCAGGCACCCCGACACCCCGCCGACTTGGGGCCGACTTGGCCCCGACTTGACCCCGACAACTGGCCTTTCAGCCCCGACTTCTTTTCGTCGTACTCACTCCTTCAGCTTGTCGATCTCGATCAGGCCGGGCAGCGTGGGCTTGCCGCTGTCGGCCTGGCGAGTGAAGACAAGCTCGTAAACGAAGCTCTGGCCGCGCCCGCCGCGATGCGCCAACAGGTACTCCATCTCCTCCAGCCGATGCAGATGGATTTTCAACTGCGTATCGCCCCAGCCCGTCGCCTCGCGCACGTCGCGGCGCGAGAAGCGGTAATCGGATCGCGCCATTTTCTGCCGCTCACACTCCGCCGTAACCATCGTGTCGATGGCCAACAGCAACCGCCGCGTCTGCGGCGGCAGCTCGTCCAGCGAGCGGCCCAGCACTTCATGCGCAAGCCGGTTGGCGACTGCGATGTCGTTCACCGTGACCTCGATGTACTCGACCATGCGGCCCCGGTGCTCGACCCTCTTCCGTGGCCGCTGATGCTGATGAAGCAGAGCGATGCTGCGGATCAGCGTCAGATACTTCATGTGGTCGCGCCTGGTCCGCGTCTGCGAGTCGAGGAACGTCAACTCCCGCGCGTAGGGATTCGCAACGAAGACGGGCTTCAAGAGCCGCTGCGCGTTGCGATGCACGGCAAGGATGGTGCTGCGGTCCCGCCGCTGGAGCAGGCCTTCAAGCGTCTGCGCCTCGCGCTGCACGCGATGGATGGCCTGCGTCTGCGCCCGGTCTTCATTGACGGAGAGGACAAGGCAGCGGTTCAACATCTCCTCGTCGAGATCGATGGCCGTCGTCGTCAGGAAGATCATCACCGGGCCTTCGACGCGGTACTGATGCGTGAGCAAGCGCCCCGTCGCCGGGTCTTTGCCGGTGCTGGCGATAGTCAACACGCCTTCCGACTGCAACAGCTTCAACGCATAGGCCGCAGAGTGCACGCCCTCTTCTTCCACGATGGCCAGCACCTTGTGCTTCAAGTCCTGCTCGCCCATGTAAAAGAGAGACTGGCCGGTCATCGCGGAGTATTGAACGCGCTGCTCTTCGGGCAGGAACGCGAGCACCGCTTCCATCAGCGAACTTTTGCCCGCCGCCGAGACTCGATTGCACGATGATCGCGAGCGGCGATTCCAAGTGGCGCGAGACCACGCCCAGATAGCCGACGAGTTTGTTGGTCTCCTCGCCCACAACGCCGCACAGTGCGAAGTCCTCGATGATCCGCTCCAGCAAGCGCGGATCGCGCAGCAACTCCATCGCCTGGGCGCGCTCCTCCTGGCCGATCTCGATTTCTTTCTTCTCCGGCTCCAGAGCCTTTTTGATCTGCTCGTCCTGTAGCTCCTCCAGCTTCATCAGCACCCGGCCCAGGTCGCGGCGGATCACTTCTTCCTTGATGCCAAGCTCCTCGGCGGCTTGCTTGGTAAAGACGCTGCGCTGCCGCGCTACGTATAAGTCGAGCGTGTCCACATGGAAGGCCGACTCGCCGTGCGGCGTCGTGCCGGAGACAAGCACATTGACTTTCAAAAGCTCATAACTCAGATTTTTGTGCAGGCCACGGATGCGGTAACGCCGCTCGCCCTGCTGGATGAAGATGTCTTCGCCGCGTATCTCGACCGGAACGTCGATGCTCGGCGCGGGCGCTGCCGTGGCTGGTCCGGCTCTGTCGGTGCAACCGGCTCCGGCTCGGCGGCTAAGGAAAAAACCTGTGCTCTTCGATTTCGGCATGGACGCCGCGATTGGCTCTGGCAGTCTCTTCGATGATTTCTTCTTTAGCTGCTGCTTTTGCTTCTGCTGGCAGTGGCTCGATCTCTGGCTCCGGCGCTGCTGCACGCTGCCCCTTGCCCAGCCACGATGCACGGTTGATCAGTACGCCCAGGCTCTTCGCCGCTGGCGTCACCTTCCGCGCATACTCGTTCGCGTCGATGCCCTTGGGGAACTCCACGCGGAAGCACTCGATGCCCATCTGCATCAGTTCCTCGGCCAGCTTCGCGGCGGCTTTGTTGCCCGCTTCATCGTTGTCATAGGCGATGTAAACCCGCTCCGTGCCGTGCTGCGCGAAGGCCGCGCGATGGTCGGCTGTGAAGCCGTTCACTCCGTAACTGGCCGTCACGTTGCGGTGCCCCGCGACCCAGAACGTCAGCGCGTCGATCAGCGCCTCGCATAGAATGATTTCCTTCGATGCGATCAGCGCCTCTTCGTTCCACACGCCCCGATGCTCGCCGGGAAGATACAGGTGCAGCGGCGTTCCCTCGCGCAGCTTCGCCGTGATCTTCCGCCCGTACATCTCGACCACCTCGCCGGAAGCATTGAACACCGGCACGACTACCGAGCCGTTGAAGTGCTCGTGGCCGCTCTCCCGCAGGATGCCAAGCTTTTGCAACCGTCCGCGCAACTCCGCGCCGGCGACGCGGTTCTTTCCCTCAAGCCCGTAACCCAGCGTCCGGTTGGCGAAGCCCAGCTTGAAGCGGTCGATGATCTCCGAAGACTGGAGGCCGCGCGAGGCCAGATACTTCAACGCCTCCGGCGATTGCTTCAACGTCCGGCTGTAGTAGTCCACGATCTGCAACGAGCAGCGCCCGGTCGTCCGCATTCCGCGCAACCGGCGGCGGCAACTTCGGCACTGTGCTCTGTTTCACCGGATGCACTGGAACGGCGGCTAAGGGAAGATAGTCTGCTCTGAGCAACTCAACCGCATGGCGGAAGCTGATGCCGTTGGCCTTCATTACCCAGTCGATGGCCGTCCCGCCCATGTTGCACGCGCCCAGACAGTGCCAGAGATTCTTTGACGGAGTGATAACCAGCGACGGGCTGTGGTCGTCATGGAACGGGCAGAGGCCCAGCAGGTCGGCTCCGTGCCGGTGCAACTTGATGTCCCGCGCCTCGGCGAGCCGCTCGACCGATACCTCCCGTTTCAGCCGCTCGACCTCGTGCTCCGGGATTCGTGCCATTCTTCCGCCCTCCGCCGAAAAACCTGTCAAGCGCTTTTTTCAGGTTTTTGCGTTTTTCATACCGTTCGCAAGTATACACGCATTACGTGTATACTTGCAGCGGGATCAGGGAGAGCAAAAAAATGGACCTTACAATTACCCCTGTCATGCCAGCTAAGAAGCCTTCGCAAAACGCCTTCGGTCAACGCCTCGTTGCACTCAGACAAGCGCGCGGCCTCACTCAGGTCCAGCTTGCCAAGGTCACAGGCATGACTCAGAGGGCCATCTCCTACTACGAGATTGAAGCCGAGTTCCCGCCCGCTCCGGCGCTCATTACGCTCGCCAAGGCCCTTGAGGTCTCAACCGACGAACTGCTCGGCGTACAGCCTGCCACGCCCACAGGGCACGAGCTATCCAACAAGCAGCGGCTTTGGAAGAGATTTCAGAAGATGGACGTGCTGCCGACGAAGGACCAGAGAGCCGTGATCCGGCTGATTAACTCGCTGGCTGGCAGTGCTCACGCTGAGGCCAGTTAGTTCGCTCTCTCATGTTTGGACACATGAGAAGAAGACATTCTTCTCATAGCTGAGAACCACCCGCAGCGGAGGCATCAGTCAAGGCCGCACGTTTTGTGCGCGCCGCGCAGCGGGCGGAGCGAAGCGGAGAGCCTTTACGGATGCCGGAGCGGAGGGTACGGCCTCCTCAGAGGCCGAGGCCTATGCCGAAGTCCTGCTGGATTACTTCCTTGCCTTGCGACTGCGGCCCGATCTTCAACCCGGCTAGCTCGTCGTGCATCGCCTGCTGCATCGCCGATGGATGCGATACGTCCCGGCTCAACACATGGCCCAGCGTCTTCGCATCGTTCGTGTACATCTGCACGTCGAACTCCGCACGCGATACCGACACATACGCCATGCGGCTGTTCAACAGCTCGCCGTGCGCCTGCGATGAGTCCACATGAACGAGCACGCGGTCGGCGGTCTGGCCCTGGCTGCTGTGGCTCGTCACCGCGTAACCGTAATCGAGATGCGGCATCTGCCGCACGTTGAACTCGACCTCCCGGCCTGAGTCCATGCGCAGTTTCAGATTGCCGCTGTGGTCTATTTTTTCGACCGTTCCCAGCTCGCGGTTGGCGAGATTTTGCTTCTGATACGGAGCCGTCATCTGCACACGGTCGCCCTGGGCGAAGACGCGCTCGCTGTCGCGGTAGACCGTCACGCCCTGCAACCGGCGCGGGTCGTAACTCAGCTCCTCGCCGCTCTTGCGCGTGATGGTCAGCGTGTTGCTTTCTCCGTCCACGCGCACGACGCGCGCGTACTCTCCAGCCTCCACTCCAATAGACCTGCTGCCCTTCGAGTAGCGGAGCACATCGCCCTCTGCGTAATTCTGCGCGTGCTGCCGGTCGGCCCCCGTCAGTTCCTGCCGCGCATAGAGAACAGGCACCCGGTACGCGGTGCCCGTGACCTGGCCCGACTCCCGCATCGCACCGATGGATTTGGCTGTTGATCTCGCGGCGCGATTCATTGTCCGGCGAGATAACCAGCGTCCGATCCGGCAAGCGCGCATACTCCCGCGCCATCGCTCGGAAGCGCTCGCGCACGGTCCTCGATCTCATGCACCCGGCCCTGTTGGTTAAGGCTCGCGATCGCTTCTTTGACCTCGCCCCGCGCAAGCTGCTCCACCGTCTCTTTGAGCACCGGATCTTTCTGCCGCAGGATCTCATCGAGCCGCGCCGTGCGCAGTCCCGCCTCCTGTAACTGCGCATACGGCCTGCCCGCTTCGACCGCCTCATGCTGCCGCACGTCGCCCACGAACAGCACCCGGTCATGGCGGTTCAGCCGCTCCAGGAACGCGTGCATCTGCCGCGTGCCGACCATGCTCGCCTCGTCCACGATGTAGAGCCTCCAGCGGCCATCGTCCGGCTGCTGGCCGCGCGCAAGATGACGCTGCAACGTCTCCGTTTCCATGCCTGCCTCGGCCAGCTTTTGCGCCGCACGCGAAGTCGGCGCAAGCCCCTTCACTTCGTAGCCGTGATGCACAACAGCGTCCCGAACGGCGGCTAAAGAAGTAGTCTTTCCGGCTCCCGCCACGCCTTCCAGAGCCATCATCCTGTCGCGGCTTTCGAGCACATCTTCGACCGCCCGGTGCTGGCTCATGCTCAGGTGCGGATGCTGTTTGAAGGTCCACTCCCGCGTGCGCCCATCGACGATGACATTGATGTCCCGGCCCGCCTGCATCCGCTGGACGATGTCTCGTTCGTAGCCCTGCATCTCGTCCGTTGTGAACGCGCGGCCCAGCCTCTCCCTCGCGGCGCGGAACCTCGATCAGCTCGCCATTGGCGATGCGCTTTTCAAGTTCCGTCTTTAATCTCCGGCAACCGCGCTTCGCACATCGTGTGCTTCAACGCATCGCGCAACAGAGCCCGTTCATCGACGACCGCCGCGCGCTCGATCCCGCGCTCCCGCGCATACGTCACGGCACTCTCGGCAACCTGCCGCGAACGCTCCGGCTCAAGCTCCACGCCCCACCGCCGCGCGGCCTCGGCCATCACCCGCTGCGGCTGATTTCCATGCTCGACGGCGAGTTTTTGATGCTGCGCCCGGACCTCTTCGATGGATAACGGCTGCTTGGCGTCCCGCGTCCGGTGCGCGGCGATCTGCGCCGCTCCGGCTCCTCTTCGGCCCTGCTCGGCGAGCCGTTGTTCGATCTGCTGACGCCGCGGACTCGACGCCTCCAGATACTCCTGCGTGTAGCCTTTGATCTCCGGCTGGCCATGCGCGCCGCGCTCGACTTCATAGCCCAGCCGCTGCAAGTGCGCCGCCAACTCCGAACGATAAACCGCCGTCGCGTACTGCTGCGTCTTGTAAAGTTCCTGCGCCTGCAACGACCGCGTTTTGCCCTCCGCCGTCTCCGTCACATTGAAGATCACCGCGTGCGTGTGCAACTGCGGCGCGGCGTATCCATCGACCGGACGGCTGCTGTCGTGCTCGAACCTGGCCACCGCCCACGCGCCCGTCGTCTCGGCTGGAGCGTTGCCTCCGATGCGCGCCTGCGCGTACTTTTCCATCTCGTTCAGAGCCACGCGCACGCTCTCCCGATGGGCCTCTTTCACGCGGTCATCGCCGCCGACAAGCGCCGTCAGCGAGACCGATTTCGGCGCGCTGAACGTCGCATCCCACCCCGCCCGGTGCTCCATCGTGCGCATTGTCTGGCCCTGCTCGTTCACGTACTCCCGCGCCGTTTGATGCCTTACAAGCTGCTCGCCGGTTGCCGGATGCTGGCCCTCGCTCAAGCGCGCGAACTGCTCCTCATACACTTCGCCAGCAAGTCCGTAACGCTCGGCAAGCTGGCCTTGCCACTCGCCGCGCACATGGTCGCCCTCGGTGTAGTAGTTGTCCCGCGCGTTGGCGAACTCTTCTTTGTGGTACTCTCGCGCCTGGCTCGCGCTGATCGGTTTCGACATTGTGATCATGGTTGTTTACTCGAAACGGGGACGCGGTTTTTTCGCCGCTGCGGGACGCGCCTCTGGCGGTTTTGCCGCTACAACCGGCGGCGGAACCGGCGCCGACGGCGTTTTACAGGGTGCGCAGCGGCCTTTGCCTGAGCCGCCGCGCGCCGCCTGCGCTCGATAAAATCCATCAGCTTTTGACCACTGCTTTTCGTAGGAGAACTTCGGCCAGCGATCCTTCGGAACGGCCAACGGCAACAGCAACGCCAGCAGCCCCAACGTCCAGAAAAACGGCCTCCTGGCCGACTCATAAATATCGTCGTGGTAGACCCACTGGCGCATAAAATCATGCAGCTTGCGGTCGTTGTACTGATGCGTCTGCCACTCCAGACGCACGAACCCCGCGCGGCTGCCCTCCGCCGTCAGCCGGTACATCGGCTCGCCATTCGGCCCCGCCGCCGCCTCGATCTCGTCGCCCGTAACCAACAGCGCCTTCTTCTTCGCCGTCACCCCTTCAAGCAGCTGATAGCTCGTAAGAGACTCCTCCGAGAGACTGCCCCACACGCCGCTCTCCAGATAAGCCCACAGGTCAACTCGCTCCGCCGCGTTCCACTCGTTCCGGTAGCCCTGAACGTACAACGCGCAGAAGAAAACGCCCGCCGCGATCAGCGTCCAGCGCGTCCACTTCCAGTACCGGCGCGGCGCCATACCAGTCCCTCATCGCGCCGCCTTTTTCTGCGCCGCCAACCGCTCCCGCGCCCGCTGCATCTTGGTCGCATCCACCCGCGCGATCTCCGCCCGTACCTCCGCCTCGCCCGGAAGAGCATGATCGGGAAGCGGGCGAAGATTCAAGAACAACGCCCGCAACGCAAGAACCTCCGACAGCAACACTTCGCCCAAAAGATCGTCCGCCGTGTTGCTGACCTCCGTGTCACTCCCGCCGCCTGGACGGCCAGTCCCCAGCAACTTCGCCCGCATCCACTCCGAGAGCGTCAGATTCTCCGCCCGCGCCCGCGCCTCCAGCGCCGCATACTCGGCGTCGCTGACCTTCGTGCCTACCGATTTTGTCCGCAGAGATGCCTTCACCATGCCGTCACTTCTCCGCCTTGAACTGGTTCATCCCCGCAACCATCCGCGTGATGTACTCCCGCACCGCCTCCGATCGGCGCAAGCTCGGGCGCTCGTTGGCGGCTGGCGATGGCGCTTCGGTTGGCTCCGGCTGGCTCGCCGGGAACTGCTGCGGCTGATTCATGGATTCCTCGCTTTCTATGGACGCTGCACGGCGGTTTTCAGCTAAGGGAAGGAAAATCATCACGTTACCCAACAGCAACCGGCGCGCGCTTATAGAATAGCTCGGATGACTCCATTTTTACTTTTAGTCGCTTGTTTTCTTATGGTTCGCGCTCGGTAACCTGTAAACACCTTATTTTTAGAGACTTTTTCTTTTAGATGCTTGATTCCACGATGGTTCCCGCCGCAGTAACCGAAGGTTACTGCGCAGCTTCCATTCTGGGGTGATGTGTCCCTATACTCCCGGTGCAAAGCACCGTGCTCTTCTGCTGATGGGCTGAGGACGACTGCGGAATGGAAAACCGCTGGCGTTACCCCCTGACGCGACTACTCCGCTATCGTCTCCGCTGCACTTTCCGGCGGATAGAGGTCGAGCGAAAAAGCTATCCCGATGCTGGCGATTCGCTGAAGCAACTGCGCGTCAAGAGTGAATCCACCCTGCCCATTTCCCGAAGAAAAGCCGCAGAGCAGCATGATTTTCGATCCTTCAGCAATGGAGTTTATCAAGCCGATTTTCGGCTCAAATAGATCTAACAGCCACTCCAAGTGCTCAGTAAGAGGCAGGCTGTTACTCAATGGACACTTGAGGAGCCAAAATGAAGTGCGCCTGACAGCACTATGGCGAGCGCTAAATCGCTCCCCCTTGACGCCTGATTGCGTTGGCTCAAGACTGAGTGTCGCGGTAATTTGATCGGGGCGAAGCTCATCCCCTGCAATTCTGAAGCTGGCCGTACTCCACTTCTCGTTTCCTTCAGTAGCAACACAATTCACAATTCCCATCCTCATGGTTCCTATCCCTAGTAAAAGAGCAAATTGTCAAGAAGTTCATAACCTGCTTCTGTTGCGAGATACACATCGCCGTTTATGACGTTAATCCAAATATCTGGATTCCCTGCAAAAGTGTTTGCTTGTTTAAGGCACTCAATTGCAGCTCTCAATGCGTCATGCTCAAGCTTCAGCATCTTGGCAGCATACCGGGTACTTTGTGTCAGAGCCCTCTCGTCGAGTTCAGCTTCCTCGATCAGCTCATCGCCCTTCCCACTCGGGTCAATCCGATTAACAGGGTTGCCACTTGCATACAAATACTTATGCAGCGTCGCGGGAACATTGATATAGCCATCCAACGGGTCTCTTTCCACAAATCGTCCGGTAGCGGGGTTGTAGTATCTGGCGCGCAGGTAGTAGAGGCCTAGGTCTGTGTCGAATTGTTCGCCGCGATAGAGGTAATTGTTGGGAGTGGTCCCGACTTTCGTGAACGAATTGCCGAAAGCATCATACTCGTACTCGTCTGTCACAGCACCAGCCGAGTTAGTAAGTTGCCGCACTGTGCCGCCGCCATCATATTCGTAGAAACTTGAAGTCCAGACATTTGCAATTTCCTGATTTTCGCTGATGCGCTGCAAGCCGTAGGTATACTGGCGAGTGACTGCGCCATTCACCAACTCCTCGACGACTTGCGGAAAGCCTGTCGGATTCAGATCATCGACGAGATACTTTGTAGTTACTCCGTTGACGGTCTTGGCGACGCGGTTGCCGAAGGCGTCATAGACCATCGTAACTACCTTGCCGTTGCCTCTCGAAGTCAGATGGTTTTCCGAGTCATAAGTATAGGCCATGCCGCCGGTCCGAGAGAACATTGCCGTTGGCGTCGTAAGTCTCCGACGAGATCTCGTCGTCGGCGTTGTAACTGAAGCTGCCGAAGCGATGCTAGTGAGCGATGAAACTGCCGATAGCCTGTTGCCCACCGGATCAAGACTATAAGTCACGCTGCCATTGTTATTGGCAGGATCGTTGCTGATGGTTTCGTTCGTCAGCCTATAAATGCCATCGTAGTTCCATGTCAGCGTGCGGCCGTTGCCTTCTGTTGCGCCGGTGCGATTGCCCGTTGGGCCCAAGCTGTAGGTATAACTCGAAACCGGCGTGGACACCGCGTTTATGCGACTTAGCTGGTCGTAGGTAAAGGTCGTCTGGAAGCCGTTAGGATAAGTCGCCGTGACGACATTCCCCGCCGCATCGTAGGTATAAACAGCCGTGTTGGCGCCCGCTGGCAGACGATTATCCACCACCGTGCTGAGGCGGTTCAGCGCGTCCCAGGTGAGCGTGACCGAGACGCCGTTCGGATTGGAGAGACGCAATAGTTTCCACGTTGCCGTTGGCGTAGTAAGTATAGCTCAGCGTGCCTTCCGGCGTCGCCTTTGTCGTCAACCGATCCAGCGGGTCATAGGAGTAGTTACCGTGCCATCGCCAGCCGCCGAGGTGAGGTACTTGCCTGTCGCCGTGTAGGTGAAGCTGATTGTCGGCTCTCCGGGAGTCGATTGCGTGAGCTTGCGGTTCTGCGCGTCATAAGTATAAGTCGTCGTGACGCCGTTGAAGTGGGTGAGCGAGACGAGGTTGCCCGCCGCATCGTACTGGCGCGTCTCGGTGAGCGTCTGATCGGGGAGAGTCTTCGAGACCGGCTCGTTGAGCAAGTCGAAGACATTCTGCGTGGTGTGCAGGTTCTCGTCCGTCAGCGCGGTCAGGTTGCCCAGCGGGTCATAGCCGTAAGTATTCGTGTTGTTCGACGGGTTGGGATGGTTGAGTTGGACGACGGTCTGCAACTGGTTTGCGGGATCGTAAGTGTACTGCACGACCGCGCCCGCCGGATCGGTGACGCCGACGAGGTTGCCCGGGCCATCGTAGCTGTTGGTGGCGGAGGTCGGTCGGGATAGACCGTCTTGACCAGGCGCTTGCGGGCGTCGTACTGGAAGGGGTGGTGTTGCCGTTGCCGTCGGCGCTGGAGATGCGGTTGCCCGCGGCGTCGTAGGCGTAGGTGAAGTTGCCCTTCGGCCCGGCGATGGACGTGAGACGGCCCGCCGCGTCGTAGATGTAAGTGGTGGTGTGGTTGAGGGCGTCGGTCTCGGTGTGCTTGCGGCCATCGTCGTAGTAGGTGAACGAGGTGGCGCTGGCCTGCGGCGTGTTGTATCCCTTGGTGATGGAGGTCTGGCGGCCGGAGAGATCGTAGACGTGGTGGGTGATGTGGCCGGCCTGGTCGGTCTCGTCGATGAGATTGTTGCGGAAGTCGTAGGACCTGGTCGACGTAGTGACGGGAATTGTCGGATAGGTTGTGATGGTCAGCCGGTTCAGCGCGTCGTACTGATACGACGTGACGTTGCCGCGCGCGTCCGTGTCGGTGATCTTGTTGCCATTGGCGTCGTAGGTGGAGCCGGTGATTCGGCCCAGCGGCGCCGCGGTCTGGGTCAGGTGGCCGAAGGCGTCGTAGGTGTAGGTGGTCGTCGCCGCGGTCGCGCTGGTACCGGAGTTGGGAAGCGGCAGGGTGGTGGTGAGCTTGTTGCCCAGCGAGTCGTAGGTATACGAGGTGAAGCGGCCAAGCGCGTCGATGCGTCCGGTCATGTTGCCGTTGGCATCGTAGCTAAACTGGCTCGCCGCGGTGGGCTGCGCGGTGATGTCGTACCCGATGGCCCCGGCCTGCAGCGTGCCATTCGCGTTGAAGATGAAGCTGGCGAGCGTGGCCGGCGCGCCGTTGATGGTGTCGGTCACGCTCTGCGGGTTGTAGCTGGCGTCGTAGTTGAACGTGCGCACATTGCCCAGCTCGTCGGTCGTCGAAGTCGGCTCGGAGTATTGGTTGTAGGCCGTGGTACTGGTCGTATTCACACCCTGAGTGATATTCGGATAGGTTGAAGACGTCTTATTGCCGTTGGAGTCGTAGGTATAGCTGTTGGTGTGGCCCAGCGGGTCGGTCACCGAGATCAGGTTGTGGTTAACATCGTAGACATTGCTGGTTATGAGTCCAAGCGGGTCCTTCGTGCTGAGCAGCATTCCATAGCCGTCGTAGGTCATAACCGCCGAGCTGGGGTTGCCATTGGCATCCAGTGGATAGTGGACGGTGGTGGTGGAGTTTGCCGTGGAGTTAGTAGCGATCAGATATTCGTAGCTGGTGGTGTTGCCCATCGCGTCGGTGACGCTCTGCAAGCGCCCGGTCATTGAATTCCCGTTGGCATCGAGTTTGCCGCTGGGGAAGTAGGCCGTGGAGGGCAGCACGTGGCAGAGTGCATCCGTGCCGCCGGTGTAGAGGTGGTTCGAGTCGTAGGTGTAGGTGCTGGTGTTCGGCAGGGTAGTGTTGGGGCATAGCGCGCTGGTCTGCGTTGCTGGCGGATAGGTGACGGAGGCGAGATTGCCGCTGCCGTCGTAGGCGTACTGATAGATGTTGCCCTGCGGATCGGTGATCTGCGTGATGCGATTGCTGGCATCGCGCACGAAGGGAACGGACAGGCCAGTCGAACTGGTAATGCCTAGTGGCGTCACAGTCAGCGAGTTCCCGCCGATGTCTGTGATCGACTGCAGGGCTCCATTTGCATTGATACTGTACTGCGTTCCGGATGCATCGGTATAGGTGTAGCCGAGCGGACTGTACAGTGACCCGGTCGAGCACAGCCACATAGAGCCGTCCCGCGCCATCAGGCCGAACGGGCAATTTGCCTCATCCAGTTGCGGCGTCAGAGTTCCCGCAAGGCCCGGTTCCGCGGTGTAGCCGGCAAATGTCTCATCGAAAATCTGAAAGCATCCGGCACCGGCAAATACATTTTGAGAACACTGAACAATTCCGGGGGTAAAGTAGAATGTCTTACGTTGTCCGCCCAGAGTAAACGTAACATTATTAGAAGCGTCGATGGTGAGATTTGTGTTTATGCCAAGGTTCCATCCGTAGCCGAAATCTCCACTTGTGCCGGCGTTAAGGCTGTCATATTGCCGTTGAATGTTGATCGCGAGCCCAGTCGCGGGGACAATCAGGTCCGTCACTGAAGCCGTGACGCGTCCCGGCTTGTAGTTGCCGGCGACGGTGACCTGCACAAGATCGTTTTGCGGATTTCCTTTGACATCTGTAGCCTGCAAGTCAATCCAGTACGAACCGTTTACCAGAGTCGTAGTGTCTAGAGCACCGATCTGCCCCGAACTGGGTGTACCCGAATTCAGAGTCGTGTTCAGAGTCGTGACGTTGTTCATATTGTCTACTGGGAAATAGGTAAGCGTACCACTCTGAATGGTGACTCCTGGAGGAAGAATGATTGGAACCACTCCCGAGACAGTAGCTCCATATAGCGGACTCCCGCCCCAGTCCGTCGATGATGCCGGAATTGGCGCAGGATAGACTGTGACCGTAACCTGCTCCGACGCACTGACGCCTGAATCGCTGGCGCTTATCTGTAGGACGTAAATTCCAAACTGACTGAAGACTGCGGTTGTCGACGCCTGATTCGGATTGTCGAAGATCACCGTTCCGGGGCCGCTGATCAGGCTCCAGGTAACCGTAGGCGTAATGCCCACATTGTCGGTGACTGTCCCCGACAACGGAAGCTTATTGGGCATCGTTATCGTACCCGGCACCGAAACGCTGATATTGATTGTGTTGCAATACCCGCACGAGCCTGTGGTTGTAGGCGCCGTCCAGGTACCATTGCTGACATTGGAGAAAATAATATTTCGGTTGGCCGATTCAACAGCAACCAGGTTGTAGGCACCATTCATCTCATGATAATAATTAAAGTCAACATGGCCCGTGATGTCGGTTTGTCCAGTTTGAATAATGTTGTCAGTTCCCCAGACGTACAATGCACTATTCGCGTTGAATACCGGGGATCCTGAGGCATCCGTTACCAGCGCATCATAGCCCTGCCTATACTCTACAGTTGCAATGAACTGAAGTAGAATCGATCCCGGTGAAGGTGGATCCGCGTAATTGATCCACGTAATACTGGCCTGACTGGATGCAACGCTCTGTCCTCCAGACGGAACGGCCTCCGCCTGTAAACTGTCCATTCCCGGATTTGAACCGCTGTACAGGAACGCCGCCGTGCCTGTGGAATCTGTCATGGCCTGCAACTGTAGAGTGTTTGCTCCGGTTATGTTCAGTGTTACTGGAACGTTTGGCAGAGGCGTTCCTGTCGCATCGGTGACCAGCGCATTGAACGAAATGGGTTGACCGACCGGATAAGATGAAGGTGTCATATACAGGGTTGGGAAGTACGTTCCCTGAAATTGCTTTACACCCGTAACCTGTGTTTGATCGCCATCGGCAGTAACGGGTGGCCCGGTTGCAGAGTTTGTCGAAACAGTCCCGCTCTGATAGGCAATATTGATGCTTTCACCTTGCGTGAGAGCCGTGGCCACAACAACTGGACTTGTTCCGTCAAGTATGCCGTTTTGGATATTTGGAGCATAGATGCCGTACTGGTAGTTATTGTTCAGACCACCAGTCGTCCAAATCCACGGCATCGCAGTGGCTGGAACAGTTTTAGAGATTCCATTGACCGCAACGACGAAGCCCGGTCCGATATTATCCGCGAAATAGGTGTCATTAATTCCCAACTGAAGCTGAGTTGCACCAGCAGGGACCACAAAGATTTCCGGAGCAGCACCGATAGCAATCGGTTCAATAACTTTTCCGGTATTGTCTGTAAATACGCCCACCAATCCGGTTATGCCAATAGATGGCGGCGCGGTCAGTGTGACGTCTGCAACCCGGGCTGGCGGTGCTTGAACAATCCAGGACACTGAGATACTGTTTGATTTCAAAGCTTGTCCGCTCACGACTGCCATAGCCTGAATCGTGTCGTTCCCACTGTTCGCCCCAGTGTAGGTATACGATGCGTTGCCGTTATTATCGGTAGTTGCGCTGCCAAAGCTGCTGTTTGCACCCGAGACAGCGAATGTAACAACCACGCCAGGCTCCGGCGTGCCGCTCTGGTCCTTCAGAGAGGCTACAAATGTTTGTGTGCTTCCGATGACGTACGGAGGCTGAGCTGCTGCTGCAAGTGTGATAGGCAGAGGTGGTGGCAGCAGTGTAACGACGGCTGAGCCGATGGTTGAACCGTTCGTCTGGTTCGTCGCAGTGATGACGGCTGATTGCGGCGACGCAATCTCAGTCGGCGCCGTGTAGAGGCCACTTGACGTGAGAGTGCCGTGCGTACCCGAAGGCATTGACCATGAGACAGGGGAGTCACACGCGATCGTGGCCGCAAACTGCTGGCTCTGCGATGCGTAGAGGCTTATTGCCGAGGGAACAACCAGAACTGTACTGGCAGGATTGAACGTGTAGAACACAGATGGTGAACTTTGATTGTTGTACTCAGTCTTAATCCAGTCCGCCGACCTAGGAATATCAGATACCGTAACCTCGTCGATAGTGCCATTGAAATATAGCCAATTCCAGTTTGCCAGAGACGATTGATCGGTAAATGCCGCGCCGACAAAGTACGAGTAATCTGAACTGTAGCCACCAGGAAAATCCCCTTGCCCTGACCCTACGTTCTGTCCATCAACATACAACTCACTGACGCCACTGGTAGAGAAGGTATAGACCCCGAGATGCCATTTATTGTCGTTGTACGCATTCGTTGACACAAGTCCACCGGCGTTCAACTGACCGTAATCGTTAACATAGATTAGAGAATCCCAGGAACCATACGGGACGTCGCCAGCCTGCATGGGAGCGGTTATGATGCAGGCCCCCATTAGATAGTCCGTGCAGGTTGTATCGGCCGACTGCCCTAAGATACCTCCCGCTGAGGCAGTCTTGAACCAAATACCAAACGTCGTGGAAAAGGTGGTCGTGGTGTTCGTATTGGTAAGAGTACCTACATTGTTATAAACCCCCTGTGGGAAGTTCGGAAAACTAGCCTCGGGAATCTGCATGGAGCTGGAGGCGCCGTTGAAGCTGCCTGCGCCATCGATCACGCCAGAAACGTCCGACACCATCGTCGGTGTCGCATTGTTGCCATTCGAGGTGGAATCTGCAACATTGTAACCTGCGGGGTTAGCCATGTGATAGACAGCTGTGTAGTTGCGATCCCACACACCACTCGGGTTCTGCTGCGAAGTTGTTATGTTTGGATTTCCATAGAACATGTAGAGAACGGTGTCAGTGGTGTGGGAGAGGGCTGGAATGCGCACCCACGCGGTCACCTGTCCGGTGAGCGGGTTGTATCTCTCCAGTTCGTGGTCCAGCTTGGTCAGGCCGTTGGGATCAGTACTGAAGATAATGTCGTAGCCGCTGGAACTGGTGACCTGGCCTCCATTGGCGATTGTGGCGAGGCTTGGGTTGGTGGTGTTGAACATGAATGGGAAGTCGGTCTGGTCGGTGTTCTGGACCTTCGTGTGATCGATGACAATTGTGCTTTGGGAGCTATACCCGCTCGATCCGCATTGCGTTGGTGGAGTGATTGGAATGACCGCCGAAGGGGTGAGCGTAACTGTGGACGAAGCAAACTTGCTCGGGTCCCACTGGCTTGTTGCAATGATGGTCACCGGCTGCGGCGCGGTGATGTTCCCAGGCGCGGAATACAGGCCGGTCGCGCCGATGCTTCCCGAGCCCCCCGGGCCGATCGTCCAGGTCACAGCCGAGTGGCTGCTGTTGGCCACTGTCGCCGTCAACTGCACTGTCTGGCCGTCGTAGAGTGTCGCCGTCGCAGGGCTCACGCTGACCGACATGGGAGGCATCAGTGTGACTGTTGCAGTCGCGGCAGTCTGACGACTCTCCTAGAGTGGTTGCAGTGATTGTCACCGTCGCCTGCGAGGTAATACTTTCAGGCGCGAAGTAGATGCCGCCTTCGGTGAGCGTGCCCGGCGAGCCAACCGGCATGGACCAGATGGCGTCGGCAGCGCCGCACGCACTCACAACCTCGAACTGCTGGCTCTGCAATGCAAAGAGGTTGACTGCACTGGGTTGAAGATTGACTCCGCCGGGGATTACCGGACTGATCGTATAGAACGTCGAAGGCGAGCTTTGATTGCTGTACTGGGCGGCGATCCAGTCGGCAGACCGGGCCACGGTTGAGATGCGCGCCTCATCCATCAGTCCGGCAAACGACCATCCGGACGGGGCCGCATAGGGAGAAAATGTGCCGATATCAAGATCTTTACTGTTCCCGTAATTGATCACGCCCGGCGCCTGTATCGCGCTGGCAACCACACCGTTTTCGTAGAGGGTCAACTGCCGGCCGTCGTAGGTGGCGACCATATGTGTCCACTGACTGACTGGGACATTGGGACCGCCGATTGTCGACTCAGGCGTTCCATTGATATTGATTTCGGCGAGAGGCACTCCGAAGCAGTACCATTCCAGCAACGCATAGGCCTGGCCCCCGCTACCGTTCCCGCTTCTATCCAGTGAGAAGATGTCGGGATAGTCGGTGGTATACCCGCTCCACGGGTTCACCCACGCTTCCAGCGTGAGTGTGCTTGTGGGTTTGTAGCTTGTGCTGGACGGAATATCCAGAAAGGTATTCCCTGTTCCGTCAAATGTTCCCGCTGAGCCGAAGATTCCTGCTCTCGGCATGACCTCGTGGTTGATCCCGTTGTTGGCGTTGACCGTCGAATCGGCTGTCAATGATTGACTTGGAGTTCCAAAGTGCCAGACCCCCGCGTAGCCATTCGACCAGACTCCGGTCCGGTTCTCCTGACTGGTGCCGATATAGGGGTTTCCGTACCACATGTACAGGGCCGTGTCGTTGGTGTGCGAAACAACCGGCACGCGCACCCAGTACGCGACTGCTCCGGTAGTCCCGTTGTAACTGTCGATCTCATAATCCAGCTTGTTATGGCCAGCCGCATCCGAACTGAACATGATGTCGTAGCCATTCGTGTTTTGAATCTGTCCGCCATTCGCAGCCGTCGCAAGGTAGGGATATGTACCGGAGATCAAGACCGGGAAGTTGGCTTGGTCAGTGTTGGGGACCATCGCATGATTGATCGCAATCCGGCGTTCATAGCTATACCCGGTGCTTGGGCATGGCAGTGGAGACAATGTAACTGTCGCCGAGGCGGACTTTGTCGGGTCAGCCTGACTGGTCACCGTAATGGTCACTGCCTGCTGCTGCGTGGTAAGACTTGTCGGCACGATGAATAGCCCAGTTGTACTGATCGTTCCCGCACCCGCCGGACTGACGGACCACGTCACCGCCGTATTGTTGGTATAGAGTACCGAGGGGGTGAACTGCTGCGACTGCCCGCTGTAGAGCGTCGCGCTGGCCGGAGTCACGCTCACCGCAATTGGTGGGTCCAGTGTGATCGTGGCTGAGGCTGGACTGGCTGGATTTGCCTGGTCTGTTGCCGTGACGGTCACGGTCTGTTGCGCGGTGATACTGGCTGGGGCGGTATAAAACCCGCTTGTAGAGAGTATGCCGACCCCAGCCTGGCTGAGCGACCAGGTTATAATCGAGCCGGAACAACTATTCGCACTAAATTGCTGGGTTTGCGAGCTGTAAAGAATGACGCTGGTTGGCGTGACACCAATGCCTTCATTTTCGTCCGATAGCTGATAGAAAATTGATGGCGAACTCTCGTTGTTATATTCCGTGGAGATCCAGTCCGCGGAACGAACCACGGAAGAAATTCTGACCTCATCCACCGCACCGGTTAGACCGCAACAGAAGGTCACGGTGGGAATTCCGCCAATCTTCAACTCATCCGTAGTGATGTTCACATTGCCGTCGTTATTATCGTTGCCCGGCAAGGGAACACCGTCGAGATACAGTTGGGCGGTCGTCGAAGTAACTCCCCCGCCGGCGTATGTGCCAACCAGATGGTGCCAAGCGTTGTTGATCGGCACAGAATCGATTATGGCGATGTTTTCAAAATCGAACACCGGTCCGTTCGGGAGCGGAGCAAGCGCGATCCGGGCGCCGTTCCACGAATTGGCTCCATATCCAACTACATCTCCGCCACCGTTAGTTGGAATCTGCGCCCAGGCCTCCAGGGTTTCCTGTCCGGTTGAGCCGGAAGGATAGGCTGTCACCGAATCGTGGTAGAGATAACTGAATGTGTCGCCGTTGAATGCAGCGCCGCCGCCGATTACTCCGGTGACCGGCGAAACCGATCCGGATTGGGCCAGGGTATAGCCTGCACTACCAGAATCAGCCGTTCCAATGCTGTTTCCATTGCCAAGGTGATAGACCGAGAGATAGTTGTTTCTCCAAACTCCGGCTATATTCTCCTGGGTCGAGGAGATATTGGGATTCCCGTACCACATGTAGATCGTGGTATCCACCGTGTGCGAGAGCGAAGGAATGCGCACCCAGAACGCGGCCGTTCCATTGGCACCGTTGTAGTTGTCAATCTCGAAGTCGAGAGGGTTCTGGCCCGCTGCATCGGATGTGAAGACAATGTCGTATCCGTTGGCGTTTTGCACCTGGCCGCCATTCGCAACAGTTGCCAGGAACGGATAGACGCCTGAGACCAGCATGGGATAGTCCGTCTGGTCCGTGTTTGGCACCTGCGCGTGATGGATCGTCAGTACTCGCCGATAGCCGTACCCGTTCGATCCGCACTGCGCTGAAGTCACCGTAATGCTCTGCGTGACCTGCGCGGCGGCCGCGTAGTTGCTATTGCCCGACTGGTCGGCAGCCACCACTACTGTGCCCGCCCCGGTGATGGTCAGCGTGCTTCCCGCGATCTCCCAGGCCCGGAGACGACGCTGAAGGTGACCGGCAGTCCGGAGCTGGCCGTCGCCGACAGCGTGATCGGTGAGACGCCGTAGGTCACCGGCGATGCGGGCGCGGGGAAATTGATGGTCTGCGTGGCCTGGTTTACCGTCAACTGCACGGTGCTGGTAGCCGTCGTGTAGTCGGTGCTGTCGATTGGCGTAAAGGTTACCGAGAGGGTCTGCGAGTCCGCCGCCAGCACAGTTCCCGCTGCCGGCGTGTAGATGTACGTCCCGGCAACCGTCGAGCTGGCGTTGAGCTGGATTCCGCTCAGCGCCGTGCCGTAGGTGATGGCCGCCGGGGTCGCCCAGGTGATGGCGGGCGTGCCCTTGCCGATCACCAGCGTGCCGGTGTTCGAGCCCTGATAGTTGGCGTCGCTGATGGTTCCCACTACGGTGTAGCTGCCTGCCGCTGTCGGTGCGGTCGAGCTGCCGTTATAGGTAAAGTTCACCGTCAGGCCGTTGGGCGTGGTGCTGGCCGTTGCTGCCAGTGCAGAGCCGGTGTAGGTCTGCGAGAGGCTGCCCAGCGTGACCGTCGCCGTCGCCTTGTTCACCGTTAATTGAACTGTGGCCGTAGCTGTGTTGTATTCAGTTGTATTTGTGGGCGTGAAGGTCACCGACAAGTTCTGCGAGCCGGCAGTCAGCACAGTCCCAGCCGCGGGCGTGTAGGCGAAAGTTCCCGCCACGGTCGAGGTGGCGTCGAGCTGCGTTGCACTCAGCGCCGTACCGTAAGTGATGGCAGCAGGAGTCGCCCAACTGATCGTCGGTGTGGCCTTGCTCACTGTCAGCGCAACGGTTGCCGCGGCGGTGTTGTACAGAGTCGTGTTCGTCGGAGTAAAGGTGACCGAGAGCGTCTGCGATCCAGCGGAAGAACCGTTCCAGAGGCTGGCGTGTAAGCAAAAGTTCCCGTCACGGTCGAGGTGGCGTCGAGCTGCGTCGCACTCAGCGCCGTGCCGTAAGTGATGGCAGCAGGAGTCGCCCAGGTAATGGTTGGCGTCGTCTTGTTTACCGCCAGAGTGACTGTAGCCGTGGAAGATTTGCTTGTATCCACCTGGCTGGTTGCTGTTACCGTCACCGTCTGGGCCGTCGCGATGCTGGCCGGGGCCGTGTACAGGCCTGAGGCGCTGATCGTCCCCACGCCCGCCGGAGTGATCGTCCACGTCACCGCCGTGTCGGCACTGTTAGTGGTCGCGGTAAACTGCTGCGTTTGGCCTGCGTACAGCAAACTTGTCGAAGGTGAAACGCTGACCGTAATGTTGTCGTATGGGTCTCCGGTGATGCCGAACGTCGAGTTCCCGTTGATGTCAATCTTGTCCGCCACCAGCATCAGGAAGCCGCTGGCGCTGCTCCCTCCCGTGATCGTGATCTGGTCGCTCTTGAAGTACAGCGCGCCGTTAAAAACGACCGTGGAGCCGCCGTTGATCTGGTCCTGGCAGGAACCCGCCGTCGCGCAGCCGGTACGGTTCCCAAAGAACAGGATTCCATTGAACGCCCCGGACGTAGGCGCCGACAGCGTAGCCGTCACCTGTCCACTGATGGTCACAGGGGTATAGCTGTAGCTGCTGGAGCAACCCCACCCGGCGCTTGACGTGTTGTACACCGTGACGCCGGTGCCCTTTACCACCGCCTGTGAGTTCAGGGTCAGCCCACCGCCGGCCATGATGTAAACACCCGGGCTCATGGTGAAGGTGGCGCCATTGGTGTTCCCGATCGTCAGACCGCCGCAATACACGCCCGGAGAGAGCGTGTTATTCGCCGGCTTGTTGTTCATGTCGAACGACGCGTGACTCTTGCTCACAACGGTCCCACTGGTAGGCGCGGCAATCGACGCCAGCGGGTCTCCCGGACTCGTAACCTTCACCGGCTGCACTTGTTTATTGCTGATTGTGTCCCACAGCTCGGTCTGGCCGTTCAGTTGCGCGCCTCCCACAACGCTCACCTGGGAGTGGTTCTGCAGATACAGCGTCTCGGCGCCTTCCATCTCGAAGCCGTCGCTCGCGCTGGATTCAGACACAGCTCCGCACGCGGTATAGACAGACTGCGCCCCTGCGATTTGAAAGGCGCGGTCTGCCGTCGCGTCCAGCGCATACAAACATGCTCCCGCGGGAACCGTAGCGGCCTGGGCTACAAAGCTGTTGATGGGAAGGAAAGATGCGGCAAGACACAGAATCGCTGTTTGAGCGGAACGGGAGATATTCAAGGGGCCCTCATACTGTCAGGTGCAGACGCAGATCGTTGGGTACAGGCGCAGCAATACGGCTCAATTGAGCTGGTTCTTTACGCTGAAATGCACACAGACAGGATTGCCCACGCCATTGCGGCCCGAGCTAAATGCAACATGAGGTTATTGCAGTGTTTGCTTCAGCTAACGCCGGTCCCGTAGGCCGTCGTCTACTGTAGCTAGTAGACATGTTTATCATGTCGATTCCATGAAAGTTTCATGCATATTCTGCAACTTTCGTGGGATGGCATAATTTTGTGAATTTGATTATTAGCTCTCAACGCTGCATTCCTACCACACCAGGACCGTTCCCCTGCGGCGTCTGCCCGAACTGACCAGTGCCCACTGGGCCTAGCGACCCAGAACTGAATTGTCCCGAATCTTGTTGTCGGAGGGTTTCGACCATTGGCTCTTGATAACTGTTCTCACTGTTGGCGTCATGTCGCTTTTGGACACATAGACATTCTTCAGAACCACAAGAACTGTTGCCAAAGTCGGCCCGATCTGGAGGTCTGTCAAGGGCGGAGTAAAAACCGGCCAGTGGGGCGGAGCAAAAGTAGGCCAGTAGATGGGTGAGAAGATGTTGGGTATGCGAGGGTGTCCCATGCTGGATGCAGGCAGTGCGGCGTATCGGACGAGACGATACCGTAGGCCCCAACGGAGGCCACTCATGGAAGAAGTACACGTCGTCGAACGCAAGCGGCCTAATGTCACCGAGCGCAAGCCTCCGGGCCGCGCTACTCTTTCGCCAGATGAGAAGCTCCTCGTAGGGCGCGTAGAGGCCGCCGGGATGCTTTCCATCAGTTGCCGCGCCCTCGATTACCTGGTCGCAAACAAACAGCTTCTCATGCGCCGGATCGGCACACGAGTCCTCATCCCGCTTTCAGATCTGAGAAGATTCTCCCGCGCGAACCACCCGGAGCGCCTCGTCGGATAATCGCCTGCGCGACCGGAGAATGAGGCTTCTACCAAATATTTCGTGCCACTCTCAATCCCAACAGCCACCAAAACAGCCACCTGACCAAAACGAAGAAGGCTACCTTTTGGGTGACATTTTCAACCTGTTTATTCTTATGGTATTTATGGCTCCTGAGGTAGGACTCGAACCTACAACCCTTCGGTTAACAGCCGAATGCTCTGCCATTGAGCTACTCAGGAACACTTGCGCCGCGTCCTGCGGCTTCGCCGCGCAACCTCTTAGTTATAACAAACCCCCATGCGTGGGTCAAAGAGTTCGGATCGCATGAGTGTGGAGCGCACTTGGAGTCCGTTCTGAATCTCGCACGCCAATGCTCTCTCATCTCCTCTTCCCTGCTTCTATTCTTCCCCCTCGCGCTCACTCATCGCCGCACAGATTGACGATGCGCGCGCGCACCACTCCATCCTCCACGCTCACCTTGGCCAGGGTCACCGGAAGATCGAAGCGGCGCGGCCCTGCGCTGCCGGGATTCAGGTAGAGCACGCCATTCCGTACGTGCTTCCCCGCGCGATGCGTGTGTCCGCTTACCACCACCGCAATCCCTGCGGCCACCGGGTTCAGGTCGAGGTCGTCGACCGAATGCACAAGGTAGAAGTAGCGCCCGCCCAGTTCCACCACAGAGCTGGCAGGCAGACGCCGGCAGACGCCCGTGACGTCCACGTTGCCGCGAACGGCCGTCAGCGGAGCGATCCAGCGCAGCTTATCCAGGATGAGCGGGTCGCCCACGTCTCCCGCGTGCAGGATGTGGTCCACGCCGATCAGAGCGTGGATTGCCTCGGGCCGCAGCAGGCCGTGAGTGTCGGAGATGACGCCGATGGTCAGCGTCTTGTTAGCGCGCTTCGTCACAGGCCCGCCGTCAGCCGCGTGCGCGGGTCAAGGAAGTCGCGCAGCGCGTCGCCGATAAAGTTGAACGAGAGGACAGCCAGCATCACCGCGATGGCGGGAAAGACGACCATGTGCGGCGAATCGAAGAGGTGCGAGCGCGAGTCGTTGAGCATCACTCCCCAGCTTGCGGTGGGCGGCGGAACACCCAGGCCGAGAAAGCTCAGCGTAGCCTCGGCCAGAACCGCGCTGGCCATTCCGATGGCTGCCTGCACAATCAGCGGCTGCACGATGTTGGGTAGAATGTGGCGGACGAGCACGCGCAGGTCGGAGGCGCCAAGCGCACGCGCCGCCTCCACGAACTCCTTCTCCTTGACGGCCATCACCTGCGCCCGTACCAGCCTCGCGTAGCCCACCCAGCCGGAGATGGAGAGCGCCAGAATCAAGTTGAACAGGCCCGGCCCGAGGAACGCCACAAACGCAATCGCAAGCAGAATGCCCGGCAGCGCCATGAATGCATTGACGCCATACACGTTGATCACGGTGTCGGTCCATCCACCGTAAAAGCCGGCCAGCGCGCCCGCGATCAGCCCCAGCGAAAGCGAGAGCGAGACCACCGAGACGGCGACCTCCAGCGAGATTCGCGCGCCATAGATCGTTCGCGACAGGATGTCGCGGCCCAGTTCGTCTGTGCCGAACAGGTGGCCGTGTCCCGGTGCCAGCAGGCGGCCGCCGAGATCGAGCTGCGCCGGGTCCTGCGGTGCAAGCAACGGCGCAAAGACCGCACAAACCACAAAGCCAGCCAGCAGCACGATTCCCAGCGCCGCCAGCGGCTGCTGCTGAATGCTCCGCCTCAGGCGGGATGGTTGCCGAATTGGCGGAGCAGCGGTGCTCATGCCTTACAATCATTTCACAAAGTATCGCAGGCCGATGGCGGATTCGTTGTGTGGAAACCGCCGGCACGCCTGGATCGACGAGAGCGAGATGTTCGTTAGTCTCGCCAGACAGTCCGCTACTCCAGGAAACGAGCAGGCAGTTGCGCATGGTGCACACCGAGACAGGCATCGACCACATCCATCGAACGATTCTTGGCGTCTCCTTCTTCGGCGGAAGTGCGATTGATGCAGTTGCGGCCATTCGTGGCGGAGGTCTGCTGGTGTCGCCGGCTGCTCCCGCGCTCACGGACATGGACCACGATGTGGGCTACCGGGATGCGCTGCTTGGCGCGGATATCGCGATCGCGGACAGCGCGCTGATGGTTATGGTCTGGAACCTGCTCCAGCGTGACTCGCTCAAGCGGCTCTCAGGTCTCACATACCTGCGCGAACTGCTGTTGCAGCCCCATGTGCGCCAGGCCGGCAACACGCTCTGGATCATGGCCAACCAGAAGAGCTCGGTGATCAACCTCAAATGGCTGGCGGAGAACGGGATCTCGGTCGATCCGCAGTATGTGTACATGGCCCCCATCTACGGCGCGGAGATCGCCGACGACGACTTGCTCGCAATGCTGGACCGTCTGCGCCCGCAGCATGTGATCATCACCATCGGAGGAGGGACCCAGGAGCGTCTCGGCCTGTACCTCAAGCAGCGCCTCCCCTATCTGCCCGCCATCCATTGCATTGGCGCGGCCATCGCCTTCCTCAGCGGCGACCAGGTGCATATTCCTGTCTGGGTGGACAAGCTCTATCTCTGCTGGCTCTTTCGCTGCATCTCCGATCCAAAGCGCTACATACCGCGCTACTGGGGCGCTCACAAACTGATCTGGCTTATCTTGCGCTACCGCGACCGCCTGCCCTCCCTGCGCGACGCCTGAGTACACTCCCATCACCGCATCGTTTCGCCGCGCTTCGGGTTGCATCTAACTGGGAGGGTCTTTCCTGCATGAAACCGCTCCATCCATCGACGCATTGCTTTTTGGCTCTGGCAACCGCCATCTGCCTGCTGCCCTGCGCAGCCGCGCAGCATCCCGCAAGCTCCGCGGAGTCCACTACCATCGCTGAACAGTACCTGCTCTCCGCCGCAAACCAGGAGCGTGCCGCGCGCAACCTGCCTCTGCTGCACCGCGATTCACAGCTTGCCCGCGCGGCAGCCCAGCACGCCCAGGCGATGGCCGCGCACGGATCGATCTCCCATCAGTTTCCCGGCGAAGCTGCGCTCGCCAGCCGCGGTGCCAGCACGGGCGTGGCCTTCAACCGCATCAGTGAGAACGTCGCCGAGGCGCCCAGCGCGGTCCAGATCCACGACATGTGGATGCACTCCGAAGGACACCGCGCCAACCTGCTCGACCCCGCGGTCGACGCCGTCGGCATCCGCGTCATCGCCCGCAACGGCGAGCTCTACGCAGTCGAGGACTTCGCCACACTTGTTCCCGCCGCCAGTCTCGAAGATCAGGAGTTCGCCATCCGTGCCCTCATCGCGCACATGGGAAAGATCGCACTGGCAAGCACTCCGGACGACACCTCCGCCGCGCGCCATACATGCGCCATGAACACAGGCTTCGCGGGCGCGCGCACGCCCACGTTCACCATGCGCTTCTCCTCCGGCAGCCTCGACCAACTGCCCGGCGAGCTCAAAACGCGCGTCGCCTCAGGCCGCTACCACCAGGCCGCCGTCGGAGCCTGCGCCGGCAGCTCGAGTTCGCCCTTCACCTCGTATAACATCGCCGTCCTGCTCTATCCATGAACAGCGGTACCCTTAGCGGCGACGGGAACCACGCCTGCCTCTGCCAGCTCCTCCGCCGACGCGGGCTGGGTCGGTTCCATCTGCAACAGGTCGTTGAAGCGGTTGAAGTAGTTGAACAGCCCGATCGCGGCCATCAGCTCGACGACCTCGCCCTCCGTATAGAAGCTGCGCAGGCGGGCAAACTCCGCGTCACTGAAGTTGTGCGGGTCGCGCGTCATCGCCTCGGCCAGGTGGACCGCCACCCGCTCCCGCTCATCAAACTCGTCGCTCTCGTCCGCGTCATACAACGCCTGCAACTGCACGTCGCTCCATCCCAGCCGCTTGCAGATCGCCGAGTGCGAGGCCAGGCAGTACGGCGTGCGGTTCACCTGCGACGTGCGCACAATCACCAGCTCCTTCAGCGCCTTGCTCAGCGTTCCGGTGTTCAGCACCGCGTCCATGTGCGCGATGATCGTCTCAAAGATCTCCGGCCGGTGCGCCATGGTGCGGAACATATTGGGCACATTGCCGCGGTCGCGCAACGTGCGGTCGTAGATAGCCACCGACGCCGCCCCAACCTCATCCCGCTTCAACCTCGAAATCCGTGGCATAAAAACCCTCCTTGCAGATCGCTGACCGCATGATACCGCGTGTGGCCCACATCTTGAATCTCAGTTGTAAGTTCTCCGCTCATAGCTCATAGCTCATGGCTAAAACTCAAATCGCACCAGCCAGTAGCACACACCATACAACCTACTTCGCGTCGAAGCGGACGGTGGCTAGGATGGCCTCAAGGCGCCCGCGCACCGCGTCGAGTTCCTTCGGAGTGATGTCGCGGACGCCGGAGACTTCGCCGCCGCAGAAGTTGTTGATGGCCAGGTCGAAGCGGTAGCACGCGCCGTGCCGCAGCGCGGTGTAGACCTCATCGCGCTGCACAACGCAGATCGCCCGCTGCTCATCGTTGCCGTGTGCGAAGATGGTCCCCGCGATCTCGCTCACCGCGCCGCGTCTTCCCTGCACCGTCGGCGCTGCCTGCCTGGCGCACGCCGCATCGTTGCGGTGCGGCGTCACGCTGAAGTAGAGGTACGCGCCGCTGAAGGTCGAATCCGGAAACGGGTTCTCCGGCATACTGACCACCGCGCGCATCAGCGTCGTCCGCGCCGCCGTCCGCGCGTCCAGGCGAAAGGTGCTGATCTCGTGGTCGCGCCGCGTAAAGTTCCATTCCGCCGGATAGTCGAACGAAATCTTATAAGTCGGATCGTGAAAGCTGCGCTGCGCGGGCGAAGCCGCCGTTGCCGGAGTGGCCTGCGGGTGCGCGGCAGGCGTTGTGGCAGCGGGGACAGTCTGTGCGTGGAGAGTGGCGCAGGCGAAGAAGATGGCAATCAATATAGCGAGTTGACGGTGCTTCATTAAAAGAACTCCAGAAACCTAATTGATCTTCTTCTAATAAGAATTTCATCCCCTCATACGCGGGTTGGCGAATGTATACGCCACGTCGGTCAGCAGGTTGACCGCGACATATGTCAGCCCGACGGCCAGAATGCATCCCTGCACCAAAGCATAGTCGCGGTTGGAGATGGCCGAGAGCGTCAGCCGCCCGATGCCCGGCCAACTGAAGACCGTCTCGGTAACGATTGCCCCAGCCAGCAGGCTGCCGAACTGCAATCCCACCACCGTCAGCACCGGGATCAGCGCATTGCCCAGCGCGTGCCTGTAGACCACAGCCCGCTCGCTGAGGCCCTTGGCCCTCGCCGTGCGGATGTAGTCCTGTCCCAGTTCCTCCAACATCGCCGTGCGCACCATGCGGGTCAGCACTCCGGCCAGTCCGCTGCCCAGCGTGATCGCCGGCAGGATCAGGTAGAGCCAGAAGCGCGGCCCGAAGATTCGTCCCGTCCCCGCGCCAGAGACCGGCAGCCACCCAAGTTGAATCGAGAAAATCAGGATCAGGATGGGGCCCAGCGCGAAGTTCGGAAACGACAGCCCGCCCAGGCTCATCACGCCGAGCACACGGTCTGGCCAGTGCCCGCGATGCAGCGCGGAGAAGACGCCCGCCGGAACCGAGACAGCAATCCCGATCAGCAGCGCCGCCAGCGTCAGCGCAAGCGTGTAGGGATAGCGCTGCGCCACCAGATGCATCACTGAATCGTGCAGCCGCAATGACTCTCCAAGATTCGCGTGCAGCACGCCGTGCCAGTAGCGCAGATACTGCGTCCCCAGCGGCGCATCCAGCCCGTACGCATGGCGCAGGACGGAAACGTCGGATGCGGTGGCGCCCTCGCCCAGCATCTGCACGATGGGATCGCCCGGCACAAGATGAATCAGCAGAAAAACCACCGAGACCACCACCCACAGAACGGGCAGCGTGACCAGAATGCGGCGAACGGGTTTGGGAAGAGTGGTCAAGAGCGGTTGTTGGTTGCAGGTTGCTGGTTGTTGGTTGATGGTTCAGGCGCGATGGTCTCCACGCGCACGCGGCTGATGCGGCGGCCGGCCATCTCGGCAACCACCAGGCGGCGTCCTTTATACTCCACGCTCTCGCCTGCGTCCGGCAGGTGGCCGAGCTGCGCCAGCAGAAATCCCGCCAGCGTCTCGACGCCGGCCTCGCGGGGGAACGTCCAGTGCAGTTGCGTTCCCAGGTCGCGCAGCGTGGTGCTGCCGTCCAACGACATCACGCCCGCCGCGTTGAAGTCGGCCGTACGGGAGGCGATGTCGAACTCGTCTTCCATCTCGCCCACCACCTGCTCCAGCACGTCCTCCGCTGTAACAATTCCCACGGTCGATCCGAACTCATCGACAACCACGGCGATCTGCCGCCGCCGCTCCTGAAACTCCTGAAGCAACTCCACCGCCAGCTTGGTCTCTGGCACCACAAAGACATCGCGCATCACCTGGCGCAGCGTCAACCCGGCGTCCACCGCGCCGCCAAGCCCCAGCGCCACCGCGCGAAAGTGCATCAGCCGCGAAATGTCCTTGGAATAGACCACACCGATAATGCGGTCGGGGTCCGCCATGATTCCCGTGGCCGTGTCGCTTTTCCCCTCGTACACCGGAATGCGCGAGTGCTGCTCCTCCACAATGCGCGCGCTTGCGCGTTCGATGGGGGTGTCGGCCGGCAGAGAAAAAATCTTGCCGCGCGGGGTCATGATCTCACGCACCGTAACGTGGTTCAGCTCGATGGCGCGATGGATGATCTGCTCCTGAAACACGGGAAGCAGTCCCATGCGCCGCGTGGCCGTGGCGATCATCTTCAACTCCTCGGGCGAGTGCACCTTCCCCTCGCCGTGTAGCGGCGCGCGGAACAAACGCAGCACCAATGCCGCGGAGTGGTTCATCAGCCGCACCGCCGGCCGCGTCATACGGATGAAGACGTCCATCGGTCCGGAGACCGCCAGCGCAATCCGCTCGGCCCGTTGTAGCGCCAGCGACTTCGGCACCAGCTCGCCAAGCAGCACCTCGAAGTAAGTGATTGTAGCGAACGCAATGGCAATGGCAACCGTATGTGCGTAGATCACCGCGTGCGGCGGCAGTACGGCGAGCCAGTGCCGGGCCGCATCCAGCAGCATCGCCGCCACGGCAGGCTCTCCGATCCACCCCAGCGCAAGCGAAGCCAGCGTAACGCCGAACTGCACCGCGGGCAGAAAATCGTCGAGGTTGCGCTTCAGATGCAGCGCGGTATGCGCGCCGGGCCGGCCCAGGGCGAGCAGTTGCTCCATGCGCGTCTCGCGCACGCTGATGAGCGCGAACTCCGCGGCCACGAAGAAGCTGTTGGCCAAAATGAAGAAGGCCACCATCACCGCGCGAAAGAAGATCCATTCCATCATTCCGTGCTGAGTCTAGCACTCCGAGTGCGATGAATCGCTGCCCTCACAATCGAAAAGCCCGAAAGCGCAAAGGCTTCCGGGCTTTTCTCCACAGATAAAACACACAAGAAACCGCAAACAGAATCGCCGACGAAGGTCGCAAACGAAAAACTACGCCAGCAATTTCACGATCGACTTGTCGATCGTGTCCTTGGGAACAAAGCCCACAATCTGCTCGGAAACCTTGCCGCCCTTGAAGAGCAACAGCGCAGGGATACCGCGAATGCCGTAGCGCTGCGGCGTGGCTGTGTTCGCGTCCACATCCATCTTCATCACCTTCAACTTGCCGTTATAGAACGATGCAATCTCGTCGACAATCGGCGCCAGTGCGCGGCACGGCCCGCACCATGCGGCCCAGAAGTCCACCAGCACGGGCTGCTCCGATTGCAGCACTTCCTTTTCAAACTGCGCGTCGCTTACCGCCGTCACAAACTCTCCAGCCATCTGCTATTCCTCCCGCTACTCGTCCCAACGGGCGGGTAGGCGTCTTTCCTCAAACTTGAGATTCAATCCATCTTCATCATAAATGCGCGGTCAAAATCTGCCTTCATAATAGATGCGCGAGCGCTGCGCGGGGTTCAAATCGCTCAGTGGTCATCCGAAACCGTCATTCTCCATTTAGATCGACTCCACGGTCGCGCCCGCGCCGATGCTGGTCGCAATAATCTCCAGCTCCGGCTCTCCGGCCGCCTGCCGAATCCTTGCTGCAATCTCCGCGGGCGCGATATCCGCTTCGACCACCAGCAGAACACCCGGCCCGGCCCCGCTCAGCGCCACACCCAGCACGCCGGAGCTCGCCCGCCAACGGCAGCAGCCGGTCCAGCAGCGGACAGGCCTCCATCCGGTACGGCTGGTGCATCCGGTCCTGCATCGCAACCCGCAGCAGATCGCCTCGTCCCAGCGCAAACGCCGCCACCAGCAGAGCGGCCCGCTGCACGTTGGCCACGGCATCCACCCGGCTGTACTCGGCGGGCAGCATCGCCCGCGCCTTCTCGGTTGCCAGACTAACCGGCGGAAACGCCAGCAACAGCTTCCACGGCAACTGCTGGCCGAAGGTGGCCGAATGTACTGAGCACTCGGAATCCCCGGCAACCACCGACACCGTCACATAGCCCAGCGCGCAGGCCGCAACATTGTCGGGATGGCCCTCTCGCCGCGTAGCCTCCTCGATGCAGGCACGCTGGCTCCAGTCCAACCCGCCGAAGTGGTTGGCCAGCATCACTCCGCCAAGCCGCGCTGCCGCGCTCGACCCGCATCCCATGCCCAGTGGAATCTCGTTGTGAATCCGCAGATCGAGCGGAACCAGCTCGCGGCCAACACCCGTCAGCACCTCGCGATAGGTCTCGAAGATCATGTTGTTCGTGGTGCGCGCGCAGCGTTCCGCATCGCGCCCGGTGGCCGCAATCGTCAGTTCCGTGCTCTGCGGTGCCTGCACCGACTGTGCCTCGATGGTCAGCGCCAGCTTCAATGCCACGCCTACCGCATCGAAGCCCGGCCCCAGGTTCGCGCTGGTGGCAGGCAGCCGCAACCGGATCGCGCCGGGTAGTGCGTCCTGATTGTGACTTGAAATCCGGCCCAAGTTCCACCCCTCGCTCTCGCTCATTTTGAAGTTCCGGGCGTTGCTTGTGTCCCCGCCGCATTCGCCTTCGCCATGCGCTCTTCAAGCGCCTTCAGAACCATTGCCTCATCCGCCTCCAGCACCAGCGGAGGCTTGCGCAGCGCCGCATGACTCGCCCGCTCTACTTCGGTTTCGCTCGCGATCTCCGCCGCCGTCAGCAGATCGCCCTTGTGGTAGTCGATGGTGTACTGCGGGTCCTTCAGCGTGTGCCCGGTCAGCACCAGCACCACGCGCTCCTCGCGCGTCACGCGGCCCGCGGCCACCAGCTTCTTCAGCCCCGCCAGCGTCACCGCCGACGCCGGCTCGCAGCCCACGCCCTCGGCGCCGATCTCCGCCTTGGCCAGCGCGATCTCCTGCTCGTTCACCTGCTCGCACCATCCGCCGGTCTCTTCGATCACGCGCGAGGCCTTCCGCCAGCTCGCCGGATTTCCGATGCGGATCGCGGTGGCACGCGTCTCCGCCTTCACCGGCTTCATCTCGCGGTTCTCGTCGCCGAACCAGCGATAGAGCGGGTTCGCGCCCTGCGCCTGGATCACGCTGATCTTGGGCACGCGCTGGATCAGCCCCAGGTGCTTCATCTCCAGAAATCCCTTGCCCAGCGCCGACGAGTTGCCCAGGTTCCCGCCGGGGACGACCAGATGCTCCGGGACCTGCCACTCCATCTGCTCCACAATCTCCATCGCCGGAGTCTTCTGGCCCTCCAGCCGGTATGGGTTCACCGAGTTCAGCAGATAGATCGGGAACTGCTGCACCAATTTCGTCAGCAACTTGAGGCAGCCGTCGAAGTCGGTCTTCAACTGCACCGTCAAGGCGCCATAATCCATCGACTGCGAGAGCTTGCCCCAGGCAATCTTGCCCTCGGGGATAAAGACAATGCAGCGCAGACCGGCGCGCGCCGCGTAGGCCGCCATCGCCGCCGATGTATTGCCAGTCGAGGCGCAGGCCACCCACTGGAAGCCGCGTTCCACGGCAACCGACAGCGCCGCCGTCATTCCAGTGTCCTTGAACGAGCCCGTCGGATTCATCCCCTGGTGCTTGGCCAGCAGCCAGTCGACGCCCGCCAGTTCCGCGCACCGAGGCATCTCGTAGAGCGGAGTATTGCCCTCGCGCAGCGTCACCACGCGCTCCACGTCGCGCATGAACGGAAGCATCTCGCGGAAGCGCCAAACCCCGCTCTGGTCCACCGGCATGGTTGACGTCTTGCGCTCCTGCCACAGATGGCGCATCCCGCCGGGGTTGGGCAGCCGTATCTCGGCGCCAGCCGTCTTCTCCGCGCTCCATCCCTGGCTCCAGGGATAGATCACCTCATACAGCCCGTTGCAATCCGGGCAGCGAAAATCGCTGCGCGCAGCATCGTTGGCAATCCTCGCACCGCAGTTTGTACATCGTAGTTGATGGGTTGCGCTCATTGGTCTTCTCTTTAGCCTATCGCATGAGATCGAATCTTCCCAACGATACGCCGCGCGACTCGCATACCATGCTCTGTCCACCGCTCCCTGTATGCAACAACCGGGCTAGCGCGCCTCGGCAAATCCCAACAGCACCGGCTCCTGCTCCAGCCGCACCGCCGTCCGCGCCCGCACCCCCTCGATCACCGCGTCCCTCAGCGCGACGATCTCCGCCGCCGTCGCCCCTCCGCGATTCACAATCGCCAGCACATGCTTCGTCGACAGCCCGGCGCGCCCCATTGCAAATCCCTTGTCAAAGCCCGCCAGCTCGATCAGCCAGGCCGCCGACAGCTTCACCACGCAATCCTCCGGCTCGTACCCCCAGCCAGCCGGGAACTGAGGCACATCGGCAACCCGGCAGCCTGCAATCGCAGCCAGCCGCGACAACTCATCCACCGCAACCACCGGGTTTTTGAAGAACGACCCCGCGCTGCGCGAGTCCGCATCGCCTGCGGCCAGCAGCATTCCCTTGCGCGCGCGAATCTCCCGCACCGCCGCAGCCGTCTCGGCCAGCGTCGGTCGCGAAACTCCGTGCTGCTCGAAGGTTGTCTTCACGTCGCGATACTCGATGTGAGGCCGCTGGCCGATGTTCAGGTGGTACTGCACGTGCGTGATGACGTAGCGTCCCTTGTGGGTCGTATTGAAGATACTTCTGCGGTAGGCGAAGCCGCATTCCTCCTGAGAGAAACGCACCCTCCGCTCCGCCTCAAGATCGATGGCGTGCACCTGGTATATTGCGCTTGCAACCTCCTGTCCGTAGGCGCCGACGTTCTGGACGGGCGTTCCTCCAACGCTGCCGGGGATGCCGGCGAGACACTCAATACCACCGGCGTTCTTCTCGACCGCGGCGCGAACCACGGCAGTCCCACTCGACTCCCGCGTCGGCTTCCACAAGAACCGCTGCGGAATCCTTGAGCGCGTGTACGGCCAGCGTGTCATTGGCAACGCGCAGGACGACTCCATTGAATCCCTCGTCGCTCACCAGCAGGTTGCTGCCGCCGCCCAGGACGAAGCACGGCACGCCCTCGGCCCGCGCAAAACGCACAGTCGCAAGCATCTCCTCCTCGTCGCCCGTCTCCACAAACCAGCGCGCCGGCCCACCCACGCCCAACGTGGTGTACTGCGCAAGCGATACATCTTCCAGAATCGTCACGCCTCCAGAGTAGAGCAACTCGCCGATTGCATCCAGCCAATTGCAAGAAGTACTGCATCCGACACTCCCCCCGGGACATCAAACAAGAGGTCGGACAGCGCACGAAAAGACAATATTCCCCCGGAGGTTTTCCATGTACCCAGAGATTATGCTGATTCCAATGCGCGAAGAGCTCTCCCGCGCCGGCGTCAACGAGGCCCGCACCGCCGCCGATGTGGACGCCGCGCTGGCCAAGCCCGGAACCACCCTGCTGGTGGTCAACTCCATCTGCGGATGCGCCGCCGGAAAGATGCGTCCCGCCGTCCGTCTGGCCTTGCAGCACGCAACCACTCCCGACCAGGCAGTCACCGTCTTCGCCGGGCAGGACGCCGAGGCCACCCAGCGCGCCCGCGACTACTTCGAAGGCAATCCGCCCAGTTCGCCTGCCATCGCCATCCTGCGCGACGGCCAGCTTGTCTACCTGATGCAGCGCTCGGCCATCGAAAGTTCCACCGCGCCCGCCATTGCCCAGGAACTCACCCGCGCCTTCGACGCCTACTGCGCTACCGCGGCCGCTTAGCCCCGCGCACAGAGCATCCCTCGCACCAAGTGGAAGATCTGTCTTCGGCGGTCGATTGATCGCCGCCAGAAGAACTGCGCCCGGTTAAAGATTTCTAACCACAGACCCGTATTGTCCTCAACTCTGTTTCCCCTCCCTTTTCTTTCCTTCCCACTCATCTCAACAGCGTTTTGCGCCGATGAGGTGTGTAAGCCATGTCGAGCAGCCACTTCATCTCCGCAGGTCCATTGCGGCAACCGATCTCCAAGTCGCAGAATCAGGACGCAGCAGGCTCCGCGCTCGCCTCCCTCACGCGAAGCATTCAGCGCAACCCGGTTCTCTTGGGAGACAGCGTGGCCATCCGCCGCCTGCGATCGCAGATCCAGCGCATCGCTCCGTACTTCCGCACCGCGCTGGTCCGCGGCGAGACAGGCTCCGGCAAGCAGCTTGTCGCGCGCGCTATCCACGACCTCTCCACTGGTGCAAACGGCCCATTCATCGTCGCCAACGCCAGTGCGCTCGCCGAATCCATCGCCAAAGGCGATCTCGCGCGCGCCTCATCCTCGCCATCTGCCGCTTCCCTGCTCGCATCCGCCAACGGTGGCACCCTCTACCTGGACAGCGTCGGCGAGCTCCCCTTCACCTTGCAGGCCGCCCTCTTCCGTTTCATCCGCGCCTGCGAGGAGCGTCGCAGCGTCGCGCCGCCGGCCAGCCGCAACGACTTCCGCCGCAGCGAACCGGCACGCATTGACACCCGCATCCTCGCCTCAACCGATCGCGATCTCCGCGTTCTGGCCTCCATCGGCCAGTTCCGCCAGGACCTCTACGCCCGCCTCTCCGCGGTTGAAATTTTGGTCCCGCCGCTGCGCCAGCGCATCGAGGACATTCCCACCCTTGTTGCGTGGCTGCTGCACAGGATTGCCGGCGAGACTGGACAGGTCCCGAAGCTGCTGGCCAAATCCACCCTGGCCCAGCTCCAGGAGCGCCTCTGGCCAAACAATCTCCGCGAACTGGAGCGCGTTGTCGCCCAGGCCGCCGCGCTCGCTGAGGGCACCGTCGTTGAGCCACGCCACCTGCTCGCGCTGGTCGAACCCGCCAACGCCAGCCCCGGCAGCCAGCCCGCCATTCACATCGAGCGCCTGCACGACGTCATCCAGCAGCACGTCCTCGCCGTCCTCACCCGCTGCGGCGGGAACAAGCTGCGCGCCGCCGAGATGCTCGGCATCAGCCGCTCCACTCTCTACCGCATGTTGGACGCAGGCTCCGTCTCCCCCCACTCCCGCGCTGAGTAGATCGCAACAAATATCTTTTCCGCAACCTCGATACACTCGATAGAGGCACACTTTCGCCCGAGGGTTCGAAGTCTCATGAAGAAGCTCTGCATCGTCCTATTGCTCTCTGTCGCGGCAGCAATCCCGCATCTCCCGCTTCACGCACAGCTCCGCGCCGCTCCCGCGCCCACACCCGCCGCTGTCCCCGCGCAGAACCTCACGCAAGACATCGCCGCCCGCTCGCGCCAGCTCTCCCGTCTCTTCGATGAGATATGGCAGGACAAGCTCCGCCACTCCCCCGAGTACGCCACCTACCTCGGCGACAAGCGCTACGACGACCAGCTCACCGACTACTCGCCCCGCGCCTACAACGACTCACTGGCCCGCGGCCGCGCCTTCATCGAGCGCCTCTCCGCCATCGACACCACCGGACTCTCGCAACAGGAGCAACTCTCCGCCGAACTCATGCTCCGCTCCCTCAGCGACGACCAGGAGGCCGCTCCCTTCAAGGAGTGGGAGATGCCCGTCAGCCAGTATGAGGGTCTACAGCTCGACCTGCCCCAGCTCGCCTCGCACACCTCCTTCGACAACGCCGCCGACTACGACCACTACATCGCACGCCTCAACAAGGTTCCCGTCGCCTTCTCGCAGATCATGACCAACCTGCAGTCCGGCCTGGACGACCACCGCACGCCGCCTCAGTTCCTTATGCAGAAGGCCCTCGTCGAGACCCAGGAGATTGCCGCCCAGAAGCCCGCCGACAGCCCATTCGCGCTGCCGCTGAAAAAAATCCCCGCGTCCGTCTCCGCCGCAGACCGCAAGCGCATCACCGGGAACCTCCTCGAAGCCATCGCCACACAGGTTCTCCCCTCCTACCAGCGATTCGCCAAGTTCCTCGCCGTAGCCTACATCCCCAACTGCCGCACCGATCCCGGCATCTCGGCCCTGCCCGACGGCGCTGCCTACTACGCCTTCCGCATCCGCCAGTCCACCACGCTGAATAAATCCGCCGCGGAGATCCACCAGATCGGCCTCGACGAAGTCGCCCGCGACCAGGCTGAGATGCTGGCCATCGTGCACAAGCTGGGCTTCGCCGATCAAATGTCCTTCAATGCAGCGCTCAAGGCCAACCCCAAGCTCCACCCCGCCTCAGCCGACGCTCTGCTCGACGCCTACCGCCGCTACATCGCGCAGATGCAGCCCCGCCTGCCGGAGCTCTTCGGCACGCTGCCCAAGGCCACGCTCGAAGTCGTCGCCATGCCCGGCTACATGGCCCCCAATCAGGCCGCCGCCTTCTACGACCAGGGCACGCCCGATGGCAAGCGTCCCGGCCAGGTCGACATCAACACCTACAACTTTGCCGACCGCTCCCTCGCCGGCGTCGAGGCCGTCGTCGTACCACGAGGGCATCCCCGGCCACCACCTGCAGATCTCCATCCAGCAGGAGTTGCCCGGCCTGCCCGCCTTCCGCCAGCAGTCCTACTACACCGCCTATACCGAGGGCTGGGCGCTCTACTCCGAACGCCTGGGCAAGGAGATCGGCTTCTATCAGGACCCCTACTCCGACTACGGCCGTCTGGAAGCCGACATGTGGCGAGCCATCCGCCTCGTCGTAGACACCGGCGTCCACTCCCAGCACTGGACCCGCCAGCAGATGGTGGACTACTTCCACGACCACTCCGGCCTCGACGAGACCAATATCCAATCCGAGGTGGACCGCTACATCGCGTGGCCCGCCCAGGCCCTCGGATACAAGATGGGCCAGCTCAAGATTCTGGAGTTGCGCGACCGCGCCAAGACCGCCCTCGGCCCCAAGTTCGACCTCCGCGCCTTCCACGACGTCGTCCTCGACTCCGGCGCGCTGCCGCTCGATCTTCTCGATAAACAAGTCAACCTCTGGATCGCCGCGCAGAGAACCACTCCGTAACGTACCGTTGTCATTCTGAGTGCAGCACCACTGAAGTTGTCATTCTGAGCGCAGCGAAGTATCCCCGCATTTTGCCGGGTGCCCCATCCATCGCGTCTTTGTCTCATGCGATGGGTGGGAGTTCAGCCACAAACCCTCTGCCTTACTTCTTGGCGAAGGAGCGCACCAGGATCACCAGGTTCCAGACGTCGTCCGGTTTGGCGCGGTCGCCTTCGGCGGGCATCTTGCCCTTGCCGTCGTGAATCAGCGTGTAGAGCTCCCCGTCCGACTTGTCCGCGAGCGTCGCCGGATCGCGCAGGTCCTTGAGGCTCAATTTCATATCGCCGACAAGATCTCCTTTGCCGTTGCCGTTCTCCCCGTGGCACATGGCGCAATCGATGCTATATGTGCTTTTAGCGTGGGCCTGCGATTCAGCCGTGGGCTTCACGGGATTGTTCTGAGGCACCGCTGCGGAAGCAGGCGCAACCGGCGCGGCAGGTGCGACCGGCTCCGCAGGTGTCGTCTGTGCGGCAGGTGCAGCCGGGGCAGTTGGCGCAGCCGCCTCCTGCGTCAACAGTGCAAGAAAAAGCAGCGGCGGAAGAACAAATAGCAGCTTCAGCATTGCAAACCTCCATGGAGTCTGCCGAAACCATGTACAGCAGAATCCTATGCCTCATGCGCGGCAATTGAAATCCATAAACATGCGCAATAGTAACTTTTCCGATGCAATTCTACCGCTACTCAAATATCGGCTCTTTTCGCATCTTCGTTCAGTATCTGAGTCGTCATCATTTCCCTCTCCGCCAGCAATGCCGACTCTGGTAGCCTGATTGAATGAGCGCTGACACCTACGAACTTCCAGTCCCTGCGTCTGTACTCCCCAACCTGCGCGTCGCCATCCTGGGCGCGGGCAAGATGGGTGGCATTCTGTTGCAGGCCTTCCTCAAGAACAATCTTCTGCTGCCCGATCAATTGGTCGCGACCGTCCAGCATCCCGACCGCGCCTTGGCGCTCTCGGCACAGTTCGGCGTCGATGTCAGCACCAACAACCTCGCCGCCGCCCGCCAGGCAGACGTCATTCTGCTCGGCGTAAAGCCAATTCAGGTTCCCGCCGTCCTCGAGGAGATTCTTCCCGCGCTCACGCCCTCCAAGTTGCTGCTCTCCTTCGCCGCCTCGGTCAAGACGCGCGCCATCGAGGACGCCGCAGGCTGCGATCTGGCCGTCATCCGCGCCATGCCCAACACGCCCGCTCTGCTCTCGGCTGGCGCCACCGCACTCTGCTCCGGCCGCTTCGTCGCCCCCGAGCAGATTGCCCTCGCACAGCGCATCTTCTCCACCGTCGGACGCACCGTCGTCGTCGAGGAGAAGCATATGGACGCGGTCACCGGCCTCTCCGGCTCCGGCCCCGCATTCCTCTATATCATCATCGAGGCGCTGGCCGAGGCGGGCGTCAACGTCGGCCTGCCGCGCGACGTGGCCACCATGCTCGCCGCGCAGACCGCCTACGGCTCCGCCCGCATGGTGCTGGAGACCGGCTACCACCCAGCCCTGCTCAAGGACGCTGTTACCACCCCGGCCGGCACCACCGTCGACGGAATCCTCGCGCTCGAAGAAGGCGGCCTGCGAGCCACTCTCATCAAGGCTGTCAAGCGCGCCACCGAGCGCGCCAAGGAGCTCGCTGCCGGCTGATGCGGCAGCATTTCTGCCGCCACTCTCTCGAATCCGGGCGTGCGAATATAGAATTGGTTTCGCGGCATGGCCCTGAATCGGGCCGGCCGGACGATCTGCAACACGGGACAGAAGGAGAGCAATTCCATCATGAAGCTGCTGTCGAGAGCTGTTGTATTCGCAACTTGTTTTTCCCTGGCCAGTTCGATCGCCATCGCGCAAGCCAGGGTCCACGCCTTGTCTGGAACGGTCACCACGATCCATCCCAAGATTCAAATGACGGAACTGGACACCGACGACGGCTCATCGGGGCACTTCCAATGGTTGAAGAAGTCCGATGGTGACATCTACTTCGACAAGAGTGTCAACGCCGATGCAACCACCGCGGACAAGTTCACCACCACCCAGACACACGTCATCGCCTACTACATCGGCGGAGGAGATGTAGTGCGTACCCTTGTCGCATTGCGCGACCTCGGCAGCGGCCCGCTCGTGAACAGCATCGGGACCGTCGTAAAACTCGACAAGCACGAGCACCTGCTCACCATCAAAAACAGTACAGGCGGCGAGGAATCCTATCACCTCGACCCAAAGACGGTGGCCGACGCGGAAGACGGAGTGGCGACAAATTACAAGTTCGATCTGAGCAAGGGAAGCCGCGTACGCGTGCTCGCCACCCAGTCAAATGGAAGCAGTACAGCACTGCTGATCACGCCAGCCAATCTCTGAGCCGGACGGAGCCGTGCGCTTCAAGCCTTCCTAGCCCGGTCGTCATCGCAGCATGGAATCGACCCATGTCCACAGCCTTCGCCAATTCGGTCCCTCCCAACAACCGGCCCATTGCGCGCTTTGCCTGGTTTGTCGTCTTCTACAACATCCTGGTCATCGTCTGGGGAGCGCTAGTGCGCGCCAGCGGATCGGGAGCGGGTTGCGGCAACCGCTGGCCACTGTGCAACGGACAGATTGTCCCCGTCTCGCCCGGCTTCCACACCATCGTCGAGTTCACCCACAGGATGATGGTCGGCGGTTCGACCCTCCTTGTCTTCGCGCTGTTGCTCTGGACCTTTCGCACGACCGTCAAGCATCAGGCCGCGCGCGCGCTCGCCGTCGCCTCCACCCTCCTTCTGCTCAACGAGGCCTTTCTCGGCGCGCTTCTGGTCAAGCTGGGCTACGTCACCGGAAACCAGTCCACCGGCCGCATGGTTCTGCTCTCCATCCACCTCGGCAATACTCTGCTTCTGATGGCCGCCCTCACCCTCACCGCGCGCTTACTTTCCACCGGCCAGCGCTGGGCCGATCTCCCACTCTCGCGGCGTCTTGTCGGTGTACTTGAGGGCCTCGTCACAACCATCTTCGTCGGCATCACCGGCTCCATCGCCGCGCTGGGAGACACGCTCTTCCCCGCCACCTCGCTGCACTCCTCAATCGCGCAGGACTTCGCCGCCGGCTCGCCGATGCTGCTACGCCTCCGACTCGTCCATCCCGTCCTTGCCGTCATCGCGGCCCTCTTCGCGCTCTGGCTGGCCGCCCTCGCGCGCAGGAAGCGATCAACCCATACCGGCGCAGACGCCTCCGATTCAGGCAAATTCAACCAGACCGCGGTTCGCGCTCAACAGGCAAGCCGTGCGCGCCTGGCCAACCTGCTCCTCATTCTGCTTGTCCTTCAGTTCGCGCTCGGCGTCGCCGACGTCGTGTTGCTCGCACCCGCATGGATGCAGCTCCTCCACCTGCTCGGAGCAGATATCTTCTGGGTCATTCTGGTTCAGCTCGCCGCTGTCACCTTCTGGCCAGCCACAGCGGTTCCATCGCCCACGACGCAGCCTGCATAGCCGCCGCGCACGGCCTCCTCTATCGTGCAGCATGACATGAGTGCGCCGAAATGCGTATATTTCTCTACGTCCGAAAAATATACTTTCCGACCCGCCCAGCCGATTGAAGCCCCCCGCTTCGCCGGCAGAATGGAAGCCTGAGCCCGATGCATGTTGCCCCGATCCCCGCCGTCCTGCTGCTCGCCACCACGCATCTGATCCGCCTCGCGCCGGTCGACATCGCAATCCTTCTGTTCTACTTCGCCATGGTGCTCTTCATCGGCTTTTACGTGAAGGGCTCCACCAACACCAGCGAGCAGTTCTTCCTCGCCGGGCGCGAAATGACCGCCTGGATCGCGGGCCTCAGCTTCGTCTCCGCCAACCTCGGCTCGCTGGAGCTGATGGGCTGGGCCGGTGCGGCCTACCAGTACGGCATCCTCGCCACGCACTGGTACTGGATCGGCGCCATCCCAGCCATGCTCTTCCTCGGCATTGTGATGATGCCCTTCTACTACATCTCCAAGACGCACTCCGTTCCCGGCTATCTGCAACTCCGCTTCGGCGAGGGAGCGCGCGGCCTCTCCGGCGTCTGCTTCGCCTTCATGACCATCCTCATGTCCGGCGTCAACATGTACGCCATGGCCGTCGTCATGCAGGTCGTCCTCGGCTGGAACATCAACTTCTCCATGTGGGTCGGCGCCATCACCGTCGCCATCTACGTCATGCTGGGCGGGCTGCGCTCGGCCATCATCAACGAGGTGCTCCAGTTCGTCCTCATCTGGGCGGGCGCCATGCTCATCCCAATCCTGGGCCTCATCGAGGCCGGCGGATGGCGCAACCTCATGGCCCAGATCACCGCGCCGCTGGGCTCCGATTACACCCACCTCTGGTCCACCACCGGCAGCTTCGCCGCCAACCCCATGGGGGTCCACTGGACCGGCATCGTCTTCGGCCTCGGATGGGTCATCAGCTTCGGCTACTGGACCACCGACTTCCTCGTCGTCCAGCGCGTGCTCTCCGCCAACAGCCTTCGCTCCGCGCGCATGGCCCCCATCATCGGCTCAGCATTCAAGATGTTCGTGCCCTTCTTCGTCATCCTTCCCGGCCTGCTCGCGCTGGTGCTGTTGAAGGACCCCTCCGGCCATCTCATCCAGCTCTACCCCGACGGCAGCGACATGGTCCTCCACCACGGCGCGCACAGCTTCAACCAGGTCCTTCCCCTCATGATGGTGCGTTACCTCGGCCCCGGCCTGCTCGGCCTCGGCATCACCGCGCTGGTCGCCGGTTTCATGTCCGGAATGGCGGGCAACGTCAGCGCCTTCTCCACCGTATGGACCTACGACATCTACGGCGCATACATCAACAAGAAGGCCAGCGACGCGCACTACGTCCTGATGGGCCGCTGGTCCACCATCGCCGGCATGGCCGTCTCGGTCGGCACGGCGTATCTGGTGCGCCACGCGGCCAGCATCATGGACTACGTGCAGGCGCTCTTCAGCTTCTTCATCGCCCCGCTCTTCGGCACCGTCATCCTCGGCATGTTGTGGAAGCGCGCCACCAAGGCCGGCGGATTCTGGGGCCTGCTCACCGGCACCGTCGCCTCCGTCGCCATGTGGGAGATGGTGCGGCTCAACAAGGCCAACATCCGCTTCATGATCCTGCAACCCCACGCCTCGGCGGACACCATCCTGCGCGTGCAGGCCATGGCCGCCAACCTCTACCGCGCGGCCTGGGCGTGGCTCATCTGCGTCGCCGTCACCGTAGTCGTCAGTTACTGCACCAAGCCCACGCCCGAGGCGCAGCTCACCGGCCTGGTCTACGGATCAACCATCATTCCCCACGACGGCTCTCGCAACATCTTCGAGAAACCCATCTTCTGGGCCATCGTCGTCGCCACCGTCCTCTTCATCCTCAACCTCTGGCTCTGGTAACAAGACCTGAAGTTGTCATTCTGAGCGCAGCGAAGAATCCCCGTATTTTGCTTTTGCTTGTTCTCGCACCACCCGCACCCAAGGAGCACCCCATGACCACCCCTCATCCCGTCGATCCCAGCACCGAGCAATCGCTCTCCATCTGGTTCTTCGTCGGCGTCCTCATGCTCGCCAGCGGCCTCATCATCTTCGGCCAGGGCATCTACGAGTTCTGGCATCCCGGAACCACCGTCCTCGCCAACCTCCACCCCGCCTTCTGGTGGGGAATGTTGATGACCGCCTTCGGCCTCTTCTACACCATCCGCTTCCGCCCCGGCAAAGGCTAAACCCATAACACCGATCCACACCGATTCAATCGATCAAAAGGGATGGCGTAAATCGCAGTGGGGAAAAGCAGCAATCCGCCATTTCGTCTTTATCTATAAAATCGGTCTCATCGGTGAAAATCGGTGTTAAGCCTTTTTCCAACGCATCGCGCAACACACCAAGGAGCATCAAGCAATGTCCAAGCAAATGACCATGGGAGTTCTCGTAGGCAACCGCGGATTCTTCCCCTCGCACCTCGCCACATCGGGCCGTCTTGAAATCATCGCCGCCCTGGAAGCCGCCGGCATCCAGCCCATCGTCCTTACGCCTGAAGTCACCGCACACGGCGCGGTCGAGACCTACGAGGACGCCAAAAAGTGTGCCGCTCTCTTCAAGTCCCACGCCGCCGAGATCGACGGCCTCATCATCACCCTGCCCAACTTCGGTGAGGAGCGCGGACTGGCCGACGCCATCCGTCTCGCCGACCTGCGCGTCCCCGTGCTCATCCAGGCCACGCCCGACGTCTCCGGCAAGATGACCATCGCGCACCGTCGCGACAGCTTCTGCGGCAAGATGTCCATCTGCAACAACCTGAAGCAGTACGGCATCCCCTTCTCGTTGACCACGCTGCACACCGAAGCCCTCGACTCGCCGGAGTTCAAATCCGACCTCGCCTGGTTTGCCGCCGTCTGCCGCGTCGTTCGCGGACTGAAGAACATGCGCATCGGGGCCATCGGCGCGCGTCCCACGGCATTCAACACCGTGCGCTACTCCGAGAAATTACTGGAACGCAGCGGCATCACCGTCGAAACCCTCGACCTCTCCGAAGTCATCGGCCGCATCGGCCGCATGAAGGACACCGACGACGCGGCGCAACTCAAGCTCGCCGCCATCAAAAAATACATCCCCGTCGGCGACACGCCCGAAGCCGCGCTCCTCAAGATGGCCAAGCTCGGCGCCGTCATCGACGCATGGATGAAGTCCAACGCGCTCGACGTCTCCGCCGTCCAGTGTTGGACCAGCATCGAGGAGTTCCTCGGCATCGTCCCCTGCACCGTCATGTCCATGATGAGCGAGAACCTCCTCGCCTCGGCCTGCGAGGTCGATGTCCTGGGCACGCTCTCCATGCACGCCCTCGCGCTCGCCAGCCAGACGCCCTCCGCCATCCTCGACTGGAACAACAACTACGGCACGGACCCCGACAAGGCCATCTGCTTCCACTGCTCCAACCTGCCCAAGCACTTCTTCAACGAGGGCGTGAAGATGGACTATCAGCTCATCATCGCTGGCACGGTCGGCAAGGCCAACACCCACGGCACCCTCGATGGCCGCGTCAAGGCCGGCCCCATGAGCTTCGCCCGCTTCTCCACCGACGACTTCACCGGCCAGATCAAGGGCTACGTCGGCCAGGGAGCATTCACCGACGACCCGCTCAACACCTTCGGCGGCGCGGGCGTCGTCGAGATCCCCAACATGCAGGAACTCCTCCGCTACATCTGCGAGAACGGCTTCGAGCACCACGTCGCCGCCAGCTTCTCCACCTCAGCCGCCGCCATCCACGAGGCCGCCACCAAGTACCTCAACTGGCCCACCCACTGGCACAAGTAGCGGCGGTCGAAGCGGAACAGGCGCTATTCGCTGGGATCGCCACAGTCCACAAAGTGGAACGATCCCGGTATGGCGTTTTCTATCGCGTCTTGAATCGCCGGTAACTTCGTCTTAAGGATCATCCACTTCGTCGCGGAGAGCGTGACCACCGAGATTGTGCGACCGGCCATGCTTTGCTGGTATGCGATGTTGTTGTCTCCGGTAATCAGCACATCGATCCCATGGCTCTCTGCAAGCGATAAAAGCCGTCCATTGGCAATGCCATTCCAGCCCATGTACGAGGCTGTCATCACCTCATGCCCCAATAGGCCGGTGCGCAGCTTATGCGGAAGGTTCTCATCCAGCAAAACCCTCATGCAGCCGACCGTTGCCGAGTGTGCGCAAATTCGATGAGCCCCGTGATCGTATCCAGAGAAAGCGTGGGATAGTTCTCCTGTATCTCCTCCACCGGCGAGCCAAGATCGTAATCCCCAATGATCGTATCGGGGAAAATCCGCGTCCCCACAACAGTGGGTCTGCCGGAACACCGTCCCTCAACCCGCTCCACCAGCTCGCATCCAGTCCAGTCCATAACCGCCTCGCTATCGCAATTCTACCGTCGAAAAGTGCAATAGGCGATCACTTTTTCAACTGCTGCGCAAGTTGGACAATCGCACCCACTGCCCTGGAGCACGCTGATATCGCCAGAATGCCCAGCCGTTGCAGGCCCTTTGAATCACTGCTCTCCCGGCTGCTGATCGCGGAGAGGTGTATTTACGATTCTTGTACCTAACGATTCCGTCTTTCTGCACGAACGCTCGATAGGTCTTTCCCTTGTAAACAGTCGCGAAGTATGAACCGGCTCTTAGCCGGTGCAGAAACAGCTCGGACGTATTCTTCACAACAGGCTATTCGCTTTATTTACGGGTCTGTGTGAGATTGTTTAGGAGCGAGCCCAATCTTGACTTACCGCTAATTCCTTCTTTTGAAACTCCTTGATATCCCCCTGAACCGGCGAAGTCGCGAGATTCTCATGACATTGCAAACTTTCCCGATTGCTTATTGCATTTCGGCTTGGGCAAGATCACCCGCAACATGAGTGACTCTAGCTCTTTCAGGATGCTGAATCATTGACCGTCGAGATAAACGTGAAAGTAATCTCCCATTTTTCCTTTGTCGTCTATCTTGCAGCCGTAGTGGACCTAGTCCCTGCCACTGATGCAGGAACTGGTATCCAAACCCTACATCGAATAGAGCCTGTCGCTTTCGAAACAACGCATACCAACGACCTCGTCCCGATTATCGTCATTAAGTGCACTCGTGAACTCGTCGAGGGACTCCCTGCGTCTCCGAAGCACCTGCTCATCCGCAAACATCTCTGCATCTTGAGGTTTGAGTGCCGCCAACTGATCCCACCACTCCCTGCTGTGGCCCTTGGCGATGAATTCTTTAATCGCCGGGATCAGAGTGGCGTCGTCAATTTCGATCGCCTTGTTTGCCTCAGCAATGATAAATCTCTGTGCGCGCTCCACCCGCTTATCCCTTCATTCGGCGATGATTTTCACCTGGCACGCAACTCGCCATCGCAATCATTACTGAAACGAGTCGCCCTTCTCGTATAGCATACCATCTCCCGGCAGTTGTCCATCCTCCCCATCGCCGCGTAGACTGGTTCACCGACACCGCCGCAACCAACTCTCAAGGATGAACCCATGAACCTCCGGCCCATCACGCTCCTCTGCGCATCCCTTCTGCTCGCCGCCGCAACACTGCCCGCGCAGGCCCCGCCCACGCCTGCCACCCCGCCCGCACCGGTTGTCGGCCCAGCGGCCCAACCTGGCGCGCAGACCCAGCCGCCGCGCCGCGCCCCCGAAGCTACTTATGTACAACCCGCTCCGGTCGCGCCCGGCGACCTCACCACCTGGCCGCGTGGCGTCTCGCCCGCCGAGGTCGGCAAGGCGCTCGCCGAGCACTTCGTCACCGGCACGCAAGGCGCGCGGTTCTCCGGCTATCCGTATGTCTGCACCTTCTACGGCGCGATGACCTTCGCTGCCCTCACCCATGACGACTCGTTGCGCGACCGCCTGATCGCCCTCTTCGACCCAATGCTGCCGGGCGGCACGGGCCGCACGCCGCAGCGGCACCACGTCGACGACTCCATCTTCGGCGTCATGCCGCTCGAGATCGCCATCCAGACCAAAGCGCTCCCGACCTACGATCCGAAGTACCTGCAGCTCGGCCTCTCCTGGGCAGACCGCCAGTGGGCACCGCCGCAGCCCGACGTCACTGACCCCGAAGCGGTCGTGACCGCATCGACAATCTGAAGAGGCCTCTCGCCCGAGACCCGCCTCTGGGTGGACGACATGTACATGCTCACCATGTTGCAGCTTGAGGCCTACCGCGCCACCGGCGACCGCAAGTATCTCGACCGCGACGCGCACGAGATGGTCACCTACCTCGACCGCCTGCAGCAGCCCAACGGCCTCTTCTTCCACGCGCCCGATGTGCAGTACTTCTGGGGCCGCGGCGACGGCTGGTTCGCCGCCGGCATGGCCGAGATGCTGCGCACCCTGCCCGCAGACCATCCCGACCGCCCGCGCATCCTGGCCGGCTACAAGCTCATGATGGCCGCGCTGCTGAAGTATCAGGGCGCGGACGGCATGTGGCGCGAGCTCATCGACCACCCCGAGGCCTGGCCCGAATCCTCCAGCTCCGCCATGTTCAGCTTCGCGCTCATCACCGGAGTCAAGCATGGCTGGCTGGACGCCGCCACCTACGCGCCAGCCGCCCGCCGCGGATGGATCGCCGTGGTCGGCTACGTCGATCAGAACCACGATGTCACCCAGGTCTGCACCGGCACCGGCAAGTTCGACAACATGCAGTACTACCTCGACCGCAGGCGCGAGACCGGAAACCTGCACGGCCAGGCGCCCGTCCTGTGGGCGGCCACCGCCCTGCTGCGCGACGAGAAGTGATGCTTCGTCCGCGCAACAGAGGTGATCGAAATCACTGAACCTCACGCGGGTCGGGACTATTGTTCTTGCAACTGGGGCCAACCTGAGCTGCATGTGCCCACCAATATGCCGCCGCCAGCACGGGGCGGCATTGCTTTGTTCGGGCATTCGCCGCAGCCAGCCCCTGCCACATTGCAAAATCCCGCGGACTCCGCCATACTTAGGTGTTGGGTTGTGTGAGCTTGGGTCCCGCCATTTTCTCCGCTAGTCCCTGCCTTTAACGGTAGATCGCTCGATTTCATCTCTTCGCCCAAACACATCGTTTTTTTTGAGAGGATTCCCTAAGTGTTGATGATCCGTCTGGCGCGCGTTGGCGCCCCCAAGCAGCCCCACTACCGCGTCGTTGTCATAGAGAAGGATCGAGCCCGCAACGGCCGCTCCGTGGAAGTCGTCGGCACCTACAACCCCCGCACCACCCCCGCCTCGATCACCCTCAAGCGCGACCGAATCGACTACTGGGTCGGCAATGGTGCCTTGCTCTCAGACCGCGTCGCAAAACTCTATGCCACGCCTGTCCCTGAACCGCTCGCAGCGCCTGCCGCTGAAACAGTTGTCGCCCCTGCCGCGGAACCAGTTGCTGAAACCACCACCTCAGCCGCGGAACCTACCGCCGAGACTTCCCTCTCCGCCTAGTAACTAATTAGTTATCAGGTAACCAGTTTCCAGTGCCAAAAGATGTAGTCAACATCCGATCTTTTCGTTTGTTTTCTTCTTCCGTCACGTAGACTCTTCGCATGACCCCGTTCAATAAGGTGGTCTTCGTGTCGAGCTTTCGATCTCCCCAAAACGCGACACGGTCTGTTCCGGTTGCTGTGGTTCCTCCTCTAAAGACCTCACCCAGATTGAGGCGATTGGTTGAATCGGATCGGCGCAGCATATCTCCCAAGAGGTGTCTGTGATGAACGAAGCTACTCCCGCTGCAAACAGCCAATCGGCTAAGACGATGAAACAACTCATCTTCGAGATCGTTCAGGCGTTGGTTGACATTCCCGATGCCGTCTCCGTCGAAGTGATTGAAGATCGCGAGTCCACAGTCCTGCGGGTTCGCGTCGCTCCCCAGGATATCGGCAAGGTGATCGGCAAACAGGGCCGCACGGCGCGCTCCCTGCGCACCATCCTCGGTGCCGCCAGCATGAAGCTGCATCACCGCTTCTCGCTCGACATCCTGGAGGATGACGAAGAGGACGACCTTGAGGACGACCAGCAGCCAGAGGCAGACTGACCCCGGCCGACTCCGGTTCAGCTCGCCTCCGCCACGAATGCTCCGTCGCAAGGTAACATGAACCACATGCAATCCGCCTCGCAATGGATCGTGCTGGCCCGCATCCTGCGTCCGCAGGGGCGTAAGGGAGAGGTGCTCGCCGACCTCTTCACCGACTTTCCCGGCCGCTTCGTCCGCCAGCCCCGCGTCTGGCTCGCCCCGCAGGGATTCGCCGATTCACCCTCCGCAGCGTCCGCCTCCTCCGAACCATCCCCTCCCCTTCAACTCGCCGAGGTTGCCTCCCATTGGCTTCCCGTAGGCAAGAACGCCGGCCGCATCGTCCTCCGCTTCGTCACCATCGACTCTATCGAACTAGCCGAGACGCTCGCGGGCAAAGAAGTTCTCGTTCCGCTCGTCTGAACGCACTCCCCTCGACGCCGACGCCACATACATCTCCGACCTCATCGGCTGCACCGTCTACGACCGCGACCAGCCCCTCGGCACCGTCGCCAGCGTCGACTTCCCCGTCACCCCCGACGGCTCGCGCCGCCTCGAAGACGCAGCCCCGCTGCTCGCCATCACCTCACTCAACGGCGACGAGATCCTCGTCCCCTTCGTCCGCGCCTTCCTCATTGCGCTCGATCCAGCCGCAAAGTCCATCCGCATGGCCCTCCCCGAAGGCCTCGCCGAACTCAACCTGCAACCCAGCCGTGCCGCAGACGACAAATGACCATGCGCTTCGACATCCTCACCATCTTCCCCAATTTCTTCTCCGGCCCGCTCGACTACGGAATCCTCAGCCGGGCCATCGCCACCGGCACGGTCGAGGTCATCACTCACGACCTGCGCGACTTCACCCACGACCGCCATCGCACCGTGGATGACCGTCCCTTCGGCGGCGGCGAAGGCATGGTTCTCAAGCCCCAGCCCATCTTCGACTGCATCGAGTCGCTCAACAAAAAGAGCAATTCATCCAGCACTAACAAAAATATAAATCTTATAGATAACGAAAATAATGAAAGTAATAGATCGCTAACCGGTCTCGCGCCAAAGTCCACCCGCGACCTCACCCGCCAGTCCGTAATCCTGCTCTCCGCACAGGGCAAGCCCTTCACCCAGGCTACTGCGCGCCGCCTCGCCGCACTCGACCGCGTCGTCCTCATCTGCGGCCGCTACGAGGGCGTGGACGAGCGCGTCGCCGACCTCCTCGCCGACGAAGAACTCTCCATCGGCGACTACGTCCTCAGCGGTGGCGAACTCGCCGCCGCCGTTGTCCTCGACGCCACAGTCCGCCTCCTTCCCGGCGTCCTCGGCCACGCAGACTCCAGCCGCTACGAGAGCTTCGGCGTCCCCGACATCCAACCCGGAGACCCCGGCGACGGCAAGACCGCCGACGGCGTTCCCCGCTCCACCCACGGCTCCGGCGGCATCCTCGACTACCCCCAATACACCCGCCCCGCCGACTTCCGCGGCACGCCCATCCCCGATGGTCCTCGCCGCGGGCGACCACTCCGCCATCCGCCGCTGGCGTCGACAGATGGCCCTCGCTAAGACCCTCCGCAACCGCCCCGACCTCCTCGCCCACGCTCCCCTCACCGACGAAGACCGCGAATTCCTCGCATCGCTCGGTTTCTTCGCCGCCAGAGCCAACTCCTGATCCCTGTTTCGCCTCTTTTCGTGTAAACTAAGGATTCGAGTCTCGAACAGGAAAGCACCCATGTCTATCAATCCGATTATGCAGAAGCTGGCCGCCAAACTTGAGCGGACCGACCACCCCGCCTTCGCCCCCGGCGACACCGTCCGCGTTCAGGTCAAGATCCGCGAGGGCGAAAAAGAGCGTCTCCAGGCCTTTGAGGGCATGGTCATCGCCACCAACAAAGGCCCGCAGGCCACCTTCACCGTGCGCAAGATGAGCTTCGGCCAGGGAGTCGAGCGCATCTTCCCCTACAACTCCAAGGTCGTCGAGCGCATCGAGAAGCTGCGCTCCTACGAGGTTCGCCGCTCCAAGCTCTACTACCTCCGCGGTCTGCGCGGCAAGGCCGCCCGTCTGCACGAGGTCGCCCGCGCCTCCTGATCCTCCGCTCTCTTCAAACCAAAGGCCACGACGATCCCTCGTCGTGGCCTTTTCCGTAATAAGAATTGTCATTCTGAATAGCGAAGAATCCCGCATGTTTGTCATGTGCCGCAGCTGCACATCGCGGAGAATGTCTGACAGCCGTGGCCTTGTGCTCGCCGTAGCTACACATCGCTGTAATCTTATCCAGATGCCCCGCTCCCCTTCGTCCCGCACGCAGCGTCTCTTCCTCCGCCGCCAAACAGCGCCTCTTGAAGTCGCTCGTCTGCTCCGGCGCGCACGAACAGTCCCTGCGCCTCAGCGGCTTTCGCTTCATCGCCGGCGTCGACGAGGTGGGCCGCGGCTGTCTCTTCGGCCCGGTCGTCGCCGCCGCCGTCATCCTGCCGGAAGACCTCGCAGCTCTCGCCCGCGCCGGCCTCCGCGACTCCAAGCAGCTCACCGCACCGCGCCGCGAGTCGCTCGACCGCCTCATTCGCTCGACCGCTCTCGCCATCTCCATCGCAGAGATCGATGCCGCCACCATCGACCGCGTCAACATCTACCAGGCCACGCGCCTCGCCATGCTCTCCGCCGTCCGCGCGCTCGCCATCGCCCCCGACCACCTCCTCATCGACGCCATGCAGCTCGACCATCCCTGCCCGCAGACCCGCCTCATCCACGGCGACGCGCTCTCGCTCTCCATCGCCGCCGCATCCGTCGTCGCCAAGGTCCACCGCGACCGCCTCCTCTGCGCCCTCGACGCCACGCATCCCGGCTACGGCCTCGCCGCGCACAAGGGATACGCCACCGCCCAACATCTCCGCGCCCTCATCGCCCTCGGCCCCACCCCCCTCCACCGCCTCTCCTTCGCCCCCGTCAAAGCCGCCGCCCGCCCCCCCAGCGATCCCGTCACCCTATTCACTCTGTCATCCTGAGCAAAGCACGCACATAGTTCAAAGCCGTCATCCTGAGCGGAGTTTGGCGCGCTCCTGCGCCAAACGCAGTCGAAGGACCTGCGGTTGTCTGTTCTTGCTGTCATTCTGGCGCAGCCCCAAAGGTCGTCATTCTGGCGCAGTCTTCTGAAGTCGTCATTCTGGCGCAGCCAGAATCTCTGTATTTGTTCTTGCCCTTGCTGTTGCTCGTTTATTGTTTGTCATTCCGAAGCCCCTTTGCTTGTCATTCTGAGCGCAGCGAAGAATCCCCGCATTTGTCTTCGTTCGCTGAGTGCTGAAAGCTGCATTCCCGCCATAACGCTAAAGAGGCATCGTCCATTGAATCCTCGCCAACCTACAATGGTCCAGCCGAAAGCGAGATGAAGTGAAACCATTCTGGAAGATTGCGTACCCTATCATCGCCTGTGTTGCCTTGATCTGCGGAACAGCCATCGCATGGCACGTTCACAAAGCGAAGGCCAATGAGCGGATGCTCGCTGAAACCGCGCGAGTCACTCTGGTCCGCGCCCAGCAAGGCGACGCAAAATCGCAATACGACCTCGGCCACATGTACTTCCATGGCGAAGGAGTGCCCCAGAACTACACCGAGGCTCTCCTCTGGTTCCGCAAGGCCGCCGATCAAGGTAACGCGAAAGCTCAATACGGCATCGGATACATGTACCACAACGGCAAAGGTGCGCTACAGAGCGACGCCGAGGCCCTCATTTGGTATCTCAAGGCCGCCAATCAGGGTGATGCAAAGGCTCAAATCAGCCTCGGCGGTATGTATTACTACGGCCATGGTGTAGTGCAGGACTACACCGAGTCACTCCGCTGGTATCGCCTCGCAGCCGACCAGGGCGATGCACTGGCCGAGGCCGGTATCGCCTACATCTATCTCTACGGGTACGGTGTAACACGGGACGACACCGAGGCTCTCCGCTGGTTCCGCAAAGCAGCAAATCAAGAAAATGCACGGGCAGAATACGAACTCGGCCTCATGTATTACTACGGCCATGGCGTACCGCAGGACTACACAGAATCTCTCCGTTGGTTCCGCAAAGCCGACGCTCAGGGAGACGAGTACGCCAAGCGCGCGCTCAGATCCAGAGTGAGCGCGTTTGATATTTTCGACCTTTCGGTATTTTTTCTCTGGGGCTTGTATTTTTTGATCTTTTCTCAATTGCCCAAAAATAAAATTCCCGGCTGGCAACGAAGGTGTGCGGCATTAGTGGGAATATTGATTCTGTCCCGTGTTGGATTACGCCTATTTAGATTCTCCAATATAGGCTTTCTTCTGTCGATATCAACCTTCCCAGCCTTCGTTTTTGCCAGATTCCTTCTGGATGGGATCATCGTCGCATTGCTCCTCATATTCGTTGAGCTAAAGAGTCTAGAGCGTGTGTTGCAAATATCAGTCATATCGTTCATCGCATTCAATCTCTTTGCGGCCGTGTTTCACAGTCTGAGTCGTTTTGCTGCGGCGATTCGTTTATTCACGATGACCAATGGCGACCTCATTGGAATGATCCTTGTCCTGGCCATCTTTCTATGGCGAACAAATCCAGGAAACCGTGAATGCCTGACCTACCTCGGCGTGCCCGCAGAACCCGACCCCTCCTCGGCCAGCGGAACAGAGTCGAACCCGTAGCCGGGTGCCCCATCTTCGCCGCAGTCTCATCGCGGCAAAGGTGGGCATCGACCGCAGCCCTCGACCGCTCCCGCCCAATCCACGCAGCCCAATCGCAGAATCAAAATTTTCTT
>CAWHDN010000016.1:0-11087 GCA_963828115.1 uncultured Acidobacteriaceae bacterium
GCGGAAAATCCGCCATCGATCGGAATCACGATGCCGGTCACAAACTCCGACGCCGGCGAGAGCAACCACAGCACACCCCCAAACAGGTCCTTGGATTCGCCAAGACGCCCCATCGGCGTGTGCCCAACGATCATCTTGCCGCGTGCTGTCCATTCGCCCGTCTCCTTGTCGGTCAACAGGAAACGGTTCTGGTCGGTGAGGAAGAATCCAGGCGCAATGGCGTTCACGCGGATCTTCGGCGAGTACTCCTGGGCCATGTGCACGGCCAGCCACTGCGTGAAGTTGCTCACCGCAGCCTTTGCCGCAGAGTAGGCGGCAATGCGCGTCAGCGGCCGGAATGCGTTCATCGACGAGATGTTCAGGATTGTGCCATACCCCTGCTCCGCCATCACCTTTCCAAAAATCTGCGAAGGCAGAATCGTACCCATCACATTCAGCTCGAAGACCCAGCGCAATGCGTCCGCGGGAAGATCGAAGAACTTCAACTCAGGGCTGGTTGTGGCCGCCGGCTTATTGCCGCCCGCGGCGTTGATCAGGCAATCCAGCTTGCCCAGGCGCTTCATCACTTGCTCGGCTGTCTGGGCGATGCTGTCGCGATCAAGCACATTGCACTTGAACACAGCAACCTGCTTCATCCGCTCTCCCAGGCGCTCGATCGTCGCGGAATGCAACTCGCTCACAATGTCCAGAATGGCGACCTCCGCTCCGCATCCGGTCAGTGCGTACACAATGTCGCTGCCCAGAACTCCGGCGCCGCCGGTAATGGCCACCGTCTTGCCTTTGAAGTTGTACATCTTCGTCAGTTCTGCCAGATCAAAGTTATCTTGCTTGCTCATAATTTCTCCATTTCAGTCGTGCGTGCGAGAGCTAATCCCGCGGAAACAAACCATCGTTCCTGAAAAAATTCCTGTTGCAATCGGCCCGTTCCCGGCGGCGGCGTTCTGCAAAGTGCAACGCCGCCAGCCGGAAACCGGACTATCTACCGTTGAATGCGCGCCGACCCGCCGCCAGCGAATGCGACCACCTGGTCCAGCGTCGCCATCGTGGTGTCGCCGGGGAAGGTCGTCATCAGCGCGCCGTGCGCCCAGCCCAGCTTGACCGCCTCTTCCGGCGTCTTGCCGTTCAGTAGCCCATAGATAAATCCGGCCGCGAATCCATCGCCGCCGCCGACGCGGTCCAGCACCTTCAGCTCGGCCGTCGGCGCGGTCACTGCCGTGCCGTTCACCCATGCCACCGCGCTCCAACTGTGGTGGTTCGTGTTGTGTACCTCGCGCAGCGTCGTGGCCACCACCTTCGTCTTCGGGAAGCGCTTCACCACCTGCTCCATCATGCCCAGGAACGTGCCCGTGTCCAGCTTGGAACTGGCCGTCTTGGCGCTGGCCGCGACCTCCGGGCCGGCGAATCCGAGCCCCTTCTGCATGTCCTCCTCGTTGCCGATCAGCACGTCGACGTTCTCCACAATCGCGCTCATCACCTTCTGGGCGCGCTCGATGCCGCCCATCGTCTTCCACAGCTTCTCGCGGTAGTTCAGGTCGAACGACGTAACCACTCCTGCCGCCCGCGCGGCCTTCATCGCCTCGATCACCACCTCTGACGTCGTCTCCGAGAGTGATGCAAAGATTCCGCCCGAGTGGAACCAGCGCACGCCTTCACCGAAGATTGTCTTCCAGTCGAAGTCGCCCGGCTTCAGTTGCGCCGCCGCCTCGTTGCAGCGGTTGTAGAAGACAATCGGAGCGCGCAAGCCAAATCCCTGGTCGCTGTACACCGTGGCCATGTTCGGCCCGCGCACGCCGTCGTGCGCAAACCGCTTGAAATACGGTTTCACTCCCATCCCCCGCACACCCTCTGCGATCAGGTCGCCGATCGGATAAGAGACCATCGCGCTGGCAATTCCCGTCCTCTGCCCAAAGCAGTCTGACAGGTTGGCCGCAACGTTGAACTCGCCCCCGCTGACGTGGATGGCGAAGTTCGTCGCCTTGCGGAACGGGATGATCCCCGGATCGAGCCGGTGGACCAGAGCGCCAAGCGAAAGTAGATCGAGCGAACCCTTTTCGGGGATTGTGAAACCAAGACTCATGACCTTCTCCTTATTCTTCTGTGTTTGTCATTTCCAAATCGTTTGTCGCTCCCTATCGCTTGTCATTCACGAAGGGAATCTGCTTTTCATTGAGCCAGTCGCGTCTCTACTGTCCCAGGAAGACCGGCTTGATGTGGCGTTCCCACAGGTTTGCGGTCACGTTCTTGGCCACCATCGCCTCGTTGGCCTCCAGCGCCTCCAGGTAGCGCGGCCCCATCTTGGCTGCAATCTTGAAGCCGACGTGCAACAGTTGACGGAAGCTGGGGTTGTACGCCGCATTCTTCTGGTCGTGGCGCAGCGCCGATGTGTATTGCTGGCTCGTCCAGCCGTTGACCGCCTCCGCCGCCGGCAGCTTGCTCTGGTCAATGTCGATCACGGTCGAATAGGGGGCCATCAGCTCTTCCTTGTGCGCCAGCGCCTCCGCGTAGATCTCCTTCGCGATCGCCAGCCCGTTGCCGCCCGCCTCCGCCAACCCGATCAGCTCTTCCAGCCATGTCGTCCCCGCGGTCTTCAGGTGAACCCCGGCGTTGAACTTCTTCGCGCCGTCGTGGATCGCCTTGTAGATGGAGAACTTGTCCGACCCCGAGTGCACGCTCAGCTTCAGGTTCGCGGGCAGCCCATAGCGCTTCACCGCGTAGGCAATCGCCGCCAGGTCCTCTTCGAACTCCTTGGCAAACTGCTTCACATCGCCAACGTAGTCCACGCCCTTGTTGAAGCGGCCGGTGAACTTCGGCGCGATGGTCTGGATGGGAATCTTCTGGTCGGAAATCATCGCCAGTATAATCAGCAGCTCCACCGGCGTCTGCGGCAGGTCCGTCTCGTCCATCGAGATCTCCGGAACAAAGCGGCCCGCACCCTTGTTCAGGAGCAGTAATTGATAGATCTCGCCTGCGTTCTGCACCGCCGCCAGGAACTTGTTGGCAACGCCCTCGAGGAAGGCCTTGTCGGTGTGGAACGGCTCCGCGATCCCGGGGATCGTCACCGTCCCAATCAGCTCGGTGTGCGATGCGAGAAACGCGGCCACGTCCTCCGGCTTGGCCGGCTGCCCGATCATGTCCGCCACATCCAGGGTAAAGAAGTCGCAGGGATCGAGGAAGCGCTGCACCGTCTTCAGGTTGATGTGGTCGGCGTCGAGAAAGTATGGCTTGCTCCAGCCCATCTCCTTCACTGCTACGTCCGCCGCGTCGCGCGTCTGCACCGGCTCGGTGCCGATGATGGTGTGCTCGCGGTTCGACTTGTTCCACACCGGAACGACTTCGACACCCGCGTCGGCGGCCAGAAGACATGCGGCAAGCTGGGCCTTCGCCTGGTGGGCAAAACGGTCGCCCACGCCAATGGAAAACTTCGGTAGTTCCAGTGTTTCAATCACTACGTTGCTCATTCCTTCTCCCTCGTTCAATCTCTACGGCCCGCGGTTCGAACCAATTCTGCGCCGCTTCCAAGCATACTGTGCGGCAAGCAGGCGCGGCAAATCCGCGAACGAACGGACGTAACCTCAGTTGTTTTCAGTCGACTTGGATTGAGCAAGACGAAAGTCAGTTCAGCGAGGTTCGGCTTTGTCGAGCAGCCGGCTAATCCTGGAAGCGCCCTTTGTACGACCACAGCCCAAGCCCCGGATTCGAGATGTAGAAGATCTCCTCGCCATCGACCGTATTCCAGCCGTCGACGAGCTTTGCAGGATCGTACTTCGTCATATACTCGGCCAGATCGCCGAACTCGAAGTGCGCGCCCTCAATCTCCTCCCGCGTCAGGTGCCCCGGGCAGTAGCGAATCTTGAACCGCCCCTCGCTCGACCCGTGGATCAGGTGCGCCGCCGCCGAGAGATTCCCCGCCAACACGGGGTCGTTTTTCACCGCCTCCAGCGTCGCCGGCGTGCCGCAGTAGCCGTACTTGCGGATCAGCATGTCGATCGTCGGGTCCTCGCCGAACTCATGCACCGCCGGCGCCAGCACAATCAGCTCGGCGTTGTCGGCCAATGCCATCCTCGTGCGGTAGACGCTCTTGTTGCCCAGCCAGGTGCTCTTGAACTCCTGCGGATCGAGGAAGACCACGGCCTTGTGAATCTCGCGGTCCATCATCAGGAAGTTGACCTTCAAACTCAGCTCCGCGGCGCGCTCGAAGCACTCCGCATCGTCGCCGATGAAGAGCCCGTTGAGCACCAGCTTGCCCACAGCATTCTTCGAGACGACAGTCTGGACGTACACAATCTGTGGCAGCAAATGGCCAAAGTGCTCGCTGGCGTAGTTCAACACACGCCGCACCGGAGTGTCCGCCCGCCCCATCATCCTCTCCATGCCATACACCGCGCCTAGAAAGTGGCTGCGATGGATGCCCGTCACGCCGCCCGTGCCCACAAATATGTTCTTGTTGTAGTTGGCAAAACCGATCACCTCGTGCGGCACCACCTGCCCGATCGACAGAATCAGATCGTGCCCGCCGTCCCGCAGTAACTTATTCACCTGCGCGGGCCACGAGTAGTCCAGCTTGCCCTCGCTCACCTCTTGCATGAACGCGCCCGGCACCTCGCCCAGCGTCACAATGTCGTTGCGCCAGTCGTGCACACGGAACAGGTCGCGCGGCACGGGGCCGAACATCGTCTGGATCTCATGGTCGGTCATCGCCTTGTGCGTGCCCAGCGCGGGCAGCACGTCCGTCAGCGCGTCGCCGTAGTAGTTCCACGCGTACTCGGTCAGTTTCCCGGCCATCGAGTGCAGGCGCGTGAAATCCGGCGGAACGGCAAGTACTTTCTTGCGCGCGCCCAGCTTGTCGAATGCGCTGGCAAGGGCGGCTTTGATCTCGGCGGGGGTGAATTCGGTGGTCGGCGATCCGGCGGCAAAGTAGAGACTCATGCCTACAATTCTACTCGCCCCGCGCCGCCGCTGGCAGGCGTCTTTGCGATAGGTTCGCACTCCGGCGGTTCGCAATTCAAAAGAGCGTGTAACGGCTTAAGTTTGACTGAAGCGGTCGTAATTCTGTGCGAAATGGTTCTACGCAAAATGGTGGGCGTGATCTGGTGGGCGAGGCGGGAATCGAACCCACAACCACCAGCTTAGAAGGCTGGTGCTCTATCCAGTTGAGCTACTCGCCCGCGTTCGGAGATGGCCCGCTGCAAGCCGTCCCGCGCTCCAGGACGCAACCGCGCGCCCTCGGTTTATTGTATCCGCAACCGCAAATTCCCAGTTCGCCTCGTGTACATATTCGATACCCACAGTCGCCAGAGCAGGAGCGTGCAATTAAGAATTGCGCTGGACGAAGCCAAGCCCCACAATGGATATCGCACGCGCCCCCTCACAAGGAGCACCATGGACGCATTAAGTCTCCACCGGATACACTTCGCCTTCACCGTCACATATCACTACCTCTTCCCCCAGCTCACCATGGGCCTGGCCCTGCTCATCGTCGTGCTGAAGTCGCTGGCCCTGAAGACGAATGACCCCAAGTACGACGTCGCAGCCCGCTTCTGGGCCCGGATCTTCGCCGTCAATTTCCTGCTCGGCGTCGTCACCGGAATCCCCATGGAGTTCCAGTTCGGCACCAACTGGTCGGAGTTCTCCCGCCGCACCGGAGGAGTCATCGGTATGCCGCTCGCCATGGAAGGCATCTTCAGCTTCTTCCTCGAATCCGCCTTCCTTGGCCTCTTTCTCTTCGGCGAGAAGCGCCTCTCCCGCTGGGCGCACTGGTGGTCCGCCTTCCTCGTCTTCTTCGGCTCATGGATCTCCGGCTTCTTCATCATCGTCACCGACGCGTGGATGCAGCACCCGGTGGCCTATCGTGCACTGCCCAACGGCGTCTACGAAGTCACCAGCTTCTGGGCATTCATGCTGAACCCCTGGGCATGGCTGCAGTACGCGCACAACATGTGCGGCTCCGTAGTGACGGCCTCCTTTGTGATGGCCTCGGTCGGCGCGCTCTACGTCCTGCAACACCGCGACGAAAAGTTCGGTCGCACCTTCCTCAAACTGGGCGTCATCGCCGGAGTCCTCTTCAGCGTCCTGCAGATCTTCCCCACCGGAGACCTCCACGGCAGGTACATGGCGCGGCACCAGCCCGCCGCCGTCGCCGGCATGGAGGGCCTCTTCAACTCCGAAAAGGGCGCGCCTCTGGTCCTGATGGGCCAGCCAGACATCGAAGCGCAGAAGATCGACAACCCCATCGTCGTCAACAAGGTCCTCAGCTTCCTCATCTACGGAACCACCGCCGCCGAGGTCGAGGGCCTCAACCAGATTCCCCGCGACCAGTGGCCCTCCGCGCTGCCTCTGTTGTTCTACAGCTACCACATCATGGCGGGCCTGGGAACGTACTTTGTGCTGCTGATGGGCATTGCCGCATTCCTGCTCTGGCGCGGCAGGCTCTTCACCGCGCGCTGGATTCTGTGGCCTATCCTGCTCAGCTTCCCTCTGCCCTATATCGCCAACACCGCCGGCTGGATGACCGCCGAGATCGGCCGCCAGCCATGGCTGGTCTACGGCCTCATCCGCACCTCGCAGGGCTACTCGACGCACGTCGGCGCGGGCTCCAGCCTTTTCACGCTGCTTGGCTTCCTCGGCATGTACGCGGTGCTCTCCGTCCTATGGATTGTGCTGGTCTACAACTTCATTCAGGACGGCCCGCAAGCTGTGTCGCAGGACGCCCCCGGCAACAGCAACGGCAGCAAGACTGCATAGGAGAGTTTCGATGGGCACTCTTTGGTTCTGGATCGTCGCCGTCATGCTGGTCGCCTACGTCGTCCTCGACGGCTTCGACATCGGCGTCGGCATTGTCTATCTCTTCGTCGCGCGCACGGAAGAGGAACGCCAGCAGGCCATGCGTTCCATCGGCCCCTTCTGGGACGGCAACGAGGTCTGGCTGCTCGCCGCCGGAGGCACGCTCTTCTTCGCCTTCCCGCTGCTCTACGCCTCGGCCTTCAGCGGCTTCTATCTGCCGCTGATGATCGTCCTCTGGCTGCTTATCCTGCGCGCCCTCAGCATCGAACTGCGCGGCCACTCCGCCGAGCCGCTCTGGCGCACCTTCTTCGACGCGCTCTTCACCTTCTCCAGCTCGCTGCTCGCCATCTTCTACGGTGCCGCCCTGGCCAACGTCGTGCGCGGCGTCCCCATCGGCCCAGACGACTACTTCTTCCTCCCGCTCTGGACCAACTGGAAGCCCGGCCCCCATCCCGGAATCCTCGACTGGTACACCGTCACCGGAGGCGTCCTCGCCCTGGTCGCGCTCTCCGTTCACGGCTCGCTCTATCTCGCCCTGAAGACGGAGGGAAACCTGGAGCAGCGCGCGCGCAACTTCGCCCGAAATGCCACCCCCGTGCTGCTCGTCCTCACCCTGGCCGGACTTCCGCTCACTGTCCTGGCGCGTCCTCACTCGCTGGACAGCTACATCGCCCACCCCATCCTGTTTGTAATTCCCTGCGCGGTTCTGGCCAGCCTTGCGGTCGTCTTCCTCGCTGCGCGTGGACGCTCCGCATTGACCGCCTTTCTCGGCTCATCGGCCTACCTCGCCACCATGATGGTCGGCGCTGTCGTCGGTCTCTTCCCCGTGCTGCTTCCCACGGTAGGCACGGCGGGCCGCGACATCACCATCCCCCTCGCTCTGGCCGGGTCCCATACGCTGTACATCGGCTTGGTCTGGTGGATTCTTGGAATCCTGCTGGCCACGATGTACTTCGTCATCATCCACTGGCTCTTTCGCGGCAAGGTCACGCGCCACGCTGACGGCTACGGCCATTGACCCTCGCCAACGCTATTCCTCTCGTTGCGTAATTCATTTGCCTTCGCGGAATGGTGCAACTCAAACACCGCAATGATAGTGCCAAACTCTGGCAATATCACAAGAATGCTCTTGTGCCATGAGTGCTCCCACTGTGCGGCGCTGAGCATGTTGTAACAGCAGAATTCCCGATACAATCGCCACAATCCCGAGAAACACTTGAAGGACTCGTTTCATATGTACTCCTGATTAATCGCAATGATAGCTCTCCTCACTGGCCAATCGCGTAGCTCTTCACGCTCGCAAGACACTCAGAATGTCGGGAAAAACAGACAACAGCCAGAGACAGATTCCTCCGCTTCGCTGCGGAATGACAAACAAGGGAACGATAGTCAAAGGGGTACGGTGACTAGCCTAACTATCTGCGTGCCCGGCTATTTGATGTCGCGCCAGTTGGGGCCGAGGGCTACTTCGGCGAGGATGGGGACGCTGAATTCGGCGACGTGTTCCATCTCTTGCTTGACGAGGGTTTGCAGTTCGTCGGCCTCGGCGGGGAGGACGTCGAAGAGGAGTTCGTCGTGAATCTGGAGGGTCATGCGGGAGCGGAGCTTGCGCGCTGCGATCTCGGCGTCGATGCGGATCATGGCCAGCTTGATGAGGTCAGCGGCGGTGCCCTGCAGGGGCGTGTTGATGGCGGTGCGCTCGGCGAAGCCTCGCTGATTGGGGTTGCGCGACTGGATGTCTGGGATGGGGCGGACGCGGCCGAACCAGGTGCGGACGAGCTGGTCGCGGCGGACGGTTTCGAGCGTGCGGTCGATGAACTGGCGGACTCCGGCGTAGCGCTCAAAGTAGGTTTCGATATATCGCTTCGCCTCGCGCTGGTCGATGCCGAGCTGCGCGGCCAGGCCGAAGGGCGAGATGCCGTAGACGATGCCGAAGTTGACGGCCTTGGCGCGGGCGCGCGTCTCCTTGTCGAGCTGGGCTACAGGAATTCCAAAAACTTCCGACGCGGTGAGGGTGTGGATGTCCTGCCCGGTGCGGTAGGCGTTGAGCAGGAGCGGGTCCTGCGAGAAGTGGGCCATGAGGCGCAGCTCGATCTGCGAGTAGTCTGCCGAGAGGAGCAGGTTGCGCTCTCGGGCAGCGGGGATGAAGGCGGCGCGAATCTCTCGGCCGAGCGCGGTACGGACGGGGATGTTCTGCAGGTTGGGGTTGGTGGACGAGAGGCGGCCGGTGGCCGTGCCAACCTGGTTGAATGTGGTGTGGACGCGGCCTTCGGAGTCGACGAGGTTGGGCAGTGAGTCGAGATATGTAGAACGGAGCTTGGCGAGCTGGCGATGCTCCAGGACCAGCGCGGGGATGGGGTGATGCTCGGCCAACTCTTCGAGGACATCCTGCGCGGTGGAGATGACCTTGCCCTTGCCGTGCTTCGTGGGCTTGGGCAGCATCATCTTGTTGAAGAGCACGTCGCCGAGCTGCTTGGGCGAGTTGAGATTGAAGCGATGGCCGGAGGAGGCGAAGATGCTCTCGGCGAGGGTGTCCATCTCGACGGCGAGGCGCGTGGACATGGCGGAGAGAACGCCGGTGTCGATGCGTACGCCCACCTGCTCCATACGCAGAAGGACGGGGACGAGCGGGAGGTCCATGGTGCGGTAGAGGTGCTGGAGCGGATGCGCTTGCACGGGGCTCAGGGTTGAGTCCGAGGACACGGCGGCGGCGTCGCCCTCGGCCATCTGCTCGGCGAAGACGCGGGCGAGACGGACGATGGCTGCGGCGGCTTCGGGCAGGCGGTTGGGGTCGGCGGGATTGGCCTTGGTGGGCTGATGGACGAGCGCGCGATTGGTGGAGCGGGCGGCGATGTCGGCGAGCGTGTGCGAGGCGTGCGTGGGATTGATGAGGTAGCTCTGCAGCATGACGTCGGTGATGTCGCCGCGCAGGGTGATGCTGTGCGGGGCGAGCGCGCGCAGGACGGACTTGAGATCGTGGACGAGCTTGGGGAGAGTTGCGTCTTCGAGGGCAGCGCGGAGATTGGGTGCGTCGAGGGTGGTCTCGATGGCGGAGGCGCCGTCGATGGAGAGGCCGAGGCGGATTGCTCGTCGACGGGCGTGGGCGCGGGGGTGGGAGACGGGGCGGGCGCGGGCGCGGCGAACATGTACATCGTCTCGGCGGGGGGCGGTTCTATCTCAGCTTCGCTGGACTCTGAATCGGAATCGGCGGAAAGTTCTTCCGAAGTTGCGCGGGCGTCTTCAAAGATCGCAATCGCAAAGCCGCGCGGCGCGGTGCTGTCGGGGGCAGGCTTGCGGGCGTCGGCGAGGAGCGCGGCGAACTGGGTTGGTGTGGGGCTTAGGTTGAACTCGATGACAGCGTTGTCGGCGGCGGGGGCGAGGGACTGCAGCATGGTGGTGAATTCGAGCTCGCTGAACAGCTCGCGGCATGCTGCGTTGTCGACGGGCTGGGTGCGCATCGCGTCGAGGGAGAACTCAATGGGGACCCCGGTGTGGATGGTGACGAGTTCCTTCGAGAGCAAAATATTCTCGCGATTATTCTGTAACGATTCGCGATAGGTTTTGCGTTTGATGGAGTCGGGCGCGGAGACTGCGGCATCGAGCGCGGCCTCAACGCTGCCGAATTGCTGGATGAGTTCGACGGAGCCTTTGTCGCCGATGCCGGGCGCGCCGGGGATGTTGTCCACCGCGTCGCCGCGCAGGGCCATCACGTCGATGACGCGCTCGGGCAGCACGCCGAGGACGCTCTCGACGCCGGCGGGATCGAGGACGAGGTTGTCCTTGGTCGGGTTGAGGATGCTGACCTCGGGCGTGACGAGCTGCATCATGTCCTTGTCGGAGCTGACGACGAAGACGCGGTGGCCGAGCGCGGAGAGCTTCGCGGCAAGCGTGCCGATCACGTCGTCGGCCTCGAAGCCCTCGTAGCTGAGGATGGGGATGCGGAAGGCCTCCAGCGCGCGGCGGATGTAGGGGAGCTGTTGAATGAGGTCGGGGGGCGTCTCGGCGCGGTTGGCCTTGTAGCCGGCGTAGTCCACCTCGTCGAACTGCTGCGTCTTCGCGTTCCACCGGCGCAGAGGCTTCATCTCGCGTGCGCGCTCGTCGCGGAAGACGGGGCCGTGCAGGTCGTAGACGGCGGCCAGAAGCTGCGGGGCAAAGTCCTTGTGCAGCTTGTTGATCATGTTGACGAAGACGTAGGTGGCGGCGGTGGGGATGCCGGTGCGCGTCGTCATGGGGCGCTGGCGCTGCATGGCGTGATAGGCGCGGAAGATGAAGGCCATCGACTCGAGGAGATAGATGGGCGGCTTGGC
>CAWHDN010000017.1:0-468258 GCA_963828115.1 uncultured Acidobacteriaceae bacterium
ACTAAACCTTCTCTTTTTCGCATTGGTCTTCGGACCTAAAATCAACACCGATGGTCAATGGCAGCGTAGCTGCCATCGCACGTTCAACTGTGTCCTCGAAACCTTTCGAGAGAGCTCGATTCTGATTCCTATTTAGAAGTCAGGGGTCTAGACAGAGAGCCTGCGCCCGGCTATCTTCTAATGGGAAGATGGGCTGCCGTTGTAGAGTCGGGCCTGTAGCTCAGTTGGTTAGAGCGCACCCCTGATAAGGGTGAGGTCGGTAGTTCGAATCTACCCAGGCCCACCACCTTTATCTCAACTTTCAGCATTGTTCGGCTGACGGCAAGGGGCTGTAGCTCAGTTGGGAGAGCACCTGCTTTGCAAGCAGGGGGTCAGCGGTTCGATCCCGCTCAGCTCCACCATTCTCGATTGGAGGTCGATTTGTTGATAGGCAGTCAAGCAAAAGCTGCTTGAGGTTGAGTCTCCAGGCTGGTTTTTTCAGCGTGGAAATTGAACCTTGTGCAGCGATGTTCAAGCCGCCCCAGGGCGTGTAGCGATAGAAGCAAGTATCGCTCAACGATTTTTGACAACTGAATAGATTGGGTAAATATAACTACAAGGCTGAGCAGCAACCTGCTTCCGGGTTGTTTCCGGTAGAAGTGCTGTCAATCAGTGTTGAGTGTCTTTAGAATATTCGTTTCCGCGATGCGATCCAGCAAGTTGAGATCAAGTTGCGAGAAACAGGCGTGGACTATTATCAAACGTAGATTGCTCTCTAGTTGCAGGGGTTGTTTCCTTGCTGCGCGCGAGTAAATTCTATGGTCAAGCTACTAAGGGCGCACGGTGGATGCCTTGGCAGAAACAGGCGATGAAGGACGTGGCAAGCTGCGATAAGCTTCGGGGAGCCGCACACAGGCGTTGATCCGGAGATTTCCGAATGGGGAAACCCACCTGGGCAAAACCCAGGTATGTCCCAATGAATACATAGTTGGGAACAAGCGAACGGAGGGAAGTGAACCATCTCAGTACCTCCAGGAGGAGAAAGAAACCTCGATTCCGGTAGTAGTGGCGAGCGAAACCGGAACAGCCCAAACCCGTGACATTTCGGTGTCTCGGGGGTTGTAGGGCCTGCAAAAGTAGAGTTACCAATCTGGTTGCTAGCTGAATCTTCTGGAAAGGAGATCCATAGAGGGTGACAGACCCGTAGGCGAAAGCGATCCAGACTCGAAGCAGGTACCTGAGTAAGGCGGGGCACGAGAAACCCTGCTTGAATCCACGGGGACCATCCCGTAAGGCTAAATACTCGTTTCTGACCGATAGTGAACCAGTACCGTGAGGGAAAGGCGAAAAGCACCCCATTGAGGGGAGTGAAAAGTACCTGAAACCGTGTGCCTACAAGCAGTGGGAGGACTATGGCCGAAAGGCAATGTCTGACCGCGTGCCTATTGCATAATGAGCCGGCTAGTTATTCTTGTCAGCAAGGTTAAGCGTGAGCGAGCCGCAGCGAAAGCGAGTCTGAATAGGGCGTTCAGTTGGCAGGAATAGACGTGAAGCGGGATGATCTACCCTTGGCCAGGTTGAAGGTGGGGTAACACTTACTGGAGGACCGAACCGGTGTTTGTTGAAAAAAGCTCGGATGAGCTGAGGGTAGGGGTGAAAGGCTAATCAAATTCCGTGATAGCTCGTTCTCTCCGAAATAGCTTTAGGGCTAGCGTCGTGTGATTTGGATCGGTGGTAGAGACATGGATGGACTAAGGGGCTTTCCGGCTTACTGAATCCAACCAAACTTCGAATGCCGATTACAACCAGCACGGCAGTCAGACTGTGGGGGCTAAGCTTCACAGTCGAGAGGAAAACAGTCCAGACCGCCAGCTAAGGTCCCAAAATTACAGTTAAGTGGGAAAGGAAGTCAGAACTCTCAGACAGCCAGGAGGTTGGCTTAGAAGCAGCCATCCTTTAAAGAAAGCGTAATAGCTCACTGGTCAAGAGGTCTGGTGCCGACAATACAACGGGGCTAAAACTGTATACCGAAGCTGCGGATGCACCGAAAGGTGCGTGGTAGGAGAGCATTCTCTCGTGGATGAAGCGTAACTGGGAAGATACGTGGACATTAGAGAAGAGACCCTGCCGGCATAAGTAGCGATAATGAAGGTGAGAACCCTTCACGCCGAAAGTCTAAGGTTTCCTGAGGAAGGTTAATCCGCTCAGGGTTAGTCGGTACCTAAGTCGAGGCCGAGAGGCGTAGACGATGGACATCTGGTTAATATTCCAGAACTCCCGATTTTTCGTTATTACGATGGGGTAACGCATAAGGATAGGCTGGACCTCCTATGACTATGGGGTTCGATACGCGTAAGCTGGTTTCTCCAGGCAAATCCGGAGAGGCTTAACAGTGAGGCGTAAAGCAGTAAGCCGTATGGCTGAAAGCAGCTGATTTCACGGTGCCAAGAAAAACCTCTAAGGAGAGAGATTGGGAACCGTACCACAAACCGACACAGGTAGACGAGGAGAATATCCAAAGGCGCTCGAGTGAAAGCTTGTTAAGGAACTCGGCAAATTAGACCCGTAACTTCGGGAGAAGGGTCGCCCCCTGGGTGCAAGCCTATGGGGGCCGCAGTGAAACGCGAACGGCGACTGTTTAACAAAAACACAGGTCTCTGCAAAGTCAAAAACGACGTATAGGGGCTGACTCCTGCCCGGTGCCGGAAGGTTAAAAAGGAGAGGTTAGCCGCAAGGCGAAGCTTTGAATTGAAGCCCCGGTGAACGGCGGCCGTAACTATAACGGTCCTAAGGTAGCGAAATTCCTTGTCGGGTAAGTTCCGACCTGCACGAATGGAGTAACGATCGTTCGACTGTCTTAACGAGTTGCTCGGCGAACTTGTAGTACCGGTGAAGATGCCGGTTACCCGCAGCTAGACGAAAAGACCCCGTGCACCTTTACTATACTTTTACTATGAGTTACGGCACTTGCTGCGCAGGATAGGTGGGAGGCTTAGATACCAGACTCTTGGGTTTGGTGGAGCCAACGGTGAGATACCACCCTGCGAGTGTTGTGATTCTAACCTGCTCCCCTGATCGGGGAGAGGGACATAGTAAGACGGGTAGTTTGACTGGGGCGGTCGCCTCCTAAATTGTAACGGAGGCGCGCGAAGCTACACTCAGGTCGTTTGGAAATCGACCGTCGAGTGCAAAGGCATAAGTGTGGTTAACTGCGAGACCTACAAGTCGAGCAGATGCGAAAGCAGGCCTTAGTGATCCGGTGGTTCTGTATGGAATGGCCATCGCTCAACGGATAAAAGGTACGCCGGGGATAACAGGCTGATCGCTGCCAAGAGTTCATATCGACGCAGCGGTTTGGCACCTCGATGTCGGCTCATCACATCCTGGAGCTGTAGAAGGTTCCAAGGGTTAGGCTGTTCGCCTATTAAAGTGGTACGTGAGCTGGGTTCAGAACGTCGCGAGACAGTTCGGTCTCTATCTGCTGTGGGCGTAGGAGATTTGAAGAGGGCTGTCCTTAGTACGAGAGGACCGGGATGGACGAACCTCTTGTGTTCCAGTTGTCCTGTCAAGGGCACGGCTGGGTAGCGAAGTTCGGTTGTGATAACCGCTGAATGCATATAAGCGGGAAGCACGCTCTAAGATGAGATCTCCCAACCCAAAAGGGAAATGAAGGGCCCAGGAAGACCACCTGGTTGATAGGCTGGAGGTTGAAGCGCAGTAATGCGTGTAGCTTACCAGTACTAATCGCCCGTTTGGCTTGTCCATAGAATTTACTCTGCGCAGTGAGAAAGTCCACTGTTCTGGAGTTCATTCAACACAAGCCCTGTAGTTATCCCATGATGTTTGCAAGATAAACGTCTAATCCCAATCTATTCAGTTATGAGAGATCGCGTGAGCGAGATTTCGACAATTTGCCGGTGAGTTTACTACGAGGGTCACACCCGTTCCCATCCCGAACACGGAAGTTAAGCCTCGTTGGGCCGATGGTACTGCACGCGTAAGTGTGTGGGAGATTAGGTGATCGCCGGCATTATTTCACACCCGCAAGCATAGCTTGCCGATGGCAAGAAGCCCCATCCCTAACCGGATGGGGCTTTTTTCTGGCGCATCCGAAAGTACACCCATTCCACCGGACTCAACATCGGGTAGAGACCGAACAAGTAGTCCGGCAGCGGGAAGGTCTGCCACATGCGGGCGCGATAGAGCACGCGCAGCAGCAGTTCGCATCGGTAGCGCAGGTTGGTGCGCAGGCCGAACTCAAAGGCCATCGTCGTGGAGTGCGGAATATCCCCTCGCCCCGCGAGGAATCCTCCCTGGACCAGAGCGCGGTCGGCATAGCGAAGGCTGTGGCTGACCGTGGGATCGCTTTCCGTGAGCAGGCGCGCGCTCCAGTGGTCCATCGCCAGGTAACGGCACACCAGAGTAAGGGCCGCGGAGAGTTCCGGCAGAATTCCGTATCCTTCCGCGAGGATTGCAAGTTCGTCCAGCTCAGGCTCGCTCATCGTCCGCACCTGAGCGGCGACATCGGCCAGCGACTTGAGAAAGAGCCAGCCGTCGAACGTCCCGTGAACGCAGAGATAGAGCAGGTTCTCCCGTTGCGGCAGAGTCTCCACCTGGAAGCCGCCGAAGGAGATGCTTTGGCCGGCAGGCGTGGCGCACAGGTCCGCGCCCGGCATTCGGGAGTTGCGGAACAATCTCCAGTGCAGGTCGATCTCGAAGCCGGTGGCGGAGTTCTGGTAGGCGTTATCTCTCCAGTGCGTGCGGTAGAAGGAAAACTGGCGGGGAGTAAACCGCTCCAACTGGAAGAGACCGTAATAGCCAAAGCCTCTCAGCACGCGATCGGCCTCCAGGATTGAGCTGTCATCAATCAGCAGGTCGATGTCGCCGGTGGAGCGCAGGCCGAGCTCACCGAAGGCGCATTGCGCCAGCGGCAGCCCCTTCAAGACGCGCACTGGGATGGCGCGTGCCCGTAGCTCCTGAACCACGCGACGCAGTTCAGCGAGCGAGTGAAGCGCCTGATGGGCGTTGTCCCGCGAGAACTCTCGTAACTCGTTGAGAACTGCATCGAGCGCAGGCGAGGGAGACTCGCCGACGCTGGCCTGCAGGTTGTGCGAGACCAGCGGAACCAGCCGGTGATGCTGCGCGAGCAGGAGAAAGCGCTGCCAGTCCAACGGGCGCGCAGACAGTTCGCGGATGAGCTGGCGGTCTTCGTCGCGCTGCGGCCAGCGGGCGCAGAGCAGCAGCAGGTCCAGCTCAGGCGGCTGCCTGCGCGCTGCCTCTGGAGCGAGTTTCTCTGGTTGCTGCAAGCACCGCCCGCCTTCTCGCCTTCGTTTCACAGAATACATCGCGGGCCCCAGAACACACGCAGAGCGCGCTTGCGGCTGCGGAACACTTCCCTCCCCCTGCTTCGCTGTTGCAGGCTGATGTATCGCAGTATCGTACAGGCTGTATCGTACAGAGAACATCAGGCTCTCTGTACCCAGGGTTTGATCGCCCTGTTCGTCTCATGCGAAGGAGCACCGAAATGAGTGAAACTGAGATTGGCCGCAACAGCATCGTCTGCTGGAGCAGCCAAGCGGTGGCGACGGAGGTCAACGGCGAGGTGGTCCTGATGAACCTGGTGCGCGACCGCTGCCACGGTCTGGCGACACGGGCAGCGCGATCTGGCGCAGGCTGCGCGAGCCGGTCTGTGTGACGGAGCTAACGATGCAGTTGGAAGCGGAGTACGAGGCCGCGCCGGGCGAGATAGAGAAGGACGTGTTGCGCACGCTCGGGGAGTTTGCCGCCGAAGGGCTGATCCAGGTGCGCGCACCCAGCCAGTAGATCTTCGCCGCCTGCCACTTCCCTGCTTACGCATAATTTGCGGAACCGTCTTGTGCTGGGTGTCACGCTGACCGACTGCGGCAATGGAATAGAATTAATGACGAGGATCAGGGCCCTGAGCCGCGATCCCACGGGAGATGTTTTCTTATGGCGAAGGGTAGTTGTGACATTGGTTTGATTGGGCTAGCAGTGATGGGACAGAACCTGGTCCTGAACATGAACGATCACGGGTACAAGGTCGCGGTCTTCAATCGCACGGTATCGAAGGTGGATACATTTCTGAAGGACGAGGCGAAGGGAACCGAGGTGGTTGGCGCGCACTCGGTGGAGGAGTTGTGCGGGCTGCTGAAGTCGCCGCGCCGCGTGATGCTGATGGTGAAGGCCGGCGATGTGGTCGACCAGAACATCGCGCAGCTTCTTCCGTATCTGGATAAGGGCGACATCATCATCGACGGCGGCAACTCGCTGTTCACCGATTCGATCCGGCGCACCAAGGACCTGGCGGAAAAAGGGATTCTGTTTATCGGCACCGGAGTCTCGGGCGGTGAAGAGGGCGCGCGGCGTGGCCCGTCGATCATGCCGGGAGGCAATCCGGCGGCATGGCCGTATGTGAAGGAGATTCTGCAGGCGATCTCGGCCAAGGTCGAGGACGGAACACCGTGTTGCGATTGGGTGGGCGAGAACGGCGCGGGCCACTACGTCAAGATGGTGCACAACGGCATCGAGTACGGTGACATTCAGCTGATCGGCGAGGCATATCAGTTGCTGAAGGACGCGCTGGGCCTGACGCCGGACGAGCTTCACGAGGTCTTCGCGGAGTGGAACAAGGGCGAGCTGGACAGCTACCTGATCGAGATCTCGACGATCATCTTCGGGACGAAGGATGAGGACGGCTCACCGCTGATCGACAAGATTCTGGACAAAGCCGGACAGAAGGGCACGGGCAAGTGGACGGCAATCTCCGCGCTGGACCTGGCGATGCCGCTGACGCTGATCGGCGAGAGCGTCTTCGCGCGCTGCCTGTCGGCACTGAAGGACGAGCGGGTCGAGGCGTCGAAGGTGCTGACCGGGCCGGGCAAGCCAAAGACGGTGGCGGACCGCAAGGCGTTCATCGAGGACGTGCGGCGCGCTCTTTACTGCTCCAAGATGATCAGCTACGCGCAGGGCTACATGCTGCTGCGCGCCGCCGAGAAGGAGCATGGATGGCACCTGAACCTGGGCGGAATCGCGCTGATGTGGCGCGGCGGATGCATCATCCGCAGCGTCTTCCTGGGCAATATCAAGGCGGCGTTCGACAAGAACCCGGACCTCACCAACCTGCTGCTGGACGAATTCTTTTCGAGTGCGCTGATCAAGTATCAGGCGAGTTGGCGCAAGGCGCTGATTCATGCCATCGAGAGCGGCGTCCCAACTCCGGCCTTCTCCACCGCGCTTGCCTTCTACGATGGCTACCGCACGGCAAGTCTCCCGGCAAACCTGCTGCAGGCGCAGCGCGACTTCTTCGGCGCGCACACCTACGAGCGAGTGGACAAGCCGCGCGGCCAGTTCTTCCACACCAACTGGACCGGACACGGGGGCAAGGTCGCCTCGGGAATCTACAACGCATAGGTCCACAGCGATTTAAAACCGGAGAGCCAGCTTCGCAACTGCGAGGCTGGCTCTTTTATCTCAGGGGCATCACTTACTCGGCTTGAGAATCGCGGCGCGGGCGACTCATCTGGCCTGTCGCTTATCGCCCTGCCGCCTACTGGGCTTGCAGCTTCTGCCAGCAGTCCCATGTATAGATAACGATGATGAGGACGGTGAAGATCGCGGAGAGGACGCCCAGCGTGCGGATCGCTGGCAGCAGCTTGTTGACTTTGCGCAGGATCGAATTCTGCTGTTGCTGTTCGTTGGCGTTGGCGCTTGCATCGTCGAGAAAGAGTTGATTTTCCTCGTAGCGCGTGATGGTGGCGTTATAGGCCAGCAGTGCCAGAAACAGGCCCGTCAGCACGGCCCAAATGACGATCAGGACTGGCAAGGCGTTCATCATGGGGCGCCTCCCTCTCTCTCAATGTTGCAGCAGGCGAATGACTTGCTCTTCCTGGGGCGCGAATCGCCGGACGGCTGCGCTCAAGGTACAACCTGATCGGCATAATACTCCCAGTAAAGGTCGATTCTCCATAAATCTTTATCGCGGCGGGAGTGCCAATCGTACCTGGGACGCCTCTTTGCTTGCCACGACCGGAATGGTCGCATATACTAAAGATGCGGATTATCTAAGGAGACTATTCATGGCCACTGCTACTGTTACCCCAACCCCAGAGGTCGTCACCGGCGCGCCCAAGTCGCAGCCCCCGGTCACGCTGACCCCGGCAGCGATCGCCAAAGTGCGCGAGATCATGGCCACGCAGGACCCCATCCCGGCTGGCCTGCGCATCGGCGTGGTCGGGGGCGGATGCTCCGGCTTCCAGTACTCCATGTCGTTCGAGAACCAGAGCGGCATGATGGACAAGGTCTTCACCTTTGACGGGCTGAAGGTCTTCGTGGACGCAACCTCGGCGATGTACCTCAGCAACTGCGTGGTGGACTATGTGGAGACGCTGGAGGCAGCCGGCTTCAAGTTCGAGAACGCCGCCGTCAAGAGCACCTGCGGCTGCGGATCGAGCTTCAGCGTTTAGTCTCGGATCGTTCGCAGATAGATTTTGCAAGAAGGCACCTTCCTTTGGAGGGTGCCTTTTCTGCATATGCGCTAGTTCTTGAAGACCTGTGTGAGCAGTTCGTCGTTGAGCTGGTTGAGCTGACGGAGGGCGTTCTGCACGGTGGCGCGGTCGTCGCCGTTGACCAGGTGCAGGATCTGGCCGAGGCGGAATGTGGTGTCGTGCAGCAGCTTCTGGGCGTCCTTCATGCGATTGCTGTTGTGGGCGAGGCTGCGTTGAATGAGGTGCGCGTCCTGGTCGATCTGCTTGAGCGTCGCCGTGGCGTGGTCCGTGTCGTCGGCGGCGATCTGGGCGGCGCCCTGCTCGGTGAGGCCGTGGACCAGCTCGGTGTAGAGGAAGCACTGCTCGCGCGGCTTGGCCTTGTCAGCGCGAATCTCCAACTGTGCGAGAGCCTCGGGAGTAGGGATGGATTCATTGACGGCGGCGCGCGCGGGCAGGACGAGAAAGAACAGACTCAGCGCGGCGATGGATCGAAGGGTGAGGCCCATAAATCACCTCTTGGGAACCGCGTTCTTATTCGCTGCTGCGAGCGCGGCGAGCCGCTGGCGCGCCTGCGCTGCCTGATCGGGATAGTCTGTGCCGGCCGCCGCGAGGAACTGCCGGTAGAGGTCGATCGCTTTGGAGATTTGATGCAATGAATCGTTCGCCGATGCCTCCATATAGAGGGTCGAGGGCGAGGGCGGCAGGACTGTAGCACGCAGCGCCAACGCATGCAAAGTAGTTCTGGGGTCGTCGATCTCGGCGGCGGCGAAGGCGAGATGCGTGGCTGCGTCGGCCAGCGCGGCGCGCGTGGGGAAGGCGGCGGGGTTGGCCGTGGCCTGCTTGAGCAGCGTCTCGGCGGCTCCGGGGCGGTGCATGCGGAGCAGCGCCTCGGCGCGGTCGTCGAGCAGTGTGGGATCGGGGTTCGCGCCTTCGGCGGCGATGAGCGCGGCGTAGAACGGATCGGCCTGGTCGGGGTGGTCCGTATCGAGGTAGACGCGTGCCAGCAGGCGGGTGATGTTGGCGTCCTGAGGATTGGCGGCGTGCAGCTTTTCCAGCAGCGGAGCGGCGAGTGCGACCTTGGCGGGATCGTCGGAGGCGAGGTCGGCGCGGGCGACCAGCACGGTGAGGGTGGGGTCGGATGGGTGGGCGGCGAGCGCGGGCACGAGCAGGGCTTCGGCGTCGGCGGGGCGGCGCTCGGCCAGCAGGACGTGGGCCAGCGCGGCGATGGCCTGCGGGTCTTGCGGGTCGAGGGCGAGATAGCGGCGGTAGGCGCGCTCTGCCGCATCGAGGTCGGAGGCGGACTCGGCGATCTCGGCGGCGAGGAGGATGTCTTCGGGGGCCTCTGGCGTCAGGTTGAGGGCGGCGAGCAGTTCGGCGGAGGCGGCCGTGGGGTTGGAAGCCTGCTGGTCGAGCTTGGCCAGGGCGCGGAGGGCGCGTGCCTTGAGCGCGGGCGCGGTGTCGGGGAGCTGGGTTGCGGTGAGCAGCTCGCTGCGTGCCTCGGCGGCGCGCCCCGTGCGGGCCAGCAGCAGGCCGAGGGCAACGTGCGCGGCAGGAAAGAGCGGGTTCGCGGAGATGGATTGGCGGTAGCAGTACTCGGCGGTGAGGGGCTTGGAACCGGGCACTGTGGAGTTCGGTGTTTCCGACCCGAGGGCCTCGAGTGTGAGTCCGAGGTCATAGAGGACCTGGGGGTTGTTGGGCGTCTGGGTGTTGAGGCCGGTGAGTATCTTGAGTGCGGCGGCAAAGTCGCTGGCGGCCAGCGCGTCGTTTGCCTGCTGGATGAGCGCGGCCTCGGGCGCGGGTTCGCTCTCTGGCTGGGAGAAGTCCTGCGCGGCAAGCGCGGGTGCGATAAAGAGCGCGGCCAGGAGGAGGGTCCCGGCGCAAGCTCCCCCGCATCGCGAATCAACTGCGATGCACGGTGCACCCGGTCTCCGAAGCTGGAAGCCATGCGCTTTACCGCTCGCCCCACTTCAGTTTGGAGCGCAGCACGTTGAAGAGGCCGTTGGGCTGCAGGCGCAGCAGGCGCACGCTGGACTGGCTGCGGCGGCAGTGTACCTGGTCGCCGACCTGCATGGGCACGGCCTCCTGTCCATCCACCGTCAGATAGGTCTGGTTGGGCACGCCCACCACGCGCACGCTGATGGCCGACTCGCCCGGCACCACGATGGGCCGGATGGTCAGCAGATGCGGGCAGATCGGCGTCACCAGCATCGCGTTCACCGTGGGCATAACGATGGGCCCGTGCGCGGAGAGGTTGTAGGCGGTCGAGCCGGTGGGCGTGGAGAGAATGACACCATCGGCGCGGAAGGTGGCCACCGGCTGCTGGTCGATCTCGACGGCAAAGTCTGCCATGCGCGCGATGGTTCCCTTGGCCACCACCACATCGTTCAGCGCGTCCCACTGGCGGGTTGGCTTGCCGCCGCAGAACAGCTCGGCGTGCATCATGCTGCGCACCTCGATGGCGGCCGTGCCGTCGCACCACGCCTGCAGGGTGGTGTAGAGATCGCTGAGCGGGACCTCGGTGAGGAAGCCCAGCGCCCCGAGGTTCACGCTGAGCAGCGGAGTGTTGGTGTGGGCGAAGGCGCGCGCCGTCGCCAGCAAAGTTCCATCGCCACCCAGGACGACGACCAGGTCCGGCTTGCGCGAGGCCATCTGCTCCCGCTCGACGCTGTCACAATCCGCGCCGTCGCGCAGATACGCAGCGCTCGCGCGGTCCAGAACGCAGCTCCATCCGCGCTCGCCGAGCCAGGCGCGCAACTCGGGCAGGATCGTTTCCAGTTCGTGCTTCTGCGGCTTGGAGATAATTCCAGCTAAAGGCATCCTGCCAACCAGTGTACCGCTCGCGGCGATTCCGCTCCCCGAAACACAACCCCTACGCCGCTGTCGCGCCACCGAAGCGCGCGTGCAGCAGGTACTCCCAGTTCCCTTCCATCCCGTGGATGGGCGAGTCGATCACTTCAATCACGGTTCCTCCCTCTTCGGTGACGCACTGCCTCACCCGCTCGATGGCAATATCGCGCCCCGCCTGCTCGCGCACGATCCCGCCCTTGCCCACATGTTCGCGGCCCGCCTCGAACTGCGGCTTGATGAGGACCACGGCCTCGCCGCGCCACACATCGCCTGCACTCACCAGCGCGCGCAATACAGCGGGCAGCACCAGCGTCGCCGAGATGAACGACACGTCCATCGCCAGAAACGAGATCGCCGGGGCAGCTCCTCCATCGCTCGCCGTGCACTTCCCTGTTCCCTCCGCCACCAGCTCCCCCGCGCCCAGCAGCCTCGCATTGCATCGTTCGCGCAGACTGACTCGCACATCCACGCGCAGCTTGTGCGCGATCTGCCCGTAGCCTGTATCGACGGCCAGCACTGAAGCCGCGCCATGCTGCAACATGCAGTCGGTAAACCCTCCGGTTGACGCGCCGACATCGATGCACGCGCGCCCGTCCAGCGCAATCCTCCAATGTTCCAGCGCGCGCTCCAGCTTCAGTCCTCCGCGGCCCACATAGCGCAGGTCGTCGCCCAGAAGGCGCAGCGGCGCGGCCTCGTCGATGGGGGTTCCAGGTTTGTCCACGCGCTGTTCGGCGACAAGCACGCGCCCGGCCAGCACCAGCGCGGTGGCGCGCTCCCGCGATGCGGCCAGTCCCCGCTCCACCAGCGCCTTGTCCAGTCGCATCTTCATCTGCCTCTTCCGAGAGTACAGCGCATCGCGCAGAGTTCAGAATAAAGTAAACTGGTCGCGACCGGTCCGGCCTGTCAAGACCATCCGTGGGTGCGTTCAATGGAACTACAAACCGGCGTCTTCGACACAGCAGCGCCTCCCATTGCGGACGACGCATTTCTTCTCTCTCTGGTGCAGTCGGGCGACGAGCAGTCCGTGGCCACGCTCTACGACCGCTACTCGCGGATCGTCTACTCCGTTGCACTGCGCGTTCTGAGCGACGCGGCCGCGGCGGAAGACGTGCTGCATGAGGTCTTCATGCAACTGTGGCGCACTCCCGGCAGCTTCACGGCGGTCGAGGGAAGCCTGGGCGGACGGCTCGCCGTGCTGGCGCGCAACCTCTCCATCGACGCACTGCGACGCAGGCGCCCGATCGATATGATCGACGCGATCGCCCTCGGCTCGCCCAGCGATCTTGCCAGCGAGGCAGGGCGCAACCGCCTCGCCGAGCGCACGCGCACCCTGCTCCACCAGCTTCCCAGCGGGCAGCGCAAGACCTTGGAGACAGCCTTCTTCGACGGCCTCACCCACCGCGAGATCGCCGAGATGACCGGCCAGCCTGTGGCCGCGGTCAAGACCACACTACGCAGCGCGCTGCTGGCCCTGAGAGAGGCGTATCGGCCATGAGTTCCAGCAAGCCCTCCAGTCCGTCTGCCGGCCCGCGGCCCGGCACACGCCACGCAGGCCCCGAAGATCTCGTCCTTTACGCGCTACAGTTCCTCTCCGGCGAACAGGCCGCCGACCTGACGCACCACTTCGAGCACTGCGCCGAGTGCCTGCGCGAACTCGCCCTGGTCGAGGGCGATCTGGCCGCCTGTGCCTTCGGCGTCGAGCCGCACTCGCCTCCGGCGCTCGCCCGTCAGCGGCTGAGAACACAGGTCGCACGCGAGAACCGGATCGTAGCCCAGCCCGCGCTCGCCGCCTTCGGACGCAACCGGTCCATCCTCGCTTCGCCCGAAGACGAATCTCCGAAGCGCAGCCGCGCCCTCACTCTCCTCGGCTGGCTCGGCTGGATTCTGATTAGCGGGCCTGGCGGTTGCCGGCGCAAAGTTCTATCGGCAGGTCACCGCCCAGAGCGCGCACCTCGGCGTGCAGTCCAGCGAACTCTCCCGCCTCAACGCCGATTCCGCCCGCGCCCATCAACTCCTCGACGCCCTCACCGATCCCGACGCCGCACGCGTCACGCTCACCGCCAAGCCACCAGCCAAAGCCCAGCCGCTCGGCCGCGTCACCTACAACCCCGCCAACGGCAGCCTCATCTTCCTGGCCGACGACCTCGACCCGCTCCAGGCGGGCAAGGTCTATGAGCTGTGGCTCGTCCCCGCCGACGGGCGCAACCCCATCCCCGCCGCCGTCTTCCACCCGGACAACCACGGCAACGCCAGCGTCATCCTGCCCACCCTGCCTGCGGGCGTTCCGGCCCGGAACTTCGGCGTCACGGTGGAGGACGAGGGCGGCGCGCAGGCCCCCGACCTGCCCTTCGTGCTGGCCGGAAGCTAGGAGCATCTTCGCGAAAGGCGGTCCATGAGGAGAATGAAACCTATCGGGTGCCCCATCTTCGCCGCAGTCTCATCGCGGCTAAGGTGGGGCCGCAGCAAAAGTTGGGTGCCCCATCCTTCGCTTTTTTCTAGCGAAGGGTTGGCTCCCACGCAACCAGGGCCACGCGGCACGGTCTTTCCGGCATCACATTTCTTGTAATAATTCCCCAAACGTGAAACTTCGCCGGGCCATTCATTCGTCTTCCCATTACGCATCCCACGGTTCCGGCTCTCTCCGCGTTGACTGCAAGACCGGCCATCGTGCTCCGGCTTCGAGAAACATTAGCCAGCAGCTACACGAGTTGTTCTGAAAGGTTGCATCATGAGCAAAGCAAGGCTCCTCTTTGGTTCCACGTTTCTAGCCCTGGCAGTTCTTCTGTCGTCTGGCGCAAAGGCGCAACCGGCCACCCACGTGCTGCCGAAGGTCGCCAAAGTCACGGTCAATTCGCCGGTCACCCTCACCGACAACGGCGACAGTTGGACCCTCGACAACGGCATCGTCAAGATGACCGTCCTCAAGCGCAACGGCAACCTGTCGTCGCTGGTCTATCACGGCATCGAAGTCCTGACGCGCGGCGAGTACTGGGAGCAGACGCCCTCCGGCACGATTACGGCACGGGTGACCATCGACCCGGCGACCAACGGCGGCGAACGCGCCGAGGTCTCCGTGCTGGGCGTCAATCCCGGCGACCGCAACAACCCCAGCCCCTTGGGCGGACCGCCGGGAGGCGGCGTGCCCGCGGCGCAGGAACCTCGCTTTCCCGCAGCAGCACCAGCAGCAGGCGCGGCAGGTCCACGCGGGCCGGCAGGCCCAGGCGGCGCGGCAGGCGCACGCCCACCGGCAGGCCCACGCGGCGGAGGAATGGACATCGAGACGCGCTACACACTCGAGCGCGGCGCCAGCGGCTTCTACACCTACGCCGAGTACACCCACAAGGCCAGCTACCCGCCCGCGGGCGAGGGCGAGAGCCGCTTCATCCTCGAGTCCATGAACCGCACCTTCGACTGGCTCTCCGTCGACAAGGACCGCAACCAGCTAATGACCTCCGATGACGACCTGCGCAAGGGCGTCGTCATCCACGCCAAGGAGCAGCGCATCCTCACCAGCGGCGTCTACGCCAACTCCGTCGAGCACAAGTACAGCTACAACGCCCTCATGTACAAGCTGCAAGCTTGGGGATGGTCCAGCACCAAGGACAAGATCGGCGTCTACTTTGTGAACCCGTCGAACGAGTACATCGGCGGCGGCCCAGAGAAGCTCGACCTCATCGACCACATGAGCGGCACGCTGCTCGACTACTGGACCAGCGGCCACTACGGCGGCGGCGCGGGCAACCACATCCCCGCCGGCGAAGACTGGAAGCACGTCGTCGGGCCCATCTTCGTCTACTTCAACGCGCTCGCCGACGGGAAGGACGCCTCGCAGGCCGACCTCGACAAGCTGGCCGCCACCTCCGGCAGCGGAGCGCCGGCGGTTCCGCAGGTGTGGCGTGACAACCAGCTCGCGCTCTGGAACGACGCGGTTGCCAAGTCGAAAGAGGTCAAAGCCGCATGGCCGTATAACTGGGTCAGCGGCGTGGACTACCCGCACAAGGACGGTCGCGCCAGCGTCACCGGACAGCTCGTTCTCGACGATCCCGATGCTCCGCAGGCAGCCAGCAAGACCTTTCCGCACCTCACCATCGGTCTTGCCCATCCCGACTACATCAACCCCTCCGGCGGATTCCAACAGCGCGCTGGAAACGGCAACGTCGTCACCTGGCCCCACGACGGCAACTACTATCAGTTCTGGACCGACGGCAGTTCGGACGGCCGCTTCACCATCGCCAACGTACGCCCCGGCACATACACCCTGCACGCCTTCGCCGATGGAGTGCTGGGCGAGTACGCCAAGACCAACATCACCGTCGAGGCGGGCAAGCCTCTGAACCTGGGCAAGCTCGACTGGCAGCCAGTCCGCTATGGCAGGCAGGTCTGGGAGATCGGCTACCCAGACCGCACCGCCGACAAGTTCTTCAAGGGCGACGGCGACAACTATTGGCTCTGGGGCTGGCCGCTGCGCTACGGCGACCTCTTCCCCAAGGACATCACCTACACCATCGGCAAGAGCGACTACCGCAAGGACTGGTTCTTCGAGGAGGTGCCGCACTCCGACACCGATGCGTGGAAGAATCCCGCCGCCAGGGACCCTCTGAACCAGCGCTACGGCTGGGTCAACACGCCCACCGGCCAGCAGGACATGTGGCGTGAGTGGGGCCACGGCAAGGCCACCACCTGGACCGTCAAGTTCAACATGCCGAAAGCCACCAAGGGCTCGGCCATCCTGCGCATCGCGCTGGCCGGTGCCGACGGCGGCAATGGCAACACGCCCGCCTCCCCAGGCAGCCTGACCATCGGCGTCAACGGCAAGGACGTGGGAACGCTGCATCCGGTCGCGACCAACGCTCTCCGCTACAACACCGACAAGGGCGTCTGGAACCAGTATGTGCAGAAGTTCGACGCCTCGCTGCTCAAGCCTGGCGAGAACTCCGTAACCTTCACCGTGCCCGCCGGCGATGTCACCACCGGCGTGGTCTGGGACTACCTCCGACTCGAGCTGAACGACGGAAGCAAGACCTATCCCGTCGCTCCCGACAGCGGCAGGCCGGACGCTCCGCCCGCGCTGTAATCATCCAACCCGCGCAGCACAGAAGCCCCGCATCTCAACATCCGGGATGCGGGGCTTCTGCATTATTTCCCGATGCAGAAGCGGGAAAAAATCAGGCGCAGTACGTCCTCGCTGGTGGTCGCTCCGGTCAGCGCATCCAGGCCGCGCAGCGACTCGTAGAGGTCCAGCAGCAGCATCTCATGCGGGATCCCCGCGTCCGTGGCGAGGCGCGCCGCGTCCAGCCCGCGCAGTGTTTGTTCGACCGCCTGATGCTGGCGCAGGTTGGTCAGCATTGCCGACTCGCGCAGCCCGCCCTCGGCTCCAGCGACCGCTCCCACAATGGCCGTGCGCAACTCGCCAATCCCCTCGCCGGTCAGCGCCGACGTCCGCAGCGTTATTTGTTTGTCATTCCGCAGCGTTATTTGTTTGTCATTCCGCAGCGCAGCGGAGGAATCTGCTTCTCTCTCCGCATCGGAACAATCGCCCGCCACCAGATCGCTCTTGTTCCACGCCACCAGTACGGCACTCCCACCCGACGCGCCGCGCTCCAGCACCGCATGGTCTTCCTGCGAGATTCCAACCGTCGCATCGACCACCAGCAGCACCACGTCGGCGTCGGCCATCGCCTCCCTCGTGCGGGCGATTCCCAACCTCTCCGCCTCGTCGATGCCCTCGCGATTCCGAAGCCCGGCGGTATCGATCAGTTCCACCGGAATGCCCTCCATCGACACCCGCTCGGAGACCGTGTCGCGTGTCGTCCCCGGCGTCGCGGTCACAATCGCGCGCTCGCGTTCCACCAGCCGGTTGAAGAGGCTCGACTTGCCCGCGTTGGGCCGCCCCACGATTGCCATCCGGAAGCCCTCGCGTACCACGCGCCCGTAGGCGAAGCTCCGCTCCAGCGCCTCGAGCGGCGCGCGTACCTCGGCAATCTTCGCGGCGATGCGCTCCGCAGCCATCACGTCGATGTCGTCCTCGGCGAAGTCGATGCCCGCCTCCATCTCCGCGATTAGCCCCACCAGCTCCGCCTTCATCGGCGCGACGGACTTCGCCAACGCCCCGCCCATCTGCCGCGCCGCAACTCTCGCCTGCTCCAGCGTGGACGAGCCGATCAGGTCGTTGACCGCCTCGGCCTGGGTCAGGTCGATCCGCCCGGCCAGAAACGCGCGCTGTGTGAACTCCCCCGGCTCGGCCAGCCGCGCGCCACCGGCGCAGCACTGGCGCACGATGTACTCCAGCAGCACCGGCGAACCGTGCGCCGCAATCTCCACCACATCCTCGCCAGTGTACGAATTCGGCGCGGCAAATAACGTCACCACCACCTGGTCCAGCACGCGAGGCTCCGTCCCCCACTCCGCTTCATCTGTACCAGTTCTCTTGTTTGTCATCCCGCAGGGATCTGCTGTTGTCTTTGTACCGACGGAGAGATCCACCAACTCGCCGAATCGCGCGTGTCCCGCGGCAAGCGGATGGCGCAGCCGCACCAGCGGCGCAACGATCTCCCGCGCCTGCGGCCCCGACAAACGCACCACGCCAATCCCGCCGCGCCCCACCGGCGTCGAGACCGCCACAATCGTCTCCTGCTCCATCCCGCCCATCCCTCTAGGATAGTCGCCCAACGCGCAGCTTACACTGTAATGGCGCGGGCGCCGTCGGAGGCGCGGCTGGTGTAGATCTCCGGGGTGATGCCGGTGGCAGCCAGATAGCCTGCGCGCATGGCCTCGGTGAAGGCCTCGACGTCGGCGGTGGCGACCAGGTTGACGGTGCAGCCTCCAAATCCTCCGCCGGTGATGCGCGCGCCGAAGCAGCCCGGTTGTTTACCGGCCAGTTCCACCATGGTATCGACCTCTTTGCATGACGCCTCGAAGTCGTCGCGCATACTGATGTGCGCCTGGCGCATCAGCTCGCCGAAGTGCGTCAGGTTGGAGACGCGGAAGGCATCGGCGGCGGCCAGCACGCGCGCGTTCTCGGTCACGACGTGGCGGCAGCGCTTGAGTACGTTGGGGGGCAATTCGCTGCCCCACTTGGCCAGGTCGGCCACGGTGGCATCGCGCAGCGCCATGATCTCGGGCCGGTGCTTGCGCAGCATATCGGTGCCAGCTTCAATCTCCGCGCGGCGGCTGTTGTACACGCCATCGGCAACCGAGTGCTGCACCATGCTGTTGCAGATGACGATGCGCACGGTCGGCGGGATGGGCGCGAGCTGGAACTCCAGCCAGCGGCAGTCGATCATGACGGCGTGGTCCTGCTTGCCGCAGCAACTGACGAACTGGTCCATGATGCCGCAGTTTGCGCCGACGAAGGCATTCTCCGCGCGCTGGCACAGCAGCGCGATCTTGGTCGGCGGCAGGTCCAGGCTGGTGGTGCCCAGGACGGCGAGCGCGGTAGCGACCTCCACCGAGGCCGAAGAGCTGAGTCCCGCATTCAGCGGAACATTGCCGGCAATCGTCATCGAGAAGCCGTTGTCGACAGGGACGCCGTGCTCACGCAGAGCCCAGATAACGCCCGCCGGATAGTCGGACCAATGGACCTTGCGCCCGGCGCGCAGCGATGCGAAGTCGTCGTCCAGAAATTCGTGGACGGTCTTGTCCAGCAGCTCCTCGTAGTTCACCGAGTTGGCCACGATGCGGCCGTCCGTGCGCGGAGAGATGGCGACCACCGTGGCGAAGTCGATCGCCGCGGGCATCACGAAGCCGTCGCTGTAGTCGGTGTGTTCGCCGATCAGGTTGACGCGACCGGGCGCGGCGTACAGCGCGCCGGGAGCATTGAAGGTGGCGAGGTGGAGGGCGGCGATTTCGGCGTGGGTGGGCATGGGCTCTTTCTTCGGCTTCATCATTTGGAGATGCAGTTCCTAACCAATTCTAAGATTTTGGACCCTTTACTGTACGACGGACAATAACTTAATCGAGGTAGTGCTTTTCCGGCAATGCGCGCAGGCGTTCTGCGGCGGTCTCCGGCGTGAGGTCGCGCTGCGGGCTGCCATACATCTCGAAGCCGACCATGAATTTGCGAATCTCCGCCGAGCGCAGCAGCGGAGGGTAAAAATGCGCGTGGAAGTGCATGGAGTCGTGCGCCCCGCCGTCCGTGGGCCGCTGATGGAATCCCAGGCTGTAGGGAAAGCTGACCTGAAACAGATTGTCGTAGCGCGTGGTCACGGCCTTTAGAATCGCCGCGAAACTGGTGCGCTCGGCCGCCGTGAAGTCGGTGAAGCTGCCCAGGTGGCGGCGCGGAAGCACCAGCGTCTCAAACGGCCACGTCGCCCAGTATGGAACCACCGCAACAAAATGATCGTTCTCCGCCACCAGGCGCTCGGCCTGGGCCAGCTCGGTGGCCACATAGTCGCAGAGCAGGCAGCGCTGGTGCTCGTCCGCATACTCCTGCTGCGCGGCCAGCTCGCGCAACGGCTCGTCCGGAACGTGTTCGGTGGCCCATATCTGGCAGTGCGGATGCGGATTGCTGGAACCCATCATCGCCCCGCGGTTCTCGAAGATCTGCACGTGGTTGATATACGGCAGCTCGCCAAGCGCGGCCGTCTCGCTTGCCCACGCGTCCACCACGGCGGAGATTGCCGGAACATCCATGCGCGCCAGCGTCAGCGAGTGGTTGGGATGGAAGCAGATTACGCGACAGCGTCCTCGCTCCGGCTCGGCCACCAGCAGCGGAGATGCGTTCGGCTGCGCCTCAGGCTGCGCGTCGCTGAGCAGCGCGGGAAAGTCGTTGTCGAAGGCGAAGACGCCCGTGTACGCGGGATTATGCACTCCGCCGGAGCGCGCATTGCCCGGGCACAGATAGCACCCCGGATCGTACGCCAGCCCCTTGCTCACCACCGGCTTGCTCGTCTCGCCCTGCCACGGCCGGTCGGTGCGCTGCGGCGACACCAGAATCCACTGGCGCAAAAGCGGGTTGTAGCGGCGGTGCGGAACGAGATTGAGCGGGCGGGCCGGGACGGGCAAAGTGGTTCCTCTTGGTGCAAATAAGCGGTACTACCAGTGTATGCGAGAATCGGCGAAGAATCCCGTTTTGCTTAATGGCATGTCTTAGAGCATTTTCACGGTTATCGTAATGCAACTATGTATTGTCATTCTGAGCGAAGCGAAGAATCCCCGCATTTTGCTCGCTGCGCGATACATTTCACTATCGCTGAAAGCGCTCTAACAGGTTGCGGAATCGCCCCACTTCTTGCTCTTCGGAGGGAGCGTGGGGCTTCAGCCCCACGAATAAGGCCAGTAGATCGGAGGGCTTTAGCCCTGGGCCTTAGCCCTGGGCCTTATGCGGGAGAAGCGGCAATCAATCCTTCTTCCTCAACCTTGTTAGCCGCTGAGGTCAGAGTTTGAGGCAGCTTCGACGCCGCCGCTCTCGGCCGCGGCCTTTTTCAAACTGATGTGGTTGAGCCGCGCAAACACAAGCCCAGTGGGAATGATCGAGAGAAAGGTGACAACCAGCAGCAGCGCTCCGCACGCAGTCGCGGCCTCGATCGGCGCGCCGTAGAACTCATGCATCGCCGCCGCGGTGACGGCGATCTGCGTGAACCAGCCGATGACGGGAAGTTGCAGCAGCGAGCCGCCAATGCTCGCCCCCATCAGCAGCATGGTGCGCGAGAACGAAATCGCCGCCAGCTCCGGCGTATCCGCGAAGGCGTGCAGCGTCTCCACATACGCGCAGCCGATCATCCCCCACATGGCCAGCGAGATCAGCGACACAACCACAAAGTCCTGCGCCGAGCTGACCGCATCCAGCCCATCGCGGAAGCCGCGGATCTTCTGCGCAACGCTCTCGCCGATCGGCTTGGAGAGCCATCCGATCGTCGCTCCGGCGACACGCGCCACCGCGCCCCCGGCCACGCGGATCGCCACCGCAAAGACGGCGATCAACGCCGTTCCCGCCAGCGAAATAAGCCCCGTGCGCACGAAGATCTCGTGGTGCGGCAGGTCGCGCGGCGCAAACAGAAGAGCGCCGGAGAAGATCAGCGCTGCTGCGCCCAGGTCGAACATCCGCTCGATGGTGTACACCGCAACCTGCGAGCTGATGGAGAGCTGCACCCGCCGCGCCACCAGCGCCGGCCGGATCACATCCGCCAGCCTCCCGAAGAGCGCGACCGCCGTAAACCCGATGAACTGCGGCCCCACCAGCACCAGCGGAGAGACCTTCTTGGTCGCGCTCAAAAAAACCGACCAACGCGTGGCCCTCAGCCAGTAGGTCGCGTAGATCAGTGCGATGCCCGCCGCAATATGCACCCATCTCACATGGCGCAACTGCATCCAGAAGACCGCCCAGTCGAAGTGAATCCGCCCGCGATAGGCGAAGACAATCAGCGCCAGGATAATGAGAACCGCGAGCCAGACCATCGCCTTGCGACTCTTCATCGGTCTGCTCTCCTAAGCTGCATTCCGGCTAATTTGCGGCCGCCGTCAGGCTTGCGTGGGCTGCCTGCGCGGCGCGAGTACGGCGATTGAACTCGTTAATCACACGGGCCACGTAGGCGCGCGTTTCGGCGTAAGGGGGAATGCCGTGGTAGCGGTCTACCGCCGCCGGCCCCGCGTTATACGCCGCTACAGCCAGCGCGATGTCGTTGTGGTACCGCATCAGCAGCGCGTCCAGATACGCCGTGCCACCCCCGATGTTCTCCTCCGGCGCGAACGCGTTGCGCACGCCCAGCTCCAGCGCGGTCCCCGGCATCAACTGCATCAATCCCTGCGCCCCGGCCCGCGAGACGGCGCGCGTGTTGCCGTTGCTCTCCGCCTTCACCACGCTGGCCAGCAGGTCCGTATTGATGTTGTGCCGCGCACCGGCGCGCGCCAGCAGATCGCCCATCTCAGCCGTTGTAAGCGGAGCGGAGACCGTCCGCGCGGGTTCCAGCAAAACCAGTGGCAGAGCGGGTGGCGCGGCGGAGGAAGGCGGCGCGGGAGGGTCGGGAATCTGCTCCACTCGCAGCACGGAGCTGGCCGCAACCTCGATGTAGTTCGCATCCTGTGCTGCGCCCGGCCCGGCATCACCGGCACGTACGGCAGTCAATAGAGCGCCCGCGGCTGGGTTCAGATAAAGCCGCACCCGGTCGCCCGCCGCTTCGCGCCGCGCGCAGTCAAACTCGAAGCCGTTGCGCAGCGTAATGTGTTCCGCGGCGTTTGCCCGCAGCCACGGCCCTGCCACAACCGCCAGCAGTGCCAGGGTCAGGCCACAGCGGAGTGGTCCGCAGCGAAGTTTGCAGCGCAGTTTCATCTCAGGTTCTGTCTCCATCCTACGACTCTGGAGCGCCGCATGGATAGGTCTCCGCACGGCCAGTACAGTTTGATCGGAAGAGCACGGCTTCAGAGCCTGTCCTGGGCGACATCGAATGGATGCCGAAGTGCGCTCTCTTTTCAATCAGTCCCTCATTCGGGAAGCGCGATGCGCGGATTCTCCATAACCTTTAGACGTTGCAGAATCTTGCGCGTAAGCCCGGTAAGCGGAAGCCCTGCAAGCTGCGTGGTGCGCGTCCACTGCAACTCGCGCGTGTCCGCAGGGATGGCACGGCGCAGCGCCTGGGCTGTTGCCCCGCGGCGTGGTGAGAAGACCTGCACGTAGTAGTTCGTATTGGTAATGGCGTGGCGGATTCGCAGCGCGGGTTCCAGTCCCTCCACCGCCTCCAGCGGCAGCGCTGGCAGCTCGACCATCGCGGGCATCACACTGGCGTCCCTCGGCCTGCGTTCCAGCAGCACCTCGGTGGCCGGCCCGCGCTTGCGCATATCCAGCAGACAGGCGACGGGCAGGCTGCGCTGCGGCGCGCGCGCTATCGTCCGATGCTCCCCGCGCGTGCGGCACGGCTCGCGCACGGGACACTCGCTGCAGCGCGGCGCGCGCGGCAGGCAGACCGTCGCGCCCAGCTCCATCATCGCCTGATTGTGCTCTCCCGCAGGATTGTCAGACTGCGCCGTACCCGCGCCACCGCCTCTGCCGGATTGCACCTCCCGCCGCGAGGATTGCACGCGTGCGTGCGGCAGCAAAGCCTGTGCCTGGACGCGCACGAACCCCCGCCCAGCGGCCGTGTTCTCGCTGGCGCGGCCCGTCAGCCGCAGCACCACACGCTCCACATTGCCATCCACCACCGCAACGCTCTCCCCAAACGCAATGCTTGCGATGGCTGCCGCCGTGTACTCGCCGATCCCAGGCAGCGTGCGCAGCTCCGCCGCACTCGCCGGCAGACTGCCGCGCCGCTCGGTCACGATGAACTGCGCCGCCCTGTGCAACAGCCGCGCGCGGCTGTAGTAGCCCAGCCCCGACCACGCCACAAGCACCTCCAGCTCAGTTGCCAGAGCCAGCGACACCAGCGTGGGAAACCGCCGCAGAAACTCGTTGTAGTGTTCGACCACCGCAGCCACACGCGTCTGCTGCAGCATCACCTCCGCAACCCATATCTTGTAGGGGTCGCTCGTCTCGCGCCACGGCAGGCTGCGCGCGTTGCCGCGATACCAGGCCAGCAGACGGCGGCGAAACGCAGCGGAATTGATCTCGCATCGGGCCGCAACCTCGTCTCCACTCCCTGTACGCTTCATCGTTTCAGTCTATCCCGCGTCTTCGCCGGTTGCGCACGGGAAAGCTATCCAACCGCATCCGCCGCGTCTTACACTGGTGCGCATGATGAAGAACCAGCCCCGTCGCGATTTCCTCAAGCAGACCGCGCTTGCCGCAGCCGCAGCCGCCATGCCGTTCGCCTCATTCGCCCAATCGCAGCAGCCTCCCGAGCCCTCCGCGCCCCGTCCCCGCTTCCCCACCGCCGATCCCGCATGGGCCGCCACCTGGGACGCGGCACTCGCCGTCCTCGCCGGCAACGTCCGCACCATGCCGCGTTACGACCACCCCGTCCTGGTCGAAGGCAGCACCTACGCCGGCATCTGGCAGGAGTGCGCCCCGCAGGAGGGCCTCGTCTACGGCACGCTACAGAAGTTCGTCGCCGCGCAGCCCGGAGCGCCGGCGCCGCTCGCCACAGCTCGAGCCAACCACATGGCCTTCTTCGCCCAGCAGAAGCCCGACGGCCAGCTCCCCGCCGCCATCAAGCTTGCCGACTCGGTCGGCACCACCGGAGGCTACGGCCAGATCCAGATGGTCGTCCCCATCGCCGCCACCGCCTGGGACCTCTTTCAGATCACCCACGACGAAGAACTCCTCACCACCGCCTACGCCTCATGCAGCCGCTGGGACGCCTGGCTGCGCCAGTATCGAGACACGCGCAAGACCGGCCTCGTCGAGGGCTTCTGCACCTACGACACCGGCCACGACAACTCCCCCCGCTGGAAGGGAATCCCCAACCGCTGCCCAGACGCCGACGCGCGCAAGTCGCCCGACGACCCTACCATGCCGCGCCTCTGCCCGGACCTCTCCTCCACCGTCTACGGCGGTCGCATCGCCCTGGCCGCCATGGCCCACGCCCTCGGCAAGCGCGACGACCACGCCCGCTGGCTCGCCGACGCCGAACACATCCGTCATCTCATCCTCACCAGGCTCTACTCGCCAGAAGACGCCGCCTTCTACGACCTCGACGCGCAAAATAAATTCGTTCGAGTCCGCGGAGACGTTATCACTCGCGTCCTCGGCGAGCACGTTGTAGACCCAGTGAAGGACAAACCCATCTTCGACGCCGTCTGGACCCGCCAACTGCACAACCCCAAGGCATTCTGGGCGCCTTACCCGCTGCCGTCCATCGCCATGGACGACCCCACCTTCGTCCGTCCCATCCCCCGCAACTCCTGGGGCGGGGCCAGCCAGGCCCTCACCGCCCTGCGCGCCCCGCGCTGGATGTCCTACTACGGCAAGCAGGCCGAGCTCACCCACCTCATGCAGCAGTGGTGCGCCGCCATCATGCGCCACACCGAGTTCCGCCAGCAGATGGACCCCCTCACCGGCGACTTCACCCAGCCCGACCCCGGTGGCTACTCCCCCGCCGCTCTCACCTTCCTCGACTTCGCCCGCCGCCTCAGCCACGCATAGCCAGCAACAAAAGTGGGTGCCCCCCATCCATCGCAGTCGTATCGCGATGGGTGGGTTTGTACGCAAATCACCCCTGGTACTTCCAGTTCCTCTGCTTGCCCTCGGCGATCCACTCCACCGCCTGCGCGATGCGCCGCTCGCGCGTCTCGGGCCGCTTCGCGTCCGCGATCCACTCCGCGTACTCCCGCTTGCAGCTTGGGCTGAACGCGGCATACGCAGCATGCGCCGCCTTGTTCTTCTTCAACGCAGAGGTAAACTCCGCCGGCGTCTCAACCGGCGGCTTCGGCGCCTTCACCACGCGCCGCGTCATGATCGAATCGCCCTGTCCGCTCTCAATCAGCGCCACTGCCTGGCGAATATATCCCAGCATCTGCTTCTCCGGCAGCAGGTCCTTCACGCTGGCAATGCGCCCCAGCGACCCCATCCCGCCCGCCTGCAGCACGCCATCCTCCCGCAGCACCCTGCCTATCTCCGCGCCCCAGAAGCCGAAGCTGCAATGCTCCTTGAACGCCGGAGATATTGCACAGGATCGTCCCCCTGATGCAGGAAGAACGGCCGCCCCCACTTGATCGCCTCCACCGCCTCCGGGCAGGCCTCGTGAACCAGCCGCGCAGATGCGCCAACACCGGTTGCGCAAACGGCGCGGCCTTCGCAATGTACACATCGACCTTCGGATCAGTCATCGGCTCCCTCCGCCAGCAGTCTACGCAAGAACACAAACCGCGACTCATTCAGTCTTATATCCCAAATAATCCAGGCAAATCCGCGTGTCAAGACCCTCGATGCCCCAAATTCCCCCTAACCAACACCAACTAAACCACATAATTCTTTTCAAAAGTTGGCATAGTAGTTTCCCTCCATCCCGTATAATTAAATCAGTAAGCAAAACCAAACAGACCCGGCCAATCGCCGGGCCTTCGCTTTTAACCCTCAACCGTCGCAACCAAGTCCAGACCTGATCCAGACCTGATCCAGACCTGATCCAGACCTGATCCAGATCAAGTCCAGACCTAACATGCCTTTTTTGATGATCTTAGGAATTTTAGGGGGGGGTATACCCCCCACAAGCAACACCGAGGAGGAACCGCATGACCGAAGCAACCGATCCCGCCCGGATCTTCGCATTTACTGACCCCTTACCGCTGCCTCTTCGCCTTTCATGCGTCTCACGCGCTTAGCGCGTGCTTAACCAGCATATTTTGAATGCTTTACGCTATTTGCACCGGGGGGGTCCTACAGGAATCGCAGTAACTCACGATGTTCCATGACCCTTCCGGGGGATGGAATTCGCACTCAGACGCGCCGATACTCTGGTACGATCACCGCATTCCAAGATTGAACCCTCGGCTGCGCGCGCCACACCCGTCGCATGCATCTGATGAGCGAAGGACTCACCATTCGCTCCGGCCCTGCACCTAAGAAAGGACCTCCATGAATCTCCGTTTCCTCGCCGTCCTCGCCGTCCTCGCCCTCTCCGCCCAGACTACAGCCGCCACGGCCCAGACGCCGGCCGCCGCACCCGCACTCTATGCGGAGAATGCAGCGCCCGCCTCGTTCTCCAGCTCCATCGCCCACGACGACCTCGCAGCCACAGCCACCAGCGCGCAATCCGCCTCTGGCACGCAATCCGCCGCCGCGCCCTCCAAGGGAAGCTCGCTCCCCTTCGCCGGCCTCGCCATCGGCGTCAAGTTCGGTGTCGCCGGCATCGGCTTCGACGTCGCCACGCCCCTGGTGCATCAGTACCTCAACCTGCGCGGTGGGGCCTCCTTCCTCTCCTACACGCCCAGCACCATCACCACGGACAACCTCAACATCAACGGCACCATCAAGTTCCAGAATGCCGCCGCCATGGTCGATTACTTCCCCTTCCACGGCAGATTCCGACTCAGCGGCGGCGCAACCATCTACAACAACACTGGCCTCACCGCCACGCTCTCCGTCCCCACCGGTCAGAGCTTCACCGTCGGTGGCATCGACTACTACAGCGAGCCCTATAACGCCATCACCAACCCCAACGGCCCCATTCAGGGAACCGGAGTCTTCACCTTCGGCGGCAACAAGGTCGTCCCGCGCGTCACCATCGGCACTGGCAACATGATCCCCAAAAAAGGCCACTTCACCTTCGAGTCTGAACTCGGCTTCCAGTACTTCGCAGCGCCCACGGTGCAATACACCTTTACCGGCACCGGCTGCACCACCTTCGTCGCGGGTGTCTATAGCAACTGCGGCCCCATCAAAGCGTCCGACGTTACCAATGAGCAGAACAACCTGCAGAACGACCTCACCGACCTGCGCTTCTTCCCCATCCTCTCCTTCGGCCTCAGCTACAAGATCCACTAAGAAATCTCTGAGTAAGTCCCCGTTTTGAAAGGGCGGGACTTTAGTCCCGCCGTAAGCGGCCTATATCAAATGCGGCTTTAGCCGCCGAGGGAATCTCGAACACTTGTGCAGACCTTCCCTAAGGGATTGCTGAGCAAATAGGCGAGTCGAAGGAAACACGAATAGTATTGGGAGAAGAGCGCCGTGTCTTCTCCGAAAAAAATCACGCACGCAGCAGACCAGCCGGTTCAACCTCGCAACGATGAGTATGAAGCCGAGCAGAACCTTGCCGCCGAGCGCAAGCACATCGCCGGGCGCAGGCTCCCAAGCCTCTACGACTTCTTCTCGCCCTCGGGACTGCTCTCCCGCTCCGGCCTCGAGTTTGAGCATCGCTTGGGCCAGTACGAGATGGCACGCGCCATCGAAAAGGCCTTCGCCGACAAACGCCACCTGATCGTCGAAGCAGGCACAGGCACCGGAAAGACGCTCGCCTATCTGCTGCCCGCGCTGCGTCTGGCCCGCGAGCGCCAGCAGCGCGTCATCATTTCGACAGGCACGAAAAACCTGCAGGAGCAGCTCTTCTTCAAGGACGTGCCGTTCCTCGAATCGGTCCTCGGCCCGCTCAAGGTCTGCTACATGAAGGGCCGCGGCAACTACCTGTGCAGGCACAAGCTCTATGCGCTGCGCGATTCGCCCCTGCTCACCGGGCTCGATGAGATCGGCCAGTTCCACGCCATCGCCGCATGGGAGAAGACCACCGCAACCGGCGACCGCGCGGAGATCGATACACTCCCAGAGTCCTCTGGACTCTGGGGGAAGTTAGACGCGCGCGGCGAGGCATGCCTCGGCCAATCCTGCCCCGACTGGGAGAACTGCTTCATCACCGCCATGCGCCGCAAGGCGCTAGAAGCCGAGATCGTCATCGTCAACCACCACCTCTTCTTCGCCGACATGGCGATCAAGCTGCAAGCCGGAGCGGCGCCCGACGCAGGCGTGCTGCCCGCTGCCGGCGCCGTGATCTTCGACGAGGCGCACGAGCTGGAGGACATCGCCAGCAACTTCTTCGGCATCAACCTCAGCACCCAGCGCTTCGATGAGCTGGCCCGCGATGTGGAGACCATGCTGCGCGCAAGGCACGCCTCCACCGCCGCCATCGAGAGTGCCACCGCAACCCTGCGCGAGCGCGCACGCCTCTTCTTCGCCGCGCTGCCTTTCGACGCATCGAGGACCGCCGCGGACTCCATCGCCACACTCGACACGTCACCCAACTCCAGCCCCTACGCAGGCCTTGGCCGCATGCCCTTCGACGAGCGCGCCGACTTCCTGGAAAGTAGCGGCGACACCTATACTGGCGCGCTCAACGCGCTCAGCCTCCTCGAGGGCGAGCTCGACCGCCTGAAGAACGTCGACGAGGCCCCAGGCCTGCGCAAGCGCACCGCCGACATTGCCACCCATCTGAAGTTTCTGCTCGAGTCGCAGGACCCCAATACCGTCTTCTGGATCGAGCGCCGCGCCGCCGGCGGAGTCCGCGCGCTTGCGCAAAAGGGGGCCCGCGGCACCGGCCACATGAGCCACCACACTCACCTGCAGGCCACGCCCATCGACGTCTCCCAGCTCCTTGCCACCGCGCTCTTCGAGGCCTACAGCTCGGTCGTCCTCACCTCCGCCACGCTCACCGTAGCCTCGGGAACCGACGAATCGGGCAGCACTGTCGCCGGCTTCGAGCACATATCGCGGCGGCTTGGCCTCACTCTGGCCCGCGAGCTGATCGTCCCCTCGCACTTCGACTACCCGCGCCAGGCGCTGCTCTATCTACCGCCGGGTATGCCCGACCCGCGCGATCCCGAGTATTTCCTCCATGCCGCCGAACGCACCCGCCGCGTGCTGGAGATCTCCCACGGTCGCGCCTTCTGCCTCTTCACCAGCCACTCCCAGATGCGCGCCATGCACCAGCGCCTCTCTTCCGAGCTGCCTTATCCGCTGCTGCTGCAGGGCACGGCACCACGCACCGTCCTTCTGGAGCAGTTTCGCGATACGCCCGGAGCGGTCCTCTTCGGTACCTCCAGCTTCTGGCAGGGCGTGGACGTGCAGGGCGAGCAGCTCAGTTGCGTCATCATCGACAAGCTGCCCTTCGCCGTCCCCTCCGACCCCATCGTCAAGGCCCGAATGGACGCCATCGCCGCCGCCGGAGGCAACGCCTTCTTCGACTATCAGGTGCCCAGCGCCGTCATCACGCTCAAACAGGGCTTTGGCCGCCTCATCCGCTCGCTGAAGGACCGCGGCGTGCTCATGCTGCTCGACCCACGCATCCAGCGCCAGCGCTACGGTCGCATCTTTCTCGACTCGCTGCCGCCCTACCGCCAGACCCAATCCATCGAAGACGTTGAAGCCTTCTTCGCGTTGGAAGTGTGAGAGCTGCCCTCCCCCGTTCGTAGAGATAGTCTATTTCGTGCTTGCGCGAGAGACGCTCTGCACCAAAAAAGACCGGGCCGGACAAAACCCCGAAGGATCCTGCCCGGCCCGGTCATCAGCACTTTCTAGTTGATGGTGATCGGGATGACGTACGACCGCGACATCGTTGCCCACTGACCTGCGGGTGTGGGTGTGGTGGGGTTCGTGTATGTGCCTGTGACGGTCACGGTTTGTGGGCCTGTGGGAATCGGAGTGTAGAAGTCCACCTGGTTGCCGCCGCATCCGCTCATTCCCACGCTCACTGCCGCGATTGCAATCAGCATCCACAACGCCTTGCTCAGTCTGCGCCGGCGACGCACGCAGAAAGCGAGTACGCCAAACGGCAGGAACGCCAACACGGTCCGGGTAGCGGAAGTCCGCAACTTAGATGTGCTGAAGCCGAGCGGCAGCGTTGCCGGGGTCGAGACGTCGAAGATAACTGCCACCGTCGATCCACTGCTAATCGTTGCATATGGAACATACGTCGTCGCCGTGTTAACCACTACAACCTGCCCAACCCAGCAGGACTCATAGCTCGGGGCCTGAGTCGTGCAGCTGAGATTCACCTGGCCAGATAAGGACAGTATCCCGCCAATCTGCATAATTGTTGACTGCGGATAGGATCCGTTCTGGTTCGGCGCCGAGGGCAGACCGTTCCCGTTCGGAATGTTACCCGGAAGGACACTGATGGGGCCCGTTGCGGAGGTTATGGTGAAGTCTGGATTGTCGATGATCAGCGCGAATGGAACCGTCCCCGTTGACGGGCACGACGAGGTCGCCACTTGACCAACCACAGAGCAGGCAAAGTCGCCTAAGCCGTCCGAGGCGCCAGCGACTGCCGGTGCTGGATCGCCGCTATAGGCGAAGCTCAAGTAGTGGGTTCCTGTCGGGGGAGCGTTGGGGGTGTTGAGGTTGGGCAGAGTGAAGGTACCCTGGCCAGGGGTTGGAGCCGAGACCGTCCCTCCCAGCGCAACAACAGGGTTGCAGTTTGTGGTTACCGTTGCCGAGCAGGGAGGAATAACGATGGTTCCCGATGGCCACTGGATGGCACCATTGACCGTGGGAAATACCCCTGTAGTTGGGGTCGGAGTATATACAGTCGATGTGATGGGAACAAAATAGTCCGTCACAGAGACCGTACCTGTAGGTATTCCCTTGCCAGCGGTAACCAGGGAGCCCACCGAGATCGCATAGGTAGCACCCGACACGGTAGAGCCCGTACCCGCACTCGCAATGGCGATTGAGGTCTTGTTTGCCGTGATGGATATACCCGACGGTGCCGGAGTTACTGTATCCGTGCCGTTGGTGATCGTCAGCGTGTAGTTGCCGATCGGCTTGCCGGTCATGGTTGGATAAACCGTGTACGGGTTCACCGCAGGAGATGCTGGATTCACATCCAGTGTGGATGAGTCAGCTGGTGTAGTGCTTCCTTTAACAACCGAGAACGTCGCGCTCAACTTCTTGAGGTCGTTGCCCACGGCTCCGGTGATCACCATCCCAGAAGCGTAGTTGAAGCTAGCAGCTCCGTATACCGTCGAGTACGCAGGAATCACGACGCTAAGAGAAGCCGGTTTCTCAATCACGTTAGCTTGACCTGTTGTCACCCCCGGGTTGCCATAGCTGCAGCCGTTGGTGGCCGTCGTAAAGTTGACCTGAATGGGATAGCTGTTGGTAGCTGTGAATTGACCGGCACCGCTGGTGAGGTACGCTCCGGCCACCGGGACGCCACCCGCAGTTATAGTGCCGTTGATGGTAGGAACCGTTCCCCCATAGGTATAGGTAAGTTGGGCAAGCGTGGACGTCACCGTCACCACAACCGGAATTCCGGGAACCGACACCACGATCGGAGTTGCGGTGGTTGTGCTGTCTGTAGTGTCGGCCCCACCTGGGGTGAAGACCGCGCTAACGGTGTAGGCCAGGCCCTGGAGAAGCGGCGAAGGCATGGGATAGGTTGCCACACCGTTGACTAGATTGACGACCGTCGGGGTACCTGCCGCTCCGCAAAGACCGGCGTCTATCGTGCCCGCGTCGATCACATAGGAGAAGGTGACCGTGCCCGTGGGTGTGGGAGCACCTGTGACGTGCGGCTGGCTTACGGTTGCGATGATGTTCGCTCCCGTCGTACCCGCGGCGGGCGTTAGACCCGCCGAGGAAGTCAGGACGATGCTGACCTCAGCGTTCGAACCGTTAGCCGTCAACGCCACCGTCTGTTTTCCATTCACAGTTAGGGTCGCAGCGCCGTTCGCGCCGGTAGTCGATGGAGTGAAGAGCGGCGAGATGGTGCAAGTGGTTCCCACCGGAATTCCGTTGGGGAAGTTTGTGCTGTTGCAGGTGGTCGTAACACTGTAAGCGGAACTCCCGCTCCCGGATATCGACGCGAAGGTCGAGGCCAGGGTGACAGGCTGGTTGCCGGTGTTCGTGACCGTCAACACGCCAGTGCAGGGGGAACTGCCTCCGAGAACCGGGCATCCTGTCGGAGTTCCGGCTACACCGGAAGCACCTAGTTTCTCCGGCACGAGTCCGAACGGAGCGGTCGGGCTTATCCGGTTCATGATCAGGATTTGTTTGTTCCCCGAGTCCGCCACATACAGGTTCCCATTCGCGTCCAGAGCAAGACCTGCCGGAGAACTCAGTCCAGTAAAGCTGAGCGTGAAAGGACTGCCGCTGGGCGGACCCACGGCAGGCGCCTCCCAGACCACGTTGCTCGAGCTATCCGAGACGTAGACGTTCCCGGCTGCATCCACCGCAACCCCGTTCGGATTGTTGATGTTCTGGCCGCCAAACAGCGGAAGGGATGACAATACAGACAGTGCAGAGGTCGGGCCAGACGACGCCGGCTGCAGGTCGCCTCCGCCCGGCGGTATGCGAACAATCTGACCGGCCACATTCTGCTGGTCGGCAACGTAGATGAATCCCTTGGGATCAACCGCAACCGCAACCGGTTGCGTGAATGTCGGTCCGCCAGCGTACTGGAAGAGTGGAGTAGCGCCGCCCAGCTTGACATCGCCGGGGATCTCCACAATCGCCGCATTGCCAGTATCGGCAACGTAGACGTTGTCCCACTGGTCGACCGCAAGTCCATGAGGGGCCTTGAACTGGTATTGCGGCGGGGGAGTGGTAGCCGTTACGGATGCTCCCGGTTCATTCAGGATAGAGACGTTGGTGGAGACTCCTGCGGATCCAAAAGAACTGTTTACAATAGAGGACCCCGGTGCCTGAGTCGAATATCCCTGGAATACACAGTCCCCAGCAGCCGGTACAATACCACCGTCGCAGATCGAGCCTGGAATCCAGAGATAACTGCCGAGCACAGCCGCCGTTTTGGTAAGCGGGTTGTACTTGAGGATACGGTTGTTGCCGGTGTCGGCGATATAAACGTTGTTCGCCGCATCGACTGCAACGCCCATCGGGCCGCTCAATGTCTGGGCTACGCCGGTCGATGTCGTCTGGCCGTAGACGATGTTCGTTACCGCGATGCTGGGCCCGATGACTGTCTGGGTCCCGCCGCCGGCAGGCTCAACCACGATCCGGTTGTTCGTCGAGTCCGCGATGTAGACGGTACCCGTTGCGGTCACAGCTACGGACGAGGTGGCGCCCAGGCCGGTCGCCGCGACGGTTGCCTGCTGGCCTCCATCGATTGCCAACTGCCCGCCCAGAGCCTGGCCGGTGAGCTGGAAGTTGTAAACAGACCCGTTCGCCGTGGTTGCCGTTAGTTGGCCTACCCTCATTCCCGGCTGCGACGGATTGAAGTTCACATAGACCAGGCAGTCCCAACTATTGTCAGGCGATGAGGCCCCCAGTTGCGCGCATGTGGGAAGACCTTGTGTTTCAACCCCTAACACTGTCGCCGCCGGGTACAACGCAAAGTTGGTTGTCGTGGAGGTGTTCCCCCATGACCCGGAAAGCTTGAATACCGAGCCCATAGGCAGCTCCGGGGTGAACGTGTTGATCGTGAAGTCCGATCCGGCAGCTATCGAGAAGGAATTCGTTGTGAACCCAAGGTTGGGGCCGTCCGGTATCGATACCGAAATAATAGAGCCGTCGGAAGCGGGCGAGGAGAATGACGCGCCCCCGGTAACGGGTGGGTTCGACACATCGAAGTGAACCTGGATCGGCTGCGTCACCGTCACCAGTGCCCAATCCGCCGGAGTCATGTTCGGAACGTTCGCAACATTCGACCCAACCAGCGAGATGTAGTTCAACCCATCTGTATAGCTCACCACAGCATTCGCCGCATACGTGGTCGACGCTGACCACGCGCCCGTACCCGCCGGCACCACTGGCGTTGCGGGGAATTGATTGCCCACCGTAATCTCGCGGATTAGGTTATTGCCGCTGTCCCCGAAGTACAGGTTCCCCTGGCTGTCGTTGTCTGTATAGTATTTACCGCTGGTGCTGCTCTCGGCGAGCATCCCAGGGCAGCCATCTGCAGCAGGATCGTAGGTTTGCGGTCCCCATTTAAAGGGATTGCTATTCGTCCCATAGACGCAGTCCCACGGGTTCAACGCGGGCGACGAGGTGGTCGAAATGCCCAGGGAGGCCGGCTGATTATAGTTGCTGCTGTTGTGGGCTGTAAGGTCTGGGTTCAGGTTCGTAATGGTGTTAATGCCGCTGACGGATGAGGTGGCTCTTGGATGCGCAGCCCAGTCCGAGTAAAGAAGAATCGCATCCCCGGTGTACTGGTCGACCCGGTTGATCTCCGGAAAGTGGTTGTCGTAGTAGTAGAAGCTGCCAAAACTGTCGGGCTTGAACGAAGTCGACCGAATGTCAAGGCCATTGTTGTTCGCGATAAGGACATTCAGATATCCCGAAGGCAGAGGACTGCTGATCGTCAGGTTGTTCAGCGCGACGTACGCGTTGCCATAAGTGAGCGGCAACTCATTCGGCGTCTTTGTGTCGGCAGCGGGAACCGGGAAAGCAGTCTCGTTCGCGCTATAGACGGATACAAGCACCGGCGCCATTATGTTCAGCAGGTTGGTCAGCGGAGCTCCGCCGGCATATGCCACATTCGCGAAGATGCCCGGGACGCCCGTACCGCCCCCAGTTCCATTGAGTTGATATACATTGCCGTATGCGTCGGCAGTGTCAATAGTGTTCTGGCTGTTGAAGACAATTCCGTTCACCGGGCCATTGAGGCCGGTGCCCACCTGTCCCGTGGTGAGACCTGGGCAGGGTGTGGTCATCGATGCGTTGCAGTCGGTTATCGACCGCATGTACCCAGGCAGTACGGTGGACTGGAAGAAGGTCTGGGGGGTTGCCTGGGTGTTGATCACCCGCGTCGTGTGGTTCGAAATGTCCGCAATATAAATATTGTTCGCGCTGTCCAGCGAAATCTCGTTGGGACTGTTCACGGTCGCGCCGATGATGGGGTTGTTCGCGATGGAGGTGTCCTCGAAGGCCGGAGCGTTGTCGATGACGACGCCGCCGTTGGATGTCGCGCCCGCGCATGTGCTCAGGTTGACCTCGCCCGCGATGTGGTAGATGAACCCCACCTGCGCCTTGCCGCCGGATTTCGCCACGCCGGCCGGATTCACCAGCGCGATGAAGTTCGCAATCTGAGTGCCGCCGCGGTAGATCACCGAAGCGCTCTGGGTGGTGGTATCGGTGAAGTAGACGTTGCCAAACGCATCCACGGCAAGTCCGATGAGTCCGCTTCCGATCTTGGCTTGATACGCGGCAACGCCGTCCGCGCAGCCGGGGGTTGGCGTGCAGTTATAGGAATCGACGGTGCTGGCCACCGCTTTACAGCTAGAGGGAGTCACTCCAGCGATGATGTTGATGAGTCCTGTCGAGGAGTTGACCTCGCGGATGACATCGTTCGCGTGGTCGACGATGTAGATGTTCCCCACCGAGTCAACAGCAAATCCTTCCGGCACGTTCAGCGTTGCGCCCGGCACAAGCTTAACGACGCCGTTGACGTTTGTGAGGTATGGGACAGCAGCCCCTATGTTCCCGCTCCCTTGAAAGCCTATGTCCCCGCCATAGCCGGTGATGATGCCGGGGGTGGCCGCGAACGAATACTGCGGAGTGCCGGCAGCGGTGGTCATCGTATACGGAACCAGCAACGGCGCGTTGTTCGGGCCAGCGGCAACTGCCGCTCCCACTGCGGCCACTAAAAAGAAGACCAGGGCCACTGTCAGTTGGAAGAGAGTTCGCGTCGAGACGATGTATTTGCGGAAGAGCATCGGGGTCACCTGATCCTTGATAAGTGCATTTACAATCCGGCGGGCTGAGCAGCAAAGCTCTAAACCACCGGCAAATTTCCTGGCTGATTTCCCAAGGGAAACGGTTTCCAAAATAAGCGGCATAGTACGCGTTCGCGGAAGACACTTGCAAGAGAAATCTTCAAACGCGCCCGCCTCACGGAGAGAAGTGTCGAGTCGCCACCTTTTCCCCCAGACTCGCCGGCCACGACAGCCGGTCTTTGGTCACCAGCAACAGAATCCCCCGCACACCCGCCATATTATTATGGTTAATGGCGGCCTGGCCCACGGGAAGCGCATGCAAGACGTCCAGCCAGAGGATACAGTCCACGCTGGTGGTTGGGTCCGGCTGAATATCAGTATAGACAGCGGACTGCAGCGGTGGCGGAACTCGTTCCGCCCGCGCCCTGGCCGCGGCGCCTGCAATCGGAGCAAACGCAACCAGGACCGCCCTGCCGGGCCGCATGCCCCGCTGCCGGTGCGAGTGGCCCGCTGTACGGACGCACCCGTCCGTTTGGCCTGCCTGCGCAACATCGTGCTGTCGTTTGCTTGGGATTTCGCTCTCCAGGGGTGCCCCTCCCCGTACGGCTCCCGTGTCCAGAGGGTCGCCAGACATTTTGCAGCGGACCAATTGGGCCCGTGCCCACATGTCGATGAAAACACAGAAAACACAAATTCGGTGTTGAAGCGGGGCGAAATCAAAGTAACATGTTGCAGGAAGCTTTGAAAACTTAAATCTTCTGGGCAGTTCTGCGCACTCCAGTCGGGCATCGCCTCGAACTGGGGGCCTGGACCGGCCCGTGCCGTTTCAGCGGGAAAACATTTTCTTATTGACAATCGAGCCTGTAAACAAATACTTTTTTCGCGTTCCGGCTCATCGGTATTTTCAGATTTCTAGTCATCGGCGCAAGGTTTTTTGGGGGATGTTTTAACCGGAACCAACCGGAATCCCAGTCCAACGCCTTCCAGCGCAAAATCAGATGGAGCAAAACTATGTATTGCATCACGACAGTTGGGTCTTTGCCGCTCGGGCTTTCACGCCGTCTTCTCACACACTGCTTTGCCTCCCTCTTTGCCTGCCTGATGGTTGTCTGCGGGCTGGCGTTCCTGGGCGGCTTGCCGCTCCAGGCGCAGACTACCAGCGGCGGCGGCATTCAGGGGACCATCACTGATCCCAGCGGTGCTGCTGTTGCCAAGGCGACGGTCACCGCCACCAATACCGACACCGGGGTTGCCACCAGCCATATCACCACCGGCACGGGGACCTATTCCATCCAGCCGTTGCAGGTCGGCACCTACAACGTTGAGGTCACCGCAAAGGGCTTCCAGCGCCTGCTGCAGGAGAACATCAACGTCGATAACGACTCGGTGCTCGGCTTGAACCTGAAGCTCACCGTCGGCGGCGAGAACACCACCATCACCGTCTCCGATGCCCCGACGCCCCTGAACACCACCGACTCCGTGCTGGGCGGCACCATCGAGAACCAGCTCTATTCTTCGCTGCCGCTCTCCATGAACGGCGGCCCGCGCGATCCCACTGCCTTCCAGTATTTGATGCCGGGAGTGCAGGAAAACCCGGGCAACAATACCAACCAGGGATCAACCGCCGGCGCATCGGGCATCTACGGCACCGGTCAGACCGGCCTGAACGCGAACTACGTTGAGGGCGTGCCCGTTTCCAACATCAGCTCACAGGGCGATGGAACGGCCGTCGCCACTGCGGTCTCGGTGGACGCGGTCAACCAGTTCTCCGTCCAGACCAGCGGCGCGTCCACATCCTTCGGCGGCGCCGGAGTCACCAACTACACCATCAACTCCGGTGGAAACACATTCCACGGCACAGTCTTCGACTTCATCCGCAACACCATGTTCGACTCCTGGGGCTACTTCTCGAAGGTGCCCTCGGCCTCCGGTTTTGCTGAAAAACCGGGCGAGCATCAGAACTCCTATGGCGGCTCCATGGGCGGTCCCGTCCTCAAGGACAAGCTCTTCTTCTTCGGCAGCTACGAAGGCTTCCGCTACACCAAGATCAGCAACACGCCCACATACATCACCATCCCCACCACGGCCAATCGCCTGGGCAACTTCACAGATAAAGTGGGTACCCTCGCCCAGAACATCTCGGACCCCACAAACGCCTCCAACGGCTCGCGTCCCGCCTTCCAGGGACTGCTGAACGGAGTTCCGACCTTCAACGTCATCCCCACGGCGGAGATCTCCACCATCGCGCTGGCTCTGCAGGCCGCGCTTCCCACCCCCACCAACATGTCGACCTTCAACAACTATCTTGCATCCCTTCCGCTGTCCAACCAGGACTACACCATCGATGTCAAGATCGACTACACGCTGGACTCCCGCAACAAGTTCTCGCTCACCGGACTGGGCGGCCTTGTCGGGTACGCCGGCGCACCCAACTACAGCAGCTACAGCCAGCTTCCCATTCCCTATGCCGCCGGCTCGTACACCAACAAGAAGACAACGTCCGGCATCTTCAAGTACACCTACATCGCATCGCAGTCCCTGATCAATGCACTCAGCTACGGATATACCCGCAACTGGGGTGAAAGCTTCTCGCTGACCAAGGGCACGCCCTATACCGCGACCAAGGCTGGCATCACCAACCTGCCCCCGGGCGGCGCTTCGGAGAACATGCCCTCCGTCAGCTTCAACACGGACAGCGGCCCAACCGCTCCCAGCAACTGGTCGTCCAATTCATCTAGCGGCCCCGGAGCAACAAACACATACTCCATCATCGACAACCTGACCTGGATCAAAGGCCGCCATAACATCACCTTCGGCGCCCAGGTGCAGTGGCTGGAGACCAACGGCGGAAGCTATGGAGGATACAGTCAGTCCGCCGGTCTCACCTACCATGCATACGATACGGCAGGCCCCGGAAACGGCGACACCTACGCCAGCTTCCTGGTCGGCGCCGTCTATAGCGACTCCGTCCATACACAGACGATTCAGGACGTCGGAGCACGATACAGGCCGATGGCGCCCTATCTTCAGGACAACTGGCAGGTAAGCCCCAAGCTCACCCTGAACTTCGGACTTCGCTACGATTATCTCCAGCCCTACCACGAGGTCCACGACCGCATTGCGTTCCTCAACCCCACCACCATCAATCCCATCGTTGGCGTCCCCGGAGTGCTGGAGTATGCCGGCTTCCCCAATGTCAACAATTTCCAGGCAGAAATTACAGCGCCGTTCTTGACTGCTGCTCAGGAAATGGCCTTGTACGCGCCTTACATCTGCCACTGCACCACCCCGGTTCACCCCTATAACAACAACTGGCAGCCGCGCCTGGGCTTTGCCTACGCCTACACTCCAACCACGGTCTTCAGCGGCGCATTCGGCCTCTCGCTCACCCACTCCGGTGGCGTAGGCGGCGGATCGGGTTCAACCCAGGCCACTGGAAACAACGGAGAGTACAGCGCCAGCAGCGGTTACAGCCAGAACGGAAGCACCGGCAACCCGGGCTTCTTCCTGAATCCAAACTACCTCCTCCCGGGCTCTCAGCCGCCAGCCGTAGTCGATCCTCCCACTCAGGGTTCACAGGGCACGCCGCCCTTGGGTCAGGTTCTCGGACCTCCCGTTCCATGCGTTGCGGCAGGAACATGCAGTGCGTTTTCATCGCTCCCGCCGTGGACTGCGCCCGGAACAAACGTCAATCCTTTGTCAACCACCGGCGACTACGACTTTACGGCCTACAACGCAGACCACCTGAACGATTTAGGATGCTCCGTCTCGGGCACCTTCTGCACCATCCAGGGCGTCAACTATGCCGATCCATACTATGGCGGCCGCGGTCCGCAATTCCTCAGCTATAACTTCTCCATACAGAAGATGATCAACAAGAAGGCCGTTATAACCATCGCCTACTCCGGAGCGGAGACCCACTTCCTGCCGGGTGGCGCCGGTCGCGGTTACGCGCAGAATGGTATCTCTCCAGATTATTCTCTGGAGTATGAGGCAGGAATCACGGCCACCACATTACAGGGAACCACCGTGTCCCCCTACCCCCGCTTCGCTGGCCCCAACGCAACCTTCTTCCAGGCCCTGCGGCCCTTCCCCCAGTACAATGGATTCACCGATCTCTGGGGACAGACTGGAAACTCAAACATGAACTCGCTCCAGGTGACACTGGTTCAGCGCCCGTGGCACAACCTCTCCGGCTTCATGAACTACACGCGCCGCAAGGAGATCGACGACACAGGCACCCACCGCACCCAGTTCGGCGTGGGCCCGCAGGATGGAAACTTCGTGCAAAATATGTCCGCCAACCGTGTCGACCGCGGCCTGGGAACGTCCGACCAGACCAACACGTTCAACCTGACCTGGGTCTACGCCCTCCCCTTCGGACGCGGCCAGGCCTTCTTCGCTACCAACCGTATCGCCGGACTCATCGGCGGAGGATGGGAGTTCAACGGAATCTATAAGTATCGCGATGGAGTTCCGCTGCAGATCTCAAACGGTGGCGGTTGCATGACCAACGCGTCCGCCGGCCAGGGAACCTGCCTGCCCGACTACGTTCCCGGCTTCGACAAGAGGCGGGCGCGCATCAATGGCAGATGGGGCCGCGGTCCTGGAGCCAATGCCACCAACTTCAATGGCATCCCGTATCTCAACTCGGCCGCCTTCGAGTGTGCCGATTCTTCTCCTCTCAACCAGACCTATTCCTGCGGATCGACATCGGAACCCAACACGACCTGGAAGCTGGGCAACGTAGCTCGTACCGCTCCGCTCGGACTCCATGGCCCCGGATGGTGGGACATCGACCTGGGCATCCGGCGCACCTTCAACATTCGTGAAACCGCCACGCTCCACCTCACCTTCCAGATCGAGGCGGACGTACAGAACGCCACCAACTCCACCTTCTTCAACCTCGGCAGCGCCACCTGGGACAGCAGCGGCTACGGCGAGGTCAACAGCCAGAACGCGCAGATCCCGCCGCGCGACTGGCAGTTCGAAGGCCGCTTCCGCTTCTAACCTCCAACCATCAAAATATGGCGGCCAGCAGGCAATCTGCTGGCCGCCATTCTCTTTGTGGGGGCTCCCTCGACGGCTCCATCCTCGACAACATCCGCAGAATAGACTCCTAATCCAGTCCCTCCTCCTCCGGCATCTCTCCCTCCATGGTGGGAATCGAGTGACCATGAGGATCGGTCCTGGGGTGCCCCAGCTTGGCTGCAATTCGCTCCTCGAAGCGCTCTGAGATGAAGTGCTCCAGCCGCTCCGCCTCCTCATGCACCTCATCGATCGGGTAATCAAGCACCTCGTACAGAAACGTCTCGATCAGCCGGTGATGGCGCAGGACTTCCAGCGCGCGCCGCCTTCCCGCGGACGATAGCCGCACCCCGCGATGCCGCTCATATTCCACCAGCGGTTCCGCGGAAACAGCCAGCTTCTGCAGCATGTTCGTCACCGATGCAGGCGCCACCGACAACCGCCCAGCCAGCGCCTTGATGGTCACGCGCCGCTCCTCCGGCCCTCCCAGAAACAGAATGGCCTTCAGGTAGTTGTCCACCGATTCGGTGTTGCCGTTCGCCCGCTTGCGCGCTGCCATGCGTTGCTCTCTGCCTCCAACTCCAGTTTGACTCATCTCCCATTGTTAGGTATACCTAATTTGAAGGCAAGCCTAATTTTTTGTGGTGTGATCCCCCGCCCAACTTTCTCGGTGCCCTGCACAGGAGATGAATGCCTGATCTTTCGCCAATTCAAATGGGGCACGAAGCTTCCGGGAAGCCGGAACCGCTCGCGGGCTCTGCTGGCGAAGCTCCAGCGGTTGCCGATGCAGTCCCACCCCGGAGCAATTTTTTCTCCAACCTGAGCCGGACCGAGATGTGGACCTACTTCGGCCCCGCATTCGTCGCCTCGGTCGCCTACATCGACCCCGGCAACTTCGCCACCAACATCCTCGGCGGCACGCAGTTTGGCTACCGCCTGCTCTGGGTCCTGCTCTGGTCGAACGCCATGGCGATGCTCATCCAGTACCTCGCCGCCAAGCTGGGCATCGTCACCGGCCTCACCCTGCCGCAGAACTGCCGCAAGCACTTCTCGCAACTCACCACCGTCGGCCTCTGGATCGCCGCCGAGATCGCCGCTGTCGCCACCGATCTCGCCGAATTCCTCGGCGCGGCCATCGGCCTCGATCTCCTCTTCGGCCCGCTGCTCATCGCTCACGGCTTCAACCCCAAGGAAACGCTACTCATAGCCGCGCTCGTCTCCACCGTTCTGGTCTTCGCCATTCTCGCGCTCGACCTCGCGGGCTTCCGTTGGCTGGAACGTGGCATCATGGCCTTCGTCGCCATCATTGGCGTCTCCTACGCATTCGAGATCTTCCTCGTCCACCCCGACTGGAAGCTCGCCACCCTCTACACCCTGCTGCCCACGCTCGACCGCTCCAGCGCGCAGAACTTCCACGACAGCATCTACGTCGCTGTCGCCATGCTGGGAGCAACCGTCATGCCGCACGTCATCTATCTCCACTCCGCGCTGGTGCAGCCCCGTCTGAAGGAACTCACCGGATCCGCGCTGCCTGCCACCGTGACGCTGGAAAACCTGGAAGCCCGCAACCAGCCAACCCAGCTTCCCCGCCGCTCCATCCTCAGCCGCTTCCTCCGCTACGAGCTGATCGACGTCTTCGTCGCCATGAACGGCGCATGGCTCATCAACTCCGCTATGATCCTGATGGCCGCCGTCGCCTTCGTCCACACCAACAACCTGCAACCCACCATCGAAGAGGCCTACCACACCCTCGGCCCGCTCTTCGGACGCGCCGCAGCGGTTGTCTTCGCCGTCGCCCTGCTCTGCTCCGGCCTCTCGTCCTCCACCGTCGGCGTCATGGCCGGCCAGGTCATCATCGAGGGTTTCCTCGACATCAAGTTCCCCATCTTCCTGCGTCGCTTTATCACGGTCGTTCCGGCCATAGCCATCATCGCCATCGGCCTAGACCCATTGAAAATCCTGGTGCTCTCGCAGGTTATCCTCAGCTTTGCGCTGCCCTTCGCGCTTATCCCGCTGCTTCTGCTCACCAGCCGCGCGGATGTCATGCACAGCTTCGCCAGCGCGCGCCGCATGCGGATCGCAGGCTGGGCTACGGTCGCGATCATTATCACTCTGAACGCCATCCTGCTTGGCCAGCTCGCCTTCGGGCAATAACCCAGCGTCGGCCCTCCCTCACGGGACAAAAAAAACACGGCAGAACAAGCCTCGTCAGCCTGTTCCGCCGTGCTCTCGTGCTTCGACAACTAGCGCGGCTTCTCCTCTTCCTTCGGCTGCGGACGCGCCGCCGGGGCGGGCTGCGGACGTGCCGCCGGGGCGGGCTGCGGACGAGGTGCCGCCTGCGGTTGTGGACGTGGCGCAGCCTGCTGCTGCGGAGCCTGCTGTGGCCTGGCCTGCTCCTGCGGTCGCGCCTGTGGCTGTGGCTGAGGCTGTGCCGGCCTTGCCTGCGGCTGAGGCTGAGCCTGCTGCGGTTGTGCCTGCCTCATCTGCGACTGTGGCTCAGCCTGCCTGGTTTGCGGTTGTGGCTGTGCCTGCCTCGCCTGCGGCTGAGGCTGCGCCTGCCGCATCTGCGACTGAGGCTCAGCCTGCCTGGTTTGCGGTTGGCCCTGTCGCTGTTGCGACTGCGGCTGGGCCCCGTTTTGCTGGCCCGGACGCGACTCAGGAGTCGCCGGAGCATTCCGTCCCTGCTGCCCGCCCTGGGGACGAATCTGCTGTCCCGGAGCCTGTTGCTGCCCCGGTCTTGCCGCGCCCCGGTTGCCGGGTTGTGCCGCCGGCATGGCTCTTGGTGGCAATGCCGCCGGCAGTACGCGGTCCTTGGCGATCGGGCGCGCCGCCACGGCAATCGCGGGACGTCCCTGGTTCTGGCTGAAGAGCTGCTGCCGGTTCTGGACGCTGCATGCTGCGCCTGCACCTGCGTCGCCATCGGCGAAATGCGCCGCTCCTGCAGCACGCGGGTCTCCGCCGGCAAGGGGCGTGCCACAACGCCGCCGCGCCCGCCGTTGAAGCTCACCCGGTTGCCGATCCGCCCGGTAATCACCAAGTTATTTATCATCACGGGGTGGACGTACACATTGCGAATCACGTTCACATTCACGCGCGTGATCGTTGTGTTGTAGAAGAAGTGGCCGCCGTTCCAGTAGCCGCCGTAGTAGCCATGCCCCACGTAGCCGTACCCGTAGTCCACGCCGCCATAGAAGCCGATGTGCAGTCCCCAGTACCCGTGGTGGAAGCGATAGAATCCGCCATAGAATCCCCAGTATCCCGGAGTCCACAGCGCGCCCTCATACGGCGCGTCCACCCAGTAGCCCGGAACCCAGTAGTATCCCTCTGGCCCCCACGCCCAGTAGCCCGGTGTCCACAGATAGTCGGGGTCTGGAGCGGGCGGCTGCTCGTACTCCGGCAGCGGAGGAGGAGGAGTGCTGGTCTGCGCATCGGTCAGATCGTTGGCGTAGACGTCGTCCGCCTGCGCATCGCTTGGCTGGCTTGTTGTCCATCCGCGGCCCCGTTGTCATAGCTCTGCTGGCCGGAATCCGGCCCCTGGCGCACAATCGGCGCCGGCTGCTGCTGCGAGGTGTCCTCGCCCTGCTGCTGGTTCTGTTCCTGAGCGCTCTCGCCCAGCACCTGCGCCGGCTGTCCCGCGCTGTTCCCTCCACCAGCCATATTTGCGTCCGCCGGGTCGCCTGCGTTCTGGTCGACCGCGCTCTGTGAGCCGGCCGCCTGCGCCGACTTATGGCAGCCCGGAATGCTGAGCACCAACGCCATCCCCAGGCCGACGCCAACAAAACCCTGCGTAAATCGGGCCAATCCACTCCTCCGCTCCGCCTGTCCTCGCCGCATTCCGTTTGCCTTCGCCGATTCAATCTCGCTCTTTGCCGTACGCTCCCTGCTGCTTTCGTTCATCGTCTTCTCCGTTTCTGTCCCGTTGGATTCCCGCGGCATCCAGCCGTCTGCCGAATGGCCGCGTATTCCCTGCTTAGGTAAGATGCAATTTGTCGCACAAGATCATCCCACCGCCCAATCAATTTACGGCGCGGGATACTCCACCGTCTCGCCGGTCCGTCCGTTGGTCACCGATAAACTCCCATCCAGCCAGCCCGTCAGCTCCAGGGTGTTTCCCGCATCCGGCCCTGCCAGGTTGGCAATCCGCGACTCCGCAACGTTGTGTTTCGCATCGCTTCCCTCGGCTGTGTGCAACTGCCACAGGTCTTTCAGTCTGGATGAACCCTCGATCGTCTCGAAGGTTGCGGGTGCCCCGCCCTTGCGCGGGCCGTTGTCCATGATCGCCACTCGCGGAGCGATCGCATCCACCAGCGCTGGGCTGCCGCTGTTCACCAGCCCGTGGTGCGAGACGATGTACACATCCACCTTGCCCAGCTTGTCCACCGGACACATCAACCCGCGCTCCTTGTTCCACGTCAGGTCGCCCAGGTCCAGAATCCGCAGCCTGCCAAACGTAATCATCAGCCCCAGCGAGCGGTCGTTCTCTGTCCCCTCCGCGCCCTTCAGCGGCGAGGCCGCGCAGTATGGATTCTGCTCGCCGGTAGTTGCCAGAGGTGTCTTCAGTGGCTGCCCGATCACCTCGCCGTCCCCGCTCACAAACTCCACATTCAGGACATCGAACGCCCTCACCGGCAGCACGTCGCCCGGCTTCACCACCAGATGCTCAGCGTGGCTCTCCGCCAGCACTTTTTGGTACGCCTCGTATCCCGCAACCGTCGATGCGCCGCCCTGCACCTCCATGCCCTCACGGTTCTCGCCATGGTCGATGAACCGCCCCACCGGAACCATCCCCACCAGTTGCGGCAGTCCGCCCACGTGGTCGGAGTGGTAGTGCGTCACCACCAGGTTGTCGATCCGCGTCACCCCAGCCAGCTTGCACACCGCCGCAATCCGCGTGGCGTCCCTGGGCGCCGTCGGATTTCTTGAATCCGCCGACCCTGTATCCACCAGCAGGCTCTCTCCACCCGGCATCACGAACAGCGTAGACTGACCGCCCTCCACATCCACAAAGTAGACCTTCAGCTCGCCCCGCCCGCTCCGCACATGTCCAGGTCGATCGCCCTGCGCCCCGCCGGTCGGCCCCCTGTGGTACCCGCCCTGGGCGAGCGCAACCGTACCCAGCGCCAGCAACATCGCCAACCCCACGCTCCACATCTTCCCTATGCGCATCCTTCCTCCCTCCCAATTCCACCTGTTTTGCTTGAGGTGTACTTGTCTTGCTTAAGGGCACGGCTTCAGCCGTGCCGTAAATGCTGCATTTGAAATGCGGCTTTAGCCGCTGAGGTCATGGATCAGTCCTCGATCATCTGTATAAACAGGCCAGCCTTGCATCATCGCACAATCCACCCAGCACTTTCTCTCCCTCACCTTGCCAGACGGCAGAGCCCAGATGGATACATCCGGACTGCCGTCCTATGTTAGGGCCCCACATGACCATCGCAGCGACCAAAATGCCGCCAAGTGCTCATGACATTCGCCCTCGCGCTCCTTCTCTCCGCCTCAGGCGCGAGCGCCCAGCTTGCGCACAAAGGCCCGGTCGAAGCCATCGCACTCTCAAAAGACCCTTGCCCCCTACGATGTCAGTTCCGTCAAGCAGCACAACCCCGCCGACGAGTCCCCCAACCAGCAGTCCTTCGGCATGGGCATTCACGACAGTATTTTCCGCAACCAACGTCCCGTTGAAGAACATCATCGAGTTTGCCTACGACGTCAAGGAAGACCAGATCTCCGGCCTCTCCGGCCCCGTCAACTCCGCGCACTTCGATATCGTGGCCAAGGTCGTTCGCGCCCGATGGCGGCACACCGCCCAAACTCACCGACACGCAACTGCAGGCCATGCTCATCCCGCTGCTCGCCGACCGCTTCCACCTCAAGGCGCATCTGCAGCCCAAAGTCATGCCCGTTTACGACCTCGTCGTCGTCCACGGCGGCCCGAAGTTCCAACTCTCCCAGACGGATACGAATAACAGCACCTTGAACATGAGCGGGTCGAACAACGACATGGTCATCAGCACCAAAGGTGCCTCCATGACCGACCTCGCCGCCGCGCTCTCCGACCAGGTCCATCGCCAGGTGAACGACAAGACGGGCCTCACCGGCGCAGCCGACATCACACTCAAATGGACCTCCGACGAAGCCGCCGATCAGGGCGGCACAGTCGTCTCCATCTTCACTGCCGTCGAGGAGCAGCTCGGCCTCAAACTCCAGCCCTCCAAAGGCCCAGTCCAGACCCTCGTCATCGACCACGCCGAGATGCCCTCCGCGAATTAAGCCCTGCCCCGATCTTTCCGGAGGGAGCTCAGCGATTTAGCCCCCTTCTTGTCATTCCGCAGCCCCAGCTCGTCATTCTGGCGCAGCCCTCCGCGTCGTTGCTCCCAAAAGTCGTCATTCTGGCGCAGCCAGAATCTCCGTATTTGTTCTTTTGTTTGTCATTCCGTAGCGCAGCGGAGATTCTCTCTTGGATTGCAAGGGGATTTGTGCTGGTTTGAGCAGAAACACCTATGAAGTGGGTATGAGGTAGGGGAAGAGCTTTGCCCCGTTATAGTCGGTGCCTGTTTTGAAGATGCCGAAGATGGCGTGCAGGAGTTTGCGTGCGACGGCGACGAGGGCCTGGAGTTTTGTTTTGTGTCTGCTCTGCAGCAGTTCGTAGAAGACCCTCATATGCGGATCGTGGCGAACGCCGACCAGCGCCGGGATGTAGAGCGCGCGACGCAGATGGCTGTTGCCGTGACGGCTGATGCGCGAGGGTTTATGCACCGAACTGCCCGAGACCTGATGCACCGGATCGAGTCCGCTATAGGCGACCCACTGGCGCACCGTCATCTCTGGATCGAGGCCCGCGAGTTCGCCCAGCAACTGCACGGCTCTGGTTTCTGCGATGCCCTTGATGCTCTTGAGTTGCTCGAACTTGCGCATCAACTGCGCGTCCCGCCCCACCATCGCGACCGCCTCTTTGCGCAGCTTGAGGATGCGCTTGGCGATAGCCGCTCTCGCCCGTTTCATATCGTCGAGCACGCAGCGCGGCGTTGTCTTCGAGGCCTCGACGGCATGCAGCCGGTTGCCCCAGCGCGTGTGGTCTTCGGTCAGCGTAGCGATGTGCCGGCTCAACGTACGCAGCTCCAGCCCGCCGCGGCTGGGCCGTTGCCACGGCACGAACTCCATCCTGCGGCTGTACTCGGCCAGTGCAACCGCGTCGGCGGCATCGGTCTTGGACCGCCGCAGCGTCTGAGCGAACTGGTTCGCCGTCTTCGGGTTCAGCACCGCGACCTCGATCCCCTCGGCCGCGTCCAACGCCAGCGCCACATCCAGAGAGTACGTCCCCGTCGCCTCCAGCGACACCCGCACCCGACCGCCGCACTCGAGCAACCAGGCGATCAACCGCTTATGCCCGCAGGCCGAGTTGGCGAACTCCTTCTGCCGGAAGCCATCCCGGCCCGCCTGTTGAACCGCCACGGCAAGCGTCGCCGCACTCACATCGATGCCTGTAAACACCGTTGCCTGACTTCTCTCCAACCCCTTGCTCATCGCTGGCCTCCGCGTTACTCTGAGCTTCGGCACCGTCCCGCGTCCGGTGCATAACGGACTTGCTCTTTCCGCCAACCTTGAACATGCAGGCTCAAAAGACCTCCGATTCTCCACGGCGTCAAAAAGAGAGGGACGGGGGCCGATCTCCGCACAGGCTCTGCTCACGCGGCCTAAGGAATCTACGACCTCTCCGCCGAAACGTAACCCAAAGTTACGCCTCGTTGCGAAAGATACAAGGAATATGCTTCTTCCTTTGCCGTTGCTGTTGCCGTACCCGCTCTACCGCCCCCTAAGGTCGCGTCCCCAACTTGCTGCTCCCATCAGCCGTAGGCGTAGCTGGCAGCCCCGCCGCAATCGGCGTAATCACCGGCTCCGGCGGGTGGCCCAGGTGCCGGGAGAAGGCATCACAACCACTGAATCTGGGTGCCCCAGGTGCCTCGCATTTGGGCACCTGGGAGAGCACCGGGATTATTTCCCCGAATTTCCCCGCTAATTCTCATGTCAAGACCCTCGATGCCCCAAAATCAACCTAAACTATTCCAAGCAAACGAAATAATTCTTTTAAAAAGTTGGCATAGTAGTTATGCCCCGCTTGATACAATTAATACATGGACCAGTTCCATCAAGTTTTAGACTTGCACCGCTCTTTCTCAACCGAATAAGCCGCACCGAATCAACGTTTACCCGCAACCACCACACGGGCCGTCATTCTGGCGCAGCCCCAGGAGTCGTCATTCTGGCGCAGCCCCGCAAGTTGTCATTCTGAGCGCAGCGAAGAATCCCCGCATTGGTCTTTGTTTGTTTTTGTTCGTCATTCTGAGCGAAGCTCAGAATCTCTGTCGCTGCCTTTATTGCGCCGCTGCACCTTCAGGAGAACCGAGCAAGCCACACCGAATGAACAATTTCCATCAACTTGCCCAGAATCGATCTTTTGCCGCCTCCACCCGTTCCAAAGCCTCTTTTTCACCCCTAACCCTTATGTCCTGAGTGTTTTATCCGCAACCCTCCGCGAATGAATATTTTAGCCAACCGCGCACCGCGCAACCGACTGATTCCAAACCGCTTGCTCCCAAGATCTCCATTATGAGTATTATTCCTCTGGCCACCACATAACAATCCACTTACGCACCCATCCACCCCCAAGGGGGATGGCAGGGGGAGGGGGAGAACAAAAGAAGAATAAATGGCGAACCAATGACGAACAACTCCCGCGATAGCAAACTCGGCTCAGATGTAGTCGCGGAAGAGCTCCTCAGATGGCGCGGGAATCACCCCGCGAGCAACCAGCATTCCCTCTTCCGCAGCGGCCTTCGATCCAGCCTCCACCGCTGCCTGAACGCTGGAGACGTCGCCCGCCATCATCACGAAGCCTTTGCCGCCCAGGGCCATCGCCAGATGCACTTTAAGCAGAGTCACATTGGCGGATTTCACGGCTGCATCCGCTGCGTCAATAATGCTCGACGCGGAAAATGTCTCGATGATGCCGATGGAGCGCAGGTCCTTGGGATTGATCTCAACCGACTGCGAGATGGCTTGAAGCACCGAAGGATGCACGCGCGCAATCTGACGCCGCTCGATCAGCGAAGCGCCCGCAGCAGCGCCGCCAGCCTCCACTGCGGTCGTCACCGACGCCACGTCGCCGGCGATGGCGATCAAAAACTTGCCGGAGCAGATGCTGCGCGCCATCAGGACCTGGACCTTGGCGGCCTTCAACATCACGTCCTCAACCTGATAGCCGGTTGCAACGCTGGAGAGTTCGATGAGTCCTATCGATTGAATATCAGACACGAGATGGGCTCCTTCCGAGCTTCGTACAAAGTGTGCGATTGCTACGCATCGATCACCACCGAGTCGTGGGTCAGCCGAACCACGCCACGGATGCTGGCGTGAATGCGCGCACCCAGCTTGCCTGCTTCGGGCTCGGCGATCAGGTCGCCCACGTTCACCCTTTGCCCCGTCTTGACCACCGCAACCGCCGACGCGCCCGCGTGCTGCTTCAGCGGAAGAGTCACGCGGCTGGGTGAGAACTTGTGCTCCGTCAGCGGGCCGACGTTGTGGAACTCCGAGAGCCCCAGACGTGAGATCAGCCGGGTCATCGGCACGCGCCGGTACTCCGCCATCGGATGCGGAGTCACCGACTCCGGAGTTCCCGTGAAGAACAGCCCATTGGCACGCGCCGCGGGCTTGGACTGCACGCAGACGTTCTTGGGATCAAGGTCTTCGGGACAGGCGTACAGGCTGCACAGGTTGCACTCGCAGCAGTAGAGCGTTCCGGCGACGATCTCGGCCGGACTGGGACTGAAGCCCAGCGACTGCATCGCGCGGTGCGGCTGGATGGGATGCCCGAGCAGGTAGCGCGGGCAGAACTCCGTGCAGAAGCGGCACTGGTCGCAGGCTGAGCGCCCGACCCGCGCAATCACCGGCCACTTCGCCTCGTGCCGCTGGATCAGCTTGTGCGAGGAGGGAAGGACAACGATTCCTCCGGTCGTCTTGGTGACTGGAACATCCAGCCCGGCCGCAGGCCGCGCCATCATCACGCCGCCCAGCAGCACGCTGAAGTCGTTCACCGTGGCTCCGCCTGCGGCCTCGATCACCTCTCCGATGGTGATGCCGATGGGCACGCGCAGCGTCACGGGATTGCGGACGGCACCGGCGACGGTGAGATACTTCTGCGTCACCGGCTGGTCCAGCCCAATGTTCATAAGGGTTTCGACGTTGGCGACCATCGCGTCCACGTCCTTGGGCAGACCGCCGGGCGGAATGACGCGGCCTGTCACGATGTGCACCAGGATGAACTCGTCGCCCGCCGGGTAGGCGTCCGGCAGCAGTGCCACGCGGATGTTCTTCGGGGCCTGCTGCTCCATTGCGGCGATGATGTCGTGGTACTTTTCCTTGATGCCGATGACGCCCTGGGGCGCGCCGACCATCTCCATGGCCGCAACCATGCCGCGCAGAAACGGCTCGGCGTGATGGTGCAGCAGCTCCTTGTCCTTGTGCAGCAGCGGCTCGCACTCGGCCGCGTTGGCGATCACCAGCGGCACGCGCGTTCCCAGCTTCACCGCCGTGGGGAATCCGCCGCCGCCGGCACCCACGATGCCCAGCTCGCCAACGCGATCAATGCTTATTGGCGCGCTGCTTCTTGTTGTCGCAGCACTACGCGACAGACCCGTGTCTGGTGCCATCTGGAGAAATCCTCAAAGTCGCTCACAATTCTGATTGACTCTGACAGCCAATATACGATATGGTTTTGATGCAGTCAAGAACGATCATAATCCGTCAGAATGGGCGGTTCGCGGGCTGTGGCTAATGGTCTAAGGGCGAAGCGGCTCGTCATTAACTCAGTTCATAGTAACAACTGATGCAATATGTAGTTTGTCACTATGCAAGGTACTCCGCCACATTGGTTTTCCGTTCCCTGGAGTTTTTCCGTTTCCATGATATGTCTGATCCCCAATATCGGTAGCACCTCCTTCAAATACCGCGTGCTGAAGATGCCGGAGGAGACGGTGTTGGCGAATGGGCGAGTGGAGCGGATCGGGCAGCCAGGCGGTGATTGTGCGGATTACCCCTCAGCGATTCGCAAGTGCATCGACGATGTGGCGGGGCCGGGCAAGGCGCTGAAGAGCCTGTCGGAGATTGAAGCGGTTGGATTCAAGGCAGTGCTTGCCGGCGCGATCAGTGGCGCGCGCCTGGTGAATGACGAGCTGCTGTCGGCGATGGAGGAGTTCTCGTTCTTCGCGCCCGCGCACAATCCTCCGTATATTGCCGCGATGAAGGCATTTCGCAACGAGCTTCCGGGCGTGCCTCTGGTTGCGGTCTTCGAGACCACGCCTTACGCAACGCTGGACGAGGTGGCAACGACGTATGCGGTGCCGTACGAGTGGCGCACGGAGTTTGGCATACGCCGCTACGGGTTCCATGGAGCGAGCCATCGCGCGGCCAGCGAGAATGTGCGTAAGCAATTCAAAAACAAGCCGGGCCTGAGGCACATCTCGTGCCATCTGGGAGGAAGCTCCAGCATCGCGGCGTTTCGAGACGGCGTGGCGATTGATACCAGCTTCGGCACATCGCCGCAGTCCGGCCTGCCGCAGAACAATCGCGTGGGCGAGATCGACGCGTTTGCCGTGCTGTACATGATGAAGAAGCTGGGTGTTGGGCCGGACGAGATGGCTCGCATCCTGGGCAGCCACTCTGGTCTCGCGGGCATCAGCGGAACCAGCGGCGACATGCGCGACCTGGATGAGGCGGTCGCGGCGGGAAGCTCGCGGGCGCGGCTTGCGCTGGATGTGTATGTGCGCGCCATCCGTCACTATCTTGGCGCGTTCATTCTGGAGTTGGATGGGGTGGATGCGATCAGCTTCTCCGGCGGCATCGGCGAGAACAGTTGGGAGACGCGCGCGGCGGTGTGCCGGAACCTGGCCGCCTTCGAGATCGAGATCGACGAGGCGGCGAACCGCGCGGCGCGCACGGCACAGGTGATCTCCGCCAGGACATCCGCTGTGACGGTGCTGATAGTTCCGGCGGATGAAGAGAGTGTAGTTGCACGCGATACGGTGAGCGTTGTGGAGCAGTGCGCAGTGAAGCGGGCGATATTAACCGAAGCAGTGAGATGAAACCGACATGGTGAGCAAGGTCAGCCTATGGCAAGTGGAAGCGCAGCAGTAACTAATTCGTCGCAACGGGTCGACCGGTCTGTGGTCGAGCAGATCGTTCGTCAGGTTGCATTGGAGTATCTTGTCCGCGATGGCGCGGGCCGCGGCGGCAACGAAGCGCCGCTGCTGACCGTGCTGGCCTCGGCGCGGCACATGCACATCTGCCGCGCGGACATGGACATTCTGTTCGGGCCGGGCACGGAGCTTACGGTCTTCAAGCCGCTGTATCAGGCGGGCAACTTCGCCGCCAACGAGAAGGTGACGATCATCGGGCCGCGCAGCCGGTTGATCTCCAACCTTCGCATCCTGGGGCCGATGCGCAAGCAGTCTCAGGTGGAGCTGGCGTTCACCGATGCGATCAGCCTGGGCTTCGACGATATTCCGGTGCGGCTCTCGGGAAACATCTCGGGAACGCCGGGCGCGATCATCATGGGGCCGAAGGGCAACATCGAGCTGAAGGAAGGTATTATTCGCGCCGCCATCCACGTCCACATGAACCCGGACGAGGCCGCCTACTTTGCGGTCAAGCAGGGCGACCTGATGAAACTGCGCGTGGGCGGCGAGGCGGGAACCACATTCAACAACGTACACGTCCGCATCGACCCAACCTCGCGGCTCAACGTACACATGGACACCGACGAGGCTAACGCGTGCGGTCTGCATTTGACCAAGGACATTGAACTGCTCAAGTAAGTCAGTTCGGGCAGGACAGGAATTCATGTTGGCAGAGATACAGATTGGCAACGGTTTTAGGAAATCCGGAAGGAAGAAGAGAGGACTCGATGAAACAAGCGCTTGGAATGATTGAAACGAAGGGTTTGGTCGCGCTGTTCGAGGCGACCGACGCAATGCTGAAATCCGCAAACGTGACCTTCACCGGCTGGCAGTCGGTAGGGTCGGGACTGGTCACTGCCTTTGTTGAAGGCGACGTGGCCGCGGTGAAGGCCTCAACCGATGCCGGCGCTGAAGCTGCATCGCGCATCGGCGAGGTGGTCAGCGTTCAGGTGATCTCGCGCCCCCACGACGAGTTGCCGTCCTTCGTGCAAGCGGAGAAGAAGGCCGCAATCAAGAAATAGCCGTTGTGATCCCGGCAACAGGCGCAGGTCCACCGGAACAAATTGCCCGAACGGGCAGAGGAGACAAGATGAGTGAAGCAATTGGATTGATCGAAACAAAGGGCCTCGTCGGACTGGTCGAGGCATGTGATGCGATGGTGAAGGCGGCCAGCGTGGAGCTGGTTAAGACGGTGCAGATCGGTGGAGGATTTGTCACCGCAATCGTGCGCGGAGACGTGGGTAGTGTGCGCGCAGCCGTGGATGCCGGTGCCGCAGCAGCCAAGGCAGTCGGTGAACTGGTGGCCTCGCATGTCATCGCGCGTCCACACGATGCGCTGGTCGACAGCTTTCTGAAGTAATCCACTCGAATTAGCGAGAAATGACGAAATTTGGAAATCGGGAGAATTGAAATGGCCAATGAAGCGATTGGAATGATTGAGACGAAAGGCCTAGTAGCACTCGTGCAGGCCACCGACGCAATGCTGAAGGCGGCAAGCGTCGAGTTCGTCGGATGGAACAAGGTTGGCAGCGGTCTGTGCTCGGTCTTTGTTCAAGGCGATGTAGGCAGCGTTCGCGCCGCGGTAGATGCGGGAGCAGCAGCCGCCAAGGAGGCTGGCGAGATAATTAGCGTTCATGTGATCGCGCGGCCGCACAGCAGCCTCGGTTCCGTACTGCCCAAGTAGTTGCTGTGGACGCTGCGGAGGGTGTCGATCCTCCGCGGCGCAAAGAGGGGAACGGGCATGTTTATCGCAAAAGTAATCGGCAATGTCGTCTCCACGCAGAAGAACGAGAAGTTCCGTGGGATGAAGTTGCTCCTGGTTCAGCCATACATCAGCCGGGAGAGCAAGCTGGAAATCTCCGGCAGCTCGGTGGTGGCCGTTGACAGTGTTGGCGCGGGAATCGGCGAGTGCGTGTTGTTTACCCAGGGAAGCTCGGCACGCCTGACGCCGGCGACAAAAGAAGCGCCGGTGGACGCGGTCATTGTTGGCATCGTGGATACCGTCGAGGTGGACGGCAAAATACTGGAGAAGCCGTAAATGACGAATCAAGAGCAGATGATTGCGGAGATTGCGAGAGAGGTTGTCGCACGGCTTCGTTCCCAGATGCAGCAGTCGCAGCCTGGCAGCGCGCCGGCACACATCAGCGCCGGCAGCAGCGCCGCAGCGCACGATGGCGTCTTTCTCACCGTGGACGAGGCTGTCAACGCGGCGCACGCGGCACAGATGAAGGTCGAGGATATGAGCCTGGAAGAGCGTGGGCGCATGATCTCGATCATCCGGCGGATCAGCATCGATCGTTGCGAAGAGCTTGGCCGCATGGAGTTGGAAGAGACCAAGGTGGGTCGGCTAGACCACAAAATTCAGAAGCTGAAGAACATGAAGTATGTGCTCGGCGTGGAGGCAATGCACAGCGAGGCGCGCACCGATTCGTCTGGCTTGCTTTTGATCGAACACGCGCCGTGGGGCGTCATTGGCATGTCCCTTCCGGTCACGCACGCGGTGCCGACCATGGTCGCCAACGCCATCAATATTCTGGCTGCGGGCAACACTGCCATCTTCGCGCCGCACCCGTCGGGCAAGCGCGTCTCGCAGTACGCGTTGCAGCTCTTCAACCGTGAGATCGAGCGTGAGTGCGGCGTTGCCAACGTCATCACCACAGTGCTAGAGCCCACAATTGAATCCGCGACGCAGATGTTTCAGCACCCCAAGGTTGCGCTGTTGTGCGTCACCGGCGGACCGATGGTGGTGGCGGCGGCGAGCAAGTTCGGCAAGCGCGTGATCGCGGCGGGGCCGGGCAATCCGCCCGTCGTGGTGGACCAGAACGCCGACCTCGACCTGGCCGCGCGGTGCATCATCGAGGGCGCGTCCTTCGACAACAACCTGCTCTGCATCGGCGAGAAAGAGGTCTTCGTGGTTGCATCCGTCGCCTCGGCGTTCCTGGATGCGATGCGGCGCGCTGGCGGCTTCGAGCTGAACAAGGCCGCGATCGAACGGCTCTCCAAGGCTGCCTTCACCTTCGAGGGCGACGGCAAGGGATGTGTGCGCGCGCATGTGCGCAAGGAGTTCGTCGGCAAGGACGTTGCCGTGCTGGCGGCGGCAGCTGGAGTCAGCGTTCCGGCAAACACGCAGATTCTCTTCGGCGAGACGGACGAAGACCATGCGTTCGTCGTCGAGGAGCAGATGATGCCGTTCATTCCGGTGGTTCGCGTGTCGTGTGTGGACGCGGGAATAAAGGCGTCGCTGAAGGCGGAGCACGGCTACCGGCACACGGCAATCATTCACTCCAAGGATGTGGACACGGTGACGCGCATGGCGCGCGCCATGAACACCACGATATTCGTCAGCAACGCCTCGTCGCTGGCGTCGCTGGGCTTTGGCGGGCCGGGATATCTGAGCCACAGCATTGCAACGCCAACTGGCGAGGGAATCACCACGCCGCTGACATTCACCCGCGAGCGTCAGCTCACCATCGGTGGCGCATTGAGGATTATCTAGCCATGTTTCTGGCCCGCATAGACGGCACGGTTGTTCCGGCGTCCAAGCACGCCACGCTGGACGGCTGCCGCTTTCTGGTCGCCCAGCGGCTGGAGGCCGACGGCAGCACCGGAACGGAGCCGCTGGTTCTGGTCGACCTGCTGGGCGCGTCATTCGGTTCCACTGTGCTGGTCTCCACCGACGGCGATATCGCACGCCAGCGGTACGGCAACACGACTCCGGCGCGCATGGTGGTGGTCGGAATCGTGGACCAGATGCATGCGCCGCGCCAGCGCGCAGGGAGGACCGCATGAGACTGGGCATCGTTCGCGGACATGTCACGCTGACGCCGGCCGTTCCGCAGTTGCTGGGCCTGACGCTGGTGGTGCTGGAGCCGGTGACGATGGTCAACCTGAGGGCCAAAAATGGACTGGGCGGAGGCAAATCTCTGGTTGCCGTCGATGCTCTAGGCGCAGCCAAGGGACAGATGGTGGCGTTTACAGAGGGGGCCGAAGCCGCGAACCCCTTCTGGCCAAAAAAAGTTCCGGTGGATGCGTACTGCACGTTGATCGTCGACTCCATCACAACAGAGAATTCATAGGAAACAGAATCTGAGGTGCAGCAGTGAGGAAGGGCGAAGTGAAAACGATTGAATTTACAAGTCAGAATGTTCTGGCAATGCGCGATGCACAGAGTGCCCTGGCAACAGGTGCGACCCACGTGCAGGTGTGCAAGCGTTGCGTGATTACTCCATCGGCGCGCGACTTCCTGCGGCAGAACGACATTGAGCTGGTGATCGGCGGCGGCACTGTGGTTGCGGCGACCTCCAGCAGCTCAGCCAGCCCTGTGCAGACGACGCGCAGCCCCGCCAATCCTCGGCTCTTCTCCACGCCCGAGGCCGAAGCCATCAAGCTGGAGATCTGCGCCGTTGGCCGCAAGCTGTGGAACCGCGGCTATGTGGACGGCAACGGTGGCAACATCTCGTATCGCATCGGGCCCAACGAGGTGCTGTGCACGCCGACCCTGTTCAGCAAGCTGGACCTGACGCCCGCCGACCTCTGCATGGTCGATCTGGACGGCGTTCAGATTGCCGGGACCAAGCCGCGAACCAGCGAGATATTCCTGCATCTGGAGATATACAAGGCTGTGCCTGAGGCGAAGTCCTGTGTCCACTGTCATCCGCCACATGCCACGGCATACGCCATCACCGGGCGCGTTCCGCCCAACGGGATCATCCCGGAGTTCGAGGTCTTCGTGGGCAAGGTCGCTGTGTCACCATACGAGACGCCGGGTACGGCAGCCTTCGCGCAGACCGTGCTGCCGTATGTGAGGGAGCACAACACGGTGCTGCTGTCGAACCACGGGATCATCTGCTGGGCAGACACCGTGACCCACGCCGAGTGGTATGCAGAAGTGGTGGACACCTACTGCCAGACTCTGATTCTGGCGTCGCAACTGGGCGTGCCGATCTCGCAGATCTCCGAGAGGCAGACCAGCGATCTGCTGGCCATCAAGAAGAAGCTTGGCCTGCCAGACTCCCGCTTCGACCCATCGGCGATGAAGGAGTGCCAGTTGTCCGATATGGATGACCCTAACTCCATCGCGCGCCTTCCCTGCGTGAGGGATGGCTCCACGAACATCACAGCCGACGCTCCGGAGATGGAACGCCTGGTGAAGACGGTCACTGATGCAGTGATGAGCGCGATGGGCGCATCCTGAAGCCGTGAAGGGAGCACTCTGAGCGAAGTGGTTGCATCCTGCAACTCACATCACTCGGCCACTGCACGATGAAAGCTGCTGAACGGCAACTCAGAATCCGCCAGATGCTCGAGGCCAAGGACTTCCTCGATCTGGAGACGCTTTGCCGCGAACTGGAGGCCTCCGAGTCCAGCGTTCGCCGCGATCTTGCCGTGCTGGAGGCGGAGAGCGCTCTCAAACGTGTCTATGGCGGCGCTGTTCCTGTGCCTCTGTCTGGCAACGGCTTCTTCGACTTCACGGTGGAGAGCGGGCGCTACAGCGATGAGAAGAGCCGCATCGCACGGCTCACCGCGGGCCTGATTGAAGATGGCCAGACAGTCATCCTGGACGGCGGGTCTACAGTGGCGGCTGTCGCGGGCGAACTGGCCGGCAAGTCGCTGCACATCGTCACCAACTCGCTGCCCATCGCCGAAACACTGGAGGCGCGGCGCAACATCGAACTGACGTTGACCGGCGGCTACCTGGATCCGCGCATCCGCGTGATGCTGGGGCCGCTGTGCGAGCAGATGCTGGGCCTGATCCGCGCGGACGTGCTGATCATGGGCATCGGCAGTGTTACCGAGGCTGGATTCAGCAACAACAACACTCTGGTGGTGGGTTCGGAACAGAAGATGATCGAGATCGCCAGCCGTGTGATCATCGTGGCCGACCACACGAAGTTCGGTCGCGGCGCCATGATCCCGGTCGCGCCTCTGGAGGATGCCGATACGGTCGTCTCCGACAGCGAACTGGACGGCGAATATGTGGAACTGCTGCGCGGTAAAGGCATCGAAGTGCTGCTGGCGTAGCGGAAGCGGTGGAGAGTTGCCATTTTTTCGCTTTCTATATGCAATTTGTTCGTCCCCCACCCCCTGCCATCCCCCTTGGGGGTGGATGGGTGCGTAAGTTGATTGTTATGTGGTGGCCAGAGGAATAATACTCATAATGGACATCTTGGGAGCAAGCGGTTTGGAATCAGTCGGTTACGCGGGATGTGGTTGGCCAAAATATTGATTGCGTTGAGGTTACGGCTAAAATACTCAGGACATAAGGGTTAGGGGTGAAAAAGAGGCTTTGGCACGGGTGGAGGCGGAAAAAGATTGATTCTGGGGAAGTTGATGGAAATTGTTCATTCAGTGTGGCTTGCTCGGTTCTCCTGAAGGAGCAGCGGCGCAATAAAGGCAGCGACAGAGATTCTGAGCTTCGCTCAGAATGACGAACAAAAACAAACAAAGACCAATGCGGGGATTCTTCGCTGCGCTCAGAATGACAACTTGCGGGGCTGCGCCAGAATGACGACTCCTGGGGCTGCGCCAGAATGACGGCCCGTGTGGTGGTTGCGGGTAAACGTTGATTCGGTGCGGCTTATTCGGTTGAGAAAGAACGGTGCAAGTCTAAAACTTGATGGAACTGGTCCATGTATTAATTGTATCAAGCGGGGCATAACTACTATGCCAACTTTTTAAAAGAATTATTTCGTTTGCTTGGAATAGTTTAGGTTGATTTTGGGGCATCGAGGGTCTTGACATGAGAATTAGCGGGGAAATTCGGGGAAATAATCCCGGTGCTCTCCCAGGTGCCCAAATGCGAGGCACCTGGGGCACCCAGATTCAGTGGTTGTGATGCCTTCTCCCGGCACCTGGGCCACCCGCCTATCCCAAACGGCTGGTGGCGCTATTATGTGCCAATTCTTATTCAGCCCCCCCCCGCCCCCGACGCCGCCGTCTCCACCTCCAACGCCGCCCTGCCCCACTCCAACCATGGCGACCATAGACCCCAGCACATGGATCGCAGGACAGACCTACCCCATCACCATCATGGGGACCGGCTACACCACTCCGGCCAACGCCCCTTCAAATTGTTTCGCGACCCAGATCGCCGTTGGCGTGAATGCCGGGTCCCTGACGCTGTCCGACGTAACCGTCGTCGACTCAACCAAGATCACCGCTACCGTGGCGCCCGCGGACACCGACCCCGACGAGACGGCCACAATCAATATGTACGGCGGCCCAATGAACGGATCGGACGACGTCGTCAGGGCTCCCGGCACTGCAAGGGCAATGGTGGGCAATGCCGCGCCAGTGGCGAATGCGAACAACACTAGTCCCGCCCCCCTCCGGCGCGCCGTTCGCGGCGACAGCTACCGCGCAGATCGACAATCTCAAAGCAGTCGTAACGGACACAAGAGATATTATGGATGGTCTAGTCACGGTCAAGTTGACCGCGCCCACCGGAACAAAAGGCGACCTGACCCTAAACTTTCACGGAATCAACGGCATCTATACTCAGGCTTTTAAAAATCAAACTCCTGGGTCTCCTACGCTCAAGCTAGACCTTACAAGCGTTCCACCCGACGTATACGTCAAAATGCAAGACGGAACCTGGAATGCGAGCGTTCCTGGTACTACATCTGCACAATCAGTAAAAGTTCCAACTTATACACTGTCCACGTTCTGGACTTACTTTAAGAAAGTCCGATTCACTCAATATAATGTTCCGAACGAAATTGCAAGTGATTGTATAGGAGCCGAAGTGACGGCCTATACTATAGACAACTCTTGTACAATCAAAGCGATTACGTTGAAATCCGACTTCGTCGCCGCAGCGTGGATAAATGGTACCGGGGTTTCGATCTCAAATGGAATCCTGAAAAATGCCGCCGCTTCTGGCCCGGCTCTAGGCAGTAAGCAATCATTATGTAAAAGTACAGAGTTCGGTGGCAAAGTAACATGGCCTGCAGGAGCAATTGGGTATACGCCTGTTGGGAAAGGGGCTTATGGAAACACATTTAAGGTTGTGACCGCTGTTACTGCTTCCTGCTCTATCCCACTTGTAAATGAGCAGTCTGCGGCTATGCCCGTGGATAATAATTTGAATCCAGTCTCCCTCTCGAATGTTATTCCCCTCAGTTGTCAGGATAGACTCAACCTCGCCGCTGATACTAATACCACAAAATATTCTGAAACAGTTGCAGACAAATGCCAAAAATGTAGTGACCAAAGCACGTTCGGTACTGCAAATGGTCATGTAGACAGCTACACATCTTCACCGGATTGTCATTGGAGTCCTAACACATTTCAAGACCTTGGTAACTTCTATACATCCGACACCATGAAATAAGCAACTTGAGAGGAGAACTGAAATGAAATTACATACAACACTTATATCAAGCGGGAAAGTACTAAAACTGATTTGTCTGGTTGTCATTGGTTCTCACGCTTTCCTCTCTGCTTATACACAATCCGACACTGTGGATCCTGCATTGGAAGCAAAAAAGGCTCAAAAGGCTAACATCGAGATTCGCTCTGTGGTTACGCATATCGAAGCGGCTGAAGTAAGGTCTGTAAGTCCATCCAGCGGGTTTTACCCATCTCTACAGCCGGAGGTTTATTGGCATGACGCTGATTGGAATATCGATCTTCTGCCTTTCTCGCCATCGGATCATACATACTCCCTGAGCATCAGTTACAAAAGCGAGAAAACACAAATTGTAAGACTTGATAATTACGCTCAAATTGACTCAATCTCTCGTGCTCCAAATGACAAAGCAATTATCGTTGGTGACTATAACGGAATGACACAAATGTTTAGCGTAGTCGACTTGAAACTCGGAAAGGAAATTGATGGTGGCTTTATTTACGATCCATCCATTTCGCCTGACCGGCGCTTCATCCTCTACGAGAATTGGTATCCACCTCATAGCGATGGCTTCAATGAAAAATCATTCACGGTCTACGACACAATGAAGACACACGAGGAGAACACATGCGGTTATTGGGACAACACGCCTAGGCATATAGGACGCAGCGATGAGGGCGTACAAGTGTACCCTCTACTAGCGGTATGCACAGACGGCGAAGATGAAAACGATAATAACAAGTCTGTATCGGGCTTTATTTGGTCGGCAGATTCGAGGAAGGTTGTATTTGCAGATGTACGTGATGGATATATAAGCCTTATCCTAGTGACGATGCCAATTGGCATCACTGACCGTCCGCAAACTACGATCTATCGACTCGTCGGCGCGGAAAATGTTTGCACGGGTGCAGCAAACTGCGACTACAACAATGTTCGCTCAATTACATGGGACGGGCAGTCGGTCGACGCTGTCTTGATTCAGAAGAATCCAGGCGGTGCGCCGATAGAGAGGGACATGTCCATACCAGTCTCGAAGTTTGTTCCCATTAGCAAGTAATCTTTACACCCTAGGCTCTTCTCTACACTGGACGCGCTCTAATTCTTCCGATCCCGCGAACGCGAAGACTATCGATGTAGAATCGAAACAAGCTTATTGCGTTGATACTGGTGTTCGTCAGCCGTCCTGCCCCACTCCAACCATGGCGACCATAGACCCCAGCACATGGATCGCAGGACAGACCTACCCCATCACCATCATGGGGACCGGCTACACCACTCCGGCCAACGCCCCTTCAAATTGTTTCGCGACCCAGATCGCCGTTGGCGTGAATGCCGGGTCCCTGACGCTGTCCGACGTAACCGTCGTCGACTCAACCAAGATCACCGCTACCGTGGCGCCCGCGGACGCCGACCCCGACGAGACGGCCACAATCAATATGTACGGCGGCCCAATGAACGGATCGGACGACGTCGTCAGGGCTCCCGGCAATGCAAGGGTAATGACGAGCAATGCCGCGCCAGTGGCGAATGCGAACAACACTACCCCCGCCCCATCCAACGCGCCGCTCGGGCTAGCCGCCGTTGAACGAATCTCAACAGATGTCGAGGAAGAGCAAAACCGGACTGCCAAGGTCTGTGCTCTCCCAGGTGCCCAAATGCGAGGCGCCTAGGGCACCCGGCAGGAACAGACAACCGCAAGAACAGACAACCGCAAGAACAGACAACGGCAAGAACAGACAACGGCAAGAACAGACAACGGCAAGAACAGACAACGGCAAGAACAGGCAACGGCAAGAACAAACAACGGCAAGAACAGGCAACGGCAAGAACAAACAAAAGCGAAATGCGGGGGTCCCTCCACTGCGCAACGGACGATGAGGCCGTCCGTTGCTCCGGTCGGGATGACGAGTATAGGCTGCGTGCTCCGGTCGGGATGACGATTGTTTGGGGTGGTTCGCCTCCGGTCGGGATGACGGGGTTATCGGTTGGGGCCGGGAAAACCCCCAGGTCTTAAAATCGAGGCCTGGGGTAGCCGGATCGCTGGGGGTGGGCATGGCAACGGTGATATTTGTCACATTCAGCGGGGGAGGGGTGCGGCTAGACTGGGTGTTAAGATCGGTATTGCTGGGAATCACGCCGTATTGGGCAGCCTCGTGCGACGGCCCAACCCAGGCGCCGGGAGTATTGTTAGAATAGGAACTGCAACCTTGCAACCGGCTGGAAGCTCACGCCGGTATTGAGCAAAACATCTGAAACCGGCCCGTGATGGGCGGATGAAACGTGCGAGCCCGACCGGCTTGGAGGAAATGTCTTGCGCCTTGCTATTTTGAAGGAAGCAGCCGTAGGAGAGACCCGTGTTGCGCTGCTTCCCGACTCCGTAAAGAAGCTGATTGCGAGTGGCCTTGAGGTTGTGGTGGAAGCCGGCGCGGGATTGAAGTCTGGCATCCGTGACGAGGCGTACGCCGAGGCCGGGGCGACGCTGGCGACCGACCGCGCGGCTCTGCTCGGCTCGGCCGACATTCTGCCCGTGGTGAACGCTCCCTCGGCCGATGACCAGAGAAAGATCAAGCCGGGCTGCGTAGCGATCGGGTTTATGCGGCCGCTGGATGAGCCATCGGCGCTGCTTCCGGCCATCGAGACCAGGGTCACGCTGTTTGCCGTCGAGCTGGTTCCGCGCATCACGCGCGCGCAGGCGATGGACGCGCTGTCTTCGATGGCCACGGTTGCGGGCTACAAGGCGGTGATTCTGGCCGCCGACACGCTGCCTCGCCTCTTTCCCATGCTGATGACGGCGGCGGGGACGATTGCTCCGGCGAAGGTTTTTGTGATCGGAGCTGGAGTTGCGGGGTTGCAGGCGATTGCCACCGCGCGACGGCTGGGCGCCGTGGTGGAGGCGTACGACGTACGCGCCGCCGCGGGCGAGCAGGTGCGGTCGCTGGGCGCGAGGTTCCTGGATGTGGACCTGGGCGGACTTGCCACCGAGGACAAGGGCGGGTACGCCAAGGAGTTGAGCGAAGAGGCCCTGGACCGCGGGCGCGACCTGATCGCCAAGACGGCCAAGACGGCGGACGTGATTATTACGACTGCGCAGGTCCCGGGACGCCGCTCGCCGCTGCTGCTGCGGCGCGACGCGGTGGAGAACATGCGGCCGGGCACGGTGCTGATCGACCTGGCAGCGGCAGGCGGAGGAAACTGCGAGCTGACGAAGCCGGGCGAGACGCAGGTGATCAACGGCGTGACTCTGCTCGCTCCGCTGAACCTGGCGACCGCCGTACCGGGGCACGCCAGCCAGCTCTACTCGCGCAACATCAGTAACTTTCTGGCACTGATCGTGAAGGACGGAGCGCTGCATTTGAATTTTGAGGACGAGATCCTGAGCGGCAGTTGCGTGGCGCGCGAAGGCAAGGTCGTCAACCCGCGCGTTGCTTCGGCACTGGAAGCGGCGGCGGGCAGCAAACAAGTTTCGTAATACACCCGAGAGGCCTATGAATCCTGCAGTTCTGATCGCTTCGGTCTACGTCTTCGCGCTTGCCGCGTTCCTGGGTTACCAGGTCATCAGCCGCGTACCGCCGCTGCTGCATACTCCGTTGATGTCCGCCACGAACGCCATCAGCGGCATCTCGCTGATCGGCTCGCTGGTGTTGGCCGGGGCGGGCACCTCGCATGTGGCACACATGCTGGGCTGTGTCGCCGTGACCACGGCCACCATCAACGTGGTCGGCGGATTTGGCATCACCGACCGCATGCTGAAGATGTTCGGCAAGCGGAAGGACGAGGGCAAGAAGACGCCTGCCGCGGAGGCGTCCAAATGAGCCTCACTACCTATTTCATGGAAGCGACCTACCTGATTGCTTCGATTCTGTTCGTACTCGCGCTGAAGGGCATGTCCCACCCGGAGACGGCGCGGCGCGGCATGTTCATGGCCGAGGGCGGAATGTTCATGGCCATCGTGGGCACGCTGATTGGCACGCACATCATGACCTGGGGATGGATTCTGGTGGGACTGACCATCGGCTCCATCATCGGCATATGGATGGCGCTGTTCGTTCCCATGACCTCGATGCCGCAACGGACCGCGCTGTCGCACGCCTTTGGAGCGTTGGCGGCGGCGTTGGTCGGCGTGGGCGAGTTCATCATCCACGGCGCGGAGATGGGCGTGGTGACGCGCGGCGCACTGGGATTTGAAGTGATGCTGGGCGCGCTGACCACCACGGGATCGCTGATCGCTGCGGGCAAGCTGCACGGCACCATCCCGGGCAAGCCGATCCAGTTCCGCGGGCAGAACGCGATCAACCTGGTCATCTTTCTGGTCATGACGGGCAGCTTCGTCTACTTCTGGATGCACCCGGCGGTGATCGCGGCGTTCTACACGATGCTGGGCGTGGCGTTCGTCTTCGGCGTGATGCTGGTGATCCCGATCGGCTCGGCGGACATGCCGGTGGTGATGTCGCTGTTGAACAGCTACGCGGGATTGGCCGCGGCGGCAACAGGATTCGTGCTGGGCAACAACGTGCTGATCATCGCCGGAACGCTGGACGGGTTCTCCGGATTTATCCTGTCGGTGCTGATGTGCAAGGCGATGAACCGGTCGATCACGAATGTGCTGTTCGGCGGATTCGGCTCGGTGATCGCAGAGGCGTCGGCGGAGGCGGGCGGAGAGATGCGCGAGATATCGCTGGACGACGCGGCGATGCAGCTTGCATTTGCCAACCGCGTGATCTTCGTTCCCGGCTATGGACTGGCCACCGCGCAGGCGCAACACGCCGTGCGCGAGCTGGGCGAGTTGCTGGAGTCGCGCGGCGTCACCGTGAAGTACGCCATTCATCCGGTGGCCGGACGCATGCCGGGACACATGAACGTGCTGCTGGCCGAGGCCAACGTGCCGTACTCGCAACTCTACGAGATGGAGCAGATCAACCCGGAGTTTCCGTCGACCGACGTGGCCGTGGTGATCGGCGCGAACGACGTGGTGAACCCCGACGCGCGCGACAATCCGAACTCGCTGATTGCGGGAATGCCGATTCTGGAAGTGGACCGCGCGAAGAGCGTCATCGTGCTGAAACGCGGCCAGGGACGCGGCTTCTCCGGGCTGGAAAACCCGTTGTTCTTCAAGTCCAATACCAACATGCTCTACGGCGACGCAAAGAGCACGCTGAGCCACCTGGCGCAGGCCGTGCAACACGTCTGATCGGCGCGCGGAGCTAAGGGAAATTGTTTCGCTGAAACGTCTTCCGTGTTGTGCGGAAGACGTTTTCAGTTTTGCGCTGAGTTTTGCCGGGCGGGGAGGGTCACCGTGACCTCGGTGCCCGTTCCCACGGCGCTCTCGATGTGGATGGTTCCGTTTGCGCGCTCGACGATGGCCTTGCAGATGGAGAGGCCGAGGCCTGCTCCACCGCTAACCCGGCTGCGCGAGCGATCGGCGCGGAAGAATCGCTCGAAGACATGAGGCAGCGCGGAGGCGGGAATGCCATCTCCCTGATCCACTACGCGCAGCTCGGTCACTCCACCAAGCGCCTGCACAAGGACTGAGACGCGTTGGTTGGGGGAGCTGTGCTGCAAGGCGTTTACAAGCAGGCTCGAACAGAGCAGATCCGCGTCGCCGGCAGGCATGGCGACGACGCACGACTCTTCCACGCTGACATCCAGCACAATCTGTTTCAGTTCGGCAAGCGGGCGCAGACGCTCCGCGACGTGGCGCACAACCGATTGCAGATCGCAGGACTCGCTCAGTTCCACGGGGGCCTCTTCCAGCCGCGCCAGCGTGAGCATTCGACTGACGAGTTCTTCCATGCGCTCGGAATCGAGCAGCAGGCCCTCCAGTCCAGCCTCGTACTGCTCCGCCGTTCGCGGCACCATGGACAGGAGTTGCAGGCTGGACTTCAAGACGGCGATGGAGGTCTTCAGCTCGTGCGCGGCGTCTCCGGTGAGCCGGCGCTGGCGCTCGAAGGCCAGTTGCAGCCCCTTCAGCAGCTCTTCCATGGAGAGCGCGATGGGCGCAAGCTCTGTGGTGCGAAGGACGGAGGCGGGCGGCACAAACTCCCAGGAGTGCGCGGAGACGCGGCCTGCGATGGCAGCAAGCTCCTGCAACGGCGAGAGACGGCGGCGCAGGAACCAGACCAGCGCGATACCGGTGACAGCCAACAACACGGCGCTTGCCACAACATAAAACTGCACCGCATCCACCACTCCATGCATCAGGAAGTCGGCTGGGACCGGCGTAGAGGACTGTGACCGGGCGTCGCAATCCACCGTTTTCTTCGCGGTCGATGACGCGCATGCCGTCGAAGCGGAGCGCGCGGTAGTGCTCTCGGTTGAACGTGAAGTTGAAGTAGCCGGGAGCGTGCGGAGCACTCAGCGCTGCAAGCAGACCGGCGGATGAACCGGGCGAGTGGCCCAGCACACGGCCGGATGGACTCAGCACCTCGTATACATCCTGCGGGGGCAGGGCCAGTTCGGTGGGGTCAACGACGACATTGTCCTCGGGGTCTTCGGCGTCGCGCACCGCACCCAACAGCGAGTCGGCGAAGCCATGCAGCATGACATCGAAGGCGCGGCGGCGGCCATGCATCTCGTGGCCGATGGCGGCGGCGGAGAAGAGCGCGGCGCAGAGCAGCTCGGCCAGCAGAACGCCGCCGATCAGTTGGCGGCTGAGCGAATGCGTCTTTATCGCCGCGGATTTCATAGCTGCTGCTCCGGCGCTTCCAGGCGATAGCCTCGTCCGCGCAGGGTGACGATGGAGGTCTCTTCGCCCACGGCGCGGAGTTTTTTGCGCAGGTTGGAGATGTGCGCCTCGATGACGTTGGAGTGGTGCTGCCAGTTGTAGTCGTAGAGATGCTCGAGGAGTTCGCGGGCGGAGACGATGGCGCGGGGACGGAAGATCAGATACTCCAGCAGGCGGTACTCGGTGGGTGAGAGGTCGATCAACTCGCCGGCGCAGCGCACGGTCTGCTCGACGGTATTGAGGCTGATCCGGCCTACGGTGAGGACAGGCTGCGAGGCGCCCTTGCCGCGGCGGATAAGGGCCATGGCGCGGGCCAGCAGTTCGCCGAGGTCGAATGGCTTGGCGAGGTAGTCGTCGGCCCCGGCGTTGAGCAACTCGACGACCTGCGCCGGCTGGTCGCGCGCGGTGAGGATGAGGATGGGGGTCATGTCCTTGCGGCGGCGCACCTGGCGCACAATACTGAGGCCATCGAGACCGGGGAGCATGAGGTCGAGCAGAAGGAGGTCGTAGTGCTTGAACTCGGTGAGCGCGGCCCCGTCCGTGCCGTTTTCGGCGCAGTCCACCGCGAAGCCGCAGCGCTCTCGCAGGGCTTCGGCGATGTTGTTGGCAAGCCGGGTTTCATCTTCAACGACCAGGACTCTCATCAGGATTCAATCTACTCTTCCACTTCTGCCTTAATCTTTGCTTAAGCCCGCGCTGGCACAGTTAGACTTGGAACGACGGGAAGCACTCCTCAAGCCCGAACTAGAGCATTTTCGGTAATGGTGTAGTCCGTTGTGGAGCGAGCAAAAGCAGATTCCTCCGCTTCGCTACGGAATGACAAACAAAACTGGTCTATATAGCAATTCCGAAAATGCTCTAAAAGCCCGCGCCGGCACGGTTACACTGGGAGCAACGGACGGCCGGTGTGCATCTTGATTTTGCCGGAACGGTACTGATTGAGCCTTATGCCATTTTTTCACGCACGAAGGATTCATCCGCGACAGCGCAAGCGCCTGCTGCAACTTGCATGTCTCGCAACACTGGCGACGGCGGGTTTTGCCCAGCAACCGACTGCGGTGGCCGTTCCGCAGCAGGCTGCGACGGTGGCTGCGCCACAGGCTGCGCTTCCGTCGCCCACTGCCATCAGCCTGGACGATGCGATTGCGCGGGCGCGCAGCAACGAGCCGGTCTTCGCGGCGGCGGCGGCGGCGAGCCGCAACGCTGCGCTCGACCGCTCGATTGCGCGCTCCGCGCTGTTGCCCAGCGTGCAGTATCACAACCAGTACCTCTACACGCAGCCCGTGGTGGGGCCGAGCTGGAGTTGGCGTGGGATCCCCGGCGATCAGCTCCAGTCCGCGGTTTATCGCCAACAATGCAGTGCATGAGTACATGAGCCAGGGGCAGGTGAACGAGACCATCGGCGCGCAACAGATCAACGCGCTGGGTCATGCGTCTGCCGCGCTGGCGGTTGCCACGGCGGAGCTTGAGGTTGCGCAACGCGGGCTGCTGGCTAGCGTGGCCGGGCTCTTCTATACGGCTTCGGCCGCTGGGCGCAAGGTGAGCGTCGCCGAGCGCGCGGCCAGCGAGGCGGCAAGCCTGACCACCCTGACCCAGCAGCGCGAGACGGCGCGCGAGGTTGCACACGCAGACGTGGTGAAGGCGCAGCTTCAACAGCAGCAGCGCGACCGCGACCTGGCGGATGCGCGTCTGGAGGCCGAACGCGCGCGGCTCGAGCTTGCGGTGTTGCTGTTTGCCGATCCGCGCACGCCGTACACGCTGGTTGTGCCTGATGCGCCGCCCACGGTGCCTGCGCGCGCCGACGTGGAGGCCGCGCTGGGCAAGCACAATCCTGAGCTGGCGAGCGCGCTGGCAAGCACGCATCTGGCCGACCTGAATGTCTTTGCCGCGCGCGCCGCGTATCTTCCGGACCTGGCGTTGAACTACACATACGGAATTGACGCGGCGCAGTTTGCGACCAAGGGCATGGACGGAAGCCACAACCTGGGCTACTCCGCCAGCGTGACGCTGGACATTCCCGTGTGGGACTGGTTTGCGACGCGCGACCGCGTTCGCCAGAGCGAGATCAGCCGCGATGTGGCGCGCACAACACTCAGCAACACGCAGCGCAAGCTGATTGCGACGCTGGATGAGGACTACGCCGAAGCAGCAGCCGCGCACGACCAGCTCGACAGCCTGGACCTGAGCGTAACGACGGCGGCGGAGAGCCTTCGCCTGACGCGGTTGAGCTATTCCGCGGGCGAGACGCCGATACTTGAAGTTGTGGATGCGGAGAACTCGCTGACCGCCGCCGAACTTGCGCGCGAGGACGGCAACGTCCGCTTGCAGACCGCACTCGCGAACCTTCAGTTGCTGACAGGAACGATCTAAATGATGAAGCCACCAAGACGATTTTCAAGCCTCGCATTGCGCGCACTCACGCGCTCGGATGTTTTCCTCTGCGCCTCCCTGTTGTTTCCATTACTGCTGCTTCCGCTTGGCTGCAAGAAAGCCGAGGAGACGCCCGCGCCCGAGGTTGCTGTACAGGCGGCGCATCCGGTGCAGGGGAGCATCCATGAGCAGATTGCAGCGGACGCGATTCTTGCTCCGCTGGCGCAGGCCGCCATCTCGCCGAAGGTGAGTGCTCCGGTGAAGAAGTTTTATGTGCAGCGCGGCTCGCGGGTCCACGCGGGCGAACTGCTGGCGACGCTGGAGAGCAGCGATCTGGCGGCCGCGGCGCTGGACAACAAGGGAAGCTACACCGCTGCGCAGGCCACGTTTGAAACGGCAACCAAGGCCACCGCGCCCGAGGACCTGACGAAGGCGCGGCTCGATCTTGCGCAGGCGAAGGCCAACCTCGACCTGGCGCAGTCCATCGCTACGGCGCGCGGCCAGCTCTTCAGCCAGGGAGCGATCCCGGGGCGCGACCTGGACACAGCGAAGGCGGCACTGGTGGAATCGCAGGCGGTATACGACATCGCCAAGGAACATTTTGAGTCGATGCAGAGCGTCAGCCACAAGGCCGCGCTGGCAAACGCGCAGGGAAATCTGGATTCCGCCAAAGGGAAGTACCTCGGGGCCGAGGCGGAGCTGAGCTACACGGAGATTCGCAGTCCGATCGACGGCGTGGTCACCGACCGGCCGCTGTTTGCCGGCGAGACCGCAGCCGTGGGAACTCCCGTCGTCACGGTGATGGACACCTCGGCGCTGATCGCCAAGCTGCACATCGCGCAGATGCAGGCCCAGCAGATTGATCTCGGCGCCGCGGCCACGCTCACCGTGCCCGGCATTGCGCAGCCCGTGCAGGCGAAGGTTTCGCTCATCAGCCCGGCGCTCGATCCGGGCAGCACAACGGTCGAGGTGTGGCTGCGCGTGGAGAACGCGAAGGGCGTGCTGAAGGCGGGAACGCCGGTCCACGCGACGATCCAGGGCCGTACGATTGCCAACGCGCTGACGGTCCCGGCGGAGGCGATCCAGAGCAGCCCGGACGGGAGCGGCAAGTTCGTGCTGGTAATGGCGGCGGATTCCACCGCGCACAAGAGGCCGGTCACGCTGGGAATCCAAAACGCGGACTCGGTGCAGATTCTGAGCGGAATCACCGCGTCGGATGTGGTGATCTCGACCGGGGCTTATGGACTGGACGAGAACACACGGGTCAAGATCGGTGCCGCCGAAGATACCGGAAAGGATGCCGAGTGAGCCTGCGTGCGCCATCCTCATCTTCGGTCATGCCAGAGGAGTCTTCGTTCTGGCTCTCTCGCATGTCGCGCACGATCTTCTTTCTGGTGGTAGTGCTGTCGCTGGCTGGCGTCTACGCGGCGTTTCAGGTCCCGACGTCGGTCTTCCCCGACACGAATTTCCCCCGCGTCGTGATCGGCGTCGATAACGGCGTGATGCCGGTCGAGCAGATGCAGGTGACCATCACCAAGCCCATTGAGGACGCGGTCAACAGCGTTCCTGGGCTGCGCACCGTCCGCTCGACCACGAGCCGGGGATCGGCCGAGGTGAGCCTGTTTTTCGACTGGAACGTGGATATGTTCCACACGTTGCAACTGGCCGACTCCGCACTATCGAAGGTGCGCCAGACGCTACCTGCGACCGCCGTCATCACCACCAACCGGCTCACGTTCGCCACGTTTCCCATCCTCGGCTACGCGCTGACGGCTGACGACCGCGGGCCAGAGACCATCTCGCAGACGCGGCTGTGGGAGATTGCGACCTACGACCTGAAGCCTCCGCTGAACCGCGTGGACGGCGTCAGCACAGTGACGGTGCAGGGCGGACAGGTTCCGGAGGTCCACATTGTTCCCGACCTGGCGCGCCTGGAGAACTCCGGCGTCACGCTCACCGACCTGGTTAACGCGGTGCAGAGTTCCAACATCATCGACTCACCCGGCCTCTACCAGGCCAACCACGAGCTGATCCTGGCGCTGGTGGGAGCGCAGGCGCACGATGCTGAGCACCTCGCCTCGCTGGTGGTGAAGACAACCGCTGCCGGCGCACCGGTGCGCATCTCGGACGTGGCCGACGTACACGCCGGAACCGAGCCTGTCTACACCGCGGTGACCGCGAACGGCACGCCTGCCGTGCTGATCAACCTCGCGCGCCAGCCCTCTGCGAACACCGTTGCGGTGGCGAACGCGGTCGCCACTGAGGTTGCACAGCTCAGCCGAATGCTTCCCGCTGGAGTTCATCTCGCTCCGTTCTACGATCAGTCGGAGATGGTGCGCGAGTCCATCGCCAGCGTGCGCGACGCGATCTTCATCGGGCTTGTGCTGGCGTGCATCATTCTGTTTCTCTTCCTGCGCGACTGGTCGAGTTCGCTGGTCGCCGGCCTGGTGATTCCTGTAACTGTTGCGGTTACGATACTTTTTCTCTGGATGATCGGGCAGTCCTTCAACCTGATGACTCTGGGCGGGCTGGCCGCGGCGATCGGGTTGGTGATCGACGACGCCATCGTGGTGGTGGAGAACATCGTCGTGCATCGCGACGCGGGCCAGTCGCGGGTCGAAGCCATCCGTCGCGCGCTACAGGAGCTCGCCACTCCGCTGGTCTTCTCTACGATCACTCCCGTGGTTGTCTTCCTTCCCCTGATCGCAACAACGGGCGTGACCGGAAGCTTTTTCCGCGCGCTGGCGGTGACGATGACCGCGGCGCTGCTCACTTCGCTGGCACTGGCGGTGACGTTTACGCCCGCGCTGTCGCTCACGCTGCTGGGCGACCGCAAGCCGGCCAACGGCAGAGCTCACAGGCCGCGGTTCCCATTTTTTACCCACGGCAAGGCGGTCGACAGCCCCGCCGTACTGGATGCGGAGCCCTCGGCCATTGCAGCGCTTCCGGCCGGTCCGGTTGTTGCAGCCGCTCACGCGGGACACGTGGACGGGCCCGTGATGCGGCGCATTCTGAGCACCCACGCACGCGCATTGACCTGGGCACTGACCCGGCCGATTGCACTTGCGGCGGTCTGCCTCGCGCTTGTCGCAGCCACATGGTTTGCCTACAACGCGCTCGGCTCCGACCTGCTACCGGAGATGGATGAGGGCGCGTTCATTCTCGACTACCTGACGCCGGCGGGCACCTCGCTGACCGAGACCAACCGCATCCTCCAGCACGTCGAGCAGATCCTGCGCAGCACGCCGGAGGTTGAGATCACCAGCCGCCGCACCGGCCTGCAACTGGGGCTTGCGGCCGTCACCGAAGCCAACTCCGGCGACTTCAGCGTCCGCCTCAAGAAGAACCGCGATCGCGACATCGAAGAGATTATGGAGGACGTCCGCGGCAGGATCAGGAAGTCGGAACCCGCCCTCGACATCGAGTTCACGCAGGTCCTGCAGGACATGATCGGCGACCTCTCCAACTCGCCGGAACCCATCCAGATCAAGCTTTTCAGCAGCGATTCGGCCCTGCTGAACGAGCTCGGCCCCAAGGTGGAGGACGCTATCAAGAAGATCCCCGGCGTGGTGGACACGCAGAACGGCGTGGACAACACCATATCCGGCCCTGCCACCAGCTTCCAGGTCGATCCGGTCGTCGCGGGGCGTCTCGGATTCACTCCCAGCGAGGTTGCCGACGACGCCACAGCGATCCTCGACGGTCTGCCCACCACCGAGCCAATGATCGTCAACGGCCGCCCCTACACCATTCGCGTTCGCCTGCCGGACGAGAGCCGCGACGTCGCTGGACTCCATCCAGAACACGGTCTTCAACTCCAACTCCGGCCACACCGCATCGCTGGGATCGCTGGCGCAGGTGACTGAGCTGCCGCCGCAGAATGAGATCCTGCGCGAGAACCTGCAGCAGATGATTACGGTCAGCGGCCGTCTGGAAGGATCGGACCTCGGCTCCGCAATGGAGCAGGTCCAGACCACCGTCCAGAATCTCCACATTCCCTCCAGCGTGCGCGTCGAGTATGGCGGCACATACCAGGAGCAGCAGAAGTCCTTCCGCGACCTGCTGCACGTTCTGATCCTCGCGCTGGTACTGGTCTTCGGCGTTCTTCTGGCCGAGTTCCGCAACTTCTTCGCGCCGATCGCCATCCTCAGCAGCTCCGTGCTCTCCATCTCCGGCGTCGTGCTGGCGCTTCTCATAACGCGCACCGACTTCAACGTCGCCAGCTTCATGGGGCTCATCATGGTCATCGGCATCGTGGCAAAGAACGGGATTCTGCTGCTCGATGCCGACGAGAAGTTCCGTGCCCAGGCAGAGATCGAACTGCAGGGCAACCCGGATGCTTTTGCGCACCGCGACCTGGCCCGCGAGGCGATGCTGCACGCGGCGCAGCGGCGGCTTCGTCCAATTGTGATGACAGCGATTGCGGCGGTCTGCGGGATGCTGCCGCTGGCTTTTGCCATCGGGGCAGGCTCACAGATGCTTCAGCCGCTGGCTATCGCCGTCATTGGCGGACTGCTGATCTCCGTGGCACTGTCGCTGATTGTGACGCCGGCCATCTACTACCGCCTGACGCGCAGCCGCCACGCCTGAGACATACGGCAAGCGGTCAAGCTGCTGGACTCCGCGCGATAGAACAATCCTTACGCTGCATTGATGACGATCCCAACATGACCGGGTAAGAACCGTCGCCATGTCCGTGATTTGGAATCCCGCTATAGAATCAGGGGAAGATCGACGCGAAAGGAAGCCAGACGATGGAGATGGAGCAGCTTGGAAATTCGGAGATGTGGCTGACGCCGATTGGCTTTGGCGCGTGGGCCATCGGCGGCGGCAACTGGGCGTTCTCCTGGGGGCCGCAGGACGATAATGCATCCATCGCGGCGATCCGCAAGGCCATCGACCTGGGCGTCAACTGGATTGACACGGCAGCGGTGTATGGGCTTGGCCACTCCGAGACAATCGTCGGGGAGGCGGTGAAGCAGTCTGCGGTGAAACCGTTTATCTTCACCAAGAGCGGCATGGTGTGGGACGACAGGCGCGGAATCCGGCGCACCCTGCTGGAGATACGGCGCGAGGTGGAAGAGAGCCTGCGCCGGTTGCAGGTGGACGTGATCGACCTGTACCAGATCCACTGGCCGGTGGAAGACCAGGACATCGAAGAGGGCTGGACCGCGATGGCTGAGCTACAGCACGCGGGCAAGGTGCGCCACATCGGCGTGTCGAACTTCACGGTTTCTCAGATGGAGCGCTGCTGGGATATTGCTCCGATCACGTCGCTACAGCCTCCCTACTCACTGCTGAACCGCGGGGTGGAGGCGGAGATTCTGCCCTACTGCCTGGACCACGGGATCGGGGTGATCAACTACTCGCCGCAGGCATCCGGCCTGCTGAGCGGCGCGATGAGCAAAGAGCGGATTGCCAAGCTGCCGGAGGACGACTTCCGGCGCAACGCAAAACAGTTCCAGGAGCCGCTACTGAGCCGTAATCTGGCGCTGGCCGAGCTGCTGGGGCAGATTGGGGCGCGGCGCGGCGTCTCGGCGGGAGTGGTGGCTATTGCCTGGACGCTGGCCAACCCGGCGGTTACCGCAGCCATCGTGGGCGGACGCAGCCCAGAGCAGGTGGAGGGAGTGTGGCCGGCTGTGAAGTATCGGCTTACCAGCGAGGAAATGCAGGAGATTCAGTCATTTATGGTCGTAAATCCCTGATTTGCTGGAGATGCGGCGTGGTGTGCGGCGAGGCTGGAGTGGGGCCAGCCGGTCGTGCGGAGTCCATTTTGGTTACTTTTTCCCAAAAAAATGCAACTTATGTGTCATTGTGCGCAGATGGCAGATGGCACAATGATCAAGTAGCATAAACTTTGGTAACCACAAAGCTCCGGGGGGAGCTAATAAGGGTTCTCCAAAGGAGGAATCTTGACCGTGTGGCAGAAGCCTGGAGCGAGGGATGCCATGCGGGCGGCAGTCCGCTTCCCTCTTAGGCTTGCGCTCCATTTGAAGACGGAGGATGGGATCGTCGAAGCCACGACGCGAGAGATCTCTTCCAGCGGTCTCCTGTTCGTAACCACTTATCTGCCGAAGATTGGCAGCAGCATCGAGTTCACCATGGATATGCCGTCGGAAGTGATGGGTTGGGCAAACGATGTTTCCATCCACTGCATGGGACGGGTTGTGCGGCATCAACAGACGGCAGAAGAGTCCATGGTGGCCGTTGTGATCGACGAATACTCTCTCAGGGTCTAAATCAATGATGACTTCAACTCTCAATTCGGATAAGTCCTTCCAGAAAGGCCATTTGCAGCCCGTCCAGATGGGTCATTTGCAGCCCGTCCAGAATGGCCATGAGCAGGCCAGCGCTGCAACGGGTATTCGCGTCATCCTCGCCGACTCCCAGGCGATCTACCGCGTGGGCATGAAGAAGGTCTTCGCGCTGGAAGACGACATCCGGGTGGTGGCGCAGGCCGAGACTCTGGAGAACCTGCGCGCCGCGCTGGAACGCCATCCGACCGATGTAGTGGTTCTGGAAGGGCAACTGATCGCCGGCACCATCGACGCCATTCCGGATCTGGTGAAGCACAGCCCCGACGCCAAAATTATCGTGCAGGTGGTGGATTCCGACGAAGACAATATTGTGGAACTCTACCGCCGCGGCGTGCGCGGAGTGGTACCGCGCTCCATTTCGCCGGACCTGCTGATCAAATGCGTTCGCAAGATCGCCGACGGCGAGACGTGGATCGACAACCAGTCCATCAGTTGGGTGATCGAGGCCTACCGCTCGCAGGCCAGTTCGCTGACCAGCCCGCGCGTTCTGCCCAAGCTGACCAAGAAAGAGCTGGCAATCATCAGCTGCATCACGCGCGGCATGAGGAACAAGGAGATCGCCTACCAGATTGGCACCACCGAGCAGGTGATCAAGAACTACCTGCGCAAGGTGTACGACAAGCTGGGAGTCAGCGATCGGCTGGAACTGGCGCTCTACTGCCTGCATCATCAGCTACTGAAGAATTACTCGCAGGAGCCTGAGGTTATCCCGCTGCCACCAGTGGCGCAGGTGACGCCGCTGCGCGCGAAGATGTAAGCGAGCGGCCGGAATTCTGTCGAAGCCACACAAAACCGTCACTCTGGCCGAGCCAGAATGACGGTTTTTTGCCGCAGCCCCTCAAGTTTGTGAGGAGATCGGCGCTACTGCTTGTCGATCTCGACGTCGATGGTGAACTTCACCTCGTCGCCGATCATCGGCGGGGGAAACTTCGCGCCGAAGCTGAAGTCACTGCGCTTGATGGTGCCACTGGCGGAGAAGCCGCTGATGGTCTTGCCCTGCATGGTCTGCGGCGGCGTGGGGCCGTCGAGATCGAGGGCCACGCTGCGGGTGACTCCGTTGATGGTGAGGTCGCCGATCAGGCGCAGCTTGCCGCCGGAGTTGGTCAGCGAGGTGGACTTAAACGCCATCGCGGGGTTCTTCTCCACATCGAAGAAGTCGGCGGACTTCAGGTGAGTATCGCGCTGGGCCACCCCCGTGGAGACGGTTGTGGTGTCGATGGTAGCGGCCACCGAAGACCTCGCGATGTCTTTCTCATTCAGCGTGACGGTTCCCTTCACGTTGCCAAACGCGCCGTGGACATGGCTGACGCCCATGTGAATGATCTCGAAGTTGACGCTGGAATGCGCCGGATCGATCACCCAGGTGGAGGTCTGTGCGTAGGCATGCGCGGAAAACAGTGCTACAGAGAGGGTGAGTGCGAGGAGCAGTCTATTTTTCATTGGTCTTTTGGTTCTTCTTTCTTCGGTCAGACTCCGCCGCAACTCAAGAGGCGGCGTACTGTTTGGATGAGTTTCGCGCCGCGCAGGATGCTGCAAGGTTGCGAAGGATAAATAAAACTTGCTGACGAGGAAGAATGCTAGGATTCTGCGATGCCGTATTTCAGCGAGATACGCGCGCTAACCCGGGTGCAGCGCAATACGTTCTCTGCCTGCTTTCTGGGCTGGACGCTGGATGCCTTCGACTTTTTTCTGCTCACCTTCTGCCTGAAGGCGATCGCAGTGGACTTCCACGCCGGCGTGAAGCAGGTTGCCGAGGCAATCTTCTGGACGCTGGTGATGCGTCCCGCCGGTGCCCTTCTGTTCGGCGCGATGGCGGAGCGATATGGCCGCCGGCCCACGCTGATGCTCAACGTCGTATCCTTCTCCGTCTTTGAATTTGCATCCGCCTTCGCGCCCACGCTGCACAGCTTTCTCATCTGCCGCGCGCTGTTCGGCGTTGCCATGGGCGGCGAGTGGGGCGTGGGCGCCGCGCTCGCCCTGGAGACGCTGCCCGCGCGCGGGCGCGGATTCTTCTCCGGCCTGCTGCAGGAGGGATACGTGGTGGGCAGCCTGCTGGCTGCCGCGGTCTTCGGCCTGCTCTTCCGCCACCTGCACGGCACCGGCATGATGACAAACTGGCGCGTGATGTTCATGTTGGGAGCTCTGCCCGCGCTGCTCGCCTTCTACCTGCAATTCAAGGTGGAGGAGTCGCCAATATGGCTTGCCAGCCGCGATCGGCGGCGTGTGGCCCCGAAGTTACGGTTCGACTTTGCTCGCGTGGAGGCGATATGGAAGACCTCCATCGGCTACCTGCGTTGCTTTCTCTTCCTCGTCGTCCTGATGACGGCGTTCACGTCGTTCAGCCATGGCACGCAGGACCTGTACCCGACCTTCCTGCTCGACCGTGGTTTCAGCGAAGGCCACGCCAGCCTGATCGCCGCCATCGGCAATGTCGGCGCGTTCGTCGGCGGCATCTGCTGCGGGGCGCTCTCGGAGAAGCTCGGCCGCAGGAAGACCATCCTTCTGGCCGCGCTGTTCGCGATTCCGATGGTTCCGCTGTGGGCCTGGTCGCACTCCATGGCCATGCTGGCCGCGGGCGGGTTCCTGATGCAGTTCATGGTGCAGGGCGCGTGGGGAATCATTCCCGCACACCTGAACGAACTGGCCCCGGGACCGGTGCGCGCAATCTTCCCCGGCGTTGCCTACCAGCTCGGCAACCTGCTCAGCTCGCGCAACGCGGTTTTTCAGGCGGCCTTTGCCACACGCCACAACGGCGGCGCATTGAACGTCGCTCTATCGGGGACGGTGGTAATCGTCGCGCTCGTCGTCGCGGGCGTCAGCGCACTCGGGCCCGAGGCCAAAGGCGCCAATCTCGCCGAACCTACGGCGCAGTGATGACGACGTAGCGGTCGGTCGTCTCCCAGCGGATGTGCAGCTCAGTGGAGGTGGGCGTGGTGTTCTCGAAGCTGAGGCTCATTCCCTCCTGCGGCGCGGCCATCGGTTTGGATTGCATGGGGATGCGGCCCAGGTCCATGCCCTGGTTGTAGGTGAGGCCCCACTGGCCGGTCTGGTTATTGAGAATGAGCTGCCATGTGTCCGCACTGGGCAGCGAGTAGAGGGTGTGTGTGCCGGCCGGAACCAGCAGCGAGCCGAACTTCATCGGGACCGAGGTGATGAGGGTGGTGGCGGGATTCGCGCCGGTGCGCCAGACCTTGCCGTAGGGGACAAGGCCGCCCATGATCTTGCGACCGCGCATCTGCGGCGAGTTGTAGCGGATGTCGATGGTTCCGCCGGCGAGGGTGACGCTGGCGGTTGCGGCTGGGCTGGGTAGAACGGCTTTCGGCTGCGCGGCGGCTGCGCCCATCTGGGCGGTGAGCACGGTTGAGGCGACGGCCAGCAGCGCGACCGAGGCGAGCGCGGCGAGCGGATGGAAGGAGGGGATGCGCGGGTGCGAAGGGTGAAGTCTCATGGGTTTTCTCTCTCTCTTCGAGTGGTCGAATTTTGATTGGAGGGCGGGGTGAGCGCCGGGCTTTCTTTGTGGATGCGGCTGTTTCCGTCTTGCAAGCCTCATCGTGCATGATGCTCGACTCAGCGAGGGCGGACTGTCAAGCGCCCGGGATGCGATGCGGGTTGCTCCATGCCAGGCTATAGCACTACAGTTGTCTGTCCTTACGGGTTATCGAAAAACGACAAGAGTCCGGGCTGAAGGCCTTGCAAATATGCTCTCTTTCCGGGGGCTGAAGCCCCCGATCCCTCCGGAATCCGCGATCTGCAACTGTAGTATTCGGTCAGATGGCGAAGACCCCTCTGGTGAGCCGAACGACTATCCAGCCTGGCGCTACTCGTCCTTGCATGTCCCGGTTGCAAACAGCGCTTTCACGCCACAGGGTGCCTCCACCATCTTCTCTCCGGAATGGGCCACGCCCTCCACCAGCCAGAGCCTCTGGCCCCAATCGGCTGGATGCCGTGCCTTGAGATAAGCAAAGTACGCCCGTCCCCGTTCCAATCGCGTCGCTCCCTCCGCCTCGCCCGCACAGGAAACATCGAGGTCCTTCTGTCGGGGGTCCGTATCCTCCTCGCCCATCAGGTAGATCACGTCTGCCTTCGCATAGGCGGCCTCCATCTCCTCCCATCCGATCTTCTTCGTTGTCTTCACATAAGCCGGAGCGTCGCGCGTCCCATACCTCCATCGGTTCCAGCCGCTGCACCCGAAGCCATGCGGCACCGGACGCTCGTCGCTGAAATACAGATACGACGATGGGTTGGCAATCACGAACCGCAGATGGATTCCCTTGGCAGCGATCTCTTCCGTTGCCTTGCCTACCACCGCGTATCGCTGCACTGCCTGCCCGCCCCCGGAGTGGCCCGCCAGCACAATATCTTTCAGGTTCGGAAACGTAGCCCGGTCCGCTAGCCGCAGTAGAAGCGCATCGAGCACCTCATACGCACTGATCGGAGCTGGCCCTGTTGCTGGACCACCAGCCTCCCACGCTTGTGCCCGCCAACGCACGACCTCCTGCGGCAGGCCATGTTCCCCTACATCATCCTCATTCAGAAACTGTGGCGCGATCAGAATGTTCTCCGCTGCCGCCCCGCCAGCCTCGCGGGCGGAATGAACCAGCCCACGGTAGTATCCGTCCACATCCCGGCCCTTGCCATGCAGCAGAATCACCGCGCGTGTAACTCGCGGCTGCGGCTTCGACCAGTCCAGCGAAATATCCAGTGGAAGCACCGCCACCCCCGACGGCGTTCTTATCTCTGTTCTTTGACTGGCAATAATCTTTACTGGCTCCGTCTCCTCCACCGCTATGCAGTGCGTGCCACATGCTATCGCCATCGCCAGCAACGCCGCACTTCCGCGCCAACCAAATCTCATGGAAATCCTCGCAGTCCAGCCTAAGTCACGCTAGCTTGATCTTCAAGCTCACAGATCAAATCTTCTTGTTCGGGACGAGGTGACCTTTTGCAACCACTGTTGAAGTGTAAGCAGAATGAAACATCAGGGCCTCGCAACAGACGACTATTTAGTGACTTGAAGCACGCTACAATGGATCGTCTTTATTTCTGAGCTTCTGAGGGCCATTTGAAGAGATTGACTTTGCTCCGCGTGTCGGCTTGTCTCTGTGTGTCTGTTGGTGCGGCTCTCTCTTCCAGCATGGCGCAGCCGGCCAAGAGCGACGGTGCGTCGCCTGTTCTGGCCGTCGCAAAGACGGAGGTCGACCGCGACTTCGCAGCACTGAAGGACCAGCCGGTGGCGGCCTACTATCTCAGCTACGAGATCGCCGACTCGAAGGTTGATACGGTCACCTCGTCCTTTGGCGCCCTGGTCAGCAGCGACTCCAACCATCATCGGGTGGCGCATGTCTCGGTTCGCGTCGGCGACTTCGCGCTGGACAATACCCATCCGATCCGCAACGCAGAGGGCAAGATCGGCGCAGCTCTTTCCGTGAGCCTCTCGCAGGTCTCGGTTCCCTTCGATGACGATCCACTGCCCATCCGCCTGGTTCTGTGGGACGAGACGAACAAGGTCTACAAGAGCGCCGTGACGCAGTTAGCCGCCGCAAAGACCGACAACGGAATCCAGATCGAGCGGGAGGACAAGTCCGACGACTTCTCCCACGAGAGGCCGGAGCAGTCGGTCGAGCCGATTCCGGCGATGCCCTTCGACCGCAAGCTGTGGGAGGAGCGAACGCGCCGCTACACCCAGCCCTTCCATCGCTACGGAGACCTCTACAACGCCACGGCCACAATCACCGCCGATCAGGAGGTTCGCTGGTTTGTCTCCAGCGATGGCGCAGCGATCCAAAGCTCGACCACATACTATCGCCTGATGATTCAGGCCACCTCCAAGGCCGACGACGGGATGATCCTTCCGCGCTATGAGTCCTACGCCGCGTTTACGCCCGAGGGACTGCCCGACGACGCGACCGTTCTGAAGGCCGTCGACAAGATGATTGCCGACCTGAAGGCGCTGCGCGTGGCTCCGGTTGTCGATCCCTACACCGGCCCGGCGATTCTCTCTGGCCGCGCCACTGCGGTCTTCTTCCACGAGGTCTTCGGCCATCGCGTCGAGGGCCAGCGCCAGAAGGGCGAGGACGAGGGCCAGACCTTCACGAAGATGATCGGCCAGCCAGTTCTTCCCAGCTTCCTCTCGGTGGACTTCGACCCCACGCTGAAGCACTACGGCGGTGTGGACCTGGTCGGCTCCTACAGCTTCGACGACGAGGGCGTGCGAGCGCGGCCCGTCGTCGCAGTCAAGGACGGCATTCTCACAAGCTTCCTAATGAGCCGCGCACCGATTGCGGGCTTTCCCAACTCGAACGGGCATGGTCGCGCGCAGGCCGGAATGAAGCCCGTGGCGCGCCAGTCGAACCTCGTCATCGTCAACTCCAAGCCCGTAACCCGCGAGCAGATGAAACGGCTTCTGATCGCGCAGATCAAACAGCAGAACAAGCCCTTCGGACTCCTCTTCGACGACATTCAGGGCGGATTCACACTGACCATACGGGCCCTCCCCAACGCCTTTGAGGTGCTTCCCATCATGGTCTATCGCATCTATCCCGATGGGCGAGAGCAGTTGGTTCGCGGCGTGAATCTGGTCGGAACCCCGCTCGCAGCCTTCAGCAAGATCGTCGCCGCCGATGACGAAAAGGCCGTCTTCAACGGGGTCTGCGGTGCCGAGTCGGGCTGGGTTCCGGTCTCGGCCAGCGGCCCCGGTATCCTGATCTCGCAGATCGAGGTGCAGAAGAACACCAAGTCGCAGGAGCGACCGCCGATTCTTCCCGCACCGCTGGCGGAGACCGCGGGAGGTGCGCGATGAAGGACTCCATCCTGGCACTCTGCCTTCTCGCTACGACTCCGCTCTACGCCCAATCCGGCGGTATACAGTCCGGCGATATACCGGCTGCAACTCCACCTGTTGTTGTCCAGCCTGCATCTGCCCAGCCCGACGACGTAGTGACTCGCGCTATGAAGGACGAGATAGCGCGCTCGATGAAGCTTCTACAGCTACCCTCGATGGATCGGCCCTACTACATCGAGTACAAGATCGTCGACCAGCAGAGCGTCATCGCGCACGCCCGTCTCGGCTCGCTGACCTCGAGCGAGCAGACGCACACGCGACAGCTCACCGTCACCGTGCGCGTGGGCAGTTACGAGTACGACAACAGCAACAACAGCGGTGCGGGGATCGGTAAACTCATTTCGCTCCTCACCTCGATGGCCAGTAGCTCGAATTCGCTGCCTCTCGATGACAACTACGACGAGCTGCGTCGCAATATCTGGATCGCCACTGACAGTGCCTACAAGCAGGCCTTGCAGGATCTCTCGGCCAAGAAGGCTGGCGATGCAGGCAAGGATCTGAGCAAGCGCACGCCGGACTTCAGCCAGGAGCCAGCGCATCTGGAGTCCGAGACTCTACCGCTGGTAGACGAGGACCTGGCCAGCGCCGAGCATCTGGTGCGAGCCTCTTCGGCCGTGCTAAGCACGGATCCGTCGATCCGCAACACGACCGCAGTCTTCGAGATCGACAACGTCACCGAGCACCTGGTCAACAGCGAGGGCACCAGCTATGTCCGTCAGATGCCGGAGATCTACCTCCACCTGACGGCCACCCTGCGCGGCAAGAACGACGAGAGCTACACCGATGTCTACAGCGCGCATGCACGCACGCTCAGCGACCTGCCCAGCGAGGCGGAGATTCTGGCCAGCGCCAAGCAGCTCGGCGCGCGTCTTGTGGCGCGGGAGAAGGCCAAGCCCTTCAAGCACTACAGTGGCCCGGTGCTGGTCGAGGGCAAGGCCGCCGATGAGATCTTCGCGCATTACTTCGCCAACAACTTCCCCATCCGTCCCCACTCCGAACTACAGGGCAGGACCGGCACCCCGGTGCTCCCGGATTATCTCAGCGTGGTGGATAATCCGCTGCTGACGCAGTCCGATGGCCAGCCGCTCTTCGGCAGCTACAAGTTCGATGAAGAGGGCGTGCCTGCGCAAGAGACTCTGCTGGTCGATGCAGGCATAGAGAAGACGCTGCTCAACTCTCGCCAGCCCGCGCGCAACATTCCGCACAGCTCGGGCAACATGCGCAAGCAGGGCGTTCTGCCCAGCAACGTGATCGTCAAAGCCTCAAAGTCTTCGACCAATGCAGATCTGCGAGCGCAGATGCTCGAGATCGTCAAGACACGCGGGCTCGAATACGGCCTGATCATCCGGCGTCTCTCCGGCAAGTCCGCCATCGAAGCTGTCTATCTCTATCCGGATGGCCACGAAGAGGCTGTACGCGATGCGCAGATCGCGGACATAAACCTCAAGACCTTCAAGAGTATTGTGGCCGTCTCCAAGGACCGTTCAGTCTACACCGAACACGCGAAGGAGCCAGACTCCTCGCTCGACTTCCTCTCCCTGCTTGGCCTGCCTTCCCTCTCCGGTCTCTCTTCCGCAACGGATGCCGACCTGGTTTCCTACGTTGTGCCGGATCTTCTCTTTGAAAAGATGGCCGTCGATCACAATTCCGAAAATGCCCCCGAGAAGACCACCATTCCCCGCCCATAGCACTTGACGCAACGGGGACATGCAAGGACGAGTAGCGCCAGATGGTCGACTACTCCGGGACAATCCGCATGTCCCCTTGCTTAACGTCGAATCCAAGAGCTGAATGGTACATTTCCTGTTTCATGTTGCCTTGCGGCGGTAGCACCATTGCCAGACATCTTTTCCATTGACCCGTTTGACCCGCCGGACCGATCCGCGCTGGTATACTCGGCTCATGCGCTTCTCCTCAATTCCGTCGACCGCCTTCTTTGTGGCAGAGGCCGCGACTGCGGCCGTTCTAGCTCACTGTGGGGATTGTGGGGATGCCTGTTCCTGTACCATTTTGATACAAAATGTGCGCCCGTAGCTCAGCTGGATAGAGCGGCAGCCTCCGAAGCTGTAGGCCAGAAGTTCGAATCTTCTCGGGCGCACCATCCCTATTTTCCGCCGCAGTGTTTCCCTGTCTTCCGCCGCGACATTGCATCATTCCATGGGAGATGGCGGAAGAGGAGGGATTCCTATTAGGAACTAACCGTATTTGTTATCAATGCGAATTGAGGTGAAAACTTCAAAACACACCCTAAAATACACCCAAGTGCAAGTCGGCTCGTTCACTGCGATTTGTGAGCTTTCCATGCAAAAAAAGCTCAGCTTTCCGATGCTTGAGTCTATGCCGAAAAAAGCAATTTCGTCCGAAGATATTCTCCGCTTGGATCGATATAGACAAAGACCGTCTATCATCGGAACATCTACGGAGGCGCAGACGTGTACGTTGGCCCTGTGGCGTATCCGAGATTGCCGCCGAAGTAACCGGCCGAATCAGGTCAGTGGAGAGGTCGGAGTTTGTATAACAGAGCACAATACGCCGAGCAGCGAAAAGAGATGCTTCAATCCTGTGCGGATCACGCTGAAAAGCTTCCAGCCGAATCAGTCACGAACCTGTTCGCTGAAAGACACGCGAAATGACGGCATCACGAGATGCGGATGAAGCTCGCGCTTTGGCAAGCAGGTTAGATCGAAAGCAATATAAGAATCTAAAGGGGCTCTCGGCCCTGGATTGGTTCATCCAGTTCGCGGTACGGCGGGATTGCTTTGCAGTTTTGGAAAACAGCCCAAAGCCCTTGGACAGAAATTGTCGCGAATACCTTCGTCTCCAGAAATTCTTAGAGATGCTCGCGACGTCTCCGGTCCTGAGTCTTTCGCAGATCGTGAGTTCAGGATTTGCACTGTACGAATTTCCAACTGTGCTGCGGTTTCTTACTCCAGAGCATGGCGAGACGTATGAACGAAGAAAACTGATCCAGCCGGTTCGGTACCGTGATCTTGAGGAAGTCAGAATTCGTGTCCACGTCGCCGCGTGGAGTTATTTTCGAGAATGGGGCGGGCCACTCGTCGCCGACAGTCTGACAAAACAGTGGATGTCCGGAGAAATCGGTCTTCCTGATGATGGCCGGATGGCTATTCTCACTGAAACGGCGTTCGATGTGGAATCGGAAGGGAGCGAACTACTCTTCGCTGACACTACTGCCTCCAATGAAGCCCTGCGAGAGGAGTTCTGGCTTTATCTCAAGGAGTTGGAGCAAAGGAAGGCGCTTGGAGGGGAGCAAACACGGGCACCAAGAATCAAGGTGCCGAAACATCGATTGCAAGATGAGAGTGCTATGCCTCTCGGAGAATCCAATCTGGGATCCAAGCAATTACAGAAAGTCGGTCGAGCCGAAACCGCAGATGCCTTTAAGACGTGGATAAACTTTCTGGTGATGCCCTGCATGGATCTCATGTTGTGGCACTCGCTAACATCTGACTGCGAGGCCCCTGCCGACTTGCTGGCGAGTGCTTTAACCTCCCTGTTCCGGCATAAGCCAAGAACCTGGGATGCGGATAGCATCAAGACTATTCTTGGCCACATTTCAAGGCTACGGCACCCGCGCAGCCGGATCTTCGGCGAACTTGAGCGAGTAGCGCTCGACGAACTTATTGAAGGGCTTTCCACACCGGAATCTAGAGAAACAGCGGAACTCATCAAAAAGGAGATTCTCCGTTGGACTGTAGAGCAAACTCGACGGCTGGATGAGTTGAACTCTGCTCGATTGGACGAAGCACTTAGAAGAGACCTTCCGGGGGAAGTAGGGCCGGATGCTGGATGCAACGTTATCGTTGTCTTCATGGTTCACGAGCAGACGCTGAACGTGCTTCTGATCGAGTGAGGCATTGTCCCGTTTAAAGGACTCTATGCGTTGCCGGGTGGCTTCGTCCTGGCCGAGGAGACACTGGAACAAGCAGCATTTCGCGAACTCTTTGAAGAAACTGGAACTAAGGACGTCTACCTGGAGCAGCTCTACACGTTTGGGGATCCCCACTGTGACCCGCGCGGCCGGGTGGTAACGGTCGCGTATTATGCCCTGGTTCCAACTGACAAATCGCCGCTGCTGGCTGGGACGTATGCAGCGACGGCTGGGTGGTATCCGGTTTCCGCATTTGGTTTTGCATCATCCGCGCCGGGGCCGAAATCGTCATCGAAGACGGCACATCCCCGGCTGTAGCGCTGAGTACGCCCGTGCCGCCGCTTCGCTCTATCGAGGAGTGCATCGCTCTGTTGCCCGCCGACTCACCGGCAACCATCGACGAGGACTTTGCCGATGATGTTACTGCTGCGGCCAAAGAGTAGAGTTACATGAATAGAATGGGGAGGATTTATGAGACCGTCGGAGGCCCTACAAATGCATCGGGAGGAGATTCGCCGCATCGTGGAATCAAGATGCGCCAGGAATCCTCGGGTATTTGGGGCGGTTGTCTATGGGGAAGATACCGAGGAGAGCTACCTCGATATTCTGGTCGATCCCACGCCGGAGACGTCCATCTTTGACATTGGGGAGATTCGATAAGCGCGACTCTCCCTGCGGTTGGGACCACGACCGTTACTGTTGGCATCAGCATCATCTTGCCACGATTACTGCGCCCACCAGACCTACGAACAGGGCCGCGAGCAAGTTAGACCAATTCTGGAGGGGTTCGGCTGGGAAGAGTTCTTCCAAATGCTCTTCGAGAATAAGCGATTCCCAGAGAAAGCGAACCGAACCAGCACGCAAATATTCCCAGGCAGCTCCCAAATGGTAAACGCGCTCCAGCCACCCAGACAGATAGCGCCAGCGAAAGGGAACCGGGCTATTCCAGCCGGTCAACAGGGTTGCCAGAAGGGTTGAAGTGAGTATCCACAAAGGCAGCATCCAGAGCAGGCCCATCCGACCAGTGAGAATTGTCCCGGCGCCGCAGATGAGACACATGGTTAGGGCAGTCCCCGTAAAGAAGGGAGGCGTCGGACGCACTCTGTCGCGGTGCCGGACAGCCAGATGGTACTCTACGCGACCCCACCGCCAAGTACGCGGGACGATGGCCCCAAGTCTGCTCCAGGCTTCCTTTGGATGCACGACAAGGGCATCCGGAAGGACACGGAGGGTATTTCCACCCCGTTGAAGCCGGAGGCCAAAATCCACATCGTCCCCCCCTAGCCGAAACGGTAAGGATTCATCGAACCCCCCGAGATCCAAAAAGAGCTGCCGTTCGATGATCAGATTGGAGGCAGCACCTCCTGCCGTGCCTCCAGCAGTTCACAGCGAACCACGCGTTGCGCTCGTGAAAAGCCAGAACCGGGACCGCCGTCATAGCCGATATGAGCAGGTGATGGAATTAGCACGGCGTGGCATGAGCAAGCTTCAGATCGGCCGCGAGCTCGGCCTCGATCATCGAACTGTGAGCCGCTGGATGCATTCCGACGGTTTTCCAGAACTCCAACCAAGATGTCGCGTGCGTTCAGTGGATGCCTACGCAGATTACCTGGAGCAACGCTTGCAAGAAGGCTTCCACAACGCCACGCAACTCTGGCGTGAACTCAGAGAGCAGGGCTTTCACGGACAGCAGAGGATCGTGCGCACATGGATTCATCAACGCCGAGGTCCTCGTTACCAACCAGGAGCGCATACGCGCACGCCGCCTGCTATGCGAACTTCGCCCCGTCATACGGCGTGGTTGATCCTGAGCGAACCGGCTTCGGCACGCTCGTATCTCGAAGAACTCTATCGGCGGTCTCCCGAGATCGCAGCCACCGCACGAGCCGCGGACGAGTTCTTTCGCATCGTTCGATCTCGCAACTCTACTGCGTGGCCCAGCTGGCTTCAATCTGCCAAGGGGACCGCGCTGGCCAGCTTCGCCGCCAACCTCATCCGTGATCAGGCCGCTGTGCTGGCGGCGCTGCAGATGCCTTGGAGCAACGGTCAAGTAGAAGGACAGGTCCATCGACTGAAGCTGGTTAAACGCCAGATGTACGGCCGTGCCAGCTTCGACCTGCTCCGGCTGCGTGTCCTCAACACTGCCTAAACTCGACCACCATCGCAACCCGCCCACCTAAGCTCACACACCCTTCACCAAATATGCGGATGAACCATTCTGTTGCACAGTGTGGCGGAATTGATTGTATTCAGCGCCGGACAAGGGCAAGCCGCTAGATCCCGGTTCCATCGTATTGATAGAACTCCAGCAGTCTAACTGATGCGGCAGATCCAAAAAGTGTTTTAGCTCCCTTGACAGTCCGGTGGGGATCTGAGGAATCGGTCTTATCAAATAAGACAATTCCCAAACTTGGGCCAAACTCGGCCTTTCTAGCTCCGATTTCCTCTCGACTGCCTTCTTTCGGCCGATTGAAAGCTCCGCCATAGCTACATGGACTGGATTCGCAGTCGAGCAAACACTAGAGCTATGGATCTTCCGAGCATTTTCAAGAAAATACTAAGACTTCCACAGGTCATCGAACGCACGGGATTGTGCCGCACCTCAATCTACTACCAAATTGGTGCGGGCACATTTCCGAAACAAGTGAAGATCGGCTTAAGAGCGGTTGGCTGGCACGAAGAGTCAATCGATAAATGGATTCGAGAGAGAGCCTAGTGAGAAACGATACTAGGCTGATCCAGTCCTTTCAGAGCCCACGTGGTAAACCGACCGAAGGCCCACCGGACGTAAACGACCCTACCGTGAGTTTCACGGCGGAGGATATTAAGCTCTACCCACGCTTATGCGAGGTATTGCGCCACAGAAACCTGCCACTCCAGGCACAGTACACAACCGCCGACACCGCCCGAATCTTCGCATGCGATATCAGGAGCATTCAGGAGCGTATCCACAGCGGAAAATGGCCGGCGCGCGACCTGCCTAAACGGGGGCGCTTTTTGTCGTGCGATCTCGAGACCTTCCTCGATATGCATTCGCCTTCTCCCACCATCACAGAGAAGCCCAAGGGAGGCGGAAAGTAATGATCCTAGCTGCCGCCAGCCTCGCTTTGCCGCGTATGTCACCGCGATCTGCTCCTCTGTTTCGCGTTTACGCTAAGTTCCTCACAATAAAACGCTTAGCTTCGTGCTTTATATGCATTATCACCGCTAAGTTTCCCAACTACCTAACGGAGAAATTGCATATATGATCGTCCAGAATCTCACAATCGCCTCGCCAAAAGAGGCTTTGCCGCGCTTTGCCTCGCCGGACCTCGTTATGTCGGGTTCGTCGACCAGCATCGTCGATCTCCTCGGTGCCATCGCCAAAATGCGCCCAGATCTGCCCGTTGCAATGCTCACGACCACAGCAAGACATTTTTCCACCTACATGGGCGTACTCCTGCCTGACTTGAAGATCGCAACGATCGAGCTTGCAATGCAGGGCTTCAGCCCATTCTTGGCGAAGCTGACTTCCAAGAATGGTAAGCCGCTCCGCCGCAATTCCCTGCGCTCGTATAAAAACTACGCATTATTGTTGCCCCGCCTCGCTGCGGATCTTCTGGGATGGTCCGCCGAACCGAGTAAGGCGGAAGCCAAATGGCAGGAAGCTCTCGGCGGGATAAAACTGCCACTGGGTTGCTCCGGAATTGTCCGATTTGCCGTCGCCGCCGAGAAGACCCCCGGTCAGCTCTCCGACGATCATCTCCTTGCGTTCAAGCAGTTGAAAATTGCTAACGGACGCCACCCGATATATGCGCGGGATTTGCTAGCCCGATTCCGGCTGATGATTGTCCAAAACAAACTCCGTGATAAGTTCCCGCTGATCACGCATCCTATGGATAACCACCTTTACGGGATCGCGACAGCTGACATGCCGGAACCAGGTCGCACGCAACTGCGCGATATGATCGCATCCCGCCTTAATACGGCTACACGCCGTTTGAAAGGGAACCGTCGCGATACGGGCAAAAGCAGCCGCCGCGAGAACGAGAATCTTCGGCCTGACACGGCAGACAGCGTTGAGCATGCCGTCAACCAGTTGCTCGGTTATGGCGTCCTGAAACATCTCCTGGACCCTCAGGGTCCGATCGACCTGCTCGATGTTGTCCACACCAGAATCGTAGACCCCTACATCTCGTGGCAACTCGATGAAAGGAAGGTAACTCCGAGCAGCCTCTATTCCAACCTTGCCACACTGCGCGGCACGCTCCGAAAATATCCGGCCTATCAATCAATCAATTTCGATTGGATGACTGAGCACATGAACACGATTCCTGTAGAGGATGAGGAAGCCGCGATCGACCGCAAATCCGAGTATTTCATCGAGCATCGCGTGCTTTGCGAAATCCCGTTGAAGATCGAAAAGGAGAGAAGCCACATACAGAAAGGTACCGTCGAATATGCAAGGCTGACCCACGATATTTTGCTGACTCACTGGATGGCGGTGTTTGCCTGGCGTCAGTTCAACGTGAGGCTATGCAATCTTGGCACGACCAAAGACTCCGCGAACATCTTCAAAGGTGGCTTTGACCCCAACCGTTCCATTGGGAAGCCAGACGATGTCGAGAAGGAGCTCGCGCGCAACCCAGGAGCTGAATTTTGGCAGATTTTCTTCCCCAAGGACCAGGTGAAAACAAAACAGGTGGTCCGTGGCATCGTGCCGCTGTATCTTGTGCCGTTACTCGAGGACTACCTCACTAATCAACGGCCTCTCCTCATTAGAGCCGCTCTCGTTAGCGCCGCTGACCGGGGAACTCTCTTCGTTGACCGGGGAACTCTCTTCCTCAATCGCCGGGGCAAGCCCTACTCATCCAATACCTTTGGATCCCTGATCGGCGGCCTCACAATGAAGCACGCTGGTCGCTGGGGCCATCCGCATCTGTATCGCGACGCACTGGCTTACAGGTGGCTCGATACTCACCCGGAAGACTATTTATCACTTAGTAAACACCTCTGGCATCGGAACATCAACACAACCATCAGGCGTTACGGGCGCAACTTCGATGAATCGCACGGCCTAAAAAAAGTCGGCGGATGGGTCGGTACCTTGTTCACGTCTTAACCCCTTGCGAGGGCAACCGCCGCCCTGCAAGGGGCGGCTTTCCCATTTGAAAGGAGTCGAAGCTCTGTCAGTAAATCCAGCCCCCACAGCCAGTCGCCCAAGGCTCGGCATTTCTACATACACTCAGCACCACCTGACTGAAAGTAAACCCATGAAAACTCCAACCGGAAACCAGCTTCCCCGACGAACGATCCTGTGGCTCCAGACAGACAAGAAGTGTCACTGGTGCGGACGCGCCATACTTCTCTGTGACAATGTCGCACCCGATCAGGCCACCGTCGACCACAGTATCCCGCGCGGCCGGGGAGGCCCCAACATTATCGAAAATTGTGTCAGCGCTTGTCGACAGTGCAACGAGGCACGTAACCGCAGTGACGTCCTTTCACCTGGTCATAAGGGACCACCTCCAAAAAAACCCAGCATCGCCGCCGATTTTGTTACGGCGTTGGGGGAGGCCTCCAGGCTGTACGCCATTACGTTGCCCAGCAGGAGACGCTTCACTTGTACGGTTCGGTGGCGGCCAAGCTGCCAGCCTGGTTTGTGGAGCGATTTGCGGCGGAGTATCACCGCAAGCGTCTCTTTGCGGAGCCGCCGGACAAGTTGCTACATGTCGCACCGTTTGAAGATCGCGCCGACGGTCCGCTGGTCTCCGCGCCAGAGCGTGCGATGCTGGAATTGCTGAGCGAAGTCGGTGTGCGCCAGCCGCTTCAGGAGGCAAAAGAACTGATGGAGAGCGCCTACAACCTTCGCGCCGATGTGCTGCGCGAGTTGCTGAAGTGTTGTACGAACGTCAAGACGGTTCGCCTCTGCCTGCAACTGGGACGCGAATTTTCACTCCCGTGGATCAAAAAACTCGATCCCGCGGAACTACCAACCGGCAGCGAACGGCCCTGGGTGTCGCGTTCCGCTGACGGCCTACTGGTGCTCAAACCATGAACCAAATCTATCTCGACACGGTAAGACTGCTGACACAGGTCGCGCCCATAGTCTTTGCGGATGGCGTCTTCGCACTCAAGGGCGGCATGGCCATCCTTGTGAGCATTGGTCGAATATGCCTGTGTGAAAAAAGTCGGCCTCGTCGCGATTGGGGTTGGAGTTTGGCAGTAGCGGCGATCGCAACGGCAGCAACGGAAAAGGTAAAAAGGATCGGCTAAAAGCCGGGCAGAAACCCGATTAAAGCAGCAACCACAATAGACCCTGTAACAAAAACGGACATTTGACACCAATTCACAAGCCCTCACTCCGTTTGTGACGCCAATCACTAAAGCCATTCGTAATGATAGTCACAACTGCCGCATCGCTCTTCGATACACAGTCTATTTTTTTCAGATAATGCGTAAATTGGGGATATTTTGCCGAGATTTCGTCACTCATCGACTCCCTCCGAATCCCTGCAAACGGGTAAATAATGAGCAGAATTTAGTTACTTTGCAGTTAACGTCCGTGGTTACCTCGAATGTTTAAAAATATATTTTTATTTATTTTGCTTGACAGAATAGAAACTGGTGCTAGCGTTATCCTCGTTGATAAATCAGTGTTATAACAGAGCTTCAAATTGTCGCGCTGGTTTTCTCTCTCCCGGGTACTCTAAACAATTTGATGAGTCTGCATTGAGGACAGGTGTGTGCCCTGCGGTCGTGTTACATCGCAGTTGGCATATGCTTTATTTGCGCGCATCGAAGAACTGTTACTGTTAGCTGGATACGCATCTTCACCGTTTCACGAGCAATCTTTTCATCTGAAACACCGGATCTAGATTTGTCACACCCGTCGAGTAGTTGCGGCAGGCTATACGGTCAACATCCGATAGACAACACCTTAGTGTTATGACTAACTCAGCGAACGCTGTCGAGTTTTACACAAGAGTAGAATATCTATTCAGAAACCGTAAATTGATGAATTTCATCATGGCAGCAAACAGGAGAACGAGTGTGGATGCGTCGTATAAACAAATGCGTAAATCATCAAGGTTAGCATCAGCGTTATTTGTCGTCGTCTTTACGATTGCGCGCGGGCTTTCTCCGTCGTTGCAAGCTTCAGCCCAGCTCTGTTGTTCCCCCTCATTTAGTGTGACTCCAAGTATATTAACCGCTGGAGATAGCAGTCTACAGATGAACTTCAGCGGGTCGAATCTACTTAGTTCGGATGGCTCGTTTCCCGACGTTACAGTTTATCCGACCGACGTCTCGATCAACATCGATCATGGTAACTCCACGAGTCTCATAGCTTATTACTCTGTGGAGCCAGAAACTCCTCCAGATTTAGGATTTATTGTGCTCACTAACAGCGCTGGAGCGTCAGCACAAGTTGATATAACCATTTTGGCCAACGGTGCCGGTAGCTGTCCGTCATCGATCACAGTCGGATCGAGCCAGCCTATGAATCTATCGCCAACCGACGTGGCTAATGGATATTTGACAGGTATTGGCGCTCTTTATTCGATGAACGTTTACCCGAGCGATACAAGCTATAATGGGGTGTCAATATCAGAATCTATAAGTCAAGGAAGTAGCGACTGCCCCTCAACTATTCCGTCCGCAGCCGTCTGTACAACGGGCGGTGGAGGTGCACTTGTCATTGGACAGGGGACTACGGGACAACAGGCCTATGGCATTGATACTCCACAAGCCGGATCGTTAGACACACTCTTAGATGCGCATGCTGTTGGTATTAACCCAACGAAAAGCCTTCTGCAACCAGGACAGTCATGCACGATTACATGCAACCAGATCTACTCATGCGGTTCGGTAAATTGGGACTTTACCATCACATACAACTTTACTACTGGGACAATTAGTGGTGTTCCAGTGACACTTGTTGGTGCAAGCAAACAGTAATGATTTTCAACGAGGCGAAGTTCGCAATGATAAGAATTATTTCTAAAGACAAAGTGTTTATTCTTTGTACGACATTATGCTTTTTAGCTGTGCCGCCGATAGTCGCGCAAAACAACAGAGTATGCGATGCTAACCACCCATGCGGCAACACGCGCTTTACCTCATTTGCAGAAGCTTTGCGTGAGCGTGGTATCGATACATCACAGTCATCGCTCATCACTGCGTTGAGTAATAACGATCCCGAAGTGAGAGCGCTTGCAGCCTACCAGCTTGCAGAGAACCGCGATTTATTCGCCTTTCCTGCAATCGAGAACGCTCTCTCCACGGAAAAAAACACCCATGCGAGGATAGGCATCGCTTCAGCGTTGGCGAGCGCCGGGGATCGAGTCGGAGCAAGGGATCTGGAGGCAATGTGCACGCATGCGTCCGTGTCCGTGGACGACACGGTACGAGTCGTCCAGCAACTAGCGACGGCGCAACGCTCGCATCCGAACATAGCTTCAACCGGAAAATGTGCCGATGTTGTTCTTGCTGCCCTCGAAAGTGTCAGCGAAAGTTATCAAAAACGGGAGCTTGTATCGATACTGCCATCGATGGTTCATAATGTGCCGAAAGACAAGGTCGACCGTATGGTTACGGGTGCACAGAATCTACTTGGAGACAAAGAATCCGCGACCCGCATGAGTGCAAGTCAAGCACTGGCTGAGATGGGTTCCACCGCTTCCATCGACGTTCTTCGCAAAGTAATCCAAAACGAACCCGATGCTAACATTCGCGCATGGCACCAGCGCAATCTCGACAAACTGACTAAGCTCCAGCAGCCGTAAATACCGAGGGACCTCTCTTGATACACTCCAATATCAAATCGCTATTCTACGTTATTTTCTGTTTGCTAATGAGCTATTCAGCAAGCGCTCAAACTGCTCCAGTAAGTGTAGTGGGCGGGCTTGATCTACAGCGCCCGACAACTGCGGATTTACTGCGCTCGCGTGGTGTCGATACATCGCAATCGTCGCTCATCACTGCCTTAAGCAATGGCAACCGTGATGTGAAATCGCTGGCAGCCCGCCAACTTATCGAGAATAAAACCCCTCAATCCGTGGCAGCAGTCGAGAACGCTTTGTCTACCGAAAAAGACATACTGACGAGAATTAATATCGCCTCAGTCCTAGCAAATACCGAGGATCTAATCGGTGCAAGGCACTTGGAGACGATATGTATGGACGCATCACTGTCTGTGGATGTTACTGCCCGCGCTGTATGGAGCATCGCGACCGCACAACGATTGCATCCAGGGTTGGCATCTGCCGGAAAATGCGCAGATACTGTACTCGCTGCGTCCGATCACATGGACACTAACACAGCCTATCAACGGGTCGATATTATGACGATGCTGTCGTCGATGTATCGAGAGGTGCCGAAGAACAAGGCAGACCGTATGATTGCAATTGCGCAGAATGCGTTGGGAGATAAAGATCCCAGAGTCAGACTGTATGCAAGTCAAGCACTATCCAAGATGGGTTCTACCGCTTCCATCGGACTTGTTCGAAACGCACTCCAGATCGAAGTTGATCCCAACACGCGTGTATGGCTTCAGCGCTACCTGGAAGCTCTTCAGAAACTTCAATAGCAATATCCATCAACAACGCTGCTCGCGCTTACGACTGGAATTGGTATAGCAAATTCAAGAGGGGTATTGTTCACAAACGCGTACTTTCCTATTTGCATTTCGATGGTTGTCTAGATGCGAAGAGGCCAACAGGAGTTTGCAATGATGGCGAACAGTAGCGTAAATGTGATTACGTCATATTCACGACGAAAATCATCAAGTATCTCATCAGCGGGCTCCGTATTTATTTTTATATGTGCGCTCTGGTTTCTTCCGCTGCGGACTTCAGCTCAGTCCTGTCCAGTATGTTCTGATCCTATGCCCTGTCCTGACGCCGTATGCGTCACAGTTAATGGTAACAACATTTGGAACGAGAGTGCATGTAGCTGCACATCCGACAGCGACTGCGACAACTCCAACATAGGCGATAACTGCATGTGCGACGATACCTGCGGCGTATTAGGCTTCGAAGGTGATAGTTGCATCTGCGATGATGACTGTGAAGGTTCCCTAGCTTGCATTTCTGGTACATGCGGTACAGAGTGCAATGGCAGCTACGATCCTAACTGCGATACCGCTGTATGTAACACCACCTACGGAACCTGGGATGAGACCACTTGTGAAAATATTGGTTGCACGGTCGGCAATGATAGCACGTGCTCCAGCTTTGGCGGCAACTGTATGTGCAACGATTCCAGCGGAACCAGCGGGACTTGCGGTGTGTCCCTCGGCCAAGGTGCAACAGGTTGTAACTGTGACAGTGATTGTGCAGGCGGGCTAGTTTGCAGTTCTGGCGCGTGCGCATACGAATGCTATGGTTCTGCTGCCTGCGCTGCTTCGGTATGTACCGGCAGCGGTTGGGACGATAGTGCATGCTACCCGACGTGCGACGGTTCTGGTGCCTGCGACGCTTCGGTATGTACCGTCTTCGGTTGGGACGATAGTCCATGCGACGGGAATGACTGTTGTGAAACAGATCCCTGTAATTGTGACGGTAACTGTAGCAGTAGTGGCGGCGGTGGTGGTAAAGGCGGTGGCGGTAGTAGCGGCGGAGGGACTAGTTGCGGCGGATATGGCGAGGGTTGTTGGGACGGCACTGACTGTTGTGATCCCTATTACTGTGCTGGTTGGGGCACATGCTCTCTGCCGTGACGGGACATATTGTGGTTAATAATGCAGTTAAGTATTTTGTTCGGTGTAGTTATTAGTTGCTACATTGTCGGCAAGATAGAACTCAATTATCCAGAAACGATGAGATCGACGGAGAGAATTACAATGCGCTTAAATAAATTCTATATCTGTTGGACACTTTTTCTATTTGCGACCTTTAATGCAGGTTCAATTGATGGCATTGCCCAGGCATGCAAGGCCCCGACGGCAGAGAAGCAGGCGGAACTGTCGGCCTACGTTGTGAAGCGCAACCACTTCGATCCAGCGGGGCAACTAACTCTCGTGGAGAGCGCACCGTCCAATGGGACCTGCTTCTGGATGCTTCACTATCGTGAATCCTCGCCGAAGGCCGAAGTAACTTTCTACTTGTCGCCAGACGGGAAGTATCTCTTCCCATCCATGTACGACTTGAGCGTCGATCCTCTGGCCGAAGAGAAGGCAAAGGCTGACATGCTGATGAAGACGCTGGTAGCGGGCGGTCCTCCGTCGCACGGAGCTGCCAACGCTCCGATTACGATCGTGGAGTTTTCGGACTTCGAGTGTCCGTTCTGCCAGCGGATGACGAACGTATTGGAGAAGGAGCTTACGGCAGAGGATCGCAAAGACGTTCGCATCGTCTTCCGCAATTATCCTCTGCCGATGCATCCCTGGGCGAAGGACGCGGCCGAGGTTGCCGGATGCGCGGCTTTGCAGAGCGACACCGCCTTCTGGAAGATGAACGCCTATCTGTTCGAGAACCAAAAAACGTTTACCGCAGACAATATTCGGGACAATGCAACGGCCTTTGCACTTGCGAGCACTGGCGTGGACAAGCCGCAGTTTCAGATGTGTCTCGACAAGAAGATGGCAATTGGCGGCGTGACGCAGGACACGGACCTGGGCAACAAGAACGGCGTCCATGCCACGCCAACGCTGTTTATCAACGGGACGAAGTACGAAGGCATGAAAGACGCCGCCGCGCTGCGGGCGATCCTCGCAAGTATTCGGAAGTCGCAGCAAGCGGATGGGAGCGCAGCTAGCCCCAAGGTGGCTGCGGCGAGGTAGTGGACTGCAATACAACTGTTCCTATCTGCAATAAGAAAGTTAGATTATGTTTAATTATTAAGGAGTGGCGTATATGTTATATCGTATTCATTCACGACAGTTTCTTCTATCGATATTGGGAGCCGTAGGCCTGGTATTCGGCGGCTGCTATTTGCTAGCCCAGACGTCCACGCAATCCGCACAAGACACCGCCCAAGCCTCGCAGAAATCTACTGTATCCTCCCGAAAAGTGGTGAGGGGTAGAGGTGCACTTATCACCGATCCAATAAGGATTGTGGGGGTATTCTATGATGAACGGTCGATTCAGGGTAGTGCTCCCATTGACGCTCCAGATGATTGGCTATCTCATCTCAGCGTAAAAATTAGGAATATGTCCTCAAAACCGTTGATTGCTGGCAGTTTTCAGTTAACCTTTGAGGGACTTCGTGGCGATACCGATGTGATACACATCATTCGGTTTGGCATGTTGCCTGAACACATGTTATACACACCATCTGGAGTTAAGGTTCCACAACCTATGGGAGAGATTTCAATATCTCCAGTTGCTCCCGGTGAGACGATAACGATCCCGTTCAAAAATAATTACGCAGTCATGAATGCGAAGCTCTTAGGGAGAGGCCCCCTCTCGGATGTTAAAGAATGCACAATTGATTACGGAGCCTACTACTTTACCGAAGGATTGCGCTGGTCGACGGGCAATTATGATCGTGAAGATCCCTCAACGCCTGGGCATTATCTTCCGTCTCCACGCGAAGCCCTGATGCCCACACCGTAAGAAACTCCTACAATGCCCTCCATCGGGGGTGACTGCTACAACATGACCCAGATTATCTATACATAACTACTTACTATGTAAGTTGCTAACGGAGTCACGATGAAGCCAGTTAAAGTCGTCATATATAGCGTGATTGTTATAGCATGCCTTTCACGTGCGACTGCACAGAGCAATCTTGTCGGTCCCCCCTGTCAGCAGGTTATCACGATGGAGACATACTGTAATGGAATTTGCGGGACGGAACCGGTTCAAGAGTCGGAGAATATTGTAACCTTTTATAATACTGGTGGGACTCAGGACGTACTTACCACAAATTGCGGTTCGGATATAACAACCCTTTCTGAATGTAGTAGCCCTTATTTATCGGCAAAGACAGATACGCAAAATAACTGTCCCGGCACAAGTGGTCCTTGCGAGTCGGATAGCCCTAATGATTGCGCATCGGGCTACTATTGCGCTACGGATAACGATCCTGATGATCAGTACGCGGGTTTCTGTACAAGTATCGCAGGAGGGTCGTGCGGAGAGACAGGCGCGACATGTCAGTCGATGACTGATTGCTGCGCCGACATGCACTTTTGTTCAAGCAATAAATGCAGTCCAGTATGCCAGGGTGATAATGATTGCACCGATAGTGGTGGTAACTGCATGTGCAATGGGACCTGCGGTGAATCCGTCGACTTAGGCGGGACATGCGGCGCAGGCTACTGTAACGATCCTGACAGAGATTGTGCGGGTTCAATGGCGTGCATCTCTGGCAACTGCGGTTATGAGTGCGATGGCGACTCAGATCCGAATTGCGATGCCGCAACCTGTAACACCTCAACCGGAGCCTGGGATGAGACCCGTTGTCAAAATATTGGCTGCTCTGTCGGCCAAGATAGTGTGTGCGCCAGCTTCGGCGGCAACTGTATGTGCGAAGATATCAGCGGAACCGTCGGAACCTGCGGTACGTCCATCGGCCAAGGTGTAACAGGTTGCTATTGTGACAGTGATTGTGCAGACGGGCTAGTTTGCAGTTCTGGCACGTGCGCATACGAATGCGATGGATCTGGTGCCTGCGCTGCTTCGATATGTACCGCCAGCGGTTGGGACGATAGTGCATGCAATGTTGTCCCGTCGTGCAATGGTTCTGGTGACTGCGCCGCTTCGGTATGTACCATCAGCGGTTGGGACGATAGTCCATGCGACGACGAGAATGACTGTTGCGTAAGAGACCCCTGTGATTGTGACGGTAACTGTAGCAGCAGTGGCGGCGGTGGTGGTAGTGGCGGTGGCGGTAAAAGCGGTGGAGGGAATAGTTGTGGCGGATATGGTGAGGGTTGTTGGGACGGCACTGACTGTTGTGATCCCTATTATTGTGCTGGGTGGGGCACATGCTCTCTGCCGTGACGGGACATATTGTGTTGATAACGCAGTTAAGCATTTGTTCGGTGTAGTTTTAGTTGCTGCATTTCCGGTAAGATAGAAAATAAAATATCCAGAAACGATGAGATCGACGGAGAGAATTACAATGCGCTTAAATAAATCCTGTATCTGTTGGACACTTTTTTTATTTTTGACTTTTAGTGCATGTTCAATTGATGCCATTGCCCAGGAATGCAAGACGCTAACGATATAGATAGATACTGCGGCAACTGTGGCAGATAGTTTTATAGTTGCTTCTGTGATTAGAATTTGACGAACATTAAGTGCGCAGTTAAAGCTGATTACATGATGTCAACAATAAGTATTCCTGAGGAGTAGCGAATATGAAATTTCATACGGATAAAGTTTATGCAATTGTAATCTTTAGTTTGGTGTTGACGATCTTGAGTGTGCTACCGGAGACAGTTCTGGCGCAGGGCGTTACCAAGCCAACGACTCATGCAGCCACTAGTCCGCGAGTGAGCTGGATCGACAAGGACACCGGTCATCGCGTAATTCAACTTACTCCGGAGAAAGGCTCGAAGGGGCTCTACTTCAATGAAAATGCCTTTACTCCAGATGGCAAGGAGATGATCTACTTTGTGGATCGGAGCATCTATGTGCTCAACCTTACGACTCACACGACACGGCAACTAGTGGCCGGGCCTATCGACTATCTTGTGGTGGGGCACAAGTCGCCGGTTGTGTATTTTATGAGGCCGGGAGACACCGGCCTGTATGTGGCTGGGGTAGACAACGGGCAGATCTCAAAGGTTACCGATCTTCCGAAGCGGGCGACCATCTCCACGCTGAACGCGGATGAAACGCTGTTGGCGGGAACTTATACCGAGGTCGATCTTCCACCGCTCCCGATAGACCCCACTCTGAAGCCTAGCTCTATCCGGGCGACGCAGATGGATGCACGGCTCGCAGCGCGCATACCGATGGTGCTGTTTACGGTGAACCTACAGACGGCGGAGGTCAGGACTGTCCTGCACAGCACGGACTGGTTGAACCATGCGCAGTTCTCGCCGACAGATCCGACGCTGCTGATGTATTGCCACGAGGGGCTGTGGTGGAAGGTAGACCGCATCTGGACGATCCGCACGGACGGCACACAGAATCAACTCATCCATGCGCGAACCGCAACTGACGAGATCGCCGGACACGAGTTCTGGGACGCGGACGGCGTGACGATTTGGTACGACCTACAGGCCACTCGTGGAGAGAACTTCTACGTCGCGAGCTATAACACAAACACCCGTGAACGGCGCTGGTATCACGTGGATCGCGACGCCTGGTCGATCCACTACAACGCTGCATCCGACGACAGCATCTTCTGTGGGGACGGTGGGGATTACAGCCAGGTGGCGAAGTCGAAAAACGGCCAATGGATCGAATTGTTTACTCCAAGCCTTGACCCGCAGACCCCTGGAGTCGATCACAAGGACGGACTGGTCGAGACCGGAGCCTTTGAGTCACAGCACTTGGCAAATATGGCCAAGCATAATTACACACTTGAGCCGAATGTCCGGTTCAGCCCCGACCACAAACTGGTGATCTTCACGTCGAATGTGCTGGGGTCGAACTATGTGTTCGGCGTCGAGGTGAACAAGGCAAGTAGTCAATCGTCTGCGCAGTAATCAGGGGTTTATCTATGTATATTCAGAGGGTCAAGTTCATCGTTGTTCTGTATGCTGCTGTGGCTCTTCTGGGTTGCCGTTCAACCTCCGTGTGGGCACAGCCCGTTCAGCAATCGACCTCTTCGGACAACCAGAATGTGCCGGTTATGTGGCTCGACAGCGACGCCGGGCACAAGGTCACTCGCCTAACCAACGAGCCGGGTTCGCGGAGTCTCTACTTCAACCAAAATGCTTTTACGCCCGATGGCAAGCAGATGGTCTATTTGGTGGACAAGAGTATTTATGTGGTCAATCTGATCGAGAACAACCCGTCACGCCTTCTGGTGACGGGACCGGTCAGCAGCATCGTGGTGGGGAGAAAGACCCCCACGGTGTACTTCACCCGGCCAGATGATCGAGGGTTTTATGCCATCAACGTGAACACGGCCCAGACGCTCAAGATCCTCGACCTGCCCCCACATGCAAGGATTACTACGTTGAACGCCGATGAGACGCTGGCTGCTGGAACATTGATTGAAGGGGAGGTCAGCTCGTCCATTCAACAAGACACCGACCCGGTTCTACGAAGTACTCCTCTTACAGAAGAGCAGATGGACGTACGGCTCGCTGCGCATCTGCCAATGGCGTTGTTTACGCTCGATCTGCGAACCGCCGCTCTCAAGACTCTGTTGCGGAGTACCGATTGGCTGGATGAGGCCCTATTCTCTCCGACCGATCCAACCCTGCTGATGTACTGCCATCAGGGGTCGTGGTTGAAGGTGGACAGGCTTTGGACCATTCGAAGCGACGGCACACAGAATCAACTTATGCACAAACGGACGCTGTCTCGGGAAGCTGTGGGGAACGCGTTCTGGGATGGCGACGGCAAAACGATCTGGTACGACCTACAGTCGCCTCTAGGACAGAACTTCTATCTTGCCAGCTACAACGTCATGACGGGGCAAAGACAGCGTTATTCTATCGAGCGGAATGCCTGGTCGATGCACTATAACGTGGCAGATGGCGATATTGCCTTTTGTGGGGATGGAAGCGACCCATCCGGGTCAGCTATGGCGCTTGACGGAAAATGGCTTGAACTCTTCTACCCGCGAGAAAGAACCGAGCCAATCGATCCCAGTCAAAAAGATTTGATACAGACCGGAAGTTTTAAGCAGCGGTACTTGGTCAATCTATCCAAACAAAAGTATACTATCGAGCCAAATGTTCGGTTCAGCCCTGACCATAAGCTGGTGATCTTCACCTCGAACATGTTTGGGCCGAGCTATATATTTGCCGTGGACGTTGCGCGCGCGCCACACGCATCGACCGACAGTACCCAGTGATGAAAAAGGACTGAGCAGGACTGTAAGGGGACGTGTATTGCTGCTCACTGCTGTCCGGCTATAAGCTGAACAGATTCAACTGGTTGCCAAGATCGTCTAAGTCGTTATCGCAGCTTATTGCCTGAAGTGCCCGTAAAATGGGCGTTTTCTCGAATAGAGTTAGGCTGAGAATCTGTAGAATTTGGTAAAGGCTGGCCTCCAGTCCGAGCCGTTTGCGGACGATGGCGACCAGAACGTAAATGCTGACGGCTATCCAGATTTGGGTCTTCACCGCGTTCTCACTGGTTCCGTAGAACGCCTTGATGCGCAAGTGCATCTTGATCCAGCGAAAGAAAAGCTCGACCTGCCAGCGCTGCTTATAGATTTGCGCGATGGTCAGTGCGGGCAGAGAGAAGTTGTTGGTCAGAAAAACCAGTCTCTTGCCGGTTTCGGCGTCCACGAAGCTCACACGGCGAAGCGCATCGGGATAGGCCGTGGCCGATTGCAAAGACGTCAGGATCACGATCTGGTCTGATCGTACTCCGGTGCTTTTGTCTACCGGATGCGAATAGCGCCGCTGAAGCAAAACATTCGCTTTGGTGCGCACCACGAAGAAGGCCGAAGAGAGCGTGAAGCTATAGAGTCGCTCGAAGTCGATGTAGCCACGATCCATTACATAGAAAGCGCCAGCCTCGATCAGAAGTTCGTCGAGGATATTGACGTCATGCACCTTGCCGTCGGTAATACGAATGAAGGGTAAGCGTATGGTCTGGGCCGTTCTTGTCGGTGGGGGTGTTTCTATGAATGGGGTTGGGATTTAAGTGTCCACATAACCTTATGTGGGCACTTATTCAGGACTGCTCGTATGGACTGGCGAGCGATACGTTCCATGGGAGCAGATCGGCAATGCGGTTGATGGGGTGATCGGCGATCTGGGTGAGGACGTGCTGGAGATAGATCTCTGGATCGAGGCCGTTGAGCTTGGCCGAGCCGAGCAGGGAGTAGATGGCGGCGGCGCGTTCACCGCCTGCGTCCGAGCCACAAAAGAGAAAATTCTTCCGTCCAAGCGCGACGACGCGCAGCGCACGTTCGGCGGCGTTGTTGTCGATCTCGAGAGTGCCGTCGTCGGCATAGCGCGTCAGGGCGCGCCATCGCGAGAGCGCATAGCGGATCGCCGCCGCCGTATCGGACTTGCGGGAGAGCTTGGCGAGCGTCGTTTCCATCCAGAGGCGCAGGCCATCGAGCAGAGGCTTTGCGCGGGCCTGCCGAATCGACTTGCGGATCTCCGGCGTGCTGCCTCGAATCTCTTTTTCAATGGCGTAGAGCGCGGCGATGCGCTCGATTGCTTCGGTTGTTGTTGGCGACGGATGCGCTACATGGATCTCATGAAACTTGCGTCGTGCGTGAGCCCAGCAGGCAACTTCATGGATGTTGCCGCTGTCGTAGAGATGATGAAATCCAGCGTAGGCATCGGCCTGTAGAGCGCCTTTGAAGTTTTTCAGGTGCAGCCTTGGACGTTCGCCCTTGCGATCCGGTGCGTAAGCAAACCACACGGCTGGCGCGGTCGTATCACCCGATGGACGGTCGTCGCGAACATAGGTCCAGAGGCGGCCCGTCTTGGTCTTGCCGGTACCGGGCGCGAGCACCGGAACGGGCGTGTCGTCTGCGTGAATCTTGCTGGCCGTCATCACATGATCGCGCACTGCATCGACCAAGGGCGCAAGCAGTTCGCTGGTTGCTCCGACCCAACCGGCCAGCGTGGAGCGGTCGAGATCAACGCCTTCGCGAGCGTAGATCTCCGACTGTCGATAGAGGGGCAAGTGATCTGCATTATGTGGTGCACCACATAATGCAGATTATGTTGGGTTCCCGGTTATGTGGCGTTCAGCCTCGGGATGGGCGTAAACAGAGGGCTTTTGGGAACTGAACGTCACATAAGTGCGGGCTAGATATGGGCGAGGAAGGACATGAGGTTTGGATTGTCGCGCCAGTGTTTTGTTGATCGCGTACTCTCCACTGCGCACAGGCCAAGAGCTTTGGCTTTCATCTGAAGGTCGGTTTCAGCGTAGATGTTGGTGGTGTTGATCGAGACATGACCAAGCCAGGCGCGGATGGTGTTGATGTCAACGCCGGCGCGGAGAAGATGCGTGGCTGTTGTGTGGCGGATGGTATGGGGGCTGATCCGTTTTTTGCGCATATCCGGCACACGGCTCATGGCGGCTTGCGCATAGCGCGTTACGATTTCGTGGATGCCGAAGCGTGTCAGTGGCTCCGAGCGACGATTGAGGAACACTGGTTCGTTGCCGCTCCGCCCTGCGACAAGATTTCTCAGTATCGCGGTCGCGGAGGCCCAGAGCGGACAGATGCGAACTTTTCCTCCCTTGCCGTGAAGACACACCGAAGACAAGGCACCGTCTGCGCCGCTATGCAGGCTGAGATCATCGATGCATAGTTTGGCTGCTTCATCAGCCCGCGCTCCCGTGTTGTATAGAAAAAGCAGCAGGGCGCGATCCCGATTGCCAAGTGCAGTGGCAGGGTTGGGCGCATTCAGCAGAGCATCGATCTCTGGCTTTTCGAGATAGCAGACTGGCATGGGGGCCGAACGCTTGGACTTGACGGCGCGGAGTTGAGCGCACCAGTCCAGATATTCGGGGCATCGTTCCGCGATGAAGCTGGCCAGCGCATGGATGGCAGCCAGACGCTGATTGCGGCTGGAGACGCTGCATCTTCGCTGCTCTTCGATGTGCCGCAGAAAGGCGCGCAACAGGTCCGCATCGATGTCCGCGATGAGCAACTCGTCCACCTTCTTATGTGTCTTGGAGGCAGCGAACAGAACCAACAGGCGAACAGCATCGCGATAGCTCCATTGAGTGTTGCGAGCCAGATTTCGCTCCCCAACGAGGTATTCCATCAGGAAGCGCCTGATCCATGAGCCGAGGGCTGAGCTATTCTTCATGGCACCCTCCGTACACATAGTTCTGGAAGCGGCGGTTGGCTTCCCCCAGCAACTCCGGTGTCATGGTCAAGTAACACTGGGTTGAGTGCAGATCAACATGTCCAAGATAGGTGGAGAGGGCTGGCAGAAGGAGTTGCACGTCCGCACCAGTCCTATACCATTCCGTCAGTCTGTGGACGGCGAACGTGTGCCGCTTATGCCGCTACCGGCATAAGCGGCAGCATGCCGACTTCCCGATTATGCCGACTCCTTGCCGGAGGCAGCGATGTGGAGGACCTCGGGGGGTGTCTAGTATCGGCATAATCAAAGGGTCTCCAGGAAGTCCAACAGTTTATCGTCTGGACGATATCGTGCGGGGTTGACGCCAAGCGGCGCAGTGCGTGAGAGTGCTTTCTCCTTCATGCCCATGTCCGCATGGAGATACATTTGTGTCGTTTCCATGGATTCGTGCCCCAGCCAAAGCGCAATCACTGAGCGGTCAACGCCATGTTGTAGAAGGTCCATGGCGGCGGTGTGTCGAAGCACGTGCGGAGAGACCTTCTTGCGTTTGAGCGAGGGACAATTCTGTCCGGCAGCATGAGTGTACTTGGTGATGAGGCGCTCAATTGCATCGCGGCTAAGGCGGCCACCACGGATGCTGGCGAAGACCGGATCATCGGGCAGACCGTGGAGTTCGTGGCACCACGCATCAAGCATCTTGGTCGTTTCTGGACGTAGCGGTGTGCAACGCAGCTTTCTGCCTTTGCCCAGACAGCGCACATGCGCCCCGGTGCCGAGCACAACATCTTTGAAGTTCAATCCAACCAACTCCGAAACTCGCAGACCTGTCTGAACCGCAAGTAGAAGAAGAGTTCGATCACGACGCCCCAACCAGATGGAGATATCTGGAATCGTGAGCAGAGCGTTGATCTCATCCCGATTGAGAAACTCGATTGGTTTCCGTTCATGGCGTTTGTTGGGCACTGCAAGAATCCGTTGACAATGCAGCGAATATGCAGGTTCCTCTAAAGCCACGTACCGAAAGAAGGAGTGGATGGCTCCCAGGCGCGCATTCCGCGTGCGAGCGCTGTTTTTGCGCAGACTTTCCAGATGGTCAAGAAAACTGCCGACAAATGGCGCATCGATATCTTCGATGGAGAGCTTGGAGGGCGCTTTGCCGAGTCGTTCTTTCGCGAAATGCAGGAGCAAGCGAAAGCAGTCGCGATATCCTGCGATCGTATGTGGGCTCGCTTGCCGCTCGCGCAGCAGGCGATTGATAAAGAACGATTGGAGAAGGGAGGGAAGGTTGGCAGAAATCATGGCTGTACCTCCCGCTCGATCAGTCGGTCAGTAACCAGTTGAAGAAGTTCAGGCACAGCTTCCAGGTACCAGTAGGTATCGTTCACGTGGACGTGCCCCAGATAGGTGGCCAGCTTGGGAAGTTCTCGTTCGACATCTACCCCGTCGCGATACCAGTTGATCAAGGTGCGAGCGGCAAATCGATGCCGCATATCATGGAGCCGTGGACCGCGACCGTGACCTTTGGCTGATAAGCGGAGGCCGAGCTGTTGGGATAACTTGGCGAAGGTGTATCGCGCCATGCAATCGGTAATCCGACTACCACGCTCGGAGATAAAGAACGCCGGCGTCAAGGATGCACGGAACAGACTATCTCTGGTTTCGGCGTAGTTTTTCAGAGCATCTGCAGTGGTGGGATGAACCGCAACGTAACGCGATTTCCCAAACTTCGTGCGGCGGATATGAAGAATTCCGAGGTCGAGGTTGACATCCGATCGGTCGAGTCCGACGGCTTCATTTACCCGCATTCCAGTGACCGCCAGCAGACCGAAGAGAGTGGTATACGTCTTGGCTCGGAGATTCTTCGAAGATGGAAGTTGTTGGGTTCGACGAAGGATTTCGTCGATTTCCGCGTCGCTATAAATGTGAGGGGGTTTGCGCCGGTAACGATGCGGGAGAATGCCGACAGGAGGAACCTCGGTGCGAGGATCAGTGGCGCAGAGCCAGATGGCGAAACGTCGAACCATCCCCAAACGCCAAGCCCAGGTGGAGGGTTGAGCTTTCGAAGGCAGTATAGCCCACCGAAGCGCCAGTTTCGTGGTGATGTGCGATGCTCCTTCGGCATCGAGAAACACCACAAACTTCCGCAATAAGCTTGCCGGAAGCCGGAATCGAAATCCGAGGTTGTGGCGGATACTGATGTAGTCGTTCAATGCTTGTTCGAGTGCACTCACAGCCCACCTCCATTCGGCCACGGCTGTGCCAGCGAGCGCATGCCAGAGAAGTCAACCTTGGCATAGATTTCAGTAGTGTTTGGGACTCGATGTCGAAGGACTTCACCTATTTCCCTCATTGTTGCCCCGGCGTGGAGCATGGACGTAGCGAGGCTGTGACGAAACAAGTGAGATCCCTTAAAAGCGGGGTGTAGGCCAGCTCGGTCGAGGCCGCGGCGAACAATCGTTGTCAGCGTCGAGGGACCAGCGAAGCCACGAATTGGCGCCTTCATGCAAACAAATACCCGGCGCGTTTTGCATGTAGGGCGGTCTCGACGCAGATAGGATGCCAGCGCCTCGCCCACATCCGCCGGCAAAGGCATTCGATCATGTCGTAATCCCTTGCCTCGAACGACGAATTCACCTGCTCTCCAGTTGATGTCATCGATCTGAAGGGCTACTATTTCGCCGGCGCGGAGACCGAGACGCGCAAGCAGAAGTAGAATTGCGTAGTCGCGACGCCCAGTTGCAGTGCGGCGATTACATGCCTTGAGCACACGCTCAACTTCCATCGGCGACAAGTACTTGGGCACTGTGGACAGCCGCCAATCCGCTACCGTTGGGACCGAAGCGGCCAAGTCTACTTGCAGTTCCCCCTTCTGAAACAGAAAGCGGAAGAAAGACCGTAAGGCTGAGGTCAGCAGCTGGACTCTTTTGACAGCCATGCTATGGCAGCGTCGCAAAATATAGTCTGATATATCCGAGGCTTTTACTTCTCCCGGACGAAATGGTTCCTCCTTGAAACGATCGAGGAGAAATGCCCGAATGAGAGATAGGTAGTTGAGAATCGTAGTTGGAGCAAGGCCACGCTCCGAGCACAAATACTTCTCGTACCGGCAAAGAATTCCGGTCAAGGGCGAATCATCTATACACGGCTTTCGATCGGGAACAAAGCTGTTCTTTCGAAGATGATCCAGAAACTGCTCAAGCGTTGTTGAATCGCCCCTGTGAAGTCCCCGCTTCTGCTTGAAAAATTCTTCGAATTGTTCTTCGTCGATCTTTTTGGCTGGCAGATCGGTCCGTAGCAACCACTGTGCAAGATCCTCGATCAACAACATTTTCGACCGAACGGTCTGATCCGCATAGCCGTCCTTCACCAGCGAATCTGAAAACGTTCGAACATGGGACTCGAACGGGCCGACCTGTAAACGCCCATCGGTCTGGGTGGAATTACTCTTCATGCGTCTTCTCCTTTTCCTGGCATCAATGCCATGAAAAGGAGACCTCATAATTATGCCGATTGCAATCTGATGGCAAGACGCGGAACTCCGCGCTGAACGGGAAGAGAAAGCACGTTACATGACCGGAGTCGGCATAATCGGGAAGTCGGCATGCTGCCGCTTATGCCGCTACCGGCATAAGCGGCATACCTTTGCTACCAGGGTGGCCGAAGCCGGCGTTGATCTGCCCACTCTCGCCGCACTTCTTGGGCACGGATCGATCCGCTGTGTGCAGAAGTATGTCCACCCCACTGCCGACCACAAGAAGCAGGCGATGAAACGCTATGACAGAACGTTTAGGCTGGGCAAGAAAAAATCTGGGAGCAGGGTGAAACCGTAACAGATTGCGATGATTTGTAAAGCAAGCCTGCCATCCCGCCTCCCCGCCTGTCCCTTTTAAGTTCTTCACATTCCAATCCCAACTACTGCGGCCCACATCTGCGCCTGCGTTTGCGACCGATGGAGGCGGTCTGCGCGTCTGGCGAAGGTGTGGAACAATCAGAAATTTTCAAATTAATTTGAAAGGAGTAAAGCCCCACAGGGGGATGAAGCACAACATTGAGGCAGGAACAGTCGATTTTTCTGTCCGGTTTTGGTCCGACCCCCCACAGGAAAACGGACGAAAAGTGCGCAAAAGACACGAAAATTAACGAAAAAGACACACTTGCCCATGAACGATAAATTCAGGTCAAGTGATTGAAGGTGTTTATCTTACAGGGGAATTATGGAGGCGCGGGCCGGGATCGAACCGGCGCATAAAGGTTTTGCAGACCTCTCCCTTACCACTTGGGTACCGCGCCTCGCAGGGCCTGCGCTTTCACGCACACCCGGATGAACAAGGAAGAGTGTATCGCAGAAGGGCTGGAGTTGGAGCGGGAGACCGGGGTCGAACCGGCGACATCTTCCTTGGCAAGGAAGCACTCTACCACTGAGCTACTCCCGCTCGCACAAATTGAAGTATAACGGCCCATGTAGCCACGGTCAACGCGCGCCAGATGCAAAGCGGGCCGGATGCAGGGCCCCGCTCTGCGTGTCTTGTCCTAATTGGCCGCCTGCGTCCGGTACGCAATTCGCGGGCTGGCCACCATATTGGAGCGCCGCCGCACCACATGCGGCGTCACCACCATGACGAGCTGGCTGGAGTCCTTCTCTACGTTCTCTGTGGCGGGTATCTGGAAGCCGGGCAATTCGCTCAGTCCCGGGATCCCGCTCATCGCAGCCGACTCGGTTTTGCTCACACTGCTCACCATCAGTGCGCTCTCCCCCTCCTGCACCGTAATGTCCGAGGCCAACTGCCGGCTGTCCAGGATGGGGTTGCCGTCGCTTGTGCTGCCTGAGAGCGACTCGATCTTCAGGTTGAGCTTCAGGTTGATCCGTCCCGACTTCAGGATCACGGGGGTCGCATTCAGGGTCACGCCGAGGTCCTCATAGGTCACCTGCGGAATCGTCATGCTGCTGCCGCCCGCGTACTGCGAGAGCAGGCTGGCGACGTTGACGCCGTTGATGGTTTTATTGCTCAGCGCGGAGGCGGCCGTCGACAACCCCGAACTATAGGTCGATGAGACGATCGGATAGCGCGTCCCCTCGCGGAAGACTGCTTCCTGGTGGTCTTCCACCCGCAACTGCACATCGTCAAGCGCCCTTGTGTCTGATGAATTCAGACCCCAGTTGAACGCGATGTTCCCTGTTTCCGTGATGCCTGTCATCGTCGTCTTGCCGCCAAAGACCCCAATCGTGCTATTGAACAGGCTGCTCTGCACCAGTCCCGACGCAATCAGCTCGCCGGCAATTGTTAAAGTGCTGGCCGTTGGGCTCACCAGGCCCTGCGCAATCGCCTGCTGCACCAGCGTCTGGTTCGCATTCACCAGCGCCGTCGCCGCCTGGTCCACGTTGTAGATTCCAGCCGCCGTGGGAATGTTCGCCCCGGCGTTGACCGCGTGCGTGTTGACCATTTCATACAACTTCACCTCGACCATCACCTCTGCGGGGGCATCGATCAGGCCCTCGATCACGTGGTTCATCGATGCGAGGACCGCCTGCGGAGCGCGCACCACGATGCTTCCGGAGGCCGACTGTGTGGTTGCCTGCCTGACCTCGAAGATGTTGCGCGCCACGTTCGCAATGTCGCTGACCTGCTCCTGCGTGGACTCTGGCAGATAGATTGTCTCCTCTACCTGGCGCTCCATGAGCAGGCGGTTCGACGGGAGGTTGCGGGCAATCAGCAAGCTCGTCTCATCCACGGGCACCGCGATGACATTCGTCATCTCCGTCAGTACCTCCATGGCCTTTGCGTAGTTCACATTCTCCAGATCGAAGTCAAGATTTTTCGGCTCCACGGAGTTATCGACAATCGCGCGAATGCCGTAGGCCGACGTCACCTCGCGGAGCAGATCCGGAGAGTACCCGTGCAGATGAAAGCTCTTCACCGCGTCGTTCGGCGCGAGGCGAATTGCGTCCTCCAGCGCCGGAGACTGAATCTTCCACGGCTCATTTTCTTCGCCAGCGGAGAGCATCCGGGCGCGGTCCGCCAGCGGGCCTGTCAACGCGCCGCCAGCTTTGTCGCCGGGCTCTCCTGTTGCTTGATCCGAAGCAATCTGGCCCGAAGCTGCGTCTGGCGCGTTGGCTGTGCTCGCCTGCTTCCCTAATACCGGCCCACTGTGCTCGGTCACAATGGGATTTTCTGGGTCGATGGCGCGCGCCTGGGCGAGCAACATCTCCGCCTTCTGCGGGTTTCCCTCCTGCTGTGCCTTGCCCGCTTGCTGCACCAACTCCGTCAGCCGGTGCTGGCGCGCCAGAGAGATCGCGATGGAATAATCGCGGTTCTCGGGATCCAGTTTCAGCGCACGCGTAAACTCGCGCTCGGCCCCATTCAGATCATCCTGCTGGAGCTTCTTCGCGCCCGCCAGATATGCATCCTCAGCCTCCCGCAGATTCCGCTTGCCGTGCGCATTCTGGACGGGATGCAAACCAATAGCCGCCACCGCGGTCCCCGCGCCTGCTCCTTCGGCGGGCTGCGCAGCCTGGCCTGGCTCCGGCTGACCTTGCCCCGTTGGTGGCTGCTGCGCAGGCTCCTGCCCTGCCGCTTCAGGCTGCGCCTGAAGCTGAACTGCCGGACCCAGCGTTGCAGGAGTCTGCGCCCAAGTCGCCCGGGCGGAATGCGTGAGCACAAAGCAGCAGAGCAACCACGCGCCCAGCCATGGTCCGCTCCGTGTTGCGCGAAGATGAATTGGGAAAGCCATGCACTGCTATCTTAGACGCGCCACGCCGCAATCTGGGGCTGCGAACCGCAGACTCTCTCCACAGCCGCCCACCGCAGACCCCACTAGTTGCCTGTTCCCTGACCCCTGCTTAAGCCTGCCGCCCGTTCACCGCAATCTGTATTCTCGGCCTCTGGCCCATCGCCATTCGCTGGGCCATCGCCGGCCGCTCGCTCATCACCGGCCGGCGCATTCCCTTGCGGATCTGCGCGGAGTCCATGTCCAGTTCCGCCAGCGTACGGCTGAGGGTATTGCGATGCATTCCCAACTCGATCGCAGCCTTGCACTGGTTGCCCTTGTGGTGCGCCAGAACTTCCAGAATGTAGCGCTTCTTGAACTGCCGTATGGCATCCGCATAGGGAATGCCCGCACTGTGCATCTGTGTGATCAGGGTGTCCAATTCGCGCTTCAAAGGTCTAACCTCGCTTGCTGTCCGATACGGGATGAGTCCCTACTGTAGACCACTCCATGCCAATTGATCCAGTGTTTCGGATTCTGCCGATCCAGTGAAATTGGTTCTGCTCAAGATCAGCCACGCCATTACAGGATCCGTTGTTGAAGGGAATCAGGTATGAGGAAGGATACATCATGCACAACGGTAAATAAATAGGGTCTCAGGAGTGAATTAGTGACAGCGTCCGGCTGCGGCGTGAATATCGATGCGGCCATCAGCAGAGCGATCCCCATCAGACAAGCGCGGGCGAATCCAAACGCCGCCCCAAGCGTGCGATCGAACCAACCCAGCCCGACCGTTCGCAGTTTCTTCTGCAGTACGCGGCCAGTGATCTCAAACAACACCACAACAGCCACCACAATCATCAGGAAGGCGACCGTTCGCGCCATGTACTGCGAGGTGATCCAGGCCTGGTCCCTGATCTGGTCCCCGAGGTAGACGTAGCCCGAGCTCGCCACTTCAAACCCCACAGCAAAGCCGATCAGCCCGGCGATTGCGCGCACAAGCCCTGTGACGTATGCACGCACCATCGAGACAATCACGATCGCAACCAGTACCCAGTCAAACCAGTTCAAATCAGCAATGTTCATGATCGCACCTTCGAGAGGTCCACCGGCCCGGCCCGGCCCCCCATTGCATTCAGGTCGTCCAGCCCTGTCAGCAGGCGGAACGCCTCCATGTACTTCTGTCGAGTATGGGAGACAACATCCTCGGGCAGCGCAGGCGCGGGCACCTGTTTGTTCCATCGGATGGATTCAAGATAATCGCGCACGTACTGTTTGTCGAAGCTGGGCTGCGCGCCGCCCGGAGCGTAGCTTGCCGCCGGCCAGTAGCGCGAGGAGTCCGGAGTCAGAACCTCGTCGGCCAACACCATCCCCACGCCATCAATCCAGCCGAACTCGAACTTCGTGTCGGCCAGGATCAAACCCTTCTCCGCCGCATATGCAGAGGCCTTTGCATAGATCGCGAGCGTCAGGCTGCGCAAATGGGCCGCCGTCTCCACACCCACCGTCGCCTCCATCTGCGCGTAGGAGATGTTCTCGTCATGCCCGCCGGAGTTGTCCTTGGTCGACGGAGTGAAGATGGGCTCCGGCAGCCGTTCCGACTCGCGCAGCCCGGCCGGCAGAGGAATCCCACAGACTGCTCCTGTCGCCTGGTAGTCCTTCCATCCCGATCCAGAGAGGTAGCCGCGCACCACACACTCCACGGAAAACATCTGTGCGCGGCGCACCACCATGCTCCGGCCTGCAATCTGCTCCTGGAACAACGGATGCGAGACAATTCGTGCGGCGGAGAGACGCTCCCCAAAGATCTGTTGTGAATACGGCTCCAGCAACACGGAGATCTCCGGCGCGTCGATGGCCAGAAGATGGTTTGCCACCGTGTCTTTGAGGAACTCGAACCAGAAGGCCGAGATCTGCGTGAGGATCGTTCCCTTGTCCGGAATGCCCGAGCCAAGCACATGGTCGAACGCGGAGATCCGGTCCGTGGCCACAAACAGCAGTTTGTCGTCCAGGGCATAGAGGTCGCGGACCTTGCCCCGTGCTACCAGGGGAAGGCCGCCGAGAGTGGTTGTCAGAAGCGCATTCGTCATATTTAAAACGTATCATCCCCGCTTCTGAATTTGTGCCCGTTCAGACAGATGCTATCAATACAACTTTTGTCGGGTAGGCGGCATGAAAGTGGGCGGCAAGGGCCTCTACCAGCGCGGCAATGGTCGGCTCAGCCGCCTCCAGATGGGGCGGCAGGCCGAGTCCGTCGAGCGCGCGCGAGGTGATCGGCCCAATGGAGGCGCGCACTGTAGTGGCGGGCAGGCTGAGGCCCGCGGCCTCCAGCAGGGCGATGAGGTTGCCAGCGGTGGAGGCGCTGGTAAAGGTGACGGCGTCGGGATAGTTCGATGGGTCGGCGAAGAGGGCGGCAACAGCCGCCAGCGAGGCCTCGGGGACGTGGTTGCCGTACGCCGCGGCAACGGTGACGCGCGCTCCCGCTTCAGCCAGTGCGGAGGCGAGCGTGGCGGGCGCCTGTTCGACCAGCACCAGCAGGATGCGCGCACCGGGAACTTCGGGAAGCAGAGTCTGGACGATGGTATTGGCGAGCGATTCGGCGGTAAATGTGGGTGGAACGACGTCGGCGTGGAGGCCGATCGCCGCGACCGCCCGTGCGGTTGCAGGCCCGACCACCGCGATGCGGCGCGGCGCGGGCGCAAGTCCCAGGAGCAGCGCGCGCTCGCGAAAGGCCTCGACCGCGTTGGCACTGGTGAAGGCCACCAGATCGAAGCCGGAGAGCTCCGTGAGCGCGGCATCGAGGGCCGCAAACGAGGTGGGCGGGGCGATCTCGATGGTGGGAATCAGAATCGGTGTGGCGCCCAGCGCGCTCAGTTGTTCGGCGAGCTGCGAGGCCTGACGCGGCGCGCGGGTAACAAGGATGCGCCGGCCTGTGAGAGCGAGTCGGACGGGGGACGCATCTTGTTGCTTGCTCATGGCTTCTTCCCCCTGCTCACGGTTTCGCCGCCTGGCCGCGGGCGATGACGCGCTCGTAGAATGCCTCGTAGAGAGGGATGATGCGGCTGGAGCAGAAACGGTCGCTGGCGGTCTTGCGCGCGGCGGCAGCCATCGCAGCCAGCCGCGCCTCGTCGCCCAGCAGGGCGTTCGCGGCCGCGGCCATCGCCTCCGTGTCGCCCACCGGAAAGAGCAGGCCGTTGACCCCATCGTCGATGAGTTCCGCGACACCGCCGACTCGCGTGGCGATGGTGGGAACGCCGCACGCCATGGCTTCCAGTGCGGCCAGCCCGAAGGACTCCATCTCCGAGGGCATCAGCATCAGGTCGGCCAGCGGCAGCAGCTCGTTCACGTTGTCCTGCTTGCCGAGAAAGTGGATGCGGCCGGCGACACCAAGGCGCACGGCGAGGTGTTCGGCGGCAGAGCGGTCGGGGCCGTCGCCGATCAGCATCAGGCGCGCGGGCAGGGCGGATGCGACGCGCGCGAAGACCTCGATCACATCCAGAATGCGCTTGACGGGGCGGAAGTTCGAGAGGTGGACGAGCAGCTTTTCGGCGGGTTTGTCTCCACTCGCCGGTGCGACGAATCGCGGTCGCATGGCGGCCACCTTCGCCGGGTCGCGGAAGTAGACGTCGCAGTTGACGAAGTTGCGGATCACCTCGATCTCGCTCTGGATGTTGAAGTCCTCGCGGGTGCGGTCGCGCAGGTAGCTGGAGATGGCGGTGACGCCGTCCGACTGCTCGATGCCGTACTGCGTAATTGGCAGGTAGGAGCGGTCAAGGCCGACCAGCGTAATGTCCGTCCCGTGCAGCGTGGTGATGATGGGCAGATAGCGGCGGCGCGCGGCCTCATGCTGCGTCTCCGTCATCTGGCGCGCCAGCAGCGCGGAGATGGAGTGTGGAATGGCGTAGTGGACGTGCAACAGGTCGAGCGAGTAGAAGTCCGCTACCTCGGCCATGCGCGTGGCCAGCGCCAGGTCGTAGGGCGGGTGCTCGAAGAGCGGGTAGTGGTAGACATCCACCTCGTGGAAGAAGATGTTGGCCTCGCGACCGCTCAGGCGGAAGGGCATCGACGAGGTGATGAAGTGGACCTGGTGGCCGCGCGCGGCCAGCTCGATGCCAAGCTCGGTGGCAACCACGCCCGAGCCGCCATAGGTGGGGTAACAGGTGATGCCGATCTTGCGGCGGGGAGATCGGCCATTGGGCGGTTCCGTTGCAAGCGTCATAAGCCTCTTCGCGTCCGAGATTGAGTTGCGGTGAACTTGCACCCGCCTCGTGAGATATTACTCCGCCTGCATGACCTGCAAAAGAGAGATTCGGCGCCCGTAGAGCCAATACGGTCCCGCCCACAATTTGTGGCCTATTCGTACACAATGCAAGGTTTGCCCAGGCACGTAAAAGGCACGTTCCACATCCACCCACCACACACCGGACCCGGATCAGACCAGGGCTGGGACCTTGCGGCGGATGGTTTCGATGGCGTCGTCCGGCTGCGTGGCGAAGGCCATGGTAAGCACCGGGCAGGGGGCCTCGGTGATGATGCGGTAGGCGATATGCAGATGGGTCTCCGATGCCTCGAGCGACGCCTTGCGCACGCCGAGGACGATCAGCTTTGCCTTCTGCTGCCGGGCATAGTCCACCACGGCGCAGGAGACCTCGCTGCCGTAGGTGGTGGCGCAGATGGGAGTCTCGACGACGACTCCGCTCTCGTTGGCGAGCTGTTGCAGCGCCTCGGACATGATCGCCGGTACAACCTGGCACTGGGTGCAGGCCTCCAGCGAACGCGGCATCACATGAAGGCAATGCAGCGGCGAGGCGGTCAACTGCGAGAAGCTGGCGGCAAAGCGGATGGCATGAATCGTAGTGAAATGAAAGTCGGTCGCGAAGACGACCGGCCCAACGGACTGCAGGGCCTTCTCGGAGTTGTCTGCGTGTGGCCCGACGGTGAGGACTGGGCAGGGTGCCTTGCGCAGCACCGCTTCGGTGGTGGAGTCGAAGACGATGCGCTCCAGGCCATGCAGGGCGCTGGTACCCATGATGGTCAGATCGATCTTCTTTACTGTGATAGTCTCCAGAATCGTCGCGGTCGGTTTGCCTCTGCCCAGAATGGCCTCGCACTCGACGCCTGCCTGCACTGCCTGCTGGCGCAGCTCTTCGAGCGCGGCCCGGCACTTGTCCTGGAGGGCCTTCTTCTCCGCCTCCTGCGCACCCGCCTCCTGCTTCTGCCCGCCGGCCTCCTGCGCAGCGGCCTCCACCGGACGGAAGACATGCAGAATCACAAGACTGGCCCGCAGCGCGAGGCAGGTATCGATGGCCGTGCGGCAGGCGGCCTGCGAGGCAGCCGAGAAATCGGTTGCAACGAGCAGTCTGTCGAAGGACGGCATGGTATCGATCTTGGATAATGGCATCGGAGGCATCTCTCTTCTGATAAGCGAGCGGCGGTATCTGGGCCATCCGCTAGAAACTATGCAGCCTCAAGCGGGAATCGGAGGTCTCCGAAATGGAGCTGTCGAGGAGATTGAACGCAGAAAGGCAGATGGGATTAGTACAGCGGTTGAGCATCCGTCACCTCCTCGAACCCAAATCTTATTTGGTTGCAGGGCTGAAAGCTGTGATATGGGTCACGGCTCTCAAATGAGGCGGAGAAGTCAGAAGTTGAAGGAAATGAGTTCGATGCCCTGGCCGAGGAGGGCCTAAACGGAGATACGTTCCAGCTTTTCGGGGGAGAGAATGAGAATGGAGACGCCGTGGATCTGGATGAGTTTTTCGCGTTTGAAGCGTCCCAGCATGCGGGTCATGGTCTCTCGCGAACAGCCGACCAGGTTGGCCAGCTCCTCGTGGGTGAGCGCCATGGTGAAGCGCATCTCGGCCTTGCCGCAGGACTCTGCGCGGCCCCAGTCCAGCAGTACAGCGGCCAGGCGGCCGGCGGTGGAACCGGAGAGCGCGAGGCGGCGGGCATCGAAGAAGGCGGCCTTGTACTCTTCGCTGAGCGCCTTGGCGGCATGCAGGCTGGCATCGCCATGCTTCTTCAAGAAGGCGAGGAACTCGTCGCGCCGGATGCTCTTGATCTCGGTGGGCTGCACGGTCTCTGCCGTCACTTCATACTTGGAGCCGGAGATGACCGCGCCCAGGCCAAGGATGTCGCCCGGCATGGCGATCTTCAGGATCAGCGTGCGGCCCTCCTTGGATGTGCAGGAGAGCTTCACCTGGCCGGTGCAGACGACGTAGACTGCCTGGTTCGGAGCATTCTCCAGAAACAGCGTCGCGCCGCGGGGAAGCGTCGTACTCACGCCAATCAGATCGAAGTCGGCTAGCGCCTCCTCGTCCAGGCTGCAGAACATGCGCATGGAGCGAAAATCGCAGTTTACGCAATGGTGCACAGGACGGATTATGGGCGTGAGAGGCATTTAGAGTCTGGCCTCCCCGCCAGGACAGAGACGGGGGGATGCGACCGTGGCGGTTAAGATGCGACTGAGCTTGAGCCCCTCGATCACATCGTCTCAGGAGGCGGGATAAAACTCTCCCGTCACGCGATTTTAGCACACCGTCATAACTGGACAAGTGGCCTCGGCGAGAAGATCCGGTGTAAGGCCATGTTCCACATGGGTCAGCCAGAACGACGCCTTGCGCGCGCCCAGCACGATCAGGTCTGCGCCAACGCGGCGGGACAGGTCCAGAATGGCCTTGCTAGCCTCGCCGTGCTCCACCACGGTCTCCGGAGTGCACCACTCGTAGCTGGACTCGGGAATCATGCGCTTCAGCTCGGCCTTGAAGCGGGAATCGAGCTGCTTCCTCTCCTCCGGCGCGGCCTTGGCGGCGGCGACATAGCAGAAGTACAGATGCGCCCCGCTGTCCTGCGCAAACGAGAGAGCAAAGACCGCGGCCTTTGACGCCTTGGGCGAAAAATCCGTGGCATAGACCATCGTGCGGAAGACCAGAGGCCCATCGCCGGGCTGGCTGGCGTGCGGCCCCACCGTTAGCACCGGGCAGGCTGCCTTGCGAATCAACTGCTCCGCGACCGAGCCGAGCACCAGCCTCTCCAGTCCAGAGCGGGAGTGAGTGCCCGCGACGATCAGGTCCGTATCCAACTGCCGGGCAGCCTTCAGCAGCGCGACGTGGGGTGGGTGTCCCTCCGGCATGGAGCTACGCGCCTCCACCCCGGCGGCGGCAAAGTCCTTCTGCAACCGCTCCATGCCCTGGGTCGCGATGCGCCGTCTCTGCTTGACCGTCTTTCCCAGCACCGTCTCCAACGAGGAGGTGACAAGGGACGGATCGAAGACATGCGCAATCTCGACGGCGGAGCGGAAGTTCAGCGCCAACGCACGAGCGTAGCTGGCTGCCTTCTCCGAGACAGGAGAAAAATCCGTTGCCAGCAGAATATTTTTTACAGACACCGAGACGCGTTGCAGAACCGGCATGGAACACCTCGATCGCTGAGCGGGCAATACACGCTCAATCGTAGCTCACAAAGCTGGCCCAATCCTTATTCAACGGGGCGCGGGGTGCCTCTGTCCGTGATGTGCGTCACCCAGTTGCCCACCCGGTTACCCGATAGCGGTTGGGAGTTGCTGCTCGGCGCACGGCTACGCGAAGGCCAGCTGCGCCGGGCAAGACGCGCTATTCGCCATGGCTCGGATCGACTCCGCGTAGGGCGCGCGCAGCACGCCGCGCTCGGTGACGATCGCGGCTACATACTTCGCCGGCGTTACGTCGAAGGCCGGGTTCTCTATGGCAACGCCGTCCGGCGTCATCTGCCTGCCGTTGATGTGCGTCACCTCGGCGGGCGAGCGCTGCTCAATCGGGATCAGGTCGCCGCTGGCTGTCGCCAGATCAACCGTGGACCACGGGGCCGCAACGTAGAACGGAATGCCGTGCTCGTGGGCCAGCACCGCGACGCCGTAGGTGCCGATCTTGTTGGCCACATCGCCGTTGGCCGCAATGCGGTCCGAGCCGACGATGACCGCCTGGATGCGTCCCTGCCGCATCAGCGCCGCCGCCATATTGTCGCAGATCACGGTGGTGGGGATGTTGTCCTTCATCAGCTCCCAGGCGGTCAGCCGCGCGCCTTGCAGGAAGGGCCGCGTCTCGTCGGCGAAGACGCTAATCTTGTGGCCGCGCTCGATGGCCGCGCGAATGACGCCCAGCGCCGTGCCGTATCCGCAGGTGGCCAGCGCGCCGGCGTTGCAGTGGGTCAGCACCGTGCCCTCCATCGGCAGCAGGGCCGCACCGTGCGCTCCCATCTGCTTGCACGCCGCAATGTCCTCGTCGTACATCTGCCGGGCGCGGGCGACGACGGCGGATTTGATCTCAGGAATCGGAGTGTTGGTTGCTCCAAGCGAGTTGAAGAGGCCGCGAATCTCGTCGATGCCCCAGAAGAGATTGACCGCGGTGGGCCGCGTCTCGGCCAGCGTCTTGGCGATGGTGGCGACCTCGGCGGTCAGCTCGGCGAGGGTCGTTGCGGTGCTGCGCTCAATGCCCAGCGCCATCCCCATCGCAGCTGCCACGCCGATGGCCGGCGCGCCGCGCACGATCATGTCTCGGATGACGGTCGCGACCTGTTTGTAGTCGGTCGCAAGGACGTAGGTCTCCTCCAGCGGGAGCTTGGTCTGGTCGAGAAAATTGACGCCTTCCGGCAGCCACTCAAGGGTAGGAATCATAGAGTTTCCAGTTTATCGCGGATTAAATTAACCCAAGCAGGTTGGGTATACAATGGCGTATGAGCTCTCTGAGGTTCGATGGGGTCCTGTTTTCGGCGTATCCGAACGACCATCTAGCGCGGCATGTTCACGCTTACCTGGGCAGCATCAGCGCTATCGTCGAGATTCGGCCAGACCGGACGGTTGTGCTCGCGGACCGCAAGGATGCGACATCTCCCCGAAATGCAAAGCGGAGCAGCGTGAAGAAGATGTTAAATGTGGCGGCAGAGAACTTCGATGAGTTATGGGCATTATGGGAGGAGATGCATGAACACAGCCAGAGTAGCAACGACAGACGCTGAGATCGATGCGGCCATCGCGCGGGCCGGAAGACAGGACGACGGATTGCTGATCGAGGACGCGTCCTACAACCGCGCGCTCGACGCGCTGGTGCTGCGCCTTCGCAATGGGCGGCGCGTGCTCTTTCCGCGGGAGGACCTGGAGGGACTGCGCGGTGCACCGGCGGCAAAGGTGGCACGCGTGGAGGTGCTTGCGGGAGTTGGCCTGCATTGGGAAGAGTTGGATGTGGACCTCTATGGCCCGGCGCTGCTGGAGGGCATCTATGGCAGCAAGCGATGGATGAGCGAGATCGGGCGCAGAGGCGGCGAGGCAAAATCAGCGAAGAAAGCAACAGCGGCGCGCAGAAATGGAGCCAAAGGTGGCAGGCCTCTACGAGTCAATGTGGCTGCTTGAAGGCCGTGCCCGTGGCGAGTAGTCAGGTCTGATAGAAATTGACGCCTTCCGGCAGCCATTCAAGGGTAGGAATCATGTGTTTCCAGTTTATCGCGGATCGCGCAGAGGATAGAATGCAGGCATGGGCTCGTTGCGGTTCGATGGCGTCCGGTTCTGGATTTTTGTAGACGACCACCTGCCGCCGCATGTCCATGCACGGTATGCAGAGATTTCTGTGGTGCTGGATCTTCTGCCGAGTGGAGGAATCGCCATTTCGAGCAGAGCCCTGGCGGTCAGGCCACCTGACGCCAAGTCGAATGACCTGAATCGAGTGTTGCGAATCGCTCGAATGCATGAGACCGCCTTGAGAGAGTTATGGCGCAGTTTACATGGGGAGGGTTGAGATGACTGAGCAAGAGTTGGAAGCCCCGCTCGACGCAGAGACAGATGCTATGATCGCCGCCGCTCTCGAACGGGCGAAGCACGCGCCTGCCCCCGTGACTGCCCTCTCGGTGAGCTTCGACAAGGAACACCAGTTACTGATTGTTGTGCTGAGCAATGGACAGCGACTGGCCATTCCGCAGGAAGACCTACAGTACTTGGCTGGCGCAAGCGTCGAAGACGCATCCGATGTATCGATTGAGATGCTTGGAATGGGGATTCATTGGGAGAAACTGGATTTGGATTTCTCCGTCGCAGGCCTGCTCGAAGGCAGACGCGGCAATGCTAAATGGATGAAGCAACTCCATGAGCGATGGCTAGGTTCCACTCGCGAAGACCTTTTGATGACAGCGTAGTGGTGAGGATTAGCTAGCTATTTATGTAGTGCCACATGCGCCTTGCGGACGTCTTTGGCGGTGAAGACGCTGAGGAAGGGCAGGTCTTCGTCGGAGGGGACCTCGGCCAGGGCGCGTTCGATGATGAGCCGCCCGCCCTGCTCGCGGTCCACCAGGCAGAGCACTCCGGCGACGATCATTCCCGCCTCGCGCGCCGCCTCGATGGCCGTCACGGTCGAGCCGCCCGTCGTGCATACGTCGTCGAGGATGACCACCTGCGCGCCGGGTTGCAGGAAGCCTTCGATGCGCCGCCCCGTGCCGTGCGTCTTCTCCGCCTTGCGCACCAGAAAGCCGTGGATCAGCGTCGGCGCAGGTTCCGAATCTACCTCGTCCAACTCCAGTTCACTCGATAGCTCTCGAATCTCGTTGTAGTCGGCCAGCGCCCAGGCGCTTGCGCTGGCGACGTTGGAGACCAGCGGGTCGGCCCCCATGGTGAGCCCGCCCACCGCAACCGCCGACGGTATATGCTCGCGGATCAGGTCGTAGAGCACCAGCCCGGCAAGCCGTCCGCCCTCCGCGTGCAGCGTGGTGGTACGGCAGTCAACGTAGTAATCGGACTTCTGTCCGCTGGCCAGGGTGAAGTCGCCCAGCTTGAAGGAGTAGGTGGCGATAAGGTTGAGCAGCGCGGTGCGCGAGTGGGTGGACATGGCTCAGCAATTGTAGCGGAGAACGAGCGCAGTGTACCTTGCAACTTTTCTGGCGACGAGATTACTTTGTCATGCGCTCCAGATGGAGGTAACCGCCGGTCTGGACGATCACCATGAGAAAGACAAATCCGTTGTAGGCCCCATGCACCAGGACGGACGCAGCCACCGAGCCGGTCCTGACGCGCACGAACGTAAGCAGCAGCGAGATGGAGAAGAGCACAAGCAGCGCAGCCCACAGATGAGCCACCTGCTGAAAGTGCATCAGCGCGAAAAATATGCTGGTGAGCACAGCCGAAAAGATCAGCGCCGCCGGGGTCAGCGTGGTGGTGGTCTGCCAGCGCGCGCGCGCCTGCGGCGGTGCGCGGCAGGCTCAGCCAGTCGTACGCGATGGCGAAGGCGGGCAGCAGGAACCCGCGAAAGCAGACCTCCTCGAAGATCGGCGCAACGATGGTGCCGAACAGAGTGATGAGCCATGCATCCGTCTGCGTGTGAAAGAAATCATCGACAGGCAGCGTCTTTGGCGGAGTAATGAAGTAGGTGACCGCCTGCATCGTCACGCCAAGCAGCAGGCCAAGCGGCACCAGCTTCGCCGCCTGGTTGCGCGCGACTGCCCAACGCCACTGCAATCCATCGAGAAATCTGCGCTGCCACACCAGCGGATAGAAGAACCACGCCGCCAGCAGCGTGGTGAGGTATGTCGTCGCCAGCAGGGCGATCTGCATCTTCGGACGCAGCAGTTTGGCCACGCCGTCGTGCTCTATCCCCGGCGATCTTCCCAGTGTCGCAAGAACAAGCTCAAGCAGAACCAGCAGCACTCCCGTGAAGCAGACAAACACAAGCGCGTGTCCGATGTTGGGAACGCGCCGCAGCGGCGCTGCGCGATCCTGACCGGCGGAGGTCTCTGTGCCCGGCGCGTCTTCGCGGCCCGGCGTCTCTTCCAGTCTGGGAGTGTCTTCTGGACCGTTTGTGGGGATGAGACTCATGCCGATTTTTTCCTCTTGATGGACGCTCTCTTCGCCAAGACCTTCGTGGTCTTCTCGACACTGATTTCTTCGCCGCGTTCTTCACAACTTTGGGCGCGCGCGCTGATGGCACTCCGGTCTTCTTCTCCGGCGCGATGAATTTGCCCCGCGCTGCCTTCACCTGGTCAGGCGCGGCTGCGATGTCCAGCGGTTGCGGCCCGGCGTGACTCACTCCGCCGCCTCCGTTGGACGAGATACGGTTGGCCCAGTTCGACCCTGCGTGGTCCGCGCCATAGTGCCGCGCCAGAAAGTTGCCCGTGTACGATCCGGCGACGGTGGCAATCTGCTCCGGCGTGCCGTGCGCCACAATGCGTCCGCCGCGCTCGCCGCCCTCCGGTCCCATGTCAAGCACATAGTCGGCGTTGCGAACAATATCGAGATTGTGCTCGATGATAATCACCGTATTGCCCAGGTCGGTGAGCCGGTGCAGCACCTCCAGCAGCTTGCGCACATCGTCGAAGTGCAGCCCCGTGGTGGGCTCATCGAGCAGATAAAGCGTGCGCCCGGTCTGGCGCTTGGACAGCTCGCGCGCCAGCTTCATGCGCTGCGCCTCGCCACCGGAGAGCGTCGTCGCGGACTGGCCCAGATGGATGTATCCGAGTCCCACATCGACCAGCGTCTCGAGCTTCGCCGCCGCCGCCGGAATGTCTTTCAGCATGGGAAGCGCGTCGGCGATGGGCAGGTCGAGCAGGTCCGCGATGGAGTGGCCGTTGTAGCGGACGGCGAGCGTTTCCTGGTTGTAACGCCGTCCGTTACATACATCGCAGAGCACATACACATCGGGCAGAAAGTTCATCTCGATGCGCCTCTGGCCCTCGCCCTGGCAGGCCTCGCAGCGTCCGCCGCGGACGTTGAAGCTGAAGCGGCCGGGCTTGTAGCCGCGCTCGCGCGACTCCGGCAGCATGGCGAAGAGGTCGCGGATGGCGGTGAAGACGCCGGTGTACGTCGCCGGATTCGACCGCGGCGTGCGCCCAATCGGCGACTGGTCGATCTCGATCACCTTGTCGATCTGGTCGATGCCGACGACCCGCCCGTGCGCTCCCGGGTCCTCGCGCGATCCGTACAACTCCTTCGCCAGCGCGCGATAGAGGATGTCCGTCACCAGCGTGGATTTGCCCGAGCCGGAGACGCCGGTCACCACCGTCATCACGCCCAGCGGGAAGTGCACGGTCAACTGTTGCAGGTTGTGCGCGGTCGCATTCTCCACCGTGATCCACTTTCCGGTGAGCGGACGCGGCTCGGCGCGAGCCACGATCTCGATCTTGCCGGCGAGATATTGCCCGGTGAGCGACTCCGGGTTGTCCATCACCTGCTGCGGAGTCCCCGCCGCGATCAGCAGTCCGCCGTTCTTGCCCGCGCCGGGGCCGAGGTCGAGCACATAGTCGGCCTGCCGGATGGTGTCCTCGTCATGCTCGACGACCAGCACGGTGTTGCCCAGATCGCGCAGGTTGGTGAGCGCCTGGATCAGCCGCCGATTGTCGCGCTGATGCAGCCCGATCGAGGGCTCATCGAGAACATACAGCACTCCGCGCAGGCGCGAACCGATCTGCGTCGCCAGCCGGATGCGCTGGCCCTCGCCGCCGGAGAGCGTCGCCGCCGAGCGGTCCAGCGACAGATAGTTCAGACCCACCGCGTTCAGAAACTCCAACCGCTCGACGATCTCGCGTTGCAGGCGGTCTGCCACGATGCGGTCGCGCCCGGTAAAGTGCATCGCCCGAGCACACTCCAACGCGCGCTCCAGCGAGAGTGCCGTGAACTCCGCGATCGAGCGGTCCACACCGGCGATTGGGACCGTCACCGCCAGCGACTCAGGACGCAGCCGACGGCCCTGGCAGTGCGGGCAGGTCGTCGCGGACATGTACTGCATCATGTACTCGCGGTAGCCGTCGGACTTCGTCTCGTCGAGATTCGCCCGCAGATACGCAAAGATCCCATGAAAGCCCGTCCGTCCCAGCTCGTTCTTGGGCGGCCCGTAGAGCAGAAGGTCCTGCTGCGGCTTGGTCAGCTCTGAAAAGGGCAGCTTCAGGTCGATCTTGTACCTCTCCGCCGCAAGCCGGATCAGCCGCAGCAGATACGACGCGCTCGAACCCGGCCCCATCGCTCCATCCAGCAGCGGCTTGGACCAGTCCGTGATCGTCTTCTCCGGGTCAAAATCGTAGGTGCTGCCCAGCCCGTTGCAGTGTGGGCAGGCACCGTAGGCCGAGTTGAACGAGAAGCTGCGCGGCTCCAGCCGCGGCACATCGATGCCGCAATCCGGGCAGGCCATCGACGACGAGTACAGAGTCTCAACCTGCGCGCGGTTTGCTCCCTGAATGCCGATCAGCACCAGCCCCTTGGCCATCTGCAGCGCCTTTGCCACGGATGTCTCCAGCCGCCGCGTGTCGAACTTGCGAGGTTCGAGGGAAGACGAAGTAGATGCGGTCTCGTTGACGTTCGACGCCAGCGGCTTGAGAATGATGCGATCAACCACCGCCTCGACCGTATGGTTCTTGCGCTTGTCCAGGCGCATTCCCTCGGTCAGCTCCGTCATCGCGCCGTCGATGCGCGCGCGGAACCCCTGCTGGTCCAGCGCCTCCAGCTCTTCGCGGAACTCGCCCTTGCGTCCGCGCACCAGCGGAGCGTACACCGTAATCCGCTCGCCGGGAGCCTGCGCCACAATGCGTTCGACAATCTGGTCCGCCGTCTGGCGGGTGATCGGCAGCCCGCACTTTGGGCAGTGCGGCTGGCCCACCGACGCATACAGCAGCCGCAGATAGTCGTAGATCTCCGTGATTGTGCCCACCGTCGAGCGCGGGCTGCGCGAGGTCGTCTTCTGCTCGATGGAGATGGCCGGCGAGAGGCCGTCGATGGCGTCCACGTCTGGCCGTTCCATCTGGTCCAGAAACTGCCGCGCGTAGGCCGACAGCGTCTCCACATAGCGCCGCTGGCCCTCGGCGTAGATGGTGTCGAAGGCAAGCGAGGACTTGCCCGATCCCGAGAGCCCCGTCACCACCGTCAGCGTATTGCGCGGGATGGAGACCGAGAGGTTGCGCAGGTTGTGCTGTCGCGCGCCGCGCACCGTGATGTGAGTAATTGCCATTCTGACTGGTTTGGCCGCGCACTCCACAGTGCCGCATGGAGGTGAAATGGCCAATCCTCAGGATACGGCATCGGGGGGCGCCAGGTCTTGCCCCAACTCGAAGCGCGGCGCGCCGGTTTGCATTGTTTTACAGCAGGCGGGCCCGCAGCCCAAACTTTTACCCCACATTTCGCGTCCGTATAGATGGAAAGACTTTGCCCCGAGGGAATGCGCCCGTGGCAGACTGCCCCATAACTGCTTGAAGCCGCGACTGAGCGGCCAGAGCTTCGCCGCGAGCGCGTACCCGATTGGCTAATAAGCAATTCATCATAGCTTCATTGCAACTGATTCAAACCTTGTAACAATGAAGCCTGTCCAGCCGCGCTTCGGGCGCTTTGCATCCAACTAAGTGGCGGACGAAAGTAGAGGAATGATTCTGTGAGTGATTCGGTGGTTCTGGTGTGTGCGGTCTTTGCGTCGTTGGCTTCGGGCGTCCTGCTGGCGTACGGCGTCTGTCAGGCGGTCTTTGCCCTCTTCAGCATGCACGCCCGCCAGTCGCCCGCGCTGTCCCAGGCGCGCGTCGCGCGCTCCGCCAGCATCGTCGAAGGCTAGCTTTCCGCCAGATCGGCGATAATCACTCTCGTGACCCATCCAGCCGAATCCGCACCCTGCAGCCCCGGCGTTATCCCCGGCCCCAAACTCCGCCTCACCCTGGCTGTCACCGGCGCCAGCGGCTCCATCTTTGCCGCCGAGATGCTGCGCGCACTCGACGCCGATGCGCGCGTCGCCAAAGTTGACTTCATCCCCTCCGAAGCGTCGCTGCGCGTCTTCGCCGAAGAGATGCAACTCAACGGACGCAACGCCCTCGCGGAAAAACTCCTCGGCCCCGGCCACAGCTCGTCCTCCAAAATTATCCAGCACGCGGAGGCAGACATCGGGGCCTGCGTCGCCAGCGGCAGCACTCCATGCGACGGAATGATTGTCCTGCCCTGCACCATGGGAACGCTGGCCGGCATTGCCAATGGCATGGCCTCCAACCTCATCGAGCGCGCCGCCGACGTCTGCCTCAAGGAACGCCGCCGCCTCATCCTCTGCGTGCGCGAGACGCCCTTCAATCGCATCCATCTGCGCAACATGCAGCTCGCATCCGACGCCGGAGCCACCATCTTCCCAGTGATGCCCACGCTCTACAACCTGCCGCGCGACACCACCCAGATGGCCCGCCAGTTCGTCGACCGCGTGCTCGCCCACATCGGCCTGCCCCAGCCCGGCGCGTACGAATGGAAGCCCGATTAGATCGATCGGCTCCTAGTGCGCGTCCCCCGCAAGCATCTGTTCGCCTCCCTGCATGGGCGGTTGCGCCTTGAGGAACTGGATCGTTCCTGCCAGCACGGGCTTCGCGCACTGGCTCGGCGCAAGGTGGCCGCAGCCCGCCACGCCCTCGAAGACTGAGTGCGGAATATCGCGGTGCATCGTCTCGCCGATGGCGGGCGGAATCAAAATGTCGGCCATCCCCCACATCACAAGCGTCGGCTGCCGGATGCCAGAGAGACGCGCGTCGAGCAGGCCGGCCCCGGTTTGCATCGAGTCCATGGACTGCTGCACGATGCGGCCGTTGCGCTTGAGCCTGCGCAGGGTGGCGCGCGCAACAAAGCCGGGTAGCGTGCGCGGATGCGGCATCAACAACGCCATCAGCCGCGCTAGTCCGGCGGCGTCGGTCGGCACAAAGGCGTCGCGCGGAAAGTTGGTATGGATGGTGATCCCTGCGCTGTCGTAGAGGACCAGGCGGTCGATGGTGGCGGGATCATCCAGCGCGAGTTTGGCGGCGATCCATCCGCCCATCGACCAGCCCGCAAGGTCGATTGGCTCGGGGGCACCAGCACTGCCGGACCGCCCCATGCCAGTGGCCTGGATGAAGTGGAGAACGATCTCTTCTTCCACCTGGATGGAACAGCACGGCCACTGCGGCTTCTCGGAGCGGCCATAGCCCAGCAGGTCGGGCGCGTAGACGTGGAAGCCCGCGGCGGCGAGCCCGGGGATCAGCGGCGCCCAGTCCTCGCCGCGCGAGCCCAGGCCGTGCAGCAGCAGAAGCGGCTTGCCCGGCGTCCCATCGGACGGAGCGGCTTCAAAATAGTGAATGCGATCGCCGCTGACATTGACGTACTCGCTGCGCACGCCCGCACGCCAAAGATGATAGCGAATCTGCTGATCGTTGACCCACAGCGGATTCCAGTAAAACGTGCCGCCAGCCACAAGCGCTAACAGCAGAAGAACGATCCCCGCCAACCGCAGTCGAGCCTTCATCCGCGCATCCCCCGATCCTCCGCGCCCCTCACTTCCGCGGCTTACATCTTTTCTCGATTCTAAGAGACACGTCCTCGAAGCCGCCAATCTGTACTGGCGCGGCTCATTCCTTATGAACAGGTGCGGCTTGATTTTTTGAACGGGAGCGGCAAGTCCACGCGGACGGGCGCGGTTTATATGCCGACGCTACAGTCGCCGTCGGGCAGCTCGTCGCCGGAGTGGGCGTACAGATCGTACGGGGTGCGGCGATTGAACTTATAACGCTGGCGGATCTCGCGGCCCACGATCAGCCCGAGCGCCACTGCCCCGAGCGCGGCCGAGATCCAGCCGATGGTCTTCAGCAGGTGGGACTCCTCCGCGCAGGCTTGCTCGCCGCAGGCCTGTTGCTCGTCCCGCGCACCGTTGCTGCTCTCAGTCTTTCCGGCAGCGTCAATCCCTTCGCAATCGCGGGATGAATTGTTGCGGCAGCCGAGTTTTGGGAGGAACCTCATGCCCACATGATAGCGCAAACAGGATGTGGATCGTGAGTGAAATTCAGTGCATGTGTACCGAGCTCGGGAACCCGCGCCGGTCGTCTCCTCTACTTGACGTCGACCTGATCGAAGCCCAGCGAATAGAGCAGCGCAGTCACGGTGGCGTGTGCGTTCCTGCGCGCGGCGTCCAGAATGCCGTCCCCGAGCGCGGTCTGCTGCAGTTGGTCCTGCGCCCTGGCGCGGACCTCGGGTCCCAGGGCCTGGTTCATCGGGACCAGCGTCCCGGTTGAGCGCACAAGAACCCGCGTGCGCTGGTCGTCCAGCCTGGTCGAGAAGAGCTGCGCGGGCGGCAGCGTAACCTCGATGCCATGCCCATCCGCGTCGATGCGCACGTCCTCGGGCTTTAGCTGCGCCAGGTCGATGCCAGCGATCGACTTGCCGTGGACTACCAGCGGAATGCGGTCGCCAGCCGTGCGCCGGACGGGGTGGCCAGGGAGAGACCGTCCGCAACCACCGTGTCCAGCGAGTAGACAACGGTCTCCAGCCGGTTGAGCCGCTGGATCTTCTCCACCACCGCAGGCACCGAAGCTGTCGATGCTGGCGGCGCGTCCGGTGATGCGCGTAAGGATGCGGCCCATCGTGCCCGTGGTCTCGTGCCGCACCAGGACGGCGAACGCCGCCGCGCCCAGCAGCATCGCCAGCAGGAAGCCGAGGAACCTGCCACCGTAGTTTGGGCCCGAATAGTATTGCGTCGTCATCGTCGCTCCAATCCCATCATCATAGCCGCTTGCCCTTGCTCCCGGCTTGACTGCTGGAAGTTGGGTAGTGGGTCAGTTTGCATCGGCTTTGAAAGGGACGGGCTTCAGCCCGTCCGTAGGGCCGAACTATATTGGGGACTTTCGTCCCCGAGGGGAATGCTCGTTTTCCAAACTGACCCACTGCTGGAAGTTGTCGATGCCGCAACCTCCTCTTTCCTGTAGCTGTATCATTCTCTGCAAGTTGATGGAGGCCCCTCGATGTCCCGTCTCGCTCGCCGCTCTGGTTCTGGTGTATCTGCATTCCTTGCCGCAGCCTCAGCCGCCTGCCTGGTCTTCGCCGCTTCAGCACACGCGCAGCAGAGCGCGGTCGAGGCCAGTCCTGCGCAAGGAGCAGGCCAGCCGCAATACACCATCCGCGCCCGCGTGCCGCTAACCATCGTCGATGTCGTTGTGACGGACGCGAAGGGAAAGCCGGTGCATGACCTCAAGCAGTCCGACTTCACCGTCCTCGAAGACGGCAAGCCGATGAAGCCGGCCAGCTTCGACGAGCACCGCACGGATGAGACCGCGCCCGCCACGACCACGCTGGTCGAGCAGAAGCTGCCGCCAAACACCTTCACCAACGTCACTCCCACGCCGCCTACAGCCAGTCCAATCAATATCCTGCTGATCGACTCGCTGGACACGCCCATCGCCTCACAGACCATCGTCCAGCAGCGCATGATCGGTTTCGTAGACAAGCTGGCCCCCGGCTCGCGCCTCTCCGTCATGAGCCTCTCTGAGATGGGCAGACTCTCCATTCTTCAGGGCTTCACCTCCGACCACGAGCTGCTCAAGGCCGCCATCCACAGCAAGAAAATCACCGGGCTGGTTCCTCCGATCGAAGACAGTTGGCAGGACCCGATGGGCACCAACTCGGTCGACCAGGACGAGGAATGCAACCGTGGGGCCATGCGCGGACAATACACTCTGAGCGCCATGCATCAGATCGATCGCTATCTCTCCGGTATGCCCGGACGCAAGAACCTCATCTGGTTCTCCGGCGCATTCCCGCTCAGGATGTACGACAGTATGCATTCCGTCTGCTACGACTTCACCCAGGACCTGAAGAATGCAGACGACCAGCTCTCCCGCGCCCACGTCGTCCTCTATCCCGTCGATCCGCGGGCTCTGGACCTTCTGGCGAAGTTCGGGGCCACCAGCCGGCCCGCGATGCAGCAAGCCGAGGAGCACCTCACCATGGAAGCTGTGGCCGAGGAGACCGGCGGTAAGGCCCTCTACAACAACAACGATCTCGCCGCGCTTTCCGCCGACGCCATCGCTAGCGGCTCCAACTTCTACACCCTCACCTACACGCCGGTGAATCAAACATTGGACACGCGCTTTCGCACCATCACCGTCAAGGTGGACCAGCCCGGCCTGAACCTCGTCTACCGCACCGGCTACTACGCGGTCGAGCCCGACACCGACTCACGCGGCAAGAAGATCGAGAAGGTCAGCGCCATGCAGGCCGCCATGATGCGCGGCGGCCTCGACGCCACGCAGGTCCTCTTCCATGTCACCGTGGCGCAGGCTCCCGGCACCGAAGCCACACTCCCCGCCGACAACCAGCCGGACGCCAAGCAGATGAAGCCGCCCTACCGGCACTACACCATCTCGTACTCCATCGACGTGCACGGCATCGACTTTGCCACCTCGCCCGACGGCAACTATCGCGGCAGCTTCGAGTACGGCGTCCGCGTCTACAACGCCGATGGCGATGAGATCGTCAACTCCGTCAGCACGACGGTCAGCCCCATTCTGCCGCCCGCCGTCTACCGCTCCATGCTGCGGACCGGCGCCAACGCCATCCAGCAGATCGACGTGCCCGCCACGGGCGACTACTTCCTGCGCATCGCCGATGCACGACCTCGCCAGCGACCGCGTCGGCGCGATAGAAGTCCCCACCGCGTCCATCGCGCCGCAGGTTGTTCCCGCAGTTGCAGCACCTAAATAAGCTGGTAAGGCTAGTGCAAAGGAGATGAATCCATGCGGCCGATCAAGACGATACTCGCAGCACTTAGCCTTACCGCAGCGCTTGCGTTCTCGCCTGTCCGCGTCCCGGCGCAGACGGGGGTCGATTCGAACCTGCCGGGAGCGGGCTTCGGCCCGCAGGATGCCAAAGCGGCGACGATCCATGTCTACTCCCGCGAGGCCATCGTCGATGTCCTCGTCACCGACGGCAAGGGCCAGACCGTCCGCGGCCTCACCCGCTCCGACTTCACCGTCGAGGAAGACGGCAAGCCCCAGCCTATCCGCGGCTTCTCCGAATTCGACAAAACCACACACCCCGCACCCGCTCGCGCGCTGCCGCCCAACACCTACACCAACGCCCGCACCTTGCCCGCCAGCGGCCCAGTCCAGATCTTGTACTTCGATCTCCCATACGGGTGCAGCTACCCTCCTGGTACCGACCCGGTTGCCGACACCGCGCAGGGCGCGATCTTCGTGCGCGCCAAGAAGTATATCGCGGACTACCTGCGAACCATGCCCGCTGGCACGCAGGTCGCAGTCTTCGTCTACCGGGCCGATTACGGCCTCCGCCTGCTCCAGGGCTTTACCACGGACGGTCCGCGAGCCGCGACCGCCGTCGACAACCTCGTCGTCCTCTCCGTCGGCCCGCCCCCCGGCGCCGATCGGATTGCAGCCGCCGACCAGATCGCCGCCTACGTCGCCGGTATTCACGGGCGCAAGAACCTCATCTGGATCTCGACCACGCCACTGGCCATCATGCGGGACGGCGGCTACTCCTGGGCCGTTGGCAACTCGCCGGACATGGTCTACGTCCATCGCCTCATGGACATCTACGACACCTTCACCCGCGAGCAGATCGCCGTCTACCCCTTCGATCCGCGGGGTGTCCCGGTCGGCGGACATGCTCTCGGCTTGGGCAATCTCCGCTCCGAAGACATCGCCACAGCGACCGGCGGCGCAGCCATCTACAACACCAACGACTACAAGGGAGCGGTCGCCAAAATCGTCGACGACACCTTGCACTTCTACACTCTCTCCTACGTCCCCACCCGCCCGGAGAGTGACGGCCACTTCCACCCCATCAGCATCAAAGTCAAACGCCCCGGCCTCCACCTCGTCTACCGCGGCGGCTATAACGACGAGCAGCCCAGCCCACCCGACGACGTGCTCAAAGTCCACATGAGCCAGAACTCCATGGGCCTCGGCGCGCTCCTATCCACCCAGCTCCAGTTCGACGTGCGCGTGGAACCCAGCACCGAACCGGTGAATCCGTTGGACCCGCCGGTGATGGGCGCGCTCAATTCCAAATTGAAACGAGCGCGACTCGTTCGCTACGGCTTCCTCTTCACGCTGCCGCCGAGCCAGATCGACTTTGCCGGCGCTGGAGGCGGTACATACAGCGGCTCGGTGGAGTTCGACGTGGCCGCCTTCGACTCCGACGGCAATCTCGTCACCATCCTCAGCCAGACGCAGAAGTTGCCGCTGACAACCGAGGAGTATCAGCAGTTCATCGCATCGCCGTTCCAGTTCTTTCAGCAGCTCGACCTGCCGCCGGGCCAGTTCACTCTCCGCGTCGGCGTCTTCGACACCGTCTCCAACAAACTCGGCACGCTGGAGCTGCCGCTGACCATAGGCAAAAAGCCGCCCACGCCCGCCGTCGCGGGCGAGGGAAAAGCGAGCAAGTAGATCCTCCTATAAACTGCGCCTCAGTGCAGTTGGTAGGGCTTTGGCGGCGCTGGCGCCGGGTCTGGCGCCTTCGGTATCTTCGTCTCATCCAGCTTCGCCGCCCCATCCAGCCCCGTGCCCGTTACATGCGCGGTCGCCAGCAGCGGTCCGTCGAAGCCTGTCACCTTGATGCCCGCAATGCGCACGTTCTTCATGTACGCCAGCTCCATGCCCTTCTTGCAGGTCCCGGTGATGTTCTCCAGCGTCAGCCCGTCCAGCGGCTTCAACGGAGTGATCCGCGTTGCATCCACCAGCATCGGCATATCGGTCACGCGCATGTTCGAGAAGCGGAAGTTCCGAAACAGCGGAATCCCTGCCTCGCCAATCACCGAGGCCGCGTCGTCCGACTTGCCGGTATTCGTGTTCGTAATCTGTAGAAAGCCCTGCCCCATGCCGGAGACGTCGCAGTCCGTCGCGCTCACGTCTTCCACGAATGCCCCGCGCCCCACGCGGCTCTTGATGAAGATGGCGTGCGACCGCGCGTGGATGAACTTGCACTTCTCGATGCGCACGCCGCGCACGCCGCCACTGGTCTCGCTGCCGATGCCGATGTTGGCGAACCCCTGGTCGGACAGCGTGCAGTTGGTAATCAGCGTGTCCTCGCAGACGCGCCCGATGTCGTTCCCTTCCGCGCCGCGGCCACTCTTCAGCGAGATCGAGTCGTCGCCCGTCTCGAACGTGCAGCCGTCGATGATGGTGTGTTTGCAGGAGTCCACATCGATTCCGTCAGCCCCGCTCTTCACCGTCACATTCTTGAACGTCGTGTTCTCGCAGTACACCGGATGGATGGACCACATGCCGAAGTTCTGCGTCGTCAGGTCCTCCACGCGCACGTTCTTGCAGTTGTTGAACTCGATCAGCGCAGGCAGCCGCATCCCGCTCGGCCGCTCCACGCGGCCCCGTTCGGTGGGGCTGCCGATGATCTTGCCCGCTCCCACCAGGCCGATGTTCTCCGCGTCCGTCGCGTTGATGAAGCTGGAGTATCCCTTGATCCAGTGGCCCTCCCAGCGCACCTGCGCCAGCGGATAGTCGGCCATGTCGGGAGAACCATTCAGCGTCGCGCCCTCCTCCACCCGCAGCACCACGTTGCTGCGCAAAGACAGCGCGCCGGCCAGATAATCTCCCGCTGGAACCACCACCTCGCCGCCGCCAAAGGCCGAGCAGCGCTCGATGGTCTGCTGAATCGCCAGCGTGTCCTTCGTCTTGCCGTCGCCGGTCGCGCCAAAGTCGCGGACGTTGAGCTTCAGTGCCGGTGTTGGTGGAGCAGTGCCCAACGCTGGGGCCAATGCGGCGTTTGCCGCGGACTGATGCGTGCCTCGAAGACAGCCGTCCAGCGCGGTCAACATTGGAGCGGCAAGCAGCGTTTGCGTAGCGGCTTTCAAGAAATTGCGTCGTTCCATCCGAATACGGTTCATCGTAAGTCATCCTCGCTGACAAGAATCAATCGCTGGATAACATTATCAGGATCGAGCAAGGCACGATGCACGCGTCATTCCGTGGCATAGCGGAGGGATCTTTTAGCTTTTACGCGAAGCGTCAAGCACGGTACGAAGTACCGTCGAGAGCGGTACGAAGTACCCACTTCCAATCGGTAATCTCGGGCCGGTCGATGCCGTTCTGGTGCGCGTAGTTCACGCTCTCCACGATCTGGTCCTTCAACCACTCGCGGGTGTGCGCCGCCGTCTCCCGCAGCTTCGGCACGCGGTCGATCGCGTCCAGCGCCAGGTCGAAGCGGTCGGTCTGGTTCAGGATCGCAAGCTCCAGCGGCGTGTTGATGTTCCCCTTCTCCTTGTATCCGCGCACATGGATGTTCTCGTGGTTCCTGCGCCGATAGGTCAGCTTGTGGATCAGCGATGCGTACGCATGGAAGTTGAAGATCACCGGCTTGTCTACCGTGAACAGCGCGTCGAACTCCGCGTCGCTCATGCCGTGCGGATGCTCGCTCTCCGGCATTAACCGGAACAGGTCCACCACATTGACGAAGCGAATCTTCAGCTTCGGGCAGCGTTCGCGCAGGATCGCAACCGCGGCCAGCGACTCCGACGTGGGAATGTCGCCCGCGCACGCCATCACCACATCTGGTTCCGCGCCATCGTCGTTCGACGCGAAGTCCCATATGCCGATCCCCTTGGTGCAGTGGTCGATCGCCTGGTCCATCGTCAGGTATTGCAGGTGCAGGGCCTTGTCCGCGACAATCACGTTGACGTATTCGGTCGAGCGCAGGCAGTGGTCGCCCACCGAGAGCAGGCAGTTCGCATCCGGCGGCAGATAGATCCTCGTAATCTCCGGGCTCTTGTTCGTCACCACGTCCAGGAAACCCGGGTCCTGATGCGTAAATCCGTTGTGGTCCTGCCGCCACACCAGCGATGTAATCAGCAGGTTCAGCGACGAGACGGGCTGGCGCCAGTCGAGTTCCAGCTTCGACTTCTCCATCCACTTCGCATGTTGGTTGAACATCGAGTCGATGATGTGCACGAACGCCTCGTAGCTGGAGAAGAATCCATGCCGCCCGGTCAGCAGGTAGCCCTCCAGCCAGCCCTCCAGCGTGTGCTCGCTCAGCATCTCCATCACGCGTCCCGACGCCGAGAGAAATCCTCCGTCGTCGTCCTCCGGCAGTCGCTCTTCCATCCACGTCTTAGGGCTCGCCTGGTAGATCGCGTCCAGCTTGTTCGACGCCGTCTCATCCGGCCCGAAGACGCGAAAGCTCGTCATGTTCCGCCGCATCACATCGCGCAGCATATGCGCCAGCACGTCGGTCGACGACACCTCAATCTGCCCCGGCCTCTCCACCTTCACCGCGTAGTCGCGGAAGTCAGGCATCTCCAGCGGCTTGCGCAGCAGCCCGCCATTGGCGTGTGGATTCCCCGAGATGCGGCTCGTCCCGGTGGGAGCCAACTCCGCAAGCTCAGGAATCAGCTTGCCCGACTCGTCGAACAACTCCTCGGGCCGATAGCTCCGCATCCACTGCTCGACGAGTTTGAGGTGCGCCGGGATTCGTCACCGGATCGGTGATCGGAATCTGGTGCGCGCGCCACGAGCCTTCCAGCTTGTGCCCATCCAGCTCCTTCGGGCAGGTCCATCCCTTGGGCGTGCGCAGGATGATCATCGGCCAGCTCGGACGCGCAGGGATTGTGTTGGGATTCGCCCGTGCGGCTTCTCTGGCAGCAGCCTGAATCGCGCGAATCTCCAGAACGCAGTGCTCCATCACCGAGGCCATCTTCTGGTGCATCGCTGCCGGATCGTCTCCCTCGACCACATACGGCGTGTAGCCCAGCCCCTTGAACAGCATCTCCAACTCCTCCGGCGGAATCCGCGCCAGAATCGTCGGGTTCGCAATCTTGTATCCGTTCAGATGCAGGATCGGCAGCACCGCGCCATCGCGCACTGGGTTGAGAAATTTGTTGGAGTGCCAGCTCGTCGCCAGCGGCCCCGTCTCCGATTCGCCATCGCCCACCACCACCGCGACGATCAGGTCGGGATTGTCGAACGCCGCGCCAAATCCATGCGAAAGGCTGTATCCCAGCTCGCCGCCCTCGTGGATCGACCCCGGAGTCTCCGGCGTGCAGTGGCTGCCAATCCCGCCGGGAAACGAGAACTGCTTGAAGAACCGCTGCATTCCCGCCGCGTCCTGGCTCTTGTCCGGATAGACCTCGGAGTAGACGCCCTCCAGATAGCTGTTCGACAGCGTCGCCGGCGCGCCATGCCCCGGCCCCGCAAGATAAATCAGGTCGAGCGAATATTTCTTGATCAGCCGGTTCAGATGAACCCAGGTAAAGTTCTGCCCGGGGTCCGATCCCCAGTGGCCCAGCAGCCGGTTCTTGATGTGTTCCACCTTCAGCGGCTCCCGCAGCAGCGGATTCGCCTGTAGATACAGCATTCCGACGCAGCAATAGTTGCACGCACGCCAGTACGCATCCATCCGCCGCAGCTCGTCCGCCGAGAGCGGCTGCGCGTCAGCGGAGAGCGGCTGCGCGGCTATAGAGTGCGTCTCCGCGCCCGTCGGAATCGTTGCACCAGATGCGTTGCCCTGCACTGCGGAACCTTCACCCATCGTCTTACTCCTGTCTATGTTCACGTCGTCATTCTGCCTCACGCCGTCATTCTGGCGTAGCCCCGTGAGTCGTCATTCTGGCGAAGCCAGAATCTCCGTATTATGCTCGAAGCGCAATACGCTACCCCGTCAGTAAAAATGCTCGATAGAGCTTCATTGCTTCAGATGCCAGCTTACGTCGATAAGCCGTACGCCCGCATTCCATCCACATCAATTTACGTTGACTTCCCTTCGCTGTTCGCTGCTGCACGGCACATCCGCGCCACATGCCGCGCAATCATGCGGTCTTCCTCCGCCGGAACAACATACAGCGCAATGCGCGAGTCCTCTTCGCTGATCTTGCGCAGCCCCTTCGCGGGCAGTTCATTCGCCGCGTCTTCCATCTCCGCTCCGAAGGCCCACAGGCCAACCGCGATTGCGCGCCGCGTCAGTGCATCGTGCTCGCCAATGCCGCCGGTGAAGACCACCGCCGTCGGATTGTGCAGCGCCGCCAACCCCGCAACCGTCTTCACCAGAGTTCGGCAGAAGACCCGAATTGCCAACTGCGTCCGCGCGTCTCCCGCAGTGGCCCGCCTGCGCAGCTCACGCATATCGTTCACTCCGCCCAGCGCCTTCAGCCCCGCGTCGCCATCGATCATTCGCTCCACCGAATCCGCCGTCGCGCCCGCCTGCCGCATCAGGAAGAGAACCACGCCGGGATCGATGTCCCCGGTCCGCGTCCCCATCATCACGCCGCCGGTCGGAGTCAGCCCCATCGTCGTATCCACCGATTTGCCGTCGATGCATGCCGTCACGCTGCATCCGCTGCCCAGGTGCGCGATCAGCATGGACCGCGGAAACTCCACGCCGACCGCCTCCCTCAGTTGCGCCACCACCGACTCGCACGAAAGCCCATGAAATCCGTAGCGCCGCACACCCTGCTTGCGCACCGAGTAGGGTAGCGCATACACCGTCGCCTCCTCCGGCATCGTCTCGTGGAAGACGGTGTCGAAGCACGCAATGTGCGGCACGCCACTGAAGCGCCGCATCATCTCCTCGATGATCTCCAGGGCCTCCGGGTCGTGCAGCGGAGCAAACTCGCACGCCTCGCGCAACTGCGCCAGCACATCCGCCGTCAGCCGCTGATGTCCCCGCAGATGCGCCCCCGGATGCACCACGCGATAGCCCACCGCGTCCGGCGGCGGCAGCCCATCCAGCCCCACCGCGCGCTCCACCACGCCAAAGGCCTCCTCCATCGTGCCAATCTTCACCTTGCCCAGCCTGCCGCTCAGGTCGTTCCCCGCCGCATCGCGAAACGCCAGCTTCTCCAGCCGGCCGCCAATGCCGCCCAGCTCGCCCTCATACAGCGTGCGACTCTCCGCCGCGCCCGTGCCAGCCGCAACCGAGCCCTCACCCACCTCATGCGAGCCTTCAGCCAATTCATGCATCGAGAACTTGATCGACGACGACCCGGGATTCAGCACCAGAATATGCATTCGCTCAGCCTCTTCGCAGCCACAACCAAGCTACCACTCCCCGCGCCTGAGCGGGTTCGACCGGCTTCTTCCGCGCGCCCCTACGGCCAATACTTCCATAAGGAATCTCTGCACAAGTCCACGTTTTGAAAGGGACGGGCTTCAGCCCGTCCGTAAGTGCCGAAAAATCACTGGGGCTTTAGCCCCTGAGGGAATGTTGAGGACTTGTGCAGACCTCCCATAACAGCACATAAAATAAATCCGAGCGATATCAAAAAACGAACGTCTTATGTTCAGACAAACAATTCTGGGAGCATCTACCGGATTTGTATATCGGGAATACTTGAGTGGCATACCAAGGAAGGACCATCCCTGCGATGAACGACCGTGTTGCTCTCAAGCTGAACTGTGCTGGCAAACTCCTGCTCCTCGCAGCGGCATTCGATGGCCCTCGCCGTCCCACCCGCATTTGCCCAGCAAGCCGCCGCCACGCCCGCCCCGCAACTCGCGCCCATCGCGCCAACGATCTCTCTCGGAGAGCCAATTCGCTCGACCAAGCTCGAATCCGACGACCCTGAGATTAGGTATGAGAACGGCTTTTTCTTCAACGCCGACGCAAGCGGTCACATCCTCATCCGTAACAAAGATGGCCATATAACCGGCGACTTCAATCTCCGGCCACTAGAGAACGGCACCGTACCTCCATTACTCGCCGTCCATGACGTAGCAGTCTTCAAAGATGGCAGCATCGTCGCATCGTGGATCTACATGCTGCCGCAGCGACAATCGCCGTTATTTTTTCCTGGTCCACTACGATCCAGCCGGTAACTTCCTTGAGGACATTGATCTGGGCCAGTGGCGTGCCCTGCGTCTCTGCATCGCCGACGACAAATCGATATGGACCCTCTCAGGGGAAGATAATGGGCGTCCGATATTACTCTCCCGATGAAGGTGTTCTGCGCAATTACAAGTTCGGTTCTGGATTGGTGCGAGCTGTCGTTCCGCGTTCCAACTTTCAGCCGGACGATAACTACAGCTTCCCGCTCTACAGCAACGCCGCCAACAAGATCGCTATCGACTGCTCCGGAGACAAGGTTCACGCCCTGACCGGCGACGGTCAGTGGATCGAGTACACGCCGGGAGCCGACTTCACAATCACAAAGATCGATGAGGTCAGCCGCGCGGCCTTCGGAGGCTATTGGAAGCTCTCCGGCTTCGCCTATCTCGACAAGGGCCACGCATACGCCGTGATCCACTCCGGCGCAGGCGATCCGTTCAAACGCATCCTCGCCGAACTCCTCCCATCCAAGGACGGCAAGATGCTGCGATGGGTCGAGATTCCGCCCGACAAGACCCTGCCCGCCAACAACCAGCCGCCAGACGCGGTAACCCCACCCGGAACCGTGCCCAAGGAACCGATCGCGGCTACAACCGTTCTGGGCGCAGACCACGAAAATGGCGAGCAACTTGTCTATCGCACCTCAAAGGACGAATCCGTACTCTGGTCGAAGCCGCTCTACGGCAGCGCACCCTAACACGCTCCCACAAAACTCCCATCGTCTTCAACCCACAAAATCCCGCGCGGACAATCTACACTCAATCTATGTGCGGAATCATCGGTTACATCGGCCCCAAGCCTCCCGTCCCCATCATCCTCGACGGCCTTCGCCGCCTGGAGTACCGCGGCTACGACTCAGCCGGCATCGCCGTCGCCGGCGGCCCGCAGGGCCTCGAGCTGCGCCGCGCCCCCGGCAAGCTCTGCAACCTTGAGGCCGTCATCGCCGCCAGCCCCATCTCCGGCACCTTCGGCATCGGCCACACCCGCTGGGCCACCCATGGCCGCCCCACCGAGGAGAACGCCCACCCGCATCGCGACGGCTCCGGCACCCTCGTCGTCGTCCACAACGGCATCGTGGAGAACTACCTCGCCCTCAAGGCCGAACTCATCGCCAAGGGCCACCACTTCGTCTCCGAGACCGACACCGAGATCATCGCCCACCTCATCGAGAACGAGCTCAACCTCGCCGCCGAAGATGAAGAGGAAGTGACCATCGAGAACGAGCTCAGCCTCGCCGCCTCCGCCGCAGACGCCAACCCCTCCGAGGCCGTCCTCACCCTCCCCCGCCGCAAGCCCGCACTCCCACTGGAGGAAGCCGTCCGCCGCGCCGTCAAGCGCCTCACCGGGGCCTTCGCCATCGGCGTCCTCTCGGCCAACGAGCCCAATAAGCTCGTCGCCGCGCGTTTCGGCCCTCCCGCCGTCCTCGGCATCGGCGAGGGCGAATTCTTCCTCGCATCCGACGTCCCTGGCATCCTGCATCACACGCGCAACATCCACTTCCTCGCCGACGGCGAACTCGCCATCCTCACTCCCTCCGGCATTGCGCTCACCGACTTCGATGCCAACCCCCTCCCGCTCAAAATCCAGCGCATCGCCTGGGACCCCATCCAGGCCGAAAAGTCCGGCTACAAGCACTTCATGCTCAAGGAGATCAACGAGCAGCCCCGCGCCGTCCGCGACACCATCCTCGGCCGCGTCTCCGCCGACACGGGCCGCGTCTTCCTCTCCGAGATGAAGCTCACCGACGCCGATCTCCGCGCCTGCACCCAGATCACCATCGCGGCCTGCGGCACCAGTTGGCACGCGGGCCTCGCCGGCAAGTTCATGATCGAGCGCCTCGCCCGCCTGCGCACCGAAGTCGATTACGCCAGCGAGTATCGCTACCGCTCGCCCATCGCCGACCCCGCCTCCATCGGCCTGCTCATCACCCAGTCCGGCGAGACGGCCGATACCATCGCCGCCCAGCGCGAGCTGCACGCCCTCGGCTCCCGCACCATCGCCATCTGCAACGTCGTCGGCGCCGCCGTCTCCCGCGAGGCCCAGGGAACCATCACCACCAACGCCGGCCCGGAGATCGGCGTCGCCAGCACCAAGGCCTTCACCGCCCAGCTCACCGCGCTCTTCCTCCTCGCGCTCCACCTCGCCCAGGTCCGCGGCACCGTTACGGACGCCCAATCCCTCGCCCTCGTCGACGAGCTATCCAAAATCCCCGGCAAGCTTGAGGAGGTTCTGCGTTCGGTCGATGCCCAGTGCGAGCAGCTTGCCAAAGTCTTCTACGCCTCCAACGACTTCCTCTTCCTGGGCCGCGGCATCCACTACCCCATCGCCCTCGAGGGCGCGCTCAAGCTCAAGGAGATCAGCTACATCCACGCCGAGGGCTACCCCGCCGGCGAGATGAAGCACGGCCCCAACGCCCTCATCGACGAGAACCTCCCCGTCGTCTGCATCGCCACCAAGGACCCCGCCGACCCCACCTCCGTCCTCAAGTACGAGAAGACCCTCAGCAACATTCAGGAGGTCACCGCCCGCTCCGGCCGCGTCATCGCCATCGCCATCGAGGGCGACCGCGAGATCGCGCAGCTCGTCGAGCACACCATCTACATCCCCCCCGCCCCGGAGCTGCTCCTGCCCATCCTCGAGGTCGTCCCCCTGCAACTCCTCGCCTACCACATCGCCGTCCGCCGCGGCTGCGACGTAGACCAGCCCCGCAACCTCGCCAAGAGCGTTACTGTCGAGTAAACTCTGTGCATGGACGGAGAAATTGTTCGAATTGAGAGAACGCAGAGGGGCTTGTCTCAAGCTCGTTTTTCCGAACTGTGCGACATTCCTCAACAGTTGATATCGGCATTCGAACTGGGAAAGATCACACTTTCCGATCTTCACCTAAAGGTGATTACGGACACGTTGAACGACGACGAGTCGATCTCCAGAATCAGGAACCGGGCAAAACGCTATAGAACTCATAGTCACACAACTGTGCGGCGGGCTGATCGTTCGGAGCAAGCCAAACAAACACCGCGAAATCTAGAGTACTTGGCAATTCTGGCAGGCTTAATGTCGAACGCCCAAGCTAACAGGACAGACAGCCCGGGCGCTCTGAGCCTATTCGCCGGCTGTGGGGGCCTTAGCCTTGGACTTAGTCCGCTGGATTTCAGATCAAGGGATATGTAGAGAAAGATCCGTTGCTACGAGCTATTTATCGGGAGAATTTTCAAGGGGTCGATTGCGTCGGACAGGACATCTCTGCACTAACCGCAGAAAATATCCGCAAGTGGAAGGAGAGGACTGGGAGCGTTGATCTCATCGCCGGAGGCCCACCCTGTCAAGGATTCAGTTTGGCAGGAAAAAGACACGTCAACGATGCCCGAAACAATCTATTTCAAGATTATCTACGTACCGTAGAGATTATTCAGCCAAGAGCTGCGATTCTTGAGAATGTACGGCTGTTGACCTCGATGAAAAACAAAGATGGACAGTTGGTCAAGGATTTGATCATCGATGGCTTCAGGAGCCTAGGCTATCGAGTAGAAGCATTCGAGATAAATGCTAAGGACTACGGGGTTCCGCAGCACCGCGAACGAGTGGTCTTCGTCGCGTTGCGGACGGATGTTGATCAGCGTCCAACATTTCCCCATAAGACCCACGGATACGAAAGCGACCTTTTTACGAATCTACAACCCTATGTAACCTTTGCAGACGCGTGTTCCGATTGCCATATATCGAATCCGGTGGAACCAGCGACGATGCTCTTCATTTCGCAGTGGCCCACCCAGAACACGTCATACGCTGGCTCTGGGATGTCCCTCAGGGGAAAAGCGCGCATGACAACAGCAGCCCCGATGATCGCCCGCCATCCGGCTACAACACAACATACAAGCGTCAAGTGTGGCATGAACCCGGAGGGGCGGTCCAGACAACATTCGGTATGATCTCGGGATGCCGAAATGTGCATCCTATCGCAACACGGTCGTTGACTATACGTGAAGCAACGCGTCTGCAATCATTCCCTGACTCCTTCAGGTTCAGTGGAAGCCTTAGCACAATTCGAACAGGCATCGGCAATGCTGTGCCCCCATTACTTGCCGCTGCTATTGGCCGTCACCTTATCAAGGTGATCGCGTAGATTGTAAAAGTAGCCCGCCTCAAGATTGAACTGCAACTGGGTCGGGTGTTGCTTTTGACCTCCCCGTTGCATTTGAATCACACCAAAGCGAGGGGCGAGATGACTCACTCCGTCAGGGTCCTTATAGGAGCCCTTTCTTACACTGTACGTCTTGGTCTCGAAGCCTTTGTATTGCTTGCTCAGTGCTATCAGTTCCTCAATGGAATAGATTGCAACCTCTGTCAGCGCCGGATCATCCGCCTTCTTTGTTTTGTGAACTACATAGCTTGGAACGAAGGGGTCGTCATGATAGGCCTTCTGCAAGAGCAACCGGAATATGTCATCATGCCGATCCTGCAAGAGCTTTTCGATCTCCTTTCGTCCTTTCGAATCGACTTCCTCCCAGAAAAATCTCCGGGGATCGGTTTTGCGAGCATTTGAGTGATTTTTTGCATCTAAAGGCTGATGTCCGGGCTCGCCACAAAATTGCTTCAACGCCAGTTCGGATTTATCCGACACTTGGATATCATTCTTTCGCAACAGGGAGACAAAACCGCTTGCAGTCGTGAAATAAAGCTGGGCGTTGGTGGGACTTGAATTGTTACATTGCTTGATAGACACGCCGACAGTCACAGGTTGCCCACCTTCAGCATGGAGGGTAAGAATAATGTCGCTCTTGCATCGTTGAATGTCCGCCCCGTTCACGGTCAACCACTTTTTCCCCTCCTCACTTGTAGCAAGCGCTCCCGTAGATAGCGCCTCAATTTTGGCGAGAGTCTCAACACCCTCTCGCGCACAGACATAGTCGACGAGGTGCTGGGCGACCGCACCTTGAAAGATGTGCTGTTTCTTTTCATTCGTCGGGATTACCCGCGGACAGGTAAGTTTATTGGCATCGTCGGTTACCTGGGCCTCGAAATCATGCCCCGTTCTTCTTCCCAGCGTTCCGGCTTGGATCTGAAGCGCGTGCGCTTCGTCGATTGGCTTTAGAGCCATTGAGCACCTCAGTGAGTTCCGACACCGAAGTCCCGAGCCCGTCAGACAACCTGCTAAGGTTCAGCAGCGACGGATTTCTCTTGCCACGCTCAAGCAGGCTGATGTAGGTCCGATCGAACCCACACAGCTCCGCGAGTCGCTCCTGTGAGAATCCGAGCGCTTCACGGCGAATGCGTATAGCTTTCCCCAGCAAGATTAGGATGTCCAGCATCTCACCCATTCCAAACCGATGCTGACAATAAAACCACGGACAATACGTCGCAGTCAGGTAACCTGCTGAACCACGAACCGGGTGCCCCACATCTCGCTTCTGAGATGTGGGATCGAACTTCCGCGCAACCTCGGACACCTGCGTCAACCGCCAACCCCCGGAAGGGCCGATCCCGCCCGCGCTAGAATGTCCCTGATGAGTACAAAGCTAACCAACTCGATTCGCTCGCTCCGCGCCCCAACCTCGACTTCAGCAAAGGCGTGCGCGGCAAGTACTACGACCGCATGAAGGCCGGAACCAACATCGTCCTCATCGCCCCCGACCTGCTCGACACCTTCCCCGACTCCGAGTCCGTCAACGAAGCCCTGCGCGGCCTCAAGAAGATCGCCGCCCGCTCCGTCCGCCCCGCGCCCCGCTCCCGCAGAACCGCCTCCGCCACGCAGTAGCCCAATCCCCCCCGCCGCGAATCTCCGCAATTCATTTCTCTGCGGAACTCCCAAAAAACCCAGCAATATCGCGTGTCAAGCCCCTCAACCCTCAAAAATCACGTCAACCTACACAAAACAAAAGAGAAAAAACTCTCCCGCAAGTGGCATAGTAGTTATGCTCCACCTGATAAAATAGAAATTGTAGAGAAAATGGAAGCGAGCAGCCCGGCGCACAACTCGGGCTGCTTTTCTTTCCCTCCACGCCGAAATCGTTGCCGTTTTCACCAATAAGTCTTCTGTAATGGAATATTTAGCCGTAACTCCTTTGGAATGTTATATGGACAGCCGATACTAATCGCAATCCGCAGATTCCAAAATAGATCCGTAAAAAAATACCCCATTGGGGGGGGGGGGGGGACGGGGTGGTGGTTAATAACGAATTGGTTAACACTCGCCGAGGCAGTCTTTACCTCGTGACTTGGCCGACCACATCCGTTCCGGCGGCCAGCGGCTTCTCCACCACATGCCACAGGTCGCCCGCCTCGTCGGCCACGACCGCCAGCACGGGCACCTCGATGCGCGTTCCGCCGCGCGAGACGGCGTGCAGCACACCCACGTCGCCCACGGCAAATTCGGTGTGGTCCAGCGTCATCCGCCAGCGTACCGCCGCGCCATCGCGCGACTCCAGACGGATGTCCGTCACCACGGCGGAAAATTCGCTCACCGTCATGTCAGATCGTCCGTATCGAACGGCTTCTTGCGGCCCAGCGCGGTCATGTCGTGCCGCCCGCCGATCAGCCCCTCGACCACGGCGTTCAGCTCCTCTTCCGAGCCAGCCTCCTCCGCCGCTACCATGTGTGCCAGCGCATCGGGCGCGGGCAGGCTCTCCAGCAGCACGGTGCAATGCGCCACCGCCGTGTTGTCCAACCCCAGGCCCTCGGGCGTCTTGGCCTTGATGCCGACCTCGCCCGGCTTGACGCCCAGCAACTGCGCGACGCGCTCGCGCAGTTCTCCGGCGATGGGCGCGATCTTCGGCCGCGCCATGATGAGCACCGTGTCGACGTTGACGATGCGGTAGCCCGCCGTCGCAACCTCTTCCAGCGCCGTCTGCAGGAAGACGCTGGAGGCCGCGCCCTTCCAGCGTGGATCGTTGGGCGGAAAGAAGCTGCCGATGTCGCCCGCCGAGACCGCGCCCAGCAGCGCGTCGGTGATGGCGTGCAGCAGCACGTCGCCGTCGGAGTGGCCGGCAAGACCCTCGGCTGTGCTCGATCGCCAGCCCGCCGATGATGAGCGGAATGCCCGCCTGGAAGACGTGCGAGTCAAAGCCATAGCCGATCCGCATACTCACGAGAGCACCTCAGCGTCAACAAAAGGCTTAACACCGATCGCCACCGATGAAACCGATTTTTCTTTAAGTTTCTTGAGTTTGTTATCCATCACCAACCGTTTGAACCGGGGCATCGGTCCGAAGTTCATCAGGAGTGCGACCTCGATACTCGTCGCCCTCAAGTAGTGCAGGGTTTGAGCCTCATGCTCGCGGATAATACCTTCTGAAGCCTTCAACTCAATCAAAACGGTATCATTCACAACTAAATCCGCCCTAAATACTCCGACCACCTCGCCGCGAAATCGTACCTGTATCGGGACTTCCGCCTCTACTTTCAAATTGGCTTGCCCCAACGCCAACCGCATCGCCTCACGGTACACTGACTCCACAAATCCAGACCCTAACTCGTTATAGACCTCATAGAATACCCCGATGATCCTTTCGGTCAGCTCGTTGTTCTTACCCCGCATTGGTCTTTGATCGGTGTTCATCGGTGTCAATCGGTGTTAAGTTTTCGTCCCTGCTGTCCCAGGTAGAACTCGGCCAGCTCCAGGTCTCCGTGCTGCGTGATCTTGAAGTTCTTGGCCGAGCCGGCCACGACGGCGACCTCGATGCCTGCGTGCTCCAGCAGGCTGGATTCGTCGGTACCCACGAAGCCATCCGCCGCAGCCTCGGCGAAGACCTGCCGCAGCAGCCCGCAGCGCGCTCCCTGCGGCGTCTGCGCCTGCACGATCCTCTCCCGCGGAATGGTTGCGGTCACAATCGCGCCGTGCGCCGTGCGCTCCACCTGCTTGATGGTGTCCACGGCGGGCAGGCCGACGATGGCCGCGCCGTGCTCGGCGACGGCATCGATGGTGCGCTCGATGGTGGCTGCGTCGATCAGGGGCCGCGCCGCATCGTGCACCAGCACCACATCGTCGTCGGTGCAGCCGTTCTCTGCGACCAGCTGCGCCAGCGCGTTCGCGACCGACTGTTGCCGCTGGTCGCCCCCCTCGACGACATGGACCTTGCCGCCCAGTCCGAACTCCGTCACCTGTGCCCGCACGCGCTCCATCTCCGTTCCGCGCACCGCGACGTAGACAGACGCAACGCGTTCCACCGCAAGGAACGCGCGCAGGCAATGCACCAGCACGGGCACGCCTGCAATGGTTAGAAACTGCTTCGGAGTGGACGCGCCGCCGCCCACCGCACTACCCACGGACATCCTCGTCCCAATCCCAGCCGCCGGAAGAATCACAAAGACTCGCATAGCCCACGAAGTATAACAAGAGTGCCGCGACTTGAACCGCAAATAAGACGCCTGCCGCCTCCGCTGCGGTGTCGCGCGCTACCATAAAGTCACCATGACAAACCCCAAGCCCGCGCTGGACCGCACCCACATTCGCCCCGGAGACCGCGTCTGCGCAGCAGTCTCCGGTGGCGCGGACTCGGTGGCGCTGCTGCTTCTGCTGCACGCCGCCAACGCCCAGCCGTGCAACGCCCTCGGCGTCGGACTCTCCGCCGTCCATGTCCACCACGGCCTGCGCGGTGACGAGGCCGACGCAGACCTTGCGTTCGTCGAGGCACTCTGCCTGCGCCTCGAAGTTCCGCTGCACATCTGCCGCGCCAGCGTTCCAGACCGCATCATTCACTCGCGCGCCGCCGGCCAGCCAGAGACCGTCGAGGAGGCCGCGCGCAACCTCCGCTATGGCCTCTTCCGTCAGCTCATCGCCGATGGCCGCGCCCACTCCATCCTCACCGCGCACACCCTGAACGACCAGGCAGAGACCGTCCTGATGAAGCTCCTCCGCGGCGCATGGACCGAGGGCCTCAGCGGCATTCATCCGGTCGTCCTCGTCCCCAGCGCCACCCACACCGGCAAAATCCTCCGCCCGCTGCTCGCTGTCCGCCGCGCCGAACTCATCTCCTTCCTCGAATCCCGCCACCAGCCCTGGCGCACCGACTTCTCCAACGCCGACGAAACCTTCACCCGCAACCGCATTCGCCACACCGTCCTGCCCGTGCTGCGTGCAGAGAATCCTGCCATCGACCAGGCGCTGGCCAACCTGGCCGAACTGGCCCGCGAAGACGAGGCGCGATGGAACTCCGAGCTCAGCCGCATCCTGCCGCAGTTGCTCCTCCCTGGCAAACCAGTCCGCGGAGGGGGGCGCGCGGTCAGCACCGTGCCCGGAGAATCCAGCTCCGTCGCCCTCGAGATCGACCGCCTGCGCCAGCTCGACCCGGCCCTGCGCCGCCGCGTGGTGCGCGCTGCCGCTCGGACTCTGGGCGCGCGCCTCACCTTCGACGAGACCGCCCGCCTGCTCACGTTGGCTGGGATCTCTCCAGACCCGAACCCCGTGCAGCCCGCCATCTCCGCGCGCAGCGGTGCCAAGCTCCATCTGCCGGGGTTGTTGCGCGCCGAGCGCTCTGCGCGAGAGCTTCGCCTCTTCCGCGAAGCGCCGCCAAAGAGCCCGAAGAACAGCGAACCACTCTGACCTCTTGGGGATGCGCTTTTACGCGTAGCGTCGAGAACCCCACGAAGTGGCGCGTAGCGTCCAGAACGCCATGAAGTGGCCAAATTGGGACAGATCCGTGGTGGGTTCCCGATTGGTTGTTCCGTTTCTCTGCACTTTGTGGCCCGCTCAGAGTAGAATCTCTTTATCTGACGCTCGCAGACGCCGGGCCGGGAGGGCAACTCCCGCCGAAGACCTGGAACCTTACAGCTCATGGCAGCGTCTAACAAAGAGCAGGTTGGTGAGCAAGCGCTTGCCTGACAGGTCGATGGCCGCACCGTAGCGCTGCTGAAACCGGGCGCTTCAGGCCGGAAATAGAGGAAACGCGATTGAACTCGATGGTCAAGCAGTTTCTTTGGGTATTGATGGCGGGTGCCTGCTGCATTCTGCTATGGCAGTTTGTGGGCAAGGGCGGCATGGGCGCTCCCAAGGAACAGGCTGTCACTTTCAGCGACCTGCTGGCCAATGCGAGCGCGGGCAAGGTGGCCGAAGCCACCATCGACGGCACGACGTTGGTGGGCCACTACACCAATAAGGACCAGTTCCGCACCGTCATTCCGGCCAACTACCCGGACCTATACAAGATTCTGAACGACAACCACGTAGCCATCTCCATCAAGGACCCGAACTCCAACGCCTGGCTCTCCGCGCTGATCAACATCGCGCCCTTCGCCCTGCTCTTCGGCCTCTGGTTCTTCCTCCTGCGCCAGATGCAGTCCGGCGGCAACAAGGCCATGAGCTTCGGAAAGTCCCGCGCGCGCCTGCTCTCCATGCAACAGAAGAAGATCACCTTCAAGGACGTGGCCGGCGTGGATGAGGCCAAGGAAGAGCTGAAGGAGATCATCGAGTTTCTGCGCGAGGCGCAGAAGTTCCAGCGCCTGGGCGGTCGCATCCCCAAGGGCGTTCTCCTTGTCGGCCCTCCGGGAACCGGCAAGACGCTGCTCGCCCGCGCTGTCGCAGGCGAGGCGAATGTCCCGTTCTTCTCCATCTCCGGCTCGGACTTCGTCGAAATGTTTGTCGGCGTCGGCGCATCGCGCGTACGCGACCTCTTCGAGCAGGGCAAGAAGAACGCGCCCTGCATCATCTTCATCGACGAGATCGACGCCGTCGGCCGGCACCGAGGCGCAGGCCTCGGCGGTGGACACGACGAACGCGAGCAGACCCTCAACCAGTTGCTTGTCGAGATGGACGGCTTCGAGTCCAACGACGGCGTCATCCTGATTGCCGCCACCAACCGCCCCGACGTTCTCGATCCAGCCTTGCTCCGTCCCGGTCGCTTTGATCGCCGCGTGGTCGTCGATCGCCCGGACATCCGTGGCCGCGAAGAGGTTCTCGTCGTCCACTGCAAGAAGGTCCCCATGGCCGAGGACGTCAACCTGAACATCCTCGCCCGCGGTACACCGGGCTTCTCCGGCGCGGATCTGGCCAACATGGTCAACGAGGCCGCTCTCACCGCCGCTCGCTACAACCGCAAGTCCGTCCACATGTTCGACTTCGAGGTCGCCAAGGACAAGGTCCTGATGGGCGCGGAGCGCAAGTCCATGCTGCTCTCAGACGACGACAAGAAGGACACCGCCTACCACGAATCCGGCCACGTCCTGGTTGCCGCCAAGCGCGGGAACTCCGACCCGCTGCATAAGGTCACAATCATACCGCGCGGTATGGCCCTCGGCGTCACCATGCACCTGCCCGAAGAGGACAAGCACACCGTCTCCAAGGACTATCTGGACACCCAGCTCGCCATCCTGATGGGTGGCCGCTGCGCCGAAGAGATATTCATGAACCGCAAGACCACCGGCGCGGGCAACGACATCGTTCGTGCCACCGAGCTTGCCCGCAAGATGGTCTGCGAGTACGGCATGAGCGACCTCGGCCCGCTCACCTACGGCAAGAAGGAGCAGGAGGTCTTCCTGGGCCGCGACATCGCACAGATGCGCGACTACTCCGACGACACCGCAAAGCAGATTGACGTGGCCGTGCGCGCCTTCGTCGACGAGGGCTACCGCTCGGCCTACCAGATACTCGAGGAGAACGCCGACATCATGCACCGCATGGCCGCCGCGCTGCTGGAACGCGAGACCCTCGACCGCTCCGAGATCGACCTCATCATCGAGGGCAAGGATCTGCCGCCTTTCAAGTCGCCGCTGGCCTATGCCGACCCCGGCCCAGGCGAAGGACAAAAGGTCATCAAGCCCGAGGCAGGCCGCAAGCCAGGCTACGGAGAAGGACGACCCAGCCCCGCATAGATCCATTCCATCTCCGAAATTACATGAGGCGGCCTTCGCGCCGCCTCATGTTTTTAAATCTCCTCCAGGTGCGACAATAGAAACACCTCGAATGCGCATCCTGTCCCCCACCACGGCGCGCCGTCTCTACTGCCTGATCCCCCTGATCTTTGCGCTTTTGCTCTCCGGCTGCGGCTACCACACCGCCGGCTCGGCCACGCACATTCCGGCCAGCGTCCGCACCATCGCTGTGCCTGTCTTCGCCACTCATTCCCAGGCCTACCACAGCGAGATGGCGCTCACCCAGGCCGTCGTCCGCGAGTTGGACACGCGCACCCGCTACCGCGTACTCACCAGCAACTCGACCGATGCCGATGCCGTCCTCAGCGGCACCATCCTCACCCAGACTTCGGTCCCGCTCACCTACGACTCCACCAGCGGCGAGACCTCCAGTTACCTGGTTACCCTCACTGTCAAGGTCGTCCTCACCGCGCGCGACGGCCGCGTTCTCTACCAGAACGACGCGCTCAGCTACCGCGAGCAGTATCAATCCACGCAGGACCTCAACGGCTTTCTGCGCGAGGACCCCGCTGCCGTCAACCGTCTCGCCCGCAGCTTCGCCCACGCCCTCGTAGACGATATGCTGGAGTCCTTCTAGTTCAACTACGAAAGAACGTACCCCTTTGGAGTCTCCGGCCCCGCGCGGAGATAACTCTGTAGCTCGGAGGCGGCAATCGCCGACCATGGCAGGGTCCACTCGATCCAGATGCGCAACTCCACCCATACGCCGTAGAGCAGAATGACCGGCAAGCACACCAGAAAGCTATACAAAATTAATCGTTGCCGCGGGCTCGCCAAACTTCGCTCCAGAACGATGAAGACCAGAAAATAGCCGCCCGCGCCGAGCATCTGCGGCCAGTGGTGTGGCAGCATCAGGGCATGAATGTTATTCGAGTAGTGAATATACGCATCATTCCCATTGTGGGCGTACCGTACCTGAATCGCATGGCGTACCAGCGCCCAGTAGGTCCCCATCCCAACCGCCAGCAGCGCAGTCTGGATCGTTCGCACCCTGGACTGCCTCCAGGCCACTGCCTCCGAAGTGTAGAACAGCGGTACGCAGACGGCGATCAGGAATATCGAGGTCTCGCGCCACGGAACGTCGACCATGAACAGTGGCAGAACGAAGTACCACTGCCGGTCAAGCGCACACAACACCGCGACTCCAAAGAGCAACGCCTGAGGCACATCGTACGGCGTCCACTCCATACTCTCGCAGCGCACCGACAGCGTGATGAATGAAATCGCAAGCATCAGCACGCTCGGAAGCCACCATGGCCGATACCCATGCCGCAAGCTGAAGCGGATCATGAACGCGAGCATCAGCAGCATCGATAAAATCGCCGCCAGCAGTGACGTGAACTTCTCCACCGTCATCGGCTCCGGATACCGCCCCACGTCCATTCGGTCCAGCTTCGCCGCGCCGCGAATCATCAGCGGAGAACCCTCCGCCCAGCGCAGTACGCCGATCATCCCAACGCGTCCCTGGTATGGCAGCTTCGCCGTCCCATGAGCATAGGTCCTCCAGTCGAGCGACGACGAATTCACACAATAGCAGCCGCGAATGCACTGTATGGACGCCATAACCAGCAGGAAGACGATAAACCAGTCGCGCGCCCCGAAGCTACGCGTCTCCGCCGGTCTGCTTACGCCCATATCCTCATGCTTCATCATGGCAGGAGTATAGCAGTCAGGACTCGGAGCCACTCCAGCCCAGACGCGGGTCCAGTCACGCCCATTGCGAACCAACCGGCCACGCCGGTTCAACTAGGAACAAACATTATTTGCTACTTGGCGAAAGCCCGCCAAGGCCGCACACTAGAGATGTGGCCCAGCATCGCGGTCGCAAACAGACATGTCTCCTCAACCTCTCCGCAGCTTCGCTTCCACGGACCGCTTTCTCACGGAGATCGCCTCGCCCGCAACCCTCCGCCCCGGCTACGTCCTCATCGGCGACGAGGCATTCCTCTACCAGCGCTGCCGCCGCGGCATCCTCGCAGCGCTCGCGCCCATCGAGGCCCGCGACTTCTCCCTTCACGACTTCGACCTCGCCGACACTCCCATCTTCGAGATACTCGACTGCGCGCAGACTCCATCGCTGATGGCGCCTTTTCAGGTGATCTTCGTCCGCAACCTAAAGCTCCTCTACGGCCGCGGCTCCAAAAAAGCCGAGTTCGCCGCCATCGACGCCTACTTCCGCAGCCCCAACCCCCAGGCCGTCCTGCTCTTTGTCGCCGACCATCTCCGCATCCCCACCGACCTCCGCCGCATGGACTACCAGGATAAAGATCGCTACGACCGCATCCGCGAGACCCTCGGCGACCACTGCGGCTTCGTCGAACTTGCCCGAGTGGCTGAAGTCGACGCCATCCGCTGGGTCACCTCCGAGGCCGAAGCCCGCGGCATACGCTTCGATCCCGACGCCGCCCGCGAGCTCGTAGACGCTCTCGGCGCCGACATGATGCTCGTCGCCAGTGAACTCGAAAAGCTCTGCCTCTACGTCTCCGCCCCACTCGTCCCCACTAATGAAAGTGGAGATGGTGTTGTCATTCTGAGCGAAGCGAAGAATCCCCGCATTTTGCCCGCAGTGCCACCAAACTCCGCGCCTCCCATTGCCCGCAACCACATCACCCTCGGCGACGTGGAAACCCTGGTCCTCGCCGCCAAGCAGCGCTCCCTCTACGAGCTCACCGACGCCATCAGCCAGCACGACCGCACCCGCGCCCTGCTGCTCCTGCACGGCCTGCTCAACGCCTCCGACGGCGGAGAAGACGCGGCCATCGGTCACCTCTACATGCTGGCCCGCACCTTCCGCCAGATGCTCATCATCCTGGAAAAGAACGTGCGCGACTCGCGCGCCATCTGGGCCGTCCTCTGGCAGGGCTTCCGCATGCCGCCCTTCGCCGCCGAAGACCTCATCCGCCAGGCACGCCGCTACAAATCCCGCCGCGACCTCACCCGCGCCCTTCGCCTCGTCGCCAAGGCCGACCTCGAACTCCGCAGCTCCCCCGCCAATAAACTCCTGGTCCTCGAGCGCCTCATCCTCGCCCTCGCCGCCGAACCCACCCCCACCCCCCACTCCTCCACCCACCAATTCGCCATGGAGCTGTAGACCATTTCTCGAATTCATGTGGAGTTGGAGAAAGTGTGCGAGGTGGCTTTTCTTGAGGATAAAGCCACTCATATGCCGTGGTTTCCATGTACACCAATTCGAGAAATGCTTTAACGCCAACGGGGCAACCCTCATTTGAGAGATGCCCCGTTGGATTGTGACTGTCGATGTTACTCCGTCATGGAAGTGGAACGCATTCTAGAAGCGATAGCGCAGCGCGAGTTCCATGATGCGCGGATCGTATGCAGCGGTTACCTTTCCGTAGTTTGCGTTGCCCAGTTGCGCGTTCGGGTTTTGGGGATTGGTATGGTTGAAGGCATTGAACGCCTCCGCACGGAACTCGAAGTAGTTGTTCTCCGTGATGTGGAACTCCTTGAAGAGGGCCATATTGTAGATCTCCTGGCCCGGCCCGCGGATGGTGCCCGGCATGGCGTTGCCATATAAGCCGAAGTTACCGTGAGCCGCGGTCATAGTGCCACAATTGACCCCTACCTGAGCCCCTGTACTCCCCGGGCAGGAGAAGGCTGCCGTGTTGAACCACTGCTGGGGTACGCCGGTGCTGGTCTTCCATGCCTTCGGTCCGTTGGTCGAGACACCCGGAACCACGTCCGGCCGGGACGCATTGCCCGAGAAGGATATGTTGCTCAGGCCCGCATCGATTGAACCTCCGCTGCGGAAGGTCGTGATGTCGTTGATGCTCCATCCGCCCATCGTCAGTTTTTCCAGTTGATTGCCGCTGTGCTGGAAGAACGGCAGTTGATAGAGCAACGTAATATTCAGCGAGTCGGGGAAGTTCAAGCCCGATGTGTTGCCGTGGTAGCGATTGAAGTTATGCACGTCGATGGTGGTGTTATTTGTGCTGTGCGACCAGGTGTAGGCCACCGAGACGTTCAGCGACTTCGTCACCGGATGCTTGATCTGGGCCTCCAGACCGTTCCATTCCTGCCAGAGTGGCGTCATATAGTCCGTCATGCTGCCATAACCCTGATACGGCGCATAAAAATACTGATTGTCGCCGGCAGCACCGGAGTTTGCAGGATTGCTGTTGATCAGCGGGTTGAAATCGTAGGTCACACCGCCCGAGCTGTAGTACGGCGGAACATTAATGTTGGGATTGGCTCTCCTGATGCTGGATACGGCTTCCCGCTCCAACGATTGCGGCGGTAATTTGTGCGGGGAAATTGATGCTGCACTCCCAGCGAGTAGCTGGTAACCGGAGAGGCCTGGATGTTCGCCTCCGCCATAGTTAACCGATTCGACGGATACTGGCTTCGCCCCGACGCCAGTCCCAGTCGCCGCCGTTACTATGTTCCAGTTCGTCGGCGTGGTTAAGAAGTTCAGGTTGGTCAGGTTCTGGCTGGTATAGACCGGAGGATTCCCAATGCAGTTGAAAGCGCAGTCCTGGTTGGTGAAGATACGCGTGTAGCTAATACCAACGCCGCCGCGCAGACTGGTTCTGCCATCGCCGAAGACATCCAGGGCAAAGCCTGCATCGGGCGCGAAGTACCAGACGTGGTTGTTGGAGAAGTTCACCGGCAAGCCGCCCGCCAGACCGTTGTTGTACAGCAGGCCGTTGGCGTAGCCGGGGACATTGGGCGGGATGTTGGTGACACCGGTGGCCTCGTTCACGGTCGGCGCCAGAGCGGGATTGTAGGCTGACGGTACAAAGTTGGTCTCGGAGCCGGGTACGCCGTAGGGCAGCGGCATATGGTAGATCCGCAGGCCCGCGGTAAAGGTCAGGTTCTTATTGAACTTGAACTGGTCTTCGACATACGGCGACCAGGAGAAGGCATGCATATCGCCATGAGGCGCTTGGCTGTCCTCGCTAAAGGCGGATAGATAACCAAGCTCCATGTCCGCTATCCCGTAGTCCTCATTGCATTGGGCGGATGTATTATATGAAGGCCGGAGGTACCGCATGCGTTCGCCGCGGTCTTTTGTGCCGCGGTGGCGGCGCTGTTGGTGTCGGTGAAGGTGAAAGCTCCGTTGGTCTGTTTGCCCGAAACCTGGCGCTTGGTGTTGAAGACGAAGGTGATGCCCGCCGTAAAGTAGTTCTTTCCCTTGAGCCAGCTCCAGTTGTCGGTGACAGTATCGTCAAGATCGGAGGCGTGGGGGATGGGCCGCGACGCCTGGATGCCCTGCGATGCCGCTCCGCCGGTAAAATTCACCACAGGAGTGCGGGAGGCATACAAGGCGGTGGGATAGAAGAGAGTCTCAGCGAAACCCGGTAGCTGGCTGATATCCGTGGTCCCTTCCAGTACCAGGTTCAGAAGGTAGTCATTCATGGCCACGCTGGTGCTGTTGACCATGTTCGGCGACAGGGTCTGCGTCAGCGCGACCTGCGCCAGCTTGTTGTTGGTAAGGGGATTCTCATAGCTGATCGGAGTCGTGCCTGGACTCTCAAGGTTCTGATCGTAATTCTGGTATTCCTGCAGGAATTCCGCCAACAGGTGGTACTTGGGGGTGAAGAAGTGGTCGATCTTGATCTCATCGTCCCGCTGATAGGTCGTCTGCGCCTGGAGGTTGACGTAGTTGTTAGTGTTGGCGGTGGATGAGTAGTTGGGCGCCGGATACAGGTCTTTCAGGTACGCCTCTGAGCTGGTGTTGATTCGACTGCTTGGGACCACATAATCGCCGACTGGGCATGTGCCGCCTGTAGACACCGGGAAAAGCGTGCCGGTCAACGGGTCCTTAATCGGGGAGGCAAAGCAGCCGGCGATCTGTGCTGCGGTAGGTATCCAGCTTTGGTTCTGGCTGGGTTGATGCAGAATCACGTACGACTCGTCCCAGAAGAAGAAGGTCTTCTGGCGATTGGTGTTGTAGTGATTCGGTATATATACCGGGCCGCCCACGTTGAAGCCGAAGATGTTCTGCTTGTACGGCGGGATGAGCGGGGCAGTGACGGTGAAGTAGTTCTTTGTATTCAGATCGTCGTTGCGCACATACTCCCACAGGGTGCCGTGAAAGTTCGACGTGCCGCTCTTGGTTTGCTCCAGAATGACCGCGGAACCCAAGAGCGAATACTGCGCGGAGAAGTCGTTCTGCAGTACGCGAACTTCTGCCAGCGAGTCGGGGTTGGGGGTGACCGCATTCTGGGTCATGTTGCCGGAGTTCTCGTTCCAGATTCCGTCCAGCGCATAGAAGGTGCGGGAGACCGACATGCCATTGATCACCAGCGTGCTGCTGGTGTTGCGGCCGCCGGTTCCCAGTGGCGAGCCTTGGCTGGTGTTCACCACGCCCGGCGCCAACGCCGCCACACCCTCGAAGTTGCGGCCATTCATGGGCAGCGAGCTCACCTGCTCGGTGGAGATATAGGACGATAGCTCGGGAGACGACAGTTCCACGTCTGTGGAGGTTGCCGCCACCGTGACGGTCTCGCTGGCAGCGCCAACAGTGAGCGTTCCGTTCACCTGAACCGTCTCCGTGGGATGCAGCTCTATGCCGGTCACGCTATAGTTCTTGAAACCTGCCTTGGCAATGGTGACGGAGTAGGTCGCCACGTTCAGGCCAGGCGCCACATAGACGCCTCTGCCGTTTGAGTGGGTCTGTAGGGAAACCTTGGTTGCATCGTTGGTAATGGTGATGGTCGCCGCTGGAACCAGCGCGCCTGATGAATCCGTAACAGTCCCGGTAATTGTGGATGTGGTTGAGAGCTGGGCATACGCGCAGATATTGCACATGAAGACAATCGCAGCAAATATGAAGATTCCTCGGAAGATACTAGTCAACAGGGAAGCGCGACAAGCACCAGTGCTCATATAGTCTCCTCGTTCCAGAAAATTTGTTAACAAGTGTGCGGATGCTAGGCGAGTTGATAATTCCTTGTCAAGCCAGTTCTTTGGATATTTTGCACAGAGCACTCACTTCTCTCAAGATGCCTATCTTCTTTTTTATCTTGGGCATCTCCCGGAGAGTGGCCGCACTCCTGTCTGCGCCGGCCCTCCGCCCTGCTACCATTAACAGTTGACTCAACTATGACCACCCCCACGAATCCCAAATCCGCTCCCATCCGCGTCCGCATTGCACCCTCTCCCACCGGCGACCCGCATGTCGGCACGGCATACATCGGCCTGCTCAACTTCCTCTACGCCCGTCAGCGCGGCGGCAAGTTCGTCCTGCGCATCGAAGACACCGACCGCGCCCGCTTCGTCGCCACCTCCGAACAGATGATCTTCGACGCTCTCCGCTGGCTCGGCCTGGAATGGGACGAAGGCCCCGACGTCGGTGGCCCCTTCGGCCCTTACCGCCAATCCGAGCGCACCGAAATCTACCGCACTCACGTCGATCTCCTCCTCGCATCCGGCCACGCCTACCGCAGCTTCGAGACCCCCGAAGAGCTGGACGCCATGCGCCGCTCGCAGCTCTCTGCCAAGCTTCCCCCGCGTTACAACGGTGCCCACCGCGAACTAACCCCCGCGCAAATCGCCGCATTCGAGGCCGAAGGCCGCCCGTCTGTCATCCGCCTCAAGGTCCCCGTCGAGGGAGAGACAGCCTTTCGCGACGAGCTGCGCGGAGCCATCACCTTCTCCCACAACAACGTGGACGACCAGGTCCTGCTCAAGTCCGACGGCTTCCCCACCTATCACCTCGCCAACGTCGTCGACGACCACCTCATGCAGATCACCGACGTCATCCGCGCCGAGGAGTGGATCTCCTCCACCCCCAAGCACGTCCTGCTCTACAAGGCCTTCGGCTGGGAGCTGCCGCGCTTCTGGCACATGCCCCTGCTGCGCAACCTCGACAAGTCCAAAATCTCCAAGCGCAAGAATCCCGTCTCCCTCATCTACTACCGCGAATCCGGCTTCCTGCCCCAGGCGCTGCTCAACTTCCTCGGTCTCATGGGCGGCGGCATGGCCCAGCCCACCGAAGAGGAGATCGTCTCCAAGGGCATTAACATCAAGCAGGGCGACATCTTCTCTCTCCCAGAGATGCTCGACAAGTTCGACTTCCAGCGCATCTCCCTTGGCGGCCCTGTCTTCGACCTCACCAAGCTCAAATGGCTCAACGGAGAGTACCTCCGCGCCCTTACCCCCGACGCCTTCTTCGCCGCCCTGCGCGCCACCCTCTTCTCCGACGACCACCTCCGCCGCATCGCACCTCTCGTCCAGACCCGCATCGAAACCCTCGCCCAGTTCGGCGAGATGACCGACTTCTTCTTCAAGGACGACGTCATGCCCCCGCCCGAGGTCTTCCTCCCCAAGAAGCACACGCTGGAGGAGACCCTCGCCTTCGCCGCCGAGCAGCTCGCCCTCCTCGAAGCCACGCCTTTCACCGAGGAGGAGCTCGACCCCGCGCTCAAAAAACTCGGCACCGATAAGGAGTGGTCCGTCAAGGACAACTTCATGCTCCTGCGCGCCATCCTCACCGGCAAGACCGCCTCCCCACCCCTGCTGGAATCCCTCATCGTATTCGGCAAGGCCCGCTCCCTCGACCGCCTCCGCCGCTTCCTCGACCACCAAAAGCGCCTCGCCTCCACCCGCAAGTAAGTCATCCTTACCGTTGCCTGCATTAGCTCGTCATTTTGGCGCAGCCAGAATCTCCGTATTGGCTGTTGCCCTTGCCGTTGCCTGTTCTCCGCTTTGCCGGAGGGAGCAGGGGGCTTCAGCCCCCTGAATAACCCACATAGAATCAAGGGGCTTTAGCCCCGGGCCATTTTTTTCGCTCCCCCACCCTCAAAAACCCCAGCAAATCCCCTTGTCAAGCCCCTCGATGCCCCAAAATCAACCTAAACTATTCCAAGCAAACGAAATAATTCTTTTAAAAAGTTGGCATAGTAGTTATGCCCCGCTTGATACAATTAATACATGGACCAGTTCCATCAAGTTTTAGACTTGCACCGCTCTTTCTCAACCGAATAAGCCGCACCGAATCAATGCTTTACCCGCAACTCCACACGGGCCGTCATTCTGGCGCAGCCCCCAGGAGTCGTCATTCTGGCGCAGCCCCGCAAGTTGTCATTCTGAGCGCAGCGAAGAATCCCCGCATTGGCCTTTGTTTGTTTTTGTTCGTCATTCTGAGCGAAGCTCAGAATCTCTGTCGTTGCCTTTATTGCGCCGCTGCACCTTCAGGAGAACCGAGCAAGCCACACCGAATGAACAATTTCCATCAACTTGCCCAGAATCAATCTTTTGCCGCCTCCACCCGTTCCAAAGCCTCTTTTTCACCCCTAACCCTTATGTCCTGAGTGTTTTATCCGTAACCTCAACGCAATGAATATTTTGGCCAGCCACAGCCCGCGTAACCGATTGATTCCAAACCGCTTGCTCCCAAGATCTCCATTATGAGTATTATCCCTCTGGCCACCACATAACAATCCACTTACGCACCCATCCACCGCCAAGGGGGATGGCAGGGGGAGGGGGAGAAGAAAAAAGAAACTTAAGGCGAAAGGACAGCGACTCTCGTTCAGAGACCCGCGAATCACCGCGCCGGAGCCGTCTCCACAACCTCCCCGCTCCGCGCAGACTCGTTGCCTGTTGCATCGACCGCCGTCACACGGTAGGCATACCTCCGGCCCGCCACTACATTCAGGTCGCGATAAGCCGCCATCGTCACAAGCTCCGAGTTGAGACGTCGCCAAATCGCAGTCGCCTCGCCGTCCAGATCGCGCCGATAGACCCGGTATCCAACCACACGTGGCTCCAGGTTCGGCTCCCAGGAAAGATCGATCACAGCCCGCTGCGCCTGTTCGCCAAACTGCACCTCAGCCTCACCCGCATACCCTGGAACAGCAATCAGCCCCAACGGAGCCTCTGGTGGAAACATGTCCTTCATCGGCACCGTGACAGAAATGGACGGCAAGCTGCGCAGCTCCAGTGTTTGCCCGCCCAGCTCCACGCTGCGAACGCGCTCGGCCGTATAGCGGTACGAGTGATCGATCTGCGCCGTGCGATCAACAGTCCCGCCAGCATCCACCGCGCTGGAGCTAGAGGCACCAGCCCGGAAGCGCGACTCTAACGGCTCCTTCGCTGCACCTGGCAATCCGCCCTTGTGTGCCGAACCCGAACCCGCCGTCGTTGTCGTTGAAGTTGCCGTTGGAGGCTGCAAAATACTGCGATTCAGTTCGACCGCCTCTGTGCCGCCAGCCTCTGGTCTCCACTCCAGAACGACGCCAGCCTTCGTCGCTCTGCCCCGCAGGTCCTCAACCGCATGCGGAGCAGGTCCGGAAGATGCGAAGACAGCAGGCGTTGCTCCCGCCGTCCGCCCCGCCGCATTGCGCAGTTGCACACGATAGGCAATCAACCGCGCAGGTTCAGCCGTCAACTCAGGTGGAAGCGCATCCACCGCCTCGGATGCGCCCGGCGTCACCCGTTGCCGCAGTACTACCGGCGAACACGGAGCCGTCACCGCGCTCTTCCTTGCGCTCGGAGCAGAACCCAGCGCCGCGTTTTGTCCAGCCTTTGTCGCAGCGGTTGGCACCACGGCAGCAAGAGTTTCCCGGCAGATATCCGCCTCAACCGGCTCCGCGATCAGTAGCTTATCGGTCGTTCGTGATGGAGTCGTCCAGTGCAGCCGCACCGCGTCTCCCACGCGGTTCGCCGTCAGTCCCGTGACGATCTCCGGCAGCTTCAGGGACGGCGGTTGCGGCGGTCCAGGGCTGGCGCATCCACTCAGCAGAGCCAACCCTAGCGCAGCTCCGGCGGCAACCGCCGCGCCACATCGGGCTCCGCACCCACTCATTCGATCTGCTCCACGTCCTCTACTCTCGCAAATAATCATCCAACCAGAGGCTATCGCATTTCTCGATCGAATGGAGATGAGATCGAACTGGTGACGCAGGAAAGTTGCTCCTTCAAACCTCCCGTGCACTCAGCCGCGTCTCGCGGTATCTTGGATGCAACCAATTTCCACCAACGCGACGCGCGTGAGCGAACATGAGGGCAGCAATGAAAGTCTCCTGGGCAGGTCTTCTCTTGATCTCGGTACTGGCCGCACCACCGGGACGGACGCAGTCGCCGTCGCCAGCCGCGCAGACGGCTCCTGCGGCGAAGGTCGCCGTCACGCCTCCGATGGGCTGGAATAGCTGGGACGCCTTTGGACTCACCATCACCGAGGAGCAGTTTCGCGCCAACGTCAAGGTTGAGGCCAACCAACTGAAGTCCTTTGGCTGGAACTACGCCGTCATTGACGAGGGCTGGTTCTTCTTCAACCCCGAAGACCGTCCCAAGTCCGACACGCTCCACTATGCGATCGACGCCAACGGTCGCTATGTTCCGGTTCCCGCGCGCTTCCCATCGGCCCAGACGGCACAGAGTGTTCCGCCTTCGCCGCAGGTTTCCGCGCCGGATGCCGCGCCGAAGCTGATCGCCACGATTCAGCCGACGAGCTTCAAGCCGCTCGCCGACTGGGTCCACTCTCAGGGACTCAAGTTCGGCATCCACATCGTCCGCGGTATTCCGCGCGCCTCGGTTGAGCGCAACCTCCCCATCGCCAATAGCGCCTTTCACGCAATCGACGCAGCCGACACCACGGACGCCTGCCCGTGGGACCCCACTAACTGGGGTGTCAAGGACAACGCCGCCGGCCAGGCCTGGTACGACTCGCTTCTCAGCCAGTACGCAGGCTGGGGCGTGGACTTCATCAAGGTGGACTGCATCGCGTCGCACCCTTACAAGATCGACGAGATCCGCATGATCCGCCGCGCCATCGACAAGACTGGACGTCCCATCGTCCTAAGCCTCTCGCCCGGGCCCACCTCGCTCGACAACGCCGTCGAGGTCGCCAGCGTTGCCCAGATGTGGCGCATCTCCGACGATTTCTGGGACCTGTGGTCAAACCCAAGCAGGAATGCATTTCCGCAGAGCCTCTCCAGCCAGTTTGCCACCGCCGCCGCATGGGCGCAGTACGCCAAACCAGGCAACTGGCCCGACGCCGACATGCTCCCTCTCGGAGAGCTGCGTCCCGTCCCTGGCGATGGCGCACCCCGCAGCACGCGCCTGACGCCCACTGAGCAGCAGACCATGCTCACGCTATGGGCGATGGCGCGTTCGCCGCTGATCCTGGGCGCCAACCTCACCCTGCTCGACGACGCAACCTACAAGCTGCTGACCAACCCAGACCTTATCCGCATCGACCAGACCGCGACCCGCAGCGGGCAGGTGTTGCACGACGGAGACATGATCGTCTGGACCGCCGAACTGCCAGCGGATTCGCCCGATGGCTCCATCGCACTCGCCCTGTTCAACACGGGCGAGAGCCAGATCGTGCTCGACAGCAGCTTCGAGGCCTACAATCTCGAAGCCGCCACCTACCATATCAAAGACGTCTGGACCGGCAAGACCCTCAACAAGGTCAAATCGGTTGAAAGCCTATCCATCGAGCCCCACGCCTGCGTTCTTTGGCTGCTGAAGAAGTAGCTTCTGAACACGACGCAAGCTGGCTTTCGTTCAAGGTTTGCTGTTTATTCTATGAATGTTCGTCCCCTCCCCTGCCATCCCCCTTGGGGGTGGATGGGGGCGTAAGTGGATTGTTATGTGGTGGCCAGAGGGATAATACTCATAATGGAGATCTTGGGAGCAAGCGGTTTGGAATCAGTCGGTTACGCGGGCGCGGTTGGCTAAAATATTCATTCGCGTTGAGGGTTGCGGATAAAACACTCAGGACATAAGGGTTAGGGGTGAAAAAGAGGCTTTGGAACGGGTGGAGGCGGAAAAAGATCGATTCTGGGCAAGTTGATGGAAATTGTTCATTCGGTGTGGCTTGCTCGGTTCTCCTGAAGGTGCAGCGGCGCAATAAAGGCAGCGACAGAGATTCTGAGCTTCGCTCAGAATGACGAACAAAAACAAACAAAGACCAATGCGGGGATTCTTCGCTGCGCTCAGAATGACAACTTGCGGGGCTGCGCCAGAATGACGACTCCTGGGGCTGCGCCAGAATGACGGCCCGTGTGGGGTTGCGGGTAAAGCATTGATACGGTGCGGCTTATTCGGTTGAGAAAGAGCGGTGCAAGTCTAAAACTTGATGGAACTGGTCCATGTATTAATTGTATCAAGCGGGGCATAACTACTATGCCAACTTTTTAAAAGAATTATTTCGTTTGCTTGGAATAGTTTAGGTTGATTTTGGGGCGTCGAGGGGCTTGACAAGAGAATTAGCGGGGAAATTCGGGGAAATAATCCCGTGCTCTCCCAGATTCAGTGGTTGTGATGCCTTCTCCCGGCACCTGGGCCACCCGGCCATCGACGACCACTCACGGGTCGCCTTCACCCGCCTACTCCCGGACCAGAAGGCCGAGACCACCATTGGCTTCCTGCGCGCTGCGACCAGCTTCTTCGCCCAGCGCAACGTCCCCATACGCGCTCTGCTTACCGACAACGGAAGTGCCTACCGCTCCCACCTGTTCCGCGATGCCTGCGCCCAGATGCAGCTCAAGCACCGCCGCACCAGACCCTACACCCCGCGTACCAACGGCAAGGCCGAACGCTTCATCCAGACCGCGCTCAAGGAATGGGCCTACTCCCAACACTGGCCCAGCTCCGATCATAGAGACGCTCAACTCCAGCCCTGGAACGACTTCTACAACAACCAACGACCCCATGGTAGCCTCAACTACAATCCGCCTGTCAGCAGACTTCGGGGTGGAACAACCTCTTGACCTTCTACAGCTGCCCCATTCATCGCGCATTGTGCGATGAGTGGGAATTCGTACCACACGCGAACCACCATTCAACCTGCCAAAATTATCTCCACGATGTAAAGTGGATGACGCGCGCACTGTGGCCAAAGCAACGCAGCCAAAGGCGCTGGAGCCTGGAGGGAATCGAACATGGGCAAGTGGACACGACGCGATCTGGTGAAGGCTGGGCTGGCGGCATCGGCCGGTGTGATGACAAGCAAGAACCTGCTGGCCGAGTCGGGCGATTCACGACTGGCGGCATCGGCTCCCCCGGCTGCCCAACCTGGCGCGAGTCATATTGACCCAAACCAGCCGAACACGCTGCGCGAGCGGCTGTTGCTGGACTTCGGCTGGCGCTTCGCCCTGGGCAATGCCAACGATCCAGTCAAGGACTTCGGCTTCGGCAAGCTGAACGGCTCGGGCACCTTCGCCAAGGCAGGGCAGGTGGGCGGGCCGGCTTCGCCGCGCTTCAACGATTCGGCGTGGAGCAAGGTCGATCTGCCGCACGACTGGGCGATTGACCTTCCCTTCGTCGACAACAACCCGCCGCTGGTGGGGCATGGTGCAAAGGCCTTGGGCCGCGAGTATCCCGAGACCAGCGTTGGCTGGTACCGGCGAGAGTTCGTGCTGCCGGCCAGCGATGCAGGGCGATGCATCTCGGTTGAGTTCGATGGAATCTTCCGCAACGCTACAGTCTTCTTCAACGGCCACTTCATCGCCGAGAACATGAGCGGCTATGCGCCGTTGCATCTCGACCTGACGGACTTCGCCAACTTCGCGGACAAGGCTGCGATGGACCGCGCCGCGGCGGACCAGGCAAGGCTTGCAGCGGCGGGCACGGACGCAGCAGCAGCGGCGCGCATCAAGGCGGGGATGCAGACGCCAGGTTCGAATGTCCTGGTCGTACGGGTGGATGCGACGCTCGACGAGGGATGGTTCTACGAGGGCGCGGGCATCTATCGCCATGTGTGGCTCAACAAGACCGCGCCGGTGCACATCGCGCGCTGGGGAACCTATGTGCGGCCCGACTTCGGGGCCGTTACCGGGGTGGTTACAAGCGCCGATCAGGTCTCCATCCGTCTGAACACCGAGGTCATCAACGACAGCGACGTGGACGTTGTCGGTCGAGTTCATGCGGCACTGGTGGACGACGCGGGAAAGACCGTGGCGACGGCGGTGTCGGAACAGGCGACGATTGAGGCCCGCGACGAAACCGCCTTCCAATTGCATACGATTGTGTGGCATCCGGATATCTGGTCGCTGGAGTCGCCCAACCTGTACCGTGCGGTGACAACGGTCGAGGTGGACGGCGAGATTGTCGATCAGGATGCGCAGACCTTTGGCATTCGCACCGTGCGCTTCGATGCGAACAAGGGGTTCTTCCTCAACGGCAAGCCGGTGAAGATCAAGGGGACGTGCAACCACCAGGATCACGCGGGCGTGGGCGAGGCCATTCCGGACCGCATTCAGGCATACCGGCTGGAGCGGTTGCAATGGATGGGCTCGAACGCCTGCCGCACCTCGCACAACCCGCCGACGCCGGAGTTCCTGGACGCCTGCGACCGCATGGGAATGCTGGTGCTGGACGAGACGCGCATGATGTCGTCCAACCCGGAGGGAATGAGCGAGCTGGAGCGCCTCATCAAGCGCGACCGCAACCATCCCTGCGTGGTGCTCTGGTCGCTGGGCAACGAGGAGGCGGAGCAGGGAACAGCACGCGGCGCGCGCATCGTGAAAACGATGAAGACGTTGCAACAGAAGCTCGATCCGACGCGCCTCTCGACCGCGGCAATGAGCGGGGGCTGGGGCGGCGTGGGAATCTCCAACGTGCTGGACGTGATGGGCTGCAACTACAACGACGGCCTGATCGACAAATTCCACCAGGACTATCCGACTCAGCCGATGATCGGCACCGAGACGGCCAGCACCGTGGCGACGCGCGGCATCTACGCCAACGATAAGGTGCGCGGCTATATGAGCGCGTACGACACGGAGAAGCCGCGCTGGGGCAATACCGCAGAGGAGTGGTGGTCGTTCTACGCTGAGCGCGAGTGGCTGGCAGGCGGCTTCGCCTGGACCGGATTCGACTATCGTGGCGAGACCACGCCGTATTCATGGCCGTGCATCAGCTCGCACTTCGGCATTCTCGACACCTGCGGATTTGCCAAGGACACGGCCTGGTACTACAAGGCGTGGTGGGGTGCCGAGCCGATGCTGCACATCCTTCCGCACTGGAACTGGGCGGGCAAGGAGGGCCAGGAGATTGAGGTCTGGGCCTATTGCAACCAGGAGAGCGTCGAACTGTTCCTCAACGGCGCAAGCCTCGGTTCGCAGCCGGTGAAGAAAAACGGGCACCTGGTGTGGAAGGTGAAGTACGCGCCGGGCGTACTGGAGGCGCGCGCCAGCAAGGGCGGAAGGATCGTGCTCACCGACAAGCGCCAGACGGCTGGCCCCGCGGCCAATATCCTGGTTACGGCGGACCGGCCGAAGATCAAGGCCGATGGGCAGGACCTGGCTGTAATCAACGTGGCGATTGTGGATGCGCAGGGCCGGCTCGTGCCTGAGGCGGACAACAAAGTGACGTGGACGGTGGCAGGGCCAGGCAGCGTGATCGGCGTAGGCAACGGAGATCCCAGTTGCCACGAACCGGACCGCGCATCCGAACGCAGCGCCTTCAACGGGCTTTGCATGGCAATCGTGCAGAGCAAGCGTGGCCAGGCCGGGGCGGTGGTGGTCACGGTGACCTCTCCGGGGCTGGCGACGGCAACGGTTGCGGTATCGAGCGAGACTGCGCCGATGCTAACCGCGGTGTAAGTATGGGGCACTGTATCGTTGCGGGTTCTCCCGTCTTTCATGCAGACGGGAGAACTGCCGCCTTTGGCTCTGCGCCGCCGACCGCATAAAACGGCGCGTTGGCGTTATCCTTTAAGAACAATGAAATTTTTGCTGCGCTGTGTAGTGTTGTTCTGGTTGCTTGGGATGGGTGGTGCGCGGATGGCCCGCGCGATTGAGGTGAAGGTCTCGGCAAAGGCGCTGGAGCGGACCTTGCGCACGCAGCTCTTCAACGGCCCCGACGGCCGCTACTACATCCGCGGCGATGCCTCCTCGCCCTGTTCGGTCTACGCCGAGGACCCACACGTCACCTTCAAGGACGACCGCGTCGTGGTGCACGTGCATACCCGGGCAAAGCTGGGCAAGGCGCTGCGAGGGGCCTGCGTCGGCGTCTCGCTGAACGCCGATGCGGATGTCTCGGTCGTCCCCGATGCGGAGGGCGAATCGGTGGGCTTTCGCGATGCGAAGATCGAGCAGATCAGCGAGTCGAAGGAGTTGAACTTTCTTCTTGTGCCCTTCCTCAGCCACAAACTGCCCTCGCAGATGAAGCTGAACGCAGCGGATATGATGCGCAAGGTGCTCAGCCAGTCGGTCGCCTCCACCGGCTACACCATCACCCTCGACTCCCTGAAGCTGCACTCGATGATGGTGGACCATGACGCGCTGACCATCGATGTAGACGCCGCAATGAGCATCGAGTAGGCGTGCAATGGCTTGGCGTCGCCGCGGAGTAGTCAGGCTGCCTCAGCGGTTGCCTTGTAAATAATTGCAAAATAATAACTTACAGGCAAGGGACAAGCCCAGCCATGATTGCCGGGAGCGCTCTTCAGCGCGCAGCTAATCAGCGCTCAAAAGGGGGAGGGCAACTCACTCGATACTCTGGAGGTGTTTATTTTTTCCATAAATGATTGACATTGGTTGGCTTGAGAGAGAATAATTCTGGCCGATCCTAAATCAATTATTCCCTGCACGCTAAAGGGATATCCCTGAATTCATTTTCCGAGGCGTTATGAATTTCACAATCGATGCAATTGTCTCTACGTCCATGCAGGCGGTTCGCAGGGGACTCTCCCTGTTCGCGTTGCTCGCTCTCCTCGCAGTCCCCGCCGCGCTACAGGCGCAGACAGGCGGCGAAGGCACCATCACGGGCACGGTGACGGACAGCTCAGGGGCGGTTGTCGCCGGAGCCACGGTCACGGCCACCAACGCAGCCACCAATGTGGCCACCGCGCGCACAACAACGTCCGCGGGCGATTACACCATTGCGCCAATTCCCCCGGGAATCTATTCGGTCCAGATCGCGGCCAAGGGATTCAAGACCCTGCGCCAGGACAATCTCTCCGTCGATGCGCTGGGCGCGTTGAGTTTCAACGCTGCATTGACCCTCGGCGCGGCGTCGGAGACGGTCATCGTCACCGCTGCTCCCCCGGTGCTGGATACCACCAACGCCACGCTGGGAACCGTGATGGAGAACGAGACCTATAAGAACCTGCCCATCCAGACGAGCGGACTGCAACGCGATCCTACGGCCTTTGCCATGCTGACGCCGGGCGCGCAGACCGGTGGCGGCCGCCTTCCACTGATTGGCGGAACGGGAAATTATCTTCAGCAGCTCTACCTGGAAGGAATCCCAGCCGAGACCATCAACCAGCAGGGAGACAACCGCGTGGTCTCGCTGAATGTGGACCTCGACGCAGTCGACCAGTTCCAGATCGTCAGCAGCGTACCGCCGGTGGAGTATGGCGGTGCGGGCGCGGAGAACTTCACCATGAAGTCTGGCGGCCTGAAGTACCACGGGCAGGCCTCGGACTTTGTGCGCAATACGATCTTCGATAACTGGAGCTTCGTCAATAAATGGGCGCAGGCCGTGGGCGTCAACCCGGCTACCGGTGTCAACTATCCAACGTGCAGCGCCGCCTCAAGCACGGCCACCGTCAATGGGCAGACTGTAAATTACGCGCCCAGGGCCGGTTGCCAGGCCAAGCCGTTTGAACACCAGAATGAGATGTCGTTCTCCATCGGCGGCAAGGTGCCCGGGACGCACGACAAGCTCTTCTTCTTCGTCGCGTACGACAAGTTCCATTACCGTGCATACGCTACCCCGGCCCTGGCCACCATTCCAAGTACGTTGATGCGCACAGGCGACTTTACCGAACTGAACGCGAACGCGGTCGTCGGTACCGGCTATACCGGAATCGCCGGCAATCCGGCTGGCACGGGCAACGTCAATCCAGCCATCATCTACGATCCAACCTCGAACGCCTGCGTGGGCGCGGTCTGCACCCGCACGCCATTCCAGGGAGTGAAGAACGGCCTGCCGACCTTCAACGTAATCCCCACCGGCTATCTCTCGCCGATTGCCCTGGCGATGCAGTCGTTCCTGCCCGCGCCGACCTACACCAATGTCATCACCAACAACTACCTTGGCACCCGAGTCGCAGGCTTTGACAACCATGTCACCAACTATCGCGTGGACTACGACCTGAGCGCGAAGAACCGCCTGTCGGCTGTCGGCGCCATCGGCGTCGAGGATTACTACAATAACTTCGCGACTCCTTATATCCCGTTGCCATACGAGGGCGGCGACCTGGCCAGCGTCTTCCCCAAGCAGTTTGTCGCCGAGGATGTCTATACCGTCAACGCCAATGTGGTCAACCAGTTCAAGTACGGGTTTACGCGGTTCTTCCAGAACATCAAGAACTCTACCGATGGCGTCAGCCAGTATGATGCGGCGACCTTCGGCATCACCAATCTGCCGCCGGGCCTGTCGGGTACATCCTTCCCCGGCGCCTCGTTCACAACCAACACCGCCATCGCCCCCAACCCCTCAACCTGGACGACCGACAGCAGTTCAACCTCTACCCAGCCGACAACCCCGAACTCCTATACGCTCGTCGACAACCTGCTATGGACGAAGGGCAAGCATGCGTTGACCTTTGGTTTTACCTATCAGTTTCTTGAAGTCAACGCCCAGTTGCCGGCCACCTACAGCGGCGGACTCTATCTGACCTATAACGCCGTCACAACGGCCAACTACAATGCCGCCTCCAGTACACTGGGAACCAATAGCGGCTACGGATACGCCAGCTATCTGCTGGGCGGCGTGGGCGGAACTCCCACCCTTGCCATTCAGCCCGTCCCTGAGATTGGCAGCCGTTACAAGCCGCTCGCGCCGTACGTCGAGGATAACTTCAAGCTCTCGCAGAAGCTGACTCTCGATCTTGGAATTCGCTGGGACTACGCTCCTCCCTACCATGAGGTGAATAATCACTTTAGCTTCCTGAATCCGACCCTGACCGGCGTCACCGGCCAGCCTGCAGGGGCCGTCGGCGCGCTCCAACTCGCTGGAAATTACGGCGGAGCGGGAGTAAGCATCGGCAAAAAGACCCCCGTCAACACCTACTGGAAGAACTACGGACCGCGTGCCGGCATGACCTATGCAATCGACGACAAGACGGTCTTCCGCATCGGTGCCGGCATGGTCTACTCCTTTGGCGGCGGCGCCGGTGGCGGACGCACCAGCGACGGCGGCTCACTCGGCGCCGGACAGAGCCTCGGCTTCAACGTAACAGCGTCGGGAACTCCGGAACTTACCTCTGGACTCGCCGCCGGGCCATCCTTCTTCCTCAATAACGGCACCTACTTCACCGGCATTGGCAAGGCCAATACCGCGCTCTTCGGCGGCGCGGCATTGCCCACCGCCCCGACCCTCGGTCCTGCCACACAGCTCTTGAACATGGGCAACTACCTCAATGCTTCCGGCGCGATTGCCACAGCGGGCAGCATGGCCTACGCCGATCCGTATGTATCGGGCCGCACGCCGGAGTTTACCTTCTACAACGTTGGCTTTGAGCGTAGCGTTACCAAGGACATGACGCTGGCCGTCAACTATGTCGGCAGCGAAAGCCATCATGTCTTCGAGACCAGTGCCGGTACCAATGCGCGTGGATACTGGGTCAACCAGTTGAACCCCGTCTACCTCGCCGCTCTGGGCAATGTCCTCGACAGTACGGGCACAAAACCAATCCTGACCGCTGCTGCGACCTCCGCGAACATTACCAAGGCGCAGACCGTGTTGCCCAATATCACGATCCCCAGCTTCTTCTCAACCGCGGCCAACGCCTTCCCGACCAGCTCTACCGTAACTCTGGCCCAGGGGCTGGCTGCCTTCCCGCAGTACAGCGGCATCAACGACGGCTGGGGAGAGAATGTGCAGAACTTCGTCTACAGCGCCCTGCAGATCACGCTCGCACAGCGTGAAAGCCATGGCCTCAGCTTCAACATCAACTACACCTACTCCAAGAACGTTGGAGACGACTCCACCTTCCGCAGCGGATACGACATCCCTGCCGGTGCCATCTCAGGCAATGGCCAGGCTTGGAAACAGGACCGCATCGATCGTTCCTTGACCATCTATTCCCAGCCTGAAGTGGTCAATGCGTACGGCGTCTACAAGCTGCCCTTCGGCGAAGGGCATCGCGGCGGCAACTCGCTGTTGATGCGCTCGCTCACCAGCGGCTGGATGCTCTCGGGCATATACCAGTATGCCGCCGGCCTGCCGATCAACGTCACCTGGAGCGGCGGCTGCGCTAACGCAGCACCCAACTCCGGCACCTGCATGCCGGACATCAACACTGCATCGAACGACTTCACCAGCAGGAATGCCCGCATCAACGGCAGCTATGGAACTGGGCCGAACGGGACAGTCGCCGGCAATCTCGGACTCGCCGGCGGGACCCAAATCAAGTACGTAGACTACAACGCGTTCAAGATCCCCACCGACATCTCTGCCGTCACGGGTCAGACAACGCACCAGTATCTGATTGGGAACTCTCCCCGCACCGCGCCGCTTGGCCTCAGGGGGCCGGGCTCACAGAACCTCACGGCGTCCCTGCGCCGTTCCTTCGCGCTGCGCCTGGGCATGTCGATCGTCTTTGAGGCAGATTGCTTCAACGTCTGGAACAAGGTGCAGTTCTCCTCGCCCGGCGCAGGTTGGTCCGCGACGGCATCGACAACGGCAAGCACATACGGCGAGGTCACTGGAATATCCAACTCGCCGCGCGACTGGTCGTTTGCCGGACACTTCAACTTCTAACCAGCTCATCCAATCCAAAATTCAAAGCCGCCACATTCGCATGAGTGTGGCGGCTTTGTCTTGCGCAAGCCACGCCAGAATGTGGCACCCTTGAAGCATGACACTTGACCCAGTCCAGATTCGCGTCCTCGGCGCATTGATCGAAAAAGAGATTGTCACGCCGGAGAACTACCCGCTCTCCCTCAACGCGCTCGTCAACGCCTGCAACCAGCGCTCCAGCCGCGATCCCGTCATGAATCTAACCGAGGAAGAGGTACGCCAGGCGCTGCACTCGCTCGAAGACGTGGGGCTGACCTCGGTAGTGCGAGAGAGTCGGGTGGCGAAGTACGAGCATCGCATCCGCACAGTGCTGAACCTGCGCCGCGACGAGACGGCGCTGCTCTGCCTGCTCTTTCTGCGCGGCCCGCAGACGCCGGGCGAGCTGCGTGCGCGCGCCGACCGCCTCCATAGCTTCGACGGTCTCGACGCGGTTGAGAGCACGCTGGCGCGCATGACCGCAGCTCCCACAGGCGACGAACCTTCAGGAGCGCGGCCCCTGGCAGTTGTGCTGCCGCGCCAGCCCGGCTCGCGCGAGGCGCGCTACGCGCATCTGCTCGGTGGCCCGGTCGACACAGCCGTGCGCGACTTCAGCTCAGCGGAGTTTCGCCCGCGCAATCCTTCCGCAATCGAACAGGCCTCGGATTCTGCCACGGAGTTCGCAACCGCGGCTCGCATCTCAGCGTTGGAGGCCGAGGTCGCGGCACTGCGCGCAGCCGTCGCGCAGTTACAGGAATCATTCGCGCAGTTGGAGTCTAGACTGAACGACGACCCGCCCGCAGCAGACACTCGCACAGCGCAGAGAACCCCGTAGGCGTCGATCCTCCTCGCAAATTCAATCGGAATATAGCCAACTCGCACGCTGGCGGATTTATACTTCGCGGCATGGGAACCGTGCGCAAATTGCTGCGTTTAAGACCCTGGGGGGTGATCCAGTCGCGCCTGCTTGCGCGCGAGATCGGCGACTACAAGCCGTCGCTGCGCGCACTGGTGCACGAACTCTTCGGCGAAGATGTCGCCGTGCGCAAGCGAGCAGCCGACGTGGCGCGGCGCATTACGGAGCGGGATGCGGCTCCATTGGAGCGATACGCGGACGAGCTGGCGGGTTTGCTGGAGTCGCTGCCGATTGACGAGCCGCAGACGCGCTGGCATCTGGCGCTGGTGGTCGCACGCGTCGCGATGACGAGGCCGCAACGACTGCGCGCGGCGCGGATCATGTCGCTGCTGGCCGAGGACGAGAGCAATGCGGTGCGCTGCTCGGCGGTGGAGGGATTGGCGACGCTTGCGCTTACAGAAGATTCGCTGCGAGAAGAGGCCGAGGCGCTCGTCGAGCAGTTCCTGTGGAAGGGGGGAACGCCAGCGATGCAGGCCCGCGCACGTCATGCGCAAAAGAGGCTGAGGAAGAAGTATGCCGAGGGGTGAGCGGAGGTGGTTCGATGAAGAAATGGACCCAACTCAGGTGCCCAACATCTCGATTTTGAAACGTGGGCTTATGCTTGCGATGCGAGAAACCCCGTATGACGCTCTCCGCCGCAAGTGCAATCGGCGTAGCGCCCTGCACTCTGTCGCATATCGCCGGCAAAGAACGCAATACCGAATTTGGCAACGACCACATGTTCGACCGATGCCTCCGATACAAATTAAGCATTGAAGACCGCCGTGTGGTTCCTGCGTGGTCGTCTGCTCGTCAACTCTCCTCATCCCAGCCATCTTAGACTGCGGATGAAAATATCCTCCACTTATCCCTCTGTCAGAATTTGCAAATTAGCTCTCACTCGCAGTTATTTCTAAGTGTGCAATTTTGACCACTTTTTTATTTTTATTGTTTGCGCAACCCTCCGCAAATACGCAGCATCGCACTTTTCTGTGGGCCGGAAACAGATGACACGGCATGTGAATCCAACTCCGGGAACCACTTGAGCATCCTATGTATGACCCGACTCAATACATTCGGCGACATGAAAAGCGATGGACAACTGTTCGCAACAGTTGGAGAAGGGGCACCAATGAACAAGCACATGAGTCGTAACACGTGGTTCCTATCGGCACTGACACTCCTAGCCGTTTCTATCGCAGGCTGCGGTCGAGAAACAATCAATGTCCCAGACACCACGCCCCCTTATGTGCTCTCCACCGTTCCCGCGCTAGGCGCGGCAGGCGTGGCCGTAGGTGCGCCCATCAGCGCGACTTTCAGCAAGCCGGTCAACTGCTCCACCCTCACCACGACGACCTTTACGGTTGCGGCGGCAGGGACTGGCGGAGCTGCCGTGGGCGGAGCAGTCACCTGCTCCGGATCCACCGCGACCTTTACGCCCACCACCGCTCTTGTGCTTCATACGCTCTATACGGCCGCGATTACGACTGGGGTCACAGACCTGGCCGGCAATGTCATGGCCAGCCCCTATGCCTGGAACTTTGAAGCAGTGGCAGGCCCCTCGGTGGTTTCCACCACTCCTGTTACTTCTACTCCTGGCCCAACCGGCGTCGCCTTCAACCAGGTGATCAGCGCTACCTTCCTGCAACTCCCAGCGCAAGACCCTGACTTCGCCGGTTCGGCATTGAACTGCTCCACCGTAACCGCGACAACCTTTACGGTGACAGCTCCAGCACCGGTCGGTTCCGTGACGGGCGTGATCGCCTGCTCAGGCGCAACGGCCACGTTCACAGCGACTCTGGTAGCAAACACCACCTACACTGCTACCCTGACCACAGGAGTCCAGGACGCAGCTGGCACTGGTCTGGCAAGCGCTTATGTGTGGACCTTTACGACCGATACACTTCCCACCGTGCTCTCCACCGTCCCAGCGAATGGCGCCACCGGCATCCTGCTCAACCAGGCCATCGGCGCGACGTTCAGCAAGGCGATGAACTGTGCAACTCTCTACTCTCCCGCAACTACGTTTACAGTAACCGGCCCGGGCAGCACTGCCGTTGCGGGAACGGTGAGCTGCTCGGGCAACGGAGCGATCTTCATACCATCCAACCTGCTTGCAACCAATACCTTGTACACGGCCACGATTACAACCGGGGCACAGGACGCGCAAGGCGTACCCCTGGCAAGCAACTATGCATGGAACTTCAGAACAGTTCCTGCCCCCGCCGCACCCTCAGTGATTGCTACAAACCCTGCCGCTGGCGCCACGGGCGTGCCGACCAACCAGTCGCTGATTGCGACCTTCAGCGAGGCGATGAATCCTGCCACGATCGGGGTAACAACCTTTACGCTGAAAGCAACAACTGGCGGAGCTGCGGTCACCGGAACCGTCGCCTATGATGCCTCCGGTTCGGTAGCGATCTTTACACCGACCGCACCCACCCCTCTTGCAGCTAGCACACAGTACACGGCCACGATCACAACCGGGGTTCAGGACCTGGCAGGCTATACCATGGCCAGCAACTATGTCTGGACATTTACCACCGGCGTTCCAAACACCACCAAGCCGACGGTGCTCTCCACAATCCCTGCCAATTTGGCCACCGGCGTGCCGGCCAACCAGGTCGTCAGTGCGACCTTCAGCACGGCCATGAACCCACTCACCATCAGCGGGACCACCTTCACGCTGACCGGTCCGGGAACAACGGCTGTCGCAGGCCTGGTCACATACGCCGGCATTGGAAATACTGCGATCTTTACACCAACCGCAGCTCTCGTAACGGGCACGACTTATACGGCCACGATCACAACCGGCGCGCAGGACCTGTCAGGCAATGCGCTGGCCAGCAACGATGTCTGGACGTTTACCGTTGGCGCGGCAAACACCACGGCACCGACGATCACCCTCACCTCGCCTGTCAATGGGGCCACCAGTGTGCCAATCAACCAGGCCGTCAGTGCAACGTTCAGCAAGGCCATGAACCCACTCTCGATCAATACAACAACCTTCACCCTCACAGGACCCAGCGGAGCTGCGGTAATCGGAACGATAAGCTATAACGCGGCCACCTTTGTCGCAACCTTTACCCCTACGACCAATCTCGCGGCCAACACCATCTACACGGCGGACATCACGACCGGAGCGACGGACTCGACCGGCAATCCGCTGGGATCTGGCGTTGCACCGAATCCCTGGACCTTCACAACATTTGGTGTAGCACTTCCACCGCCAGTGGTTCTGAACTCGGCCGCTGCCTTCGGAGACGTTGGCGGTACCGCCGGAATGACCAATCAGGGGATCGAAACGGTCATCAATAATGGCAGTATCGGGACCACGGCCGTGTCAACGGCGGTCACCGGATTCCACGATACCAGCCTTGCGAAGCAAGCTGGCGTATGGCCATGCATATATACGGAGACGACACTCAATGTAGGGCAGGTGAATAGTGGAACCGGTAATATAGGCATCTACACGGCTCCTCCGCCCCCTAATGGTATTGCGTGCCCCAGTGAAGGAACCGCCGCCACGTTGCTTATTGCACAACAGGCTGCAGCGGACACTCTTAGCGCTTACATCTCCATGACGCCTGCTTCCATGCCTGGCGGTATAGCTGTAGAAAGCTGCCCGGCCCCGCAATGCATAGGCTCCGGTGGTCCGGGCGAGCTAGGCGGTCGAACCCTGCAAGCCGGGGTCTACAAGGCTTCGCCGGGTACTTACGCCATAACGTCCTCGCCGCTTACTCTCGACGGCGCGGGCAACCCCAACGCCACATGGGTATTCCAGATGAGCTCGTCACTCACGGTAGGCGGCACAGCCCCTCAAAGTGTCCTCCTGGAGAATAGTGCTAGCTGCGCGAATGTCTTCTGGCAGGTCGGCAGCGCCGCGGTGATCAACGGGGCTGGCGGCGGGACGTTCTGCGGAACCGTTATCTCTTATTCGGGAGCCACGACCGGGACTGCCGGAATCACGACAATCACCACCATCAACGGTAGATTGCTCTCTTTGATTGGGGCGGTCACCCTGGTGAACACCGTTATTAATGTGCCAGCTCATTAAGGCTACGCGGAGGCCGTCCCCCAGGACGGTCTCCGCATAGGCATATAGGTAGTGCAGGAATTAAGCGCGCACGCAGGGCGAGCAAGGCTTGATGGCTAGGAAGAGCGAATCGGTTCCCGCATTCCAGCCAATCGAAGGCAAACCGAGCGAACCCGATGGCGAGGATGGATGGTTTTCGCGAGCAGCAATTTAGGAGAACGACGATGAAATTCAGGACGCGGATGATTGCCGCAATGGCGGCTGTCGCATTGCTGGTGCCACCATTCTTATTTGCTGCGGAAGACTCGACGAACTCCTCGGCCAGAGCCACCGCTGTCGACTCCGCGGTCGCGCCCGCTGCCGTGGGCAATGCCGAAGTGCCTGCCGCGCTGGCCCAGTCCGCGGCTCCCGCGCCCTCTTCAGGCCGCACCTATCGGAGCTATCCCAGGGCAGAGCTTTTTCTTGGCTACTCATATATACGGGGTGTGCCGACGCTAAGCCCCGGTAACCGCATGGACTACCTGAATGGCGGTAGCACGTCCATCGCCTTCAACCTGAACCGCACTCTGGGACTGGTTGGTGATTTTGGCGGCTACGATGCCTCGGAACTCCAGCTCACCGGCGCAGGCGCAAACCCGGCCCGCGTGGCAGACGCAAGCGGGACTGCCTACACGTTTATGGCTGGCCCACGCCTTTCCTTCCGCCACGACAGGATCACTCCCTTCGTACAAGTTCTATTTGGCGGCGTACACGCTAGTCAGGTGACGCTCTCCAATTGCACCGGCGCTCTTTGCACGCCCCTCGCCTCCGAAAACGCATTTGCCATGACAGCCGGAGGCGGACTTGATCTAAAGATCCACCGGCATATCGCCATACGCATCGTTCAGGCCGAGTACCTGATGACCCGCTTCGGAGATCCCACCACGGGCATACGGGAATCGCAGAACGACATACGCCTCTCCTCCGGACTGGTCTTCGGCTTCGGCGGGAATGCTCCTCCGCTGGCGGTTGACTACACCTGCTCAGCCAGCCCATCGACGGTGTATCCTGGCGACCCGATCACGGTGACAGGCGTGGCGTTGAACCTGAATCCTAAAAAGACGGCGAGCTACACCTGGTCGTCGGATGGCGGAGCGATCTCGGGGACATCGAACACGGCGAGCATCGACACGAAGACCTTGTCCGCGGGCACCTACACGGTCAAGGGCCATGTGTCGGAGGGCGTGAAGCCCGGCCAGATCGCGGACTGCTCCACGCAGTTCACAGTCAAACCCTTCGATCCGCCGACCATCAGCTGCACGGCAAATCCTTCGTCGGTCAATCCGGGTGATTCTTCGATGGTTGCGGCGAGCGCAGTCAGCCCGCAGAACCGTCCGCTAACCTACAACTACAACGCAACAGCCGGTTCCATCAGCGGCACCACACCTTCGGCGACGCTTTCGACGGCAGGTGCGGCTCCAGGACCGATTACGGTCAGCTGTAATGTGATTGATGACAAGGGACAAAGTGCCTCGGCGACGGCCAGCGTCAATGTGATTGCGCCTCCGCCGCCGCCGCCGCCGCCCGCGCCGCTGGCGTCCAGCCTGTGCCCGATGAGCTTCGAGCGCGACGCGACACGTCCGACGCGCGTGGACAACGAAGCCAAAGCCTGCCTGGATGACATCGCTCTCAACCTACAGCGTTCCACCGATGCCAAACTGGCGCTGGTTGGCAATGAAGACGCCAAGGAGCAGGCGGATGAGGCCAGGGAAGCGAAGCTGAAGCCCCGCGTCCAAAAGCCGAGCGACGCCGTGGAACGCGCGGTCAACACCAAGCAGTATCTGGTGAACGAGAAGGGCATCGATCCGTCTCGCATCCTGCTCTACACAGGCACGGACGATGCCAAGACGGTTACGTCGACGCTGATCCCGGCCGGAGCAGTCAACCCCGCTGTAGGCGACACTCCAGTGGACCAACCCTAGAAATTAGCTCATTGCCGAATGAGGAGACGAAAGAGATATCTCCACATAGGGGTGATTATCTAAGCGCGGGAAGTACTCTTCCCCCGAGATGTATCTCCAATAACTGATATACATCAGGAAAGTCTCGATCGAGGTGCTTGGCCGCTACGCCCTCTTCGTGGACGATGCGCCGTATCTGATGCTGAGCGCGCAGGTGCACAACTCCGGCAGTTGGCCTGCCGAGCTGCCATAGGTTTGGCCGGCAATGGAGTACCTGCACGTGAACACCGTGGAGATGTTGGTCTATAGGGAGCAGTTCGAACCGCGGCCAGGGGTGTATGACACCGCGCTGATCGATACGCTCTTGGCTGAGGCGCGGCAGCACCAGGTCCACCTGGTCATTCTCTGGTTCGGCACGTGGAAGAACGGCAGTCAGCATTACATGCGCGAGTGGATGAAGCTGGACACGGTGAAATATCCGCGCGTGATCGGCAAGAACGGGGATGCGGTCTACGCGTTTGTCGGAGCCCGGCCGGAGTCGCTATCTAACCAGAGAGAAATACAACCGCGTATGTAACGCCATCAACAATTATTTCCCTGAGCATCATGCGGAGTTTGTTGTGTCTGTGAATACTGGGATGCGTTTGACGGAGCAGTATTCCTGCTCATGGTTCCAGGTCGATATCTCACGCCGCGCAATCGACCTCACTGAGACAAAGAACGGCCACCAGAAGGAAAAGGTCACCCGCAAGGGGTAGTCTTATTTTGTATATGTTGTTTATTTTATTGGTACCGGGAGGGGGTCGGATTGCCTCCACGCATTGACTCTAAATAAGTTACTGAAAAATATCGACGCTCGAATCGTTCAAGACGCAGCAGACGCGGCTTCTGAGTACGCTACAGGTACACGGAATTTTCGACCGCTCTCTTCTGACTCGGCTTTGCCTGCCTCTGGATTCCTCTGCGCCGCCCTCTTGCGCCTCTTTTGAGGGCCTGACATCATGGGTGGAACAAGATGACGGAACGTGTACAGATCGTGGTTGAGCCATTGAGTCCAGCCATTGTCGGGGCTGCGAAACCAAGCTCGGCGGTGCTGTGGTTGCAGTGTGTCACGCTGGCGTGGATGCTCGTAGAGTTGGGCGTCGCCGTTTATGCGGCAGCTGCGTCCCACAGTTCTGCGATGCTGGCATTCGGCTCCGACAGCCTGGTAGAGCTCCTGTCTGCTACGGTTGTGCTCTTGCAGTGGATTCCGGGCATGCCGATCTCGGAACGCAGAGCAGGCCGTGCGGCCGGAGTTCTGCTGTGTTTGCTCGCCTTTGTGGTTGCGGCAATTGCTTTAGCGTCCTTGGCTCTGCGGTCGCGGCCTGAAACAAGTCGTGCAGGGATAGGAATCACTGTTGCTGCGCTGATCGCAATGCCAGTTCTGGCATCATTGAAACGCCACGAGGCACGCCGCAGCAGGAATGCAGCCCTGGCCGCCGATGCGGTGCAATCCGCTACTTGCGCGTACATTGCGTTGATTACCTTGGCTGGCCTCGCGGTCAACGCCGCATTCCATCTCCCATGGTTCGATTCGCTGGCCGCATTGGCAGTCATTCCCTTTCTCATCCAGGAGGGCAGATCTGCTTGGCAAGGTCATGCCTGCGGATGCTGCTGAAATCCTGCTCTTGCAGATTTCCTGAATTTACTTCGCTCTACACTGACTACCAACTGTACGTATACCCAATGCTTGCCGTGGTGTACCAGGGAACGGTGATGACCTTGCTGTAGCTCTCCTGAATCCAGATCGAATTGTTGTTATTGCAGTGCACAATTGCGCCGATCGATACGCCGCTGTCCAGCCTATTTTGGATGTGGGCGTTTCCGGTGTAGCTGGTAATGCCAGTCTGGACCCAGGTGTATCCGGTAACCACCTTGGTCTTTGGCAGGGCGAAGTTCTTCATCACTCCGGCAGATTCCGTGTGCTCCCCAAAGTTGGTATGCAGAAAACCGTGGCTCCCGCTGTTCTCGTAGGTGTATCCGAAGGTCAGTTCGTCTCCGATGGGATCGCGCTTGAGGAAGGCAAAGGTGTGGCCGATGCCTATGTTGTAATTTGCCCGCGGCAGCAGGCCTGGCCGGTCAATATCCGACCCCAACATCACAAACAGGTCTGTGCTGGTTCCCGCTGGGGCGGGCGCTGATTGTGCGCGTAGTTCCACGCACGACGCCATAGCGCAGAGCAAGAACGCTGCGATGGGAATTCGCAAATGTGATGACACGGGACTCGTCATCTGATGCCACCTCAATCTCAATCAATCTCTGACAGATGAATGCGTGCACTGCGAACCGCCTCCAGAAATCTGCGCGCCAGCTCATGAATCCACTGGTCCTTGCGCATCTTGAGCGCCTGACGCGGCATCAACTCAGATCCAATGCCTAGCGACGCCGCGCCGGCGAAGATGAAGTTGGCCGCCGTCAGTTGATTGACGCCTCCGGACGCGATCAGCTTTATCTGTGGCAACGGGACCTTCAGGGCGCGTATGTACTGGTCTCCACCGACTTGTGCACAGGGGTAGATCTTTACGAAGTCGGCCCCTGCCTTCCACGCCGCAATTACTTCACTGGGCGTCAGTGCGCCGGGGATGGCGGCCACATCGTTCTTCAATGTGAATTCCAGCACGTCGGGAACCAGCCCGGGACTGGTGATGAATCGTGCGCCGGCATCTAGGCAGCGTTGTGCCGTCTCCGTATCGAGCACGGTCCCGGCGCCCACCACGAAGTTCGGATAGTTTTGAGTCAACTGCGCAATCACATCGACCGCGTTAGGCACGGTCATGGTGATCTCAACCACCGGGATGCCAGCTTCGTATACCGTCTCGGCGGCAAACAGAGCCAGTTCAGCGGAAGCGACACGGATGCTTGGCATTATGCCGATATCTTCTATGCGCTCTCGAACTTCTTCTCGATTCATTATTTCGACCTCGATGCTTGATATCAAGTCATGCCGTTGTCCATCGTTATCGAACGAACTAAACGCAGAACCTGCTCGACTCCTAGGGGATGACCTCGCGTCCCACAGCGAGATTGAGCTGGCTCGCGGCCGTCAGGTAAGAGCCGATCAATTGCAAGTATGCAAGCTGCACCACGCGATAATCGCTTTGAGCATTGAGGAAATCCATCAGTGATGCACCCCCATGCTGGTAGGAGAACGTGACCGTGTCGCGCACCCGCGTTGCCTGGTCCTTGTACTTGTCGCGATACGGAACCAGCAGCGCAATGTTGCTCCGAACCTGCTCATACGCCGAGTCCACGTCGCTGAAGACCTGCGCCCGCGTCTGCTCGGTGAACTGCTGGCTACGGTCGATGTCGATCAGCGTGCGTTTTTTCTCGCCCTGGTTGCGGTCGAAGATGCGCAGCGGGATGTTCACGCTGAGACCGAGCGTCTGCTGGGCATAGGGATTGTAGAACGATGGGTTGTAGGTGTACCACGCGCCAAAGGTCGGGTCGGTTGAGCCGTTTGCAATTGCCAGCTTGTGGTTCGTCTTCGCCTGCTCGATTCCCTGGATCGCAGCGCTCAGGTCGGGACGCGAATCGAGCGCTGTCTGGTGAAAGTCGTCGAGCGGCTTCAGATCAGTGGAGAAATTAAACGGCCCGGTTACGTCAAACTGATCGACCGGCGTACGGTCGTCCAGCAACTGCAGTAACTGGATCTTCTGAGTGCGCAGGTTTACGGTTGCCGTCTCGATCTCCGACTCGTACTGCACGCGCAACAATTCGATGCGGTCCAGATCGATCTGCGCCAGGTCGCCGGCCTTGAAACGGTCCTGGCTAATGGTGATGATCTTGTCGTAGTAGTCGAGGTCGGCGCGCGCCAGCTCCAGCACCGCCTTGGCCTCCAGCGTCTGCACGAAGGCGGAGCGCAGGCTGAAGAGCAGGTTGCGCTCCAGGTCCTCATGCAGCGAGCCGCCGATGCGCGTTGACTCCTTCGCCGTCTCCAGGCGCAGTTCGCGCTTGTGATCGCGCTCGTGCAGATAGCTGAAGTTGGGCTGCACCTGCGTGCCCGACGTGGGACGCCAGTAGCCCTCGTGGGGTGCGATCTGGGTTCCGTCCGCACTCAATGTGAACTCCGGATTGGGGCGAAGAAACGCGGTGATCTCCTCGGCCTTCAACTCATCCACGTTGCTCTGGTCCGCCTGCAGCGCTGGGTTTGCAGCTTCAAACTTCGTCTTCACCTGGTCCCAGGTGAGCGCCTGCTGAGCGCTTGCGCCTGTGGAGCAGAGCACAAGGAGAAGAACTGCGAAGATCATCCGGTCGAACCTGCACGAGAACACCGCTCTCAGATTATTCATGCACCACCTCCGCTTTCGGGAGATCGTCGTCATCCCTTGCGATCCATACATAGAATGTGGGCAGCAGGAATATGCTGAGCAACAGATCGGAGATCAGGCCGCCTACAATAACGATCGCGAATGGCCGCTGCGAGTCCGATCCGATATCGTGCGACAACGCTGCGGGCAATAAACCAAGCGTTGCCACCAGCATGGTCATCATGATCGGGCGAAGCCGCAGGACTGCGCCCTCCACGGCGGAATCGACAATATTCATGCCCCTCGCGCGAAGCTGGTTGATGTATTCCACCATGATGACTCCGGTCTGCACCGAGACACCAAACAGCGCCAGCATGCCGATGCCCGACGACACGCTGAGGTAAGTCCCGGTAACCAGCAGCGCGAGCAGGCCGCCGATGCGCGCCATGCCGACATTCAGCAGAATCAGCAACGACCACTTGTAGGAGCGGAACATAGTGAACAGGATGATGAAAATGATGAGGACTGTGATCGGAACAATGAGAGCAAGGCGCGCCTCGGCCCGCTTTTCACTCTCATACTCACCGGACCAGCCCACGGTATAGCCGCGCGGCAGGCTCACTTTGTCCTTGATCTGCTTGATTGCATCTTCCACCGTGGTCCCCAGGTCCCGGCCTCTGACATTGAAGGTGATCGCGATATACCGGGTGTTGCCCTCACGGTAGATGTCGTAGGCCCCGTCCTTGATTTCAACCTTGCAGAGTTGCGCCAGCGAGACGCGCTCTCCGGAGGGAGAGAGCAGGCGAATGTTGCTGATCGCCTGCTGCGTATTGCGGTATTGTCCCTGGTAGCGCACCACCACGTTGTACCGCTGCTCGTCGATCAACACCTGGCTAACCGCGTTGCCGCCCACTGCCGTCTGCACGGCATCCTGAATGTCCGCCACATTAATTCCAAAACGGGCCGCCATCTTGCGGTCGATCGTCAGGTCAAGGTTCGGCTGGCCGAAGTCGCGCAGCAGCTTGACGTCATGCATGCCCGGAATGGCGGCCATCACGGAGGCGACCTCATCGCCCTTCTGCTCGAGAACGGCAAGGTCATTGCCAAAGATCTTAAGCGCCAGAGATCCCTTGGTACCGGTCATCGTCTCTCCGACGTTGTCCTCAATCGGCTGGGAGAAGTTCCACACAGCTCCCGGGTATTTCTGCACCGCGAGGTTCATGGCGGCGATCAGTTCATCCTTGTTTTTGTGAAAGATTGGCCGCCACTGGTCGTGCGGTTTCAAATCGACAAAGTACTCGGTGTTCCCGAACCCCCCGGTGTCGGTTCCGTCATCGGGCCGACCCGCCTGCGACACAACGGTCTTCACCTCGGGGAAGGATGCAAAGACCAGACGCTCCTTCGCGGTGAAGTCTTCGCCTTCCGAGAGACTGGTGCTATTGGCCAGCGTTCCGCGCGCCCAGATTGCGCCTTCGTCAAGGTGGGGCAGAAACTCCGACCCAATAGCACCGCTAAATCCCAGATAGAGTGTTCCGGCCAGGGAAGTCACAGCCACTCCCACGACGACCCAGCGATGCTCAACTGCCCAGCGCAACTGCTTCCGATACCCGGCCGTGATAAATTCCATGACACGGTTTCGCCGTTCCTTGAACCCTCTGCGGAAGAAGATGCTAGCCAGTACCGGCACGATAAAGATGGAGAACATCATAGCGCCCAGCAGAGCGAAAGCAACCGTCCACGCCATGGGCCGGAAGAGCCGTCCTTCGATGCGCTGCAGCGTGAAGATCGGCAGATAGGCGGTGATGATGATTGCGATGGCGTAAAAGACCGGCCGCTGTACCTCGTGGCAGGCCTCGCGGATGATATCGGCCACAGGCTTCTTGGGATCATCAGGGCCTTGTTCGCGCATATGGGCCAGATGGCGAATGATGTTTTCCATCATCACGACAGCCCCATCCACGACCATGCCGAAATCCAGAGCGCCCAATGAGAGCAGGTTCGCTGGAATATGGTTCATGTCCAGGCAGATCGACGCAAACAGCAGAGAAAACGGAATGGTAAGAGCAACGATGAAAGCCGCGCGGGCATTGAGCAGAAAGAGCAGAAGGATGATGGTGACCAGCACCATGCCTTCGATCAGGTTGTGCATCACCGTGTGCAGGGTGAAATGCAGCAGGTCGCTGCGGTCTAGCATGGGGATAATCTTCACCCCGGCCGGCAGGATTCCGTTGTTGAGCTCGTCGACCTTCTTGTGAATCGCATCCAGCGACGGTTGTTCTTCCGCGCCTTTCTGCATCAGAACACCGCCCTGGATCACATCGGGCTCGTCGATAATGCTTCCGTCCTCCATGTGGTTGGCCCTGGCCATGTGGCCCAGCCGAATCATGGGGCCCTGCTGCACCTCCGCGATGTCCTTGACTCGCAGCGCCGTCCCGTTCTTGGTGGTCAGAACGGTATTCTCGATGTCCTGCACACCCCTAAAGAGTCCGAGCGCGCGAACGTTCATCTGCTGCATGCCGAGCTCGACGAAGCTGCCGCCGGCGTTGTTATTGTTGTTGGATAACTGCTGTTCCACCTGGCCAATGCTTAGCCCATACGAGACGAGCTTGTTGGGGTCTACTCGGACCTGGTACTCCCGTACCGTGCCGCCGAAGTCGGAGACATCCACCACATTGAGGACGGATTTGAACTCCTTCAGCAGGACCCAGTCCTCGATCGACCGCAGTTGCGTCAGGTCGTATCGGGGGTCCGTGCTGCGAATCGTGTACCAGTAGATCTGGCCGGTGGTACTCCAGTCCGTGCCGATCTGCGGCTGCAGGTTCTGTCCGCTGGGTAGATTGACCTGGGTCAGCCGCTCCATCACCTTCTCACGGTTCCAGTCGTTCACGGAGCTGTCGTCGAAGATCAGAGTTATGTACGAAAGGCCGAAGATGGACTCTGACCGCAGAAACGTCATATGAGGCATTCCCGCCATCTGTACTTCAATGGGAATCGTCACCTGCTGTTCGATCTCCTCGGCGGACCGTCCCGGCCACTGCGTAATCACCGATACATAGTTGTCCGCAATGTCCGGGTAGGCCTCAACAGGCAACTGATGAAACGAAATTGCTCCCCAGAAGACCAGCAGCAGCGCGATCGCAATCACGACAAAGCGATTGTTCAGCGCAAAATCGACAAGAGTGCGGATCATAACGTTCTCCCCAAGGCCCTTCGGCGGTTACTGGTTGTCGATGGTGTTCTGTAGCGGCAGTGGATTGATCACCACCTGCTGGCCAACCGCGATGCCCGAGATGATCTCCTGCATGGCGCCCGGCAATTGATCTCCCCCGACCACCATCACTCTGCGAAACTTGTTGCCGGGCGACGGAACATAGACCCAGTCGCGATCATGCAGATGCAGGATCGCCGAGGCCGGAACAGCCGCGACCGTTTGCTCCGTCTTTCCCTGGAATGTGGCTGTCACAAACATACCCACCTTCATCATGCCGGGATTGGCCACCTCGATTCGCACCTTGCCCGTCCGGATCGTCGGATCGAGAATCGGCAGAATATTGTTGACCCTGCCCTTCAACACCCGGTCGGGATAGGCACTCAGCGTAATGTCGGCAGGATCGCCAACGTGGACGTTGGGTAGATCGTTCTCATACACATCGCACACAATCCACACCGTCGAGAGGTCGGAGATGGTGAAGGGGCTCGTCCCCAGGCTCTGCACGCCCGCCGCGTTGGTCACCTCCTGGTCGGTGATGACGCCAGAGACTGGCGCGGTGATATCGACCATGCCGGTGGGATGGTCCACGTCGCTGCCCAGCAGGCGAAGATGCTCCGCCGCGGTATCCACGGCGATCTTCGCTTTGCTCTCGGTGTCCTCTGCCATCTGTAGATCGTTCAGCGCGTATGCGCCTTTGGCGTAGAGAAGCTGCATGCGCTCCAACTGCGCCTTGGCCAGCACCTCGTCGGCCACGCTCGACTGATAGTTCGCAAATGCGCCGGAGATATCGTCACTGCGCAGGCGCAGCAGCAGTTGGCCCTTCTTCACCGGATCGCCGAGGCGCGCGAAGAGCCCCACAATGCGCCCGGAGGCCAGCGAGATGACTGGCACCGTGCGGTCAATATCGGGATTCACCGTGCCGGTTACGGCAAGCTGCGCGGTTGCACGATGCTCTACCGCGGCGGCCAGTGGGTACTGGTCCGGACGGTCAACGGAAAACTCCTCCGCTTGGTAGGCCGTGGTGACCTTGGCTGGCGGCGGCGCTCCGGCCGCAGGATTAGTCTCTCCCCGCTTGCAGGCTCCTGCCGCTATCAGCAGCGCGGTGCCAAAAACCACCATGCTGAGTCCTGCTGGATTTCGATGCACTCTGATGGTTGAGGCAGACATGCTAACCCTCCTGAGCAAGCGAATCGGCGTCAGTCGGCGTAAGTAATGTCGGCATTCCGATCATCCTTGCTGCATGATGAAGACGTGCGAGGTTTGGGGATGCAGTGCAGGAATATGGCTCGTCCCTGCACTGCTCCACGTTGTTGAAGCTGCGGTTCATAGATGACTGCGGTTCTAGGACTAGAACCGCACCAAGATCGCTTCGGTCACAACAAACTGATCCTTGACAAGGGAGGGAAACCAGACTGCGGAAGTCTGGCCAACCGGTCCGCCGCATGCCGCCTCGGCTGCTACAATTCCAGCTCCGCCCGGTGCCCAGCCGACGCCAGAGGAGGCACCGGTAGAACAGGCATAATTCGCCGGCGAGCCATTGTTGCCACCCGGAGGAGTGATGCCTCCGCGGCCAGTCCAGTACGGCACATCAGAGTGACGATAGCCTGACTCTGAACGGAAGGTGATGTACTGGCTGGGCATGTAATCATAGGTGACTGTCATGTCCCATGAATGCGCCTGGTCCCCTGGGTTCTCCGTGAAGTAAGGCGATCCAGTGAAGGCAGTTGCGCCGTTGATGGGCGGCAGCAGGGTAAGATACCGGCCTGGATTGGTCATCATGCCGCCGCCGAGCGTGAGAGCGTATTTGTCCTTTTTCCACCATGTTCGGTCGTAGGCCATCCATCCGAGGAAGTCCTGTTTGAAGGACCGTCCGCCGCCAGCGGCCGCAGGCGCCTTCGGATTGCCGTGGCAGGCTACGTTCTCATTCGGAGGGCCAGAACCATCCAGTCCGTATTCGCAACCGGCGTCCGCGGTAAAGGTGAATGCGGCCTTGTCGATGTATTTATTCTTGTTGTCGTAGTACTTGACCTCGATGCTATCGTCTGTGTGCAAACGGTGACGATACGGCAACCCAAGATCATCTTCGCCCACACCGTAGTTGTTGAAGACCAAATCCAGCCACGGCTTGGGACGATACATAATCTGCCCGCCCAGTCCCGGTTTGCTGTTAGGTCTTGCATACGTCTGCCAGCCATTGATGAACCATGGTTCAATCTTCAGCTTCTCGGTCGGGAAGAACTGCAAACGCAGCCCAGTGAAGAACCATGGAGTATTGGAGGAGACATACGACGGCTGGTAGGCCCAGTTGTCGGCGTTATAGTAGCTGAACAACCCGATGTAGGATACAAAGATCCCGGCATCGACATTGATCCCATGCATCTTGTCAAAGTGATATCCGCCCCATGCCTCTGAGACATAGCGATAAGCGTCGGCAAGGTCCCATTGGCCTCGGTTATAGCTGGCATCGTTGCGCGGCGTGGTGGTGGCCCACTCGCCAAACATGGTAAGGAACCTGCCGCGAACATTATCGAGCCGGAGGTCGCCGCCGAAGCTCAACTGCTCCAACTGGAATTCATCCGAGCGAAATGTCTCGGTAGAACCGCCCAGGGAATCGTCTGACGGATGGTTATGGTCCCAGGTGTAGTTGACGTCTGCGCGAAACTCCGGCGTGAAATACTTCGTCGACATTGGGCTGTCGACCACGCGGCCGTTCGAATTCATCCACGTCCAATCCCCGGGAAACGGTGCACTCTTCGTCGTTCTCTCCGCGCTGATCGTCGGAGTCGGATCGGCAACGGTCTTCTCAAGCGCTGCAAGGCGTGCCTTCACATCCGCCAGCTGCTGCTCGGTGGTCTGTGTGGTGCTGGACGAGGTTTGGGGTGAGGGCGTGGCCTGTGCAGACGCGCTGGTTCCAGCCGCAGTCAAACAGACCAGGAAGGCTAATCCAGTTGCAATGGTTGACTTTAAACAATAGCTGGTCATCTTTTGTCCTCTTTCTCCGGCGGATACACGTCCACCTAAGCGGTTTTTTGTGATCGCTGGCTGGTCCCAGTTGGCTAATTTGTTCCGAGTTACTTCAAACGCGCGATGCGTTGCTGCACGACGCCGATCACCCGCTGTAGTTTGTTGATCTGGTCGGCTGCCTGAGTGTCGTTCCGTCTCATTGCCTTCTCGCGCAGGCGGGCAACCCGGTCCATCGAGAGGCCCAGGTTCTCTTCAAGCGCGCTAAGTTCCACGGTGTAGAAATATGTTGACTGACCGAGAGCCATAATTACCACCTCACGTGTAGCAGATGCTCTAGTGTGCCGGGAGGGACATAAGAATGGCATAAAGAAATAATAGAAAGTTCGCAAATTGGTTTATTTGCACTCGTGCTGTCATTCTAGAGAGCTCTTGTATATTGTTGGTGTCTCATTCGTGCTCAACACCAAATGCCGGTAAATTCCAGGTATCGAAATCTTTAACAATCATCTTCTATCTTCCTTATGCGCTCCTTATGTGGCCCGCCCTAGAGTCATTTTCAGGAGGTATCAACCATGAACCGTTCACTGGTACTTGTTGCGACACTCTTTCTCGCCCTTCCTTTTGCGGGAATGGCACAAACCTCGATGCACACAGCAAGCCTGTCTACGCCAATGACACCACGTGAAGTACACAGCCTGATGCGGAGTGCGCATGACAGCGCACACTACAAGCAGATCGCCGGATACTTCCATCAGCAAGAGTCGAAGTTCCGCGCGGAAGCCGCTGCCGAAGCGGTCGAACGGGACCGCCGAACTCCGGACAACGCAGCTCTCTATCACTATCAGAAGTATCCGCGCCCATACGATACGGCCCAGTCCCTCTATGAGTCGTATCTCTCTAAGGCCGATAGCGCAGCCACGCAGGCACAGCACTTCGACCAACTCGCGGCGGCGAACTCCCAGAACGGCCAGCAACTCGCCTCAACTTCCCAGGACAAGCTGTAATGCGGCACTGCGAAGGGCCCAAAATCGGGCACATGGAACGTGCATCCCATCACGGGAGATACCGTTCCATGTGCCCAAGATATATTTAATGTCCTTTTTACGCTTTCTTAATCCCTTCGTTACAACTTCGTTCACTACCATTGAGATGGGATTTATCCAATGACCTCACGACTTACAATGGTCATTCCGTTGACGGAGAAGCGCTCGTGGATGCAGTTGCTAAAGCAGTGCGCGATTGGCTGCGCTGCCATTGCGGCTTTGACCTTTGTTGCGTACCAATTGCACTTTCCAGTCGCTACCGCAGGTTTTATCTATCTGCTTGTGGTGGTTATTACGTCTATTTCTTATGGAATCTGGCAGGCAACCTTCATCTCGCTGTTCGCGGTCACCTGCCTCAACTACTTTTTTATTCCTCCGATTTGGTCGTTTACCGTTTCAGACGATCGGGACTGGATTGCACTGATCTCGTTTCAGGTCTGCGCGCTACTGGTGAGCCGTATCTCCTCCCGGGAGCAAAGGATGGCGCGAGACGCCAACTACCAGCGACTGCAGATGAAGAAGCTCTATGAGCTGAGCCGCGGCACTCTGCTCTTCGATCTACACCACCCTCCGGGACAGCAGTTGGTGCAGTTGATCCGGCGCATCTTTCAGGCCGACGATGTTGCAATCTTCGACGCAAATACTGTTCTGCTCAATCATGAGGGGAACTGGTCGACGGAGGAGCAGCAGATTGCCAAGACAACCTTCCTTACCGATCACAACGAGGACGACCACGATACGGGCACCACGCAGCGCGTGATTCGCATTGGGAACACGTCCATCGGCGCGATGGCCATTCGCGGAGAGGTCGATCCGTTGATTGTCAACTCCATCGCATCGCTTGCCGCAATTGCCTTTGAACGTCAGCGCTCGTATGAAAAAGAGGCGAGCGCTGAGAACGCGAAGCAGGCGGAGCAACTGCGTGTTGCCGTGCTGGATGCGCTTGCCCACGCATTCAAGACGCCGCTGACGGCGATCTGCACCGCCAGCTCCGGCCTGCTGGAGATGGGCACACTGGATAAGACCGAGTCTGAGTTGGCCGATCTGATCAATGAGGAGTCGATCAATCTCAATCAGCTCTGCACCCGCCTGCTGCAAACCGCGAAGCTGGAGGCCTCCAGCGTGACCCTGCGTACCGAACCGGTCATCGTATCCAGGTTGGTGAAGGATGTAGTAGCGGAGCTGTCGGGAACGCTCAAGCAACACCCGATCGAACTCTCCATCGAGGAGCAGGAGACGCCGCTACAGGGCGACCGGGAGCTGCTGTCGATGATCCTGACGCAGTATCTGGACAACGCCGCCAAGTACTCCGCGCCCGACGCTCCGATCGACATCGCGGTGCGCGAGAGCAACTCCGAGCTGCTGCTCTCGGTGCATAACCAGGGCTCACTGATCCAGATGCAGGACCGCGAGCGCATCTTTGAGCGCTTCTATCGCAGCTCCGACGCCAAGGAGCGCGCGCCCGGCGCCGGGGTTGGTCTGTCCATCGTTAAGAAGGCGGCTGAGGCGTACCACGGCCATGTATGGGTGACCAGCGCCGAACAGGACGGCACAACTTTCTTTTTATCGATCCCGAAGATACAGATGGGAGGGTACTAGCTATGGAATCCGGGCTGATTCTGGTTGTGGATGACGAGATGTCCATCCGGCGCGCACTGCATACAACCCTCAGCAATCTGGGGTTCAGGACGGTGGAAGCGGCGCGTGGCGAGGAGGCGCTCTCGCTGGTGCGCACAAATATCTTTGACGCGGTGCTGCTCGACATCAATATGCCGGGCATGAGCGGCATCGACGCCTGCAAGATCATGCGCAGCCGTTTTCCGCGCATTCCCATTCTGATGCTCACCGTGCGCGACAGCGAAGACGACAAGGTGGAGGCGCTGGATGCGGGCGCTGACGATTACATCACCAAGCCCTTCCAGTTGCGCGAGTTAACAGCCAGAATGCGGGCTGCGATGCGCTGGTCCAAGATGCCGGATACCCAGGAAGAGCCCGTGTTGCGCATCAACGAGATTGAACTTGACCCAGCGCGTCGCACGGTAAAGAAGACCGGTCGTCTCATTCACCTCACCCCCAAGGAGTTTGAACTGACCCACCACCTGATGACCCATGCGGGCAGACCCATCCAGCACAGCAGCCTGCTGAAGGCTGTGTGGGGACAGGGATATGGTAATGAGCTGGAATATCTTCGTACTTTCATGCGTCAACTCCGCAAGAAGCTCGAAGACGATCCTGCAAACCCCAAGTATCTGCTTACAGAAGCTCACGTCGGCTATCGCTTCGCGGAGAGATTGTAGCGAAGCGCATCCCCAGTGCCCTTCGACTCACGTCCAACTGGCGTAGTGGATTGGGCAGGCCAGTCAAAAGTCACGAAGTGGTAATTCACTGGCTCCTCCAGATTCTGCTTGTAACTTAAGTACGCCTTAGTTACAAGCGGGGCAGAAATATTGTAAATTATTGATAATAAATAGTTTAAAGAGTGCCGGGAGGGGGGGCGGATTGCCACTGGGTATTGATTCTAAATAAGTTATTGAGAATTATGGACGCTCATATCTGTCAAAACGCAGAAAACGCGGTATCCACACGCGTATTACACACGCGGGGTTTCAGCAACTGCCCCTTTCCTTAGCCCACGCAAACGTGATTTTGCATCAATCGAAGGCACCGAGATCACATGCTACAGGCTGTAAGACCGACATGAATGACTGTCAGTGGATTGCAGAGTTGCTCATCCGATAGCATCGGGGAGAAACTGCTCCGCCAGCAGCAGTAATCTGCTTCTGTTCTTGCTGGGTTCCTCGTCCCGATTCAGTGAACTGTCGCCCTCGCGCATAAATCTCCTGCACCACCTGAATCCTTTTCCTCCACAGCCCCTCTTCCTAAGTAGAGGATCAATTGGGCCCATGTCAGAAGTACTATGCGAAACGACCATCGACGTTCAGGAGCTCTGTCGCTCCACCAATCCCGCCCTCCGTTGCATCGACGTGCGTTCCCCAACAGAGTTTGCTGCGGGTCATATTCCAGCCGCCATCAACATCCCCATGGACGAAATCGAGAGTCGCCTCGGCGACCTGCGACCGCAGGATCACCTCATACTGGTCTGCCAATCCGGTAAGCGCGCCTCTATGACTCACGCGCTCCTAGCCCACCAAGGCTGCGATCTCACCGTTCTCCGCGGCGGCACAGACGCATGGCGGCAGGCTGGTCTTCCGCTGGTAGCCTCCACCCAATCGCGCTGGTCGCTGGAGCGTCAGGTGCGGCTCGGCGCGGGACTGCTTGTCCTCACAGGAGTCGTCTTCGGCCTGCTCCTCCATCCCGGCTGGTTCTATCTTGCAGGCTTCGTCGGCACTGGTCTCATATTTGCCGGAACCACCAACTACTGCGCTATGGCAAATCTGCTCGCTTTGTTGCCCTGGAACCGGCGTGGCAGCGGCAAGCCATGCTCCACCGCACTATCCTGTGGATGCACCATAAAGTAACCGCAACGGAACAGGATCAAGTGGACTTTGAATCTCTCGCTAACGAGCACAAGGACGCGATCTACCGGCAGATGTTACGCGTCTGCGGCAATCGCGAAGATGCCGAAGATGTCCTCATCGAGGCCCTGCTGAAGGCCTATTGCAGCCTCGAACAGCTCCGCGATTCAGCTTCCTTCAAGGCGTGGCTAGCGCAGATCGCACGCCGCGTCTGCTGGCAACTCAAACAGCATGAGGCGCTGCTCCCGCTTCTGCAACTCTCCGAGATGGAAACAGCAGGCCATGAGCTGCACGACAAAGCCCCCGCGCCCGAAGAGATCGTCTCCGCGGCGCAGATGAAGCAGTTGCTGCAACAGGCCGTCGCCCGGCTCGCACCTGAGTTCCGCGCAGTCTATCAGTTGCGCGACCTCGACGAACTACCAGGCGATGAGGTCGCTGCGATGCTCGGCATCTCGCTCACGGCAATGAAGTCGCGCCTGCATCGAGCGCGCTCCATGCTCCGTGAGCACATTGAAGCTGCAATGCTCGGCAACTCACCGCGTTCGACATAGCACCAACCCAAGGAGACAACACCATGGAAGTCCACGTAGAGCACTTAGGCGCAGTTCAGTTCGAGATCAAGGCCCGCCAGCACACCATCGCCTGCGACCAGCCAGAAGCGTTGGGTGGCTTCGATGAAGGCATGACTCCGCCCGAGCTGCTGCTCTCCGCGCTCGCCTCCTGCGCCGCCTACTATGCCGTGGCCTACCTGAAGAAGAAGGGCCTCGCCGCACCTGGCACGCGAGTCTCCGTCAGCGCCGATAAGGTTCAAAACCCCGCCCGCATGGACAACTTCAAGATCGCGCTCTCTGTCCCCATTGATCTCTCCGAGGAGAACCGAGCCGGACTGGAGCAGGCCGTGCATCACTGCCTCATCCACAACACCCTGCTGCATCCTCCCACCATCGGCCTAACCATCCAAGAGTCCGTACCTGAACTCTCTGCGTAGCCGGGTGACCCATCCTCGGTGTGTACCGAGTGCCACACATCTCGCCTTTGAAATATCGGTCTAGCCTCTGCGCTCGACCTTGCTGCCCGCTGAGGTCAAGAATCGGAAGGATGCACCTTCTTCCACAGGGCATACAAAAGAACCATTACTGAGAGCTACTGCCCCGTCTGGAAGCGCAGCTCGGCCAGCGTCTGCTGGTAGGCGTAGCGTGCGCTGGCGTATGCAATCTGTGCCTGTGTCTGCGCGAGCTGTGCCTGACTCAACTCCACGATGGACGACAGCCCCAGCTTGTAGCGTGTCTGTGCAAGGTCGAATGCGGAGTTTGTCTGCTCCAACAACTGGCGGCTTACATCGATGCGTTGGAATCCGGACTGGGCCTCCAGTACTGTATCGGTCACATCGCGCGCGATCGTCTGGCGAAGCTGCTGCACACTTTGATCGGCGGCCTGAGCGCGAAACTTCGCCTCGTTCGCTCGCGCGGAGAAGAGTGAACCGTTAAAGATGGGAATGCTCACGTTCACTCCGGCGGCGCCGTACCAGGACGTCGTAATCTGGTCGGCGCGCACCGGCGTGTCTCCGGCTACACCGAGTGCGGAGATGGTTGGCCGCACCAGATCGCGCTCGGCCAGACTGAATCTCTCCGCTGCGCTCGCTTGCAGATTGAGCGATGCAAGGTCTGGCCGGGACTGGAAGGCAAGCTGGAGCAGCGGCGCCGCGTCCTCCGGCGCTGGCGCTGGCGCGGCGGGCGTCTCATCGATGAGCGTATAGACCACGGGCAGTTCGCCGCCCAGAATGGCGTTCAGCGCGGCCTGCGACTCCTGGTTGTCATTGCTTGCATTCAGAAGCAACAGATTTGCCTGCTGTAGATCGACATTGGCAAAGCTCAGGTCCAGCTCCGAACGCAGCTTTGCTTCTGTCAGCGCGCGAACCTGGTCCGCGGTTGCCTGTCGCGCCGCCACCGTTTGTTGCGCGACACTGAGGATGGCCTGGCTGGCCAGCGCATGATAGAACGCCTCATCAACGGCAAGCAGCACATCCTCGCGAGACGCGGATTCGTTGCTTGCAGCGGCCCGCGCGCTGAAGTCTGCGCTGCTGACCAGCGCGCGGGTGCGGCCAAAGTCCGTCATCAGTTGCGAGAGCGTAACCCCACCGGCTGCGCGTTGATAGACGATAGGGTTATTGAGTCCGCCGGCAGTAATGCGACTGCCCTCGTGCGAATCGACTGCGGTCAGATCTCCAGTCAGCGTGGGCAGATTGGCCGCTCTTGCCTCGCGCCGTACCTGCCCTTCGGCCAGCGCAATCAGCCGCGCTATCCGCACATGCGGGTTCTGCTGCAAGGCGATCTTCTCGGCCTGTACCAGGGTTAATGTCGTAGGAGCTGACACGGGCGCGCGTGATGGCGCGGACTGGCATCTGCCAACTGTAGCAGCGCCTGCAACTGTTGCCACGACGATCAGAGCGAGTGTTGTTCTCATCTAGCTTTCCTTTCCGGCGACTACAATGTCTTGCCCGTCCGGCGGCCTCTGTGTCTCTTCCTTGCGATGCACCAGCAGATAAGCCGCGGGCACCACGAAGACCGTGATCACCACCGAGACCGTCAGGCCTCCTATGATGGCGCGGGCCAGCGGCGCGTATTGCTCGCTACCCGCCTCTAGCGCCAAAGCCATCGGCACCATGCCGAGGATCGTGGCCAGCGAGGTCATCAACACCGGGCGCAAACGCACGCGGCAGGCCATTGCCACGGCATCGCCGATCGCCATGCCCTCATCGCGCAGCTTGCGCGTGAACTCCACGATCAAAATCGAGTTGGATACCACGATGCCGGTCATCATTACCACGCCCATCAGCGACATCACGTTCAGCGTGGTTCCCGTGGCCAGCAGGAAGAGGATGACTCCTGTGATTCCCGGTGGAATGGCGAGCAGAATCACCATCGGATCGATGAACGATGAGAACTGCGCCATCAGGATCAGATACACCAGAATTACTGAGAGCAGCAGTCCGATGCCGAAGCTGGAGAACGAGCGCCGCATTCCTTCTACGGAGCCGCGCATCGTCACTTGCAGGTCCTCCGGGATCTTCTGCTGCGCGATAACGCGATCCACGCGCGTGGCCAGCCCACCGAGGTCTTGCCCGGAGGGAGACACGTAGACGTCGATGACGCGACGCAGTTGGTAGTGGTCCACCTCCGTTGGCGTGTTGATCTGTTTCATCTCCGTTACCGCGCCAAGGTTGGTTGTCTCGGCTCCGTTGGCCCGCACCGGGATCTGCGCGAAGTCGGTCATCGACTGAATCTGCGTATCCGGGAACTGCACGGTCAGCAGATAGTTGTTGCCGCTCTTCGGGTCCACCCAGTAGCTGGGCGCGATCATGCCGTTCGAGGTCAGCGAGGTGATGACGTTGTCGACGATCTCGCTGGAGCTGAGGCCGAGCTTGCCCGCCATCTCACGGTTCACGTTGAGCTGGATGCCGGGGTAGTCGATGTCCTGCGGGATCAGCACATCGCTTACGCCCTTCACCTTGCGGATGTTGTCGGCGAGGCTGCTTGCGGTGGCATACGCCTCCTGCATATCGTTGCCGCTCACCTGTATGTCGATGGGCGCGGGCAGGCCAAGGTTCACCACCGCATCCACCAGGCCGCCGGTCTGGAAGTAGGTGGAGAGTTCAGGCAGATCGTCGCGCAGCTTGGCGCGCACCAGGTTCATGTACGCGAAACTGCTCTTGCGGTGCCCCTCCTTCAGGCTCACCTGCACGAAGGCCGTGTGCTGGCCGGAGTTGCTGGTGTAGATGGCGGAGAAGTCCGGCGTAATGCCGATGTTGGAGACGATCATGCCCAAATCTTCGGACGGCACCACGGTGCGGATGTCCTCTTCCACGCGCGCAATGTACTTGTCCGTAAGCTCCAGCCGTGTTCCGCTCGGGGCTTTGACGTTGATGACGAACTGGCCGGGATCGGTGCGCGGAAAGAACGAGAGACCCATGAACGGGAAGAGCGCCAGGCTGAGCAGAAAAATGCCAAGCACGCCCAGCACCGTGGCCCACGGCCGCAGAAGGCTCTTCGCCACGGCCTTGTCATAGTGTGCCAAACCGCGGTTATAGCGATGATTGAACCAGCGAACGAATCGTTGGAAGAGGCTCGTGCCGTCGTGATGACCGCCTTCGGTGTGGTCCTTCAGGTGCGGATTGTGAATGAAGCGCGCGCAGAAGAGTGGGACGACCGTCATTGCAACCGCGTAGGACGCAAAGAGCGACAACACCACCGAGAGTGCAAGCGCGGTGAACAGAAAGCGACTGACCCCGTAAAGAAAGACGACCGGGAAAAAGACGATGGCTGTAGTAAAGGTTGCCGCCAGTACCGGCAGCGCTACCTCGCGGCCTCCAATCTCCGCCGCATCCTCGGGCGACTTACCCATCTCCAGGTGGCGGAAGATGTTCTCCAGCACAACCACCGAGTTGTCGATCAGGCGCGAAAACGCAAGCGCCAGCCCGCCCAGCACCATCGAATTGATGCTCGCACCCATCAGGTTCAGCACCAGAAACGCTGCCAGCGCGGAGAGCGGGATCGACAGCATCACAGCGACGGTGGCACGCATACTGCCGAGAAAGATTAGGATCATCGCCGCCGTCAGCACCAGCCCGATGCCGCCCTCGTTGCCCAGGTTGCGGATCGCCGTCTTCACAAAAGCGGACTGATCGAAGACGACGCGCGTAACGAGGCTCTTCGGAATGTCGACTAGATGGCTGATCGCCTCGCGAATGCCGTTGACGACCGCGATGGTGTTGCTTCCTCCGCCCTGCTTCAGAATCGGAAGATAGACCGAGTGCTGGCCGTCTACGCGCACAATGTTGGTCTGGATTGCCGCCGCATCCTTCGCTACGCCCACATCGGAGACCAGTAACTGGCCGTTGCCCACATCGCGCAGCGGCATGCGGTCGATCTCTTCGGTCGTGGGCATCTGCGCGTTGGTGTAGATGTTGAAGTCGCGTGGGCCGATGCGCACATCGCCCGCCGGCAGAATCTGGTTTGCCTGGTTCACCGAGCGCACCACATCCATCGCGCTCAGTTGGTGCGCCTCCAGTTTGATCGGATCAACATAGATCTGGATCTGTCGATACTTTCCGCCGAAGGGTTGCGGCACCGAAGCGCCGGGCACGCTGGCAATCTGGTTGCGCACGTTGAACTGCGCAAGGTCGTGCAACTGCGTCTCGTCCAGCCCCTCACCCTTCAGCGTAATCAGGCAGACAGGCAGGCTCGACGCGTCGAACTTCAGCACCACCGGCGGCAGCGTTCCCGGCGGCAGGCGGCGCAATTGCGCCATTGCCAGATTGGAGATGCTGGTGACTGCCGCGTCCGCATTCGTGCCCGGCTGAAAGTAGATGCGAATCAAGCTCACGCCGGTCAGCGAGCGCGACTCGATGTGGTCGATACCACTGCCCAGCGTGAAGAAGCGCTCGAACGGATTGGTAATGTTCGACTCAATCTGCTCCGGCGGCATGCCGTTGTAGAACGTGGCAACAACCACGACGGGAATGTTGATGTCGGGGAAGAGATCGACCGGCATACGCGCCACCGTGGTCACGCCAACCACGGCAATCGCAAGGCAGATCATCAGGATGAAGAACGGGTAGCGAATGGCGAAGCCTGACATTACTGGGCCTCCATCGCATCCGCAGTCGCGCCCGCCGCAGTCATCGCGCTATGTTTCGCTGTCACCAACTCTCCCGGCTGAAAGCTGGCCTGGTTGGCGACGATCACTTGCTCGCCCTCGCGCAGTCCGCTCAGTACCTCGATGCGGTTGGCCGTCGCAATCCCGGTCTGCACCGCGCGCCTCTCTACGCGACTCTGCGCGTTGACCACAAGCAGGACCGGCTGCGGCCCGCTGGTGTCGACCGCCTGGATTGGCACGACCAGAGCATCGCCAGCGCGCTTTACATCCAACGTCACCTGCGCATACATCCCCGGCGTGAGCGATCCGTCTGCATTGGGCACGTCCACCTCCACCTGCATCGAACGCGTAGACATATCCAGCTCGCCGGTGCTGCGCGTAACCTTGCCGCTGATGGTGCGGCCCAGCGCGTCAACGCGAATCGTTGCGGCATCGCCATCATGTACATAGGGGGCGATCGCCTCCGGCACCGGAAGCCGCAGGCGCAGCGTGCTGGTCTGCGCCACCTTGACCACAGGTGCAGAAGCGGCATTGGACGTCCCCGCCTGGATCAGCGCGCCCGTATCGGCATAACGCCACGTCACGACGCCGGTGAATGGAGCGACGATGCGCGAGTAGTCCTCCATCGTCGAGACCTGCTGCTTCTGTGCCTGCGAGACTCCTAGCTGCTGTTGCATCGCGCTCAGCGCAGACTTTGCCGCATCCCCCTGCGCCGCAGCTGCCTGGTCCTTGGCGTGCGCATCGTCCAATTCCTGCTGCGCAATCAAGCCGGGGCGCGCGTCGGAGGCCTGTTGCAGCCTCACCGCCGCAGCGTGCAGCGCCGCATAGTTTGCCTCGTCTCGCACCACCTCATTGGTCGCTTGCAGAATCTCTGCCTGCGACTGGCGCACACCCGCCTGCGCGCCCTGCACCTGCGCCTGTAACTCAGGCACATCGAGTACAGCCAGTACCTCGCCCTGCTTCACCTTGTCACCGATGTCGACGTGGATACTGCGAATATAGCCAGCAACCTTGGCATGCAGCTCGACCTCCTGGTAGGGAATAAATTCACCAGCAACGGTGAGAGTGTTGGCCAGTGTCGCGCGTGATGCGGGAACCACCGGAGCAATCGGATTCATCGCCACGGCGGATTGCTGGGCGGCATGGTTGCATCCGCACAGGGCGATCAGAGTTAAACAGAGCAGAGAGAGTCGTCCGAGGTCAGCACTCCGGACGGAGGCAACAGGTTTCATGGTGGGCTCGCTTAGGCTAGAGACACAGCAACACCGCAACAGAAGCGGTGCATGGACCGGCATAATGAATGCCGGAGGCGTTCTCTAGCTGCGTGGAGGGGGACGAATGGAGTGCGCTCTGCGGAAGCAGAGTTGTGATGTGGAAGGAAATTCAGCGGCAGTCTTCATCCACGCATAGGAGCGCGCAGCTTCTGTCGCAGCGATCAGAACAAAGACAAAGAGAAGAGACGCCGCAGCCGCTTGCACCGGCGGCGCATACGTTACGCCCACACCCTGCTGCTGCCACATCTTGGCTGCTGCAATCGGACGCGCTGCGTCTGTGTGGGGATAGTACGCAGCCACCTTCGATGTAACCGCGAAGGCCACCAACAGGCCACAGAACATCGCCCCCAACAGAACCATCAGGGCTGTCTTGCGTTCGGGATGATACGAGATGCGCATCGTGTTCAGAATACCCTGAGCCGGGCCAAGCGAATAGCGAACACCCGTTTGCAACTCATCGCGCCCTAGCTAACCTTTAGACGCAGAATCAGACCATTCGGTTGCTGACAGGCTGATTCAACAACGATTATGCCCGGTTCACGGTGATGCCCAAAACGGACCGTCCCATCACTCCGCCGTTGATCTCAAGCTCTGCTATGGTCCGGTGACGTCATGCCGGCTTTGCTGGCCGCCGCTAAAAAAGTGGTGGCGCACCATGCTGTTGACAAGCACGAAGAGCAGGACGGTCAGGACCACTATAAACAAGAACCTTGCAAATCCAAGCCACGGTAAACTGCGTTCTTCCTGATTATTCTCTTGCTGATTCGTCGCCATGTGTTACTCTCCCGCAATGCCATGCGCCTTGCGTTGGACCGTGGCTTGATAATCCACCGCTCTCGCTCCACAGTCAATCTCCTTGAAGTATGCATTTCCATGCTCGGACTTGTGACACTGTCAACAGCCTCCTACGATCAGGGATCAGCTACGATGCCGAGGGCAAGTAGGCTGCGAAGCAGCCTCATGCTGAGGCAGGTAGACTGAAACTGCGCAGCGCACTTGCCCGACGGTAAAGATCATCGTAAAGAGGAGATTCTGTTGACCTGGCAACATCTGGGAACTGTTCTGACGGGCGTTGCGATTGGCTTTCTGGGCGGCCTCTTTGGCAAGGGAGGCAGCGCGATTGCCACTCCGCTACTCAGCCTGCTGGGTTTTCCCGGTTTCGTTGCGATTGCGTCACCGCTTCCCGCAGCCATACCCAGCACATTGGTCGCCTCCGCGGAATATTGGCGCTCCCATCTTCTGGATTGGGAGATTGTGTGGTGGAGCATCGGCATCGGGACCCCCGCGATCATGGCCGGCTCCTTCCTGTCTCCCTATGTCGGCGCCAAGCCTCTACTCGTCGTTACGGGACTATTAGTGCTCGCCTTTGGAGTCTCATTTCTCTTCTTTCCCAAAGACCGGTCGTTGGCCACAGAAGCCAAGGACAACCCAGAGGGGCTACGCCCGGCTTACTGGAGAGTGCGACTTGTTGCGGTCGCAGTTGGCGTGGGATTGATCTCGGGGCTGCTGGCCAACGCCGGAGGATTCCTGCTTGTTCCCTGTTACACGGTGCTCCTTAGACAGCCCATGAAGAAAGCCTTCGCATGCTCCCTGGCGGTCTCCGCTGCACTCGCATTACCTGGCACCGCAGTCCACGCCTACCTCGGGCACATTTCATGGCTGGTTACGTCTCTGGTAGCCATGGGATCGATCCCATTCTCGTTCCTGGGAGCGCGCCTTGCGATCAAGACCCGGTCGGCAAAGCTCGAACGCTGGTATGGACTTATGTTGACCTGTCTGGGATTGTTCTTCCTGTTTCATCTGTAACTTTGAATGCCTTGCTGAACGGACGTATCAGACGTTTCAACAGACAATAAAATGTGATTCAAGATTGATCGACAAGCCCAAATACGTGATTCGGTGCCGATATGCCTGAAGCTCTGCTTTTCGGAAACGACAGCGATTCTGACCTAAATCGAATGCACAAAACACACACCACGGGCTATGCCCGAGGCGCTGTAATGGTTTAAATCGTTCATAATAAAACAAATATAGGTGGTGCCGGAAGGGGGAGCGGATTCCAGCCACGTATTGATTCTAAATAAGTTATTGAAATCTATCGACGCACGAATCGTTCAAAACGTAGCAAACGCGGTTTCTGAGTACGCTACAAGTACACGAGATTTGCGAAGAATCTTACCTGCACTTTCAATCAGCTTTGGGATTCATCTCCTTGTATCACCGTTAGAGATGAATCCAGCCGGCACGGATCAGTGCTAGCGATCCAACTGCGACGACAATCCACAGAAGAATTCCTTGCAGCAGCGGACGCACGCCGACCTCTTGCAGCGTCTTCTTTGAGAGGCCCGTTCCAATCAGAAAGAGTGTGACGGTCAGGCCGATCATGCCAAGGTGCTTGAGAACAGGATAGGTCGACTGGAATGTATGGATATAGGTATTGGTTACTGCCGCCAGACAGAAGAGCAGAATGAACCAAGGCCACTGGATGTGCGCGTTGCTCTTCTTAGCCATAGCGGTTCCGACCGAGAGTGGTACGATCCATAGTGCTCGCGCCAGTTTTACGGTGGTGCCTACGGCAAGCGCCACTGCGCCGAACTTCGCCGTCGCACCGACGACGGAGCTTGTGTCGTGGATGGCAAGCGCCGCCCAAAGGCCGAACTGGGTTTGGGTTAGGTGCAGCGTGGTACCAATTGCTGGAAACGCGAGCAAGGCGACCGAGTTGAGCAGGAATACGGTCCCGAGAGAGACGGCGATCTCCTCCTCGCTGGCGTTGGTGATGGGAGCGATCGCGGCAATGGCGCTGCCGCCGCAGATCGCCGTGCCCGTCGTGATGAGAAACGAGGTTCTTTGCTTTACGGCCAGCAGCCTTCCCAGGCCCCAGCCCAACAGCATAGCGAAGCTGATGCTGCCTGCGGTGTAGATGAATCCCGTTCTGCCGACGTGAAGAACCTGCTGTAGATCCATGCCGAATCCAAGGCCCACCACGGAGGCCTGCAGCAGAAGCTTGGAGAGTTGTCTCGCTGCGAGGTGAAACGGGTGAACGAAGGTGAATCCGTAGATAATGCCGCCTACCAATGCGACTGGGGGGGAGACCAGACCGCTGGCGGCGAGGATCATTCCGATCAAGAAGATGTTTTTGGACACTGATGCCTAACCTGCAACCAATTCGATCTTGATCTCGGGCGGTGACAGCAGCGTGTTGTGCACCAGGCAGTGATGCACGGAGCGCATGAGGCCAGTGGTGTGGTCTTCGCTGAGGGCGACCGGGCAGGTGACCTGGACGCGGAAGTTGCCCATCCGCGCCGGCTGCGTCAGCTTGTCGGCGGTCACGCTTACCTCCACGCCGCTTTCCGCCAGCTTGCGTGACTTCAGATACTGCACAGCATAGAAGGCGGCGCAGGAGCCCAACGACGCGAGTAATAACTCGGGAGGCGTCATTCCGGAGTCTTCGCCGCCATTCTCGGCTGGCTGGTCGCAGAGGATCGTGTGCGACCGCGACTGGATGGAAAACTTTACGCGGTCAAGATGCTTAATCGTCACTTCCATAATGGTCATTACCTCTCATGGGAATAAAGACATGTAAGAGGCGATTCGTTACAGAGTGCGGAGTATTTTTTTTGTGCTCGGAATACCCAGCAGTCGCAGGTACTCCTGCGTGAGGAGGGAACGCAGGCGGGGCGCAACGGCGGGGTCGCAGGGAACCTCCAGCGAGTGGCAGCGGTCGATGGCTCCGCGCAGGTCGCGGAGGAATGCGACACAGGCCGGGCAGGACTCGATGTGGCTGCGCATCGCTTCGCAGGTGTGCGGCTCAACCCGGCCATCCAGATACTCAGAGAGGTTAGAGAACAATTCGCGACACTCGGCGGGACGCTGCTCGCCCTTGGCCAAGCTGCGCCTGGACTTTGTTGCGGTCGGCTGGATTCCGATTGGCTTGCCGCGGGCCGGCAGCTCGTGTGCGTCGTCCAGCGTTCTGTTCATTTCCTTGCGTACGGCAAGACGCGCCCGATGGAGGCGGACCCGGACAGTCCCAGGTTGCAGGCCGAGGATCTGCGCAACCTGTTCGGTGGTCAACTCCTCCATGTCGTGCAGCACGAGAACGATGCGTAGTTGCGCGGGAATTCGCAAGACCGCCTGGTGAAGCAGGTGGTGCTGCTCGGCGTGCAGCAGATTGGCCTCGGGTCCCACTGCGGCGTCCTGCAATAATCGTCCCAACTCCGCATCGTCGGGCATCAGCTCATCCAACGACTGGATGTGCGTCGGAGCAGATGCTCCTTTGCGGCGCATGCGCCAGCAGCGGTTTCGGGTGACGGTGTAGAGCCAGACGGCGAGAGCCTGAGGGTCCTGAATCTTCGCAAGGTGCCCCAGCGAACGGTAGAGGACCTCCTGCATGGTGTCTTCCGCGTCTTCGGGATGCCCGCAGACTTTCATGCTGAAGGAGTAGACCGTGTTCTGTAGCAGTCCGATGGCCTCATCGACAGCTTCAGGGGTATTGCGGCGCAACAGATCTGTAGCTTGAATCAGTTCGGGTCGCATCGATGGGGATACTCACGATCAAGGCCAGTATAGTATCCCGATTCCTATAAAGAGGCCTCCATTGCGGTCTCATCTTCACCCACCAGCTTATGGCTCCGGCCAACTTGCCGCGCAAAAGGTGCGACACTGCACTTACTGGATACACGGTTGATCGGAGTTGCTCGCTTGCCGTCTGGCTTCGATCATAAGCAGGCAGACAGGGCAGATCTTTTTGAGCCACTCGCGAGATTTGGACACATCAGGCTCACAGTCTGACGCGAGCCACGCGCGCAGCAAGGCGATTGTCAGGTCCAATTCGGCGCCAGGGCGACCTTCCTCCAGACGAAACATCTGGCGATATACCTCATCCTTGAGCTGTTCGCCATGATTTCGGCGAGGAGGTTTTGACCGGGCAGTACCTTTGCATTCAGTCATCGCTTCCTCTCACCTTGCACGAGCCACGAGTAGAGACCGGCGTTGGCAGTTGCAACCTTCTGAAATCCACTGGAGCGCAGAGCACCCAAGGCATGGGACGAATCTAGGCGGTGCTCCAGAGGCGGGCCGTGTTCAGGCGGGACATCGGTTCGCCAATCGAGGATTGCGATCCGCCCGGCCGCCTTCAGAACGCGCGCGAACTCTCGCAGGACGGCAGCGTGGTCATCGAACTCATGCCAGACATTTGCGGCGAAAACGAGATCGCAACAGGATGCCGGTAAGCCCGTGTTGTCTGCTTCCGCGTGGATCAGTTCCACGATGGAGAGAGCGAACTCATCCAATTTTCGTCGCAGAAGCGAGAGCATCTCCTCCTGCGCATCTACGGCATAGACCTTGCCCTGCGGTCCAACCGCCTGCGCTAGAGGCAACGAGAAGTACCCCGTTCCTGCGCCCACATCGGCGATGGTATCGCCGGGATGTAGGGCCATCGCTCCAAGCACCTCCGCAGGTGGAAGCCATACTCTGCGCGCAGGATCGTCGAGCCGATGCGCGTGGGCGGCGTTGAATCGTCTTTCGTTCATTCTTGCCTCACTTGGTTGAACAACAACCAGCATTGTCTGAGCAGCAGCCTGCATCTTTCATCCCCATGACGCGTAGGATTGTCATTGCAGGACACCAGTTTGTGAATGCCGATTGCAGCAGGTTGAGCCCGACAAATACGGTCAGCCACAGCCAGTAGGGCGAGATGTAGTGCGCCAGAGCCAGCGATACCAGTACAATCACGCCTGCCATCAGGCGCACACCGCGTTCGACTGTCATAATTGTTCTCCTTGATTTGTGTTGGGTTCACAGGTGATTCCGGATTCACCCCGCAAGTGAACCATGTAGTAGAGCACTGGAATTGTAGGCCACGAAAGGAAGGTCGAAGCTACGGCACCGGCGATCAGCGAGAGCGCAAGCCCCTGGAAGATGGGGTCGGAGAGGATCACGCTTGCGCCGACGACGACTGCGGCGGCGGTGAGCAGCATGGGCCGGAAGCGGACCGCTCCCGCATCGATCACCGCCTCGGCCAGCGGCATTCCCTGGCGGCGGCGAAGCTCAATGAAGTCGACCAGGATGATCGAATTGCGCACGATGATTCCGGCCCCTGCGATGAAGCCGATCATCGAGGTCGCCGTAAAGAATGCGCCGAGGATCGCATGGGCAGGCAGGATGCCCACCAGTGTCAGTGGGATCGGCGCCATGATGATCAGCGGCACGATGAAGGACCGGAACCAGCCGACCACGAGAACATAGATGAGAATGAGCACCGCAGCGAAGGCCAGTCCAAGATCGCGAAAGACCTCGATGGTGATGTGCCATTCCCCGTCCCACTTCATGGAGTAGTGTTCGGTCGAATCCGGCATCACCGAGTTATAGCGGGTCAGCTTATATCCATCCGGAAGCGTGAGTTGGTCGAGGGCCTTGTTCATCTTCAGGATCGCGTATACCGGGCTCTCCTCCGCTCCCGCCACGTCTCCCGTAACGTATACAACGCGGCGCAGATTCTTGTGATAGATGCTGGGCTGGATCGTAGTGTGCTCGACGGTCACCAACTCACGCAGCGAGACCATGCTTCCGTCCGCGCCGGGCAGGCGGATATTCTCCAGCCCCTGCTCGGAGGAGCGCTCCGCGCGGTCCAGCTCGACCGTTGCGGGTACAGGCTCGCGCGCGCTCTGATCGTGGATAAGTCCAACCTGCGCTCCCGAGAGCGCCAGCGCCAGCGCATGGGCTACATCGGAGACTGCGATGCCATGCTGCGCAGCCTTCACCTCATCGACGTGCATCGCCAGCCTGGGTTGCGGATCTTCGACATACCAGTCGGTGTCCACAACGCCGGGAGTGTTCTGAAAGATCGACTTGATCTCTTGCGCGATCTGCGTCTGTCCGGCCAAGTCGGGGCCGTAGACCTCCGCCACCAGCGTCTGCACCACTGGCGGACCTGGCGGAACCTCGCTAACCTGGATGCGCGCGCCGTACTGGTTGCCGATTGTATCCATCAACGGACGCAGCCGTTTGGCAATCGCATGGCTCTGCACGCTGCGCTTGTCTGCCGGCAGCAGGTTCACCTGAATGTCGGCCTGGTTCGGCTGGCGGCGCATGTAGTAGTGGCGCACCAGCCCGTTGAAGTTATATGGGCCGGAGGTGCCGGTATACGTCTGGTAGTTGAGAACTTCCGGCTGTTGCGCGAGCTCCGCGCCGAGAGCCTGCGCGACGCGCGCCGTCTGTTCCAGCGGCGTTCCGTCGGGCATATTGACGATGACTTGCAACTCGCTCTTGTTGTCGAAGGGCAACATTTTCACGCGCACCAGCCCCAGCGGCACCAGCGCCACAGAGATCAGCAACAGTACGATTACTCCGATAAAGAACAGGACGCGATTGCGCACCGAGCGGATCAGCGGCGTCATGATGCGGCGATAGAGTCTGGTCCGCCAGTTCTCGTTCTCCGGCTCCAATATCTTTGCCCCGGCAAGATTTCTGCCCAGCAGCCGCATCGCGGCCCAGGGCGAGACCACAAAGGCTACCAGCAGCGAGAAGAGCATCGCCGCCGACGCCCCCACCGGAATGGGCCGCATGTACGGCCCCATCAGTCCGCGGACAAAGGCCATGGGCAGCACCGCCGCAATCACGGCGAATGTGGCCAGTATGGTGGGGTTGCCTACCTCGGCGACCGCCTCTACTGTAACTTCGCTGCACGGGCGTTCCCGGTTTTCCGGTAGCCGGAAGTGACGCACCATGTTTTCCACGACGACGATGGCGTCGTCCACCAGGATGCCGATGCTGAAGATCAGCGCGAAGAGCGTGACGCGGTTGATGGTATAGCCGAGAAGGTAGAAGACCGACATGGTGAGCGCGAGCGTAACCGGTATAGCCAGCAACACAACACCCGACTCGCGCCATCCCAGAAAGAGCGCCACCAGAAACGTCACAGACAGCGTTGCCAGTAGCAGGTGCTCCAGCAGCTCGTCCGACTTGTCCTTCGCCGTCGCTCCATAGTTGCGCGTGGTCGTCACCGTCACGTCGTTGGGTATGGTTACGCCCTGCATACGGTGGACGCTTTGGAGCACTGCGTTGGCGATGTCGGTGGCGTTAGTGCCCTTGCGCTTGGCCACGGTAATCGTCACCGCAGGATATTGTTGCGGAGTTGCTGCGCCTGCGGTGGTTGTTCCGTAGGCCACATAGTCCACCGGGTCCGCGGGGCCATCGACGATCTGATTAGCAACGTCTCGCAGATAGACCGGCTGCCCGCGCACTACGCCCACCACCACGGCCTCCAAATCCGCGCGGCTGGTGAAGATATTGCCCGCATCCACGCGGACTTCCTGATTGTTCTCCGCAAAGCTGCCTGCCTGTACCGTGACATTGGCGGCTTGCAGATGCCCGACGATGACCATCGGCGATAGTCCATACGCATTGAGCTTCTCGGTGCTGAGAAGCACGCGCATGGTGCGCGGAAGTCCGCCGATGATCGTTGTCTCCGATACATCGGTCACCTGCGCGATGTTGTGTTGCATCTCGGCCGCAATGGCGCGAAGTTGGTAGCCGTCGTAGTGCTCACCCCACAGAGTCAGCGCCAGGATCGGGACATCGTCGATGGAGCGGGCCTTGATGATCGGTTGCGAGACTCCCGGCGGCATGCGGTCGAAGTTCGAATAGAGCTTGCTGTAGACCTTGATCAGCGCGTCTTCCTGCGGGGTGCCAACCAGAAAGCGCACGATCACCAGACTCTGGCCGGGAGCCGACGTGGAATACACATACTCCACGCCCGAGATCTGATGCACCAGGTTCTCGATGGGCAGCGTCACGCGCTCTTCCACTTCTGCTGGAGACGCGCCCGGCATCGCGGTCGTGATGTCCAGCATGGGAACCAGGATCTGCGGCTCCTCCTCGCGCGGAATGATTGCAATCGCAAACGCTCCTAGGGCCAGCGACGCCGCGATGAACAGTGGTGTCAGCTTGGAGTTGAGAAAGGTGTGGGCCAGTTTTCCGGCGATGCCAAGCTCCTGCTTCATGGCTGGGCCTCGATGCGCTTGCCGGCAAAGTCGCGGTCGGAGGGAGCGTCCACCAGCCTTTCGCCGGCAGAGATGCCCGACAGAACCTCAACGAGGGCACCTTCTGTTGCGCCTAACGTGAGGGAACGAAGCTGTGCAATTCCCTGGCTGTCGATAACATACGCACAGGCCAGAGATCCGCGCATGACAACAGCGGAGCGCGGAATGACAATCGCCTGGCGGACTCCGTTGGCAAACTCCGCCGTTCCATACATGCCGGAGCGCAGTTGGTTCGACGGCGGAAGATCGATCTTCACCAGAAAGCTGTGACTGGCAGGATCGGCGGCTGGGTCGATCTCAGCCACAGTGCCCGTGAGGCTCGTGGAGTTGCCGCCATCGAATGCAACCTGCACCTTCATTCCGTTGTGGATCGCGGCGATCGCTGACTCATCTACCGTAGCTGCGAGTTGCAGCGCTCCAGACTGGTCCACCTGTAGCAAAGGCACGCCCGGCGAGGCCAGCGTTCCCGGATCGGCCATCCGTGCTGTCACCACACCGGAAAATGGCGCCACCAGACGCGAATAGCCGAGCATGGTGTGCGCGCCGCTCTCCTGAGCTAGCGCCGCGTTAGTTTGTGCGCGCACTGCCTCAAGCCTAGCCGCTGACGCATCGGCCCGCTGTGCAACCTCATCCATCTCTTGTGGACTGACGCTCTTCTCGGCCTGCAACTGCCGGTATCGGTCCAGCGTGCTGGCCGCAAGTTTAGCGTCGGTCTGTGCCGCCGCCTGCTCGTCTTGTGCAGACTTCACGCCCGCTTGCGCCTGCTCCGCCGAAGCTCGCAGGGCCGCGTCGTCGAGCACCACCAGCGTCTGCCCTGCCCGCACGCTGTCTCCTGCATGAACCAACACCTGCTGAATGCGTCCCACAACCTGAGCGGAAACAACCGCCGTCTCCCGTGCGTGTACTGCCCCCGTTGCGCGCACGTTCAGCGGCACTTGTTGCTGCTGGCTCTCGACCACCCGCGCCTGCGCAGTCTGTACCGTAACCGGTGAAGTGGGTTCGTTGCCGTGACAACCACTCATCAGTGCAGCGGATGCGGCAAGCAAACAACTCGTCAATATTTTCTTCATTGCAAATCCTCCGCCGCATTGGGAGTCAGTGTCCCGGTTGCGTAAAGCAGTTCTGCATAGGCCATGGTGTTTGCGTAGACAGCCTTCCAGTACATCGACTGGCTCTGCCGCTCGGCATCCTCGGCGCGCAGCAGATCGGTGATCGTCGCCAGCCCTGCGCCGTAGCGGTTCTTGAGGATGCGCAGGCTCTCGGCCGACTGCTCCATTGCGGCACGCGCTGTATCGAGCGAGAGCGCCGCCGTCTGCCGATGGATGTGCGCCTGGCTTACCTCTAGCCGAACATGCTGCTGCGAGGCACTCAGTTGCGCATCGATCCGCTGCTTCGCTGCGCTCTCCTGGGCAAGCTGCGCGCGCTTGCCCATGGGCAGAATGTCAACGCTGATCTGCACGCCGGCCACCCAGTTGTTGCCTCCCGTACTGCCTAGCGATCCACGGTCCTCTTCCCAGTTCCCGTAGGCGTTCACCGATGGGCCGAACTGCGACCGCGCCGCGCCCACGGCCGATGCCTGCGCCGATTGTGTCTGTGCCAACGCCATTAGATCGGGCCGCGTCTTCGCGGCTGTTGCAATCTCCTCGTCCAGAGCAAGCTGAGAGAATACATGCGGCTCAATCGGCTTCAGCTCGGACGCCTTCAACTCCGGCGCGCCCATCGCCTCCCGCAACTCCGCCCATCCCAGCTCCAGGTCGCCTTGCGCCGCAATCAGTTCCTCTTTGCGTGCGGCCACATTGACCTCGGCCGACATCTGGTCCGACTCCACAGCAAGTCCAGCCTTGACGTGCTGCGCAACTGAGTTCTGCAGCGCCGCCGCCGTCTCCTGTTCATGCTGCGCAACATCGATCTCTCGCTGGGCATAGAGCACCGCCTGGTACGACTCGACGACATGCAGCACAATCTGCTGGTCCACCGCCTTGGAGGACGACGAGGCGCTGGCGCGGGAGAGATCGGCGCGACGAATCTCGCGCTGTGTCTTGAACGAATCGAATGCTGTCCAGGAACCGGAGAAGCGTGTGGCGAAGTTGCCGATCGGCTGTGGCCGGTTCAGATCGTTCAGTGCGAAGTCGTCCTGCGTGAACTGGCGCTGCCGTAGTCGCGTTCCGAAAGCATACACGGGGTCGTCTCCGCGCGAGATGTCTTCCGTAAAGTTCAGATGCGGCAGCAATTGGGTGCGCGCCATCGTGGCCGCAGACCTGGCCTCTTGGCCACCGGCGTTCGCCATCGCAGCCGCGGGATTCTGACCCAATGCCTGATCGATGGCCTGGCGCAACGTAAGTGGTTCTTGCGCAGTGGCCGCCAATCCCCCCATGCAAAGCAGAAGGGTGAGGCCCAGCGTGTGATAAAGGCGAGCAATCATTGGAGCAATCCCCTTGGATCGTGCATTCCAATGAATAAAGTCATGAATGATGAAGTTCGTTACAAGGAATACGAATTAATTTGCACGAGACCGTTGCACCCGTTCCCCGACGACCTTCAAAGTCACAGGTGATAGAGGAAGAAGATTCCCAGGCAGGTCAGCGCAAGTCCATACCAACGCTCCAACTTTGCAGGCCGGGTTTTGATCGCTAATGACCCGACAAGAGCGATTGCATCTGCTTCTCGATTTTGTTCATGTCCGGCTCTCCTTGAAACTCCGCCTGAATCACGCCGTGTCGGTCGATCAGAAAGGTAATTGGCAGACCAAGCACTCCGCCGTAGAGGTCGCCTAACTTCACATCCCCCATGACGACGGGATAGTTCAGTTTCAGCTTGCCATTCATGCTGCGCACCAGCGCCGGATCGTCATCCATGGAGATACCGATAACCTGTAATCCGCGTGGGCCATATGTTTTTTGCCATGCCACGAAGCTCGGCATCTCAACCTGGCATGGAGCGCACCATGTGGCCCATAAGTTGAGCAATACGACCTTACCCCGGTAGGTGTTGAGGTCGAGCCGCTTGTGGTCGAGGTCCATACGAACAAACTCCGGCGCTCGCTTGTGAACGAGCGGGGTTGCCGCGTACGCAGAGCGTGCCCCTCCTGTTGCGATGCAAACAGCGGTTAACAAGAGTGTCAACGCGAAACGGCCGAGTGCGTAGGGCCGCACATGCCCCGCCTCCAGCCCAGGGGCAGCGTTCCAGGCAACGCGCTGACTAGTGACTACGTTCAACCGGATAGCCCTTGGCGACCCAATCGGTGCCCAGATTGTTGGCCAGATAGAGGACCTTCACGTTGCTGAAGCCCGCGTCGTGCAGTTGCTTGAATGCAGGGCCAAGGTTGGGGCAGCGATCCCACGGACAACATCCGCAGTAGAGAACGATGAACTTCTTCTTGGAAAACGAGGCCACCATGCTCTGCAGTTGTTGCAGTCCGGCGGGTTGCGAACCAGCGCCTGCGTAGACGGAGCCGGTGATATGGGCCTCATCGAAGAGAAGATGCGAGCCAACCTGCAGCAACAGCGGCTTGCCTGTTCCCGCGGCTTGCAGCATGTGTACCAGTTCCTCGGGCTGAATCAACTGGGCATGGGGAATCAAGTTGGTGCTCCCCGGCCCTGTCGAGGGCGTAAATTGCGCCGGGCTTTGCGTGCAGACGAAGAGAAGAACCAGCATTGCCAGTCCCACAACTCCGGGCGGTCGTGAAACGAAGGTGAATTTCATGAATAGCCTCCGCAGCCATCTTAGTCCAGCCAGTACGCCAAACATAAAGCAGCAATTCCGACGCCCCTCAGCGCCATACTGAAACACACTCCTGGCAAATAGGAGCTTGCCTGCCCTCGGGATCGAAGCTGATCCCTGATCGTAGGAGGCTGTTGACAGTGTCACGGTCCGAGAATGGTAATGCTTACTTTAAGGAGATTGACTGCGGAGCGAGAGCATCGGATTATCAAACCACGGCCCAACGCAAGGCGCATGGCTTTGCGGGAGAGCAATACATGGCGACGAATCGGCAAGAGAATAATCAGAATGAACGGCGTTCACCCGGGTTTGGAGTTGCAGGGTTCCTGTTTATCGTGGTCCTAACCGTCCTGCTCTTCGTGCTTGTCAATAGCATGGTGCGTCACCACTTTTTTAGCGGGGGCCAGCAAAACCAGCACGACGTCAACAGACCATAGCGGGTTTGAGATCAACGGCGCGCGATTCGTTTCGTGGTCTGGAATTGAACTGGGGATGATCGTCAAGGCTGAATGAAATATGCTTGTAACGGCTACAATTCCCTCATGGATAATGCTGCGCAGGATCCGCGAGTGTATCTGGCTGTAGAGAGAACCTTCCTTGCTTGGATTCGCACGGGGCTCGGCTTGATGGGAGTTGGCTTTGCAGTCAGCCGCTTTGCGCTATTTCTTCGCGAGTTGAGCGCCAGCGCAACGCATCTACCAGCACATACGACAGGACTCTCCGTATGGTCGGGGGTGTCGCTAGTTGGCTTGGGGGTAGTTGTTAATATCAGTGCGGTCATTAGGCACTTTCAATTGATTTATGAGCTTAACTCAGGAACATGGAAGGCTGGTCGGGTGTCCACCGGAGCTGTAGTGCTCGCGCTTGTACTTGCTGCGGTTGGGATTGGGATGACCGTATATCTTCTGTTTGTCCCTTGATCAGAAAGCCATTTGCTCCAGTAACCACATATTCATCGAGAGGAGTTATCTCTTCTCAGCCCGATTCATTGGAAGGATGACGAAGGTCGCGACAAGCAAAGGAGTCAACGCCGGTATGATGGCCGCCCAAGGCATAGGTCGCTGTGCGAACATCACGACCAGCACATCGGCCACGCCGGCCAGCAGGACGACGAGCATGAATCTAGCAGCCCATTTCATATTATCGCGATTGATTTTCATCACTACCGCGGGCATGCCGAAATATGCCTCCAATTGTCGCTTCTTCGGCACCGCAAGACAAGCAAATTGCACCGAGTCCAAGGCTTTAAGATAGATCGAATTCGCTGCACCTTGTCCCAACTGCCCGTGAAGTCTTCGTTTTCGGAAACTACGGCGTTTCTGACATAAGCGACGAATGCCGAAAACACACACCCCGGGCTATACCCGAGGTGTCGGAGCGTTCTAAGTAATTTAAAAATAAAACAGATAAATATAGATTGGTGCCGGAAGGGGGGGTCGAACCCCCATGACCTTGCGATCGGCGGATTTTGAGTCCGCTGCGTCTGCCAGTTCCGCCATCCCGGCGCATCTCGATTGTATCAGTGCCAGAAGTCCGGCCAGCACTCGAAGTGGTTTGATTCCAGGCCAAAAAGTTGATTCCTGCTGTTGTGTTGCGCCATTGAGGCAGACTACGGATGCACCCCGTCTTGCTTATGGGCACGGCTTCACTAGTCATGACCTGGTCATGATGGAATGCGCTGCGCTCTAATCCCGCACGCGCTTTTTTATCTCCACATTCAGCCGCTTGATCTTCTGGTTCAGCGTGCTCAGCGGAATCTTGAAGTACTCGGCCGCCTCGGTCTGGTTCCAGTGGCAGCGCTCCAGCCGGTCCGCAATGATGCGCCGTTCGATCTCCTCCATCAGATCGAAGAGGCTCGTGTCCGGCCGATGGTCCAGCAGGCTCGCCGAGTAGGTATTGCCGGTCAGCGACGCCGGCAGCAGGTCGGGCGTGATCGTCCGCGTGGTCGTCAGCACCACGCCGCGTTCGATCGCATTCTCCAGTTCCCTCACGTTGCCCGGCCACTCGTAGTCCATCAGGATGCGCATCGCGTCGGGCGCCAGCGTTGGCACCGGAACATCGTTCTCGTCCGCATAGAACTTCAGGAAGTGCGAGGCCAGCAGGGGTATGTCCTGCCTGCGCGCGCGCAGCGGCGGCAGCTCCAGGCAGATCACATTCAGCCGGTAGTAGAGGTCTTCGCGGAAGCGTCCCTCGCGCACCGCCGCCTGCAAGTCGACGTTGGTGGCCGCGATGATGCGCACGTCCACCTGAATCTCCTCGGTGCCGCCCAGATGCATGAAGCGCCGGTCCTGCAACACGCGCAGGATCTTGGCCTGCATGTCCATGCCCATCGTGCCGATCTCATCCAGGAACAGCGTTCCCCCGTTGGCCACTTCGAAGAGGCCCTTCTTCGCCGCGACAGCCGATGTGAACGCGCCCCGTACATGGCCGAAGAGCGTCGATTCCAGCAGCTCCGACGGTACCGAGCCGGTGTTCACCGGCACAAACGGCTTGTTGCGGCGCGGCGAATTCGCATGAAGCGCCTTGGCGATCAGCTCCTTGCCTGTGCCGCTCTCGCCCTGCACCAGAACGGTCGAGCGGCTGGGTGCTACCTGTGCCACCAGATCGAAAAGGTGCAGCATCGGCTCGCTCTTGCCCACGATGTTCTCGAAGTTGTAGCGCTGCTTCAGCGCGCGCTTCAACTGCACCAGCTCTTCTTCCGCCCGATGCCGCCCGATGGCCGCGCGAATGTCTGCCAGCAGCTTCTCGTTGTCCCACGGCTTCTGGACGAAGTTCTCCGCGCCCGCACGGATCGCGTCCACCACATTCGAGACCTTGCCATACGCCGTAATCATGATCACCGGCAGCTGTGGCTGCATCTCCAGAATGCGCGGCAGCAGGTCGATGCCGCTCTCCCCCGGCAGCGCCAGATCCAGCAGCAGCAGGTCGAACTCGCTGGCCGCCAGTTGTTCCAGGCCCGTCGGCCCGTCCACCGCCAGCGTCACCTCGAAGCCCTCCATGCTGAGCAGAGCGTCAAGCGATTCGCGGATCGCCAGCTCGTCGTCCACGATCAGGATGCGCGCCGGGCCAACCACGCGCGCGTCCGTTCCCATCAGGCGTGGCTCAATAGCCTCCGCGTTCACGGCAGCAGTCGCTTCAGTGTTCATGGAAACAGTCGCTTCAGACATCGGTTCTCAACCCTCTGCTTGGACAGCCGATTCGCATCACGGCCCCAGCCTCAACTCCATACATCGATCGAAACGCCGCTCTACACATGGACCACGCTCCGTGGCTTTCCAGTGTCAGCATCCGTGCTCTCTGCCGCCGCAGTTGCAGTGCTCTCCGCCGCCGCCGGGATCTCCGCGGACGGGCCCGCAACACTCATGCCCGCGCCAGCCGCCGCTGTCACGGGAAACTCCAGCCGGAAGGTCGTTCCCTCGCCCACCACGCTCTCCACCTGCATCTTGCCGCCGTGCTCCTGCATGATGCCGTAGCTCACCGCCAGGCCCAGCCCGGTGCCCTTGTGCTGCCCCGTGCGCGGCTTCGCCTTGGTGGTAAAGAACGGGTCGAAGATGCGATGCAGATGCTCCGGCTCGATCCCTGCACCGAAGTCCTCGACCACCACAGTGACGCGTCCCGCCCTCTGCTGGGTGGCAATCCGTATCCGCCCGTCAGCCGAGCCATGCATGGCGTCGCGAGCGTTCAGCAGCAGGTTCAGAACCACCTGTTGTAGCTTGCCCTCGTTGCCCTGGATGCGTGGCAGCTCCGCGTCCAGCTCCGTCTCCACGCGAATATTCGCCGTCTTGAACTGATGATCCACCAGCGTCAGCGTGTCGTGCAGCAGCCGGTTCAGGTCCACCGAGCCAAACTCGCTGCTTCCCGTGCGCGAGAAGTTCAGCAGCCCATTCACAATCTCCGACGCGCGGAAGGTCTGCTGCGTAATCTTCTCCAGCACAGGACCGATCCGCGAATCCTGCTCCATCATCGGACGCATCTGCTTGGCCAGCATCTGCGTATAGCTGCTGATTACCGCCAGCGGAGTGTTCACCTCATGCGCCACGCCCGCGGCCAGCAGCCCAATCGACGAGAGCTTCTCCGCCTGCGTCAGTTGTGCCTCCAGCTCCATCCGGTCCGTAATGTCGTCGACCAGCACAATCCGCCCGACAACAGCGAAATCCCGCGTCAACAGTGGTGCAATCGCCACATTTGCCACCCGCGTCTCGCCCGTCGGCAGCAGCAGGCGGAGCTTGTAGAAGGTATGAGTCCCCTGCTCGCCGCGCACGCTGTCGAAGCACGCCATGAACTCCGGCGGAAAGATCGTCGCCAGCGGCTGCTGCAGCGCCTCGCTCCGCGAGCGGGCATACATCGCCTCCATCTGCGTGTTCCAGCTCTCGATCCGGTCCTCCAGGTCCACCGCAAACACCCCAATGTGGATCGACTCCACAATGTTCTCGTGGAACTCCTTCAGCCGCTCGAACTCCCCGATCTTCTGCTCCAGCCGCCGGTAGAGCTGAGCATTCTGGATCGCGATCCCGATGTACCCCGCCAGCGACCCCAGAACCTCCATGTCCTCGCTGGACAGAAAATCCCCGGCATCCGTGCGTCCCAGCCCCAGCACCGCCACCGTCCGCGTGCCGCCGCCCTCGCGGTTGGCCACCCGGCAGGGCAGGTAGTAGTTCAAGTCCAGCAGCGCCGCACTCTTCTTTTGCTCGTCGGGCAGACGCAGCGCCTGCTGCGGGTTCTCCAGAAAAATGTGGTCGTCGGCGTCCCAGCGATCGAAGTCCAGAAAGCGCACATCGAGCCCGCGCAGTTTGGCCTCATCCAGATTCGCCAGCCCATGCGAGGCCGCCAGCTCAAAGCGCCGGTCCTGCCTCACCTGTGGCAACAATCCACCGCCGGCTCCGGCCGAATCCGAGTCATTCTCCGCCGCCAGAAAGACCGCCACGCGTGTCAACAGCAGTGTCTCCGGCAGCCGCTCCACAATTGACTCCACCAGGGCGCCGAGGTCGGTCTGCGAGTTCAGGCTTCGCCCAAAGTCGATCAGCGTCTCCCGATAGTCGAAGCTCTTCTGGTCGAAGGCGCGGTCCACCCACGCCTGGATCATCCGCTTCAGCGGATCGAACGACAGACCCACCACTAGAATGGCCACAATCGGCCCCATGTAGCCGAACGACGGGAACCGCGCATGGACCATCTCCGACGTGATCCCCACAGCCAGAAAATAAAATCCGACCAGGGCCGCAGTCGCCAGCGTATACGACACGCCACGCTTGAAGATCAGGTCCACATCCATCAGCCGGTAGCGCACAATCGCCCAACTGAAGGTCAGAGGCAGCAGGGCCAGAAACAGCAGCACCACCTTCACCAGCAGCGCCGGCACGGTCACACCGCACAGAAACAGGACCGCATACAGCGTAAACGGCCCCACCGCCAGCATCGTCCCACGCGTCAGCCACTTCAGTTGCTGCCGCTCCAGCCCGGAACCCGCACGCACATACTTCGAGTAGAAGAACACCGCCGCAATCACGTAGTAGCTCGCCATGTAGCCCACGCCGATCTGGTCCAGCCGGTGGCTCAACACCCCGGTCGCCGACCAGCGCTCGATCGCCCACACCTGCAAGCCCGCCAGATAGGCTCCCGGAACGTACAGCAGCGCGGGCAGCAGACGCCGTCCAAGCCTGTTGCGTACCTTCTCCGTTGCCTCCTCGTCGGCCCCGCCCGCGTCCGAGAAGCTCACCGCGAAGTGCAGGAACAGCGCTGGCTGCAACATGGTTGCGACTAAGTTGCCCCAGTAGATCACCCGGTCGAACAGCCCCGGCTCGCCCGTCGACCGGAACGCATACAGCACAAACGACACCAGGCAGAAAACATAAAAATGCAGCGACTTCGGCGCCGTCCAGCGCCGGAACAGCACATACAGCCCAATCAGCAGATACACCACAGAAATCAGCCGCGAGCCCTGGTCCGTGCTCCGGTCAGCCGCCTCAAGATAAACCTGGACCGGGTACGCACCCCCAATCTCAGGGCCCTGGGCCCCCGCAAGCGGGCGAACGATCGAGTACATCGCCGCGTGGTCGTAGATGCCATTGTTTGATATCGCGCGCTCGTGCGATGCCAGACGTGGTGTAGGCTCGCCGTTGATCGATTCCAGAATGTCCCCGGTCCGAATCCCTGCCCGGTTGCCCGGCGAGTCCGCGGGAACCTTCTCCGCGCGCAACCCGCCCTGCGCCTCCACCCACACCACCCCATCCGTGGGAAACTCGACGCCCAGCTCCTGCGACAGGTTGATCCCCGCCAGAACGCACACCCCCAGCGTCGCAACTGCAAGGGCGACGGCGAGAATTCGCGTCTGAAAGGCGTCTCTCATCATGCTCACAACAAACTAGAGGCTCAACAAACTGCGAGTGGCACCTGCAAATGCTCATCAGCGCAGTCCAACTCCCCCGCACATTCGCTTAACTAAATCTTATTAAGCACATAGGTCGCCAAACGGAATATCGCAGATTCCATGAGATGCCGCCCTTCTGTATGGCGATTCCTACCAATTATCATAAACACTTCCAGTAATTGGGAAATCGCTCGCCTAATCGCTTCAGATAATCGCCGCAAGGAATCGCCCAGCCGTACTATCTCGATAGCCCCTGAGCCATTTATGCTCGAAGAGAGATCAAGCGAACCATGAACCCCGCACACACGCTCCCCGCCGGCTTCCACCACTTCCTCGGCAACGCTCCCGCCGTCGAGAGCCTCCGCGCCGCCATCAGTGCCGGCCGCCTTCCCCACTCGCTCATCCTCTCCGGCCCCGCCGGGGCAGGAAAGTACACCCTCGCCCTCATGCTCGCCATGGCCGTCGAGTGTGAAGCTCAGCCCCGCGAGCTCTCGTCCAACGCCCAGCCCCTCGCCAGTTTCTGCGGCACATGCCACAACTGCACCCGAATCGCTGCCGCCGCCGACCTCGAAGAGCAGGTCGCCGCCGCCGTCCTAGCCCGCGAGGAGCTCCGTGAGACCGACAAGAAAGAGACCCGCGTCCTCATCCAGCCCCACCCGGACGTCCTCATCCTGCCGCCCGACCCGCCCCAGCTCCTCATCAAGCTCGGCCAGGTCCGCACCCTCATCCAGCGCGCGCACTACCTGCCCAGCGAGGCGCCGCGCAAGATCTTCATCCTCACCGCCGCCAGCATGATGAAGGAGGCCGCCAACTCCCTGCTCAAGGTCCTCGAGGAGCCGCCGGACTCCGTCCACATCATCATCCTCGCCGAGAATCCCGGAGAGCTGCTGCCCACCATCCGCTCCCGCTGCGCCAACGTCCGCCTCGGTGCGCTCCCGGTCGAGGAGATCGAAGCCCTCATCGCCACGCGCCGCCCCGATGTCCCCGCCAAACAGCGCACCCTGATCGCCCGCCTCGCGCAGGGAGCAGCCGGTCGCGCCCTCGCCTTCGACCTCGACAGCTACACCGCAGCCCGCGCCGACGCCCTCATCTTTCTCCGCAACGCCGCCAACATAGCGAGCCAATCCGAACCCGACCACACCGCCCTCTTCAAGATGACCGAAACCTACCGTGCCGGAGCCGACGGCCAAACCAAAACTCTCGCTCTCCTGCGCGCCCTCGCCTTGCTCCTCGAAGACCTCCTCCTGCTCGACTCCGGCACGCCCGAACTCCTGCGCAACACCGACCTCCGCGCCGAGCTCGACCGCCTCGCCGCAGCACTCCCTTTCGCCTGGATCGAATCCGCCAGCCACGCCCTCGACCAGGTCCACTCCGGCCTCCGCCGCAACCTCCTCCGCTCCCTCTCCCTAGACGCCTTCGCCGCCCAACTCGCAACTCCATAGGCGCAAAATAATCGTCATCCCGACCGGAGCAGCGGACTGTTTTATCGTCCGTTGCGGAGTGGAGGGACCCCCGCATTTCGCTTTGCCGTCGCCGGCCTCTACTTCATCCGCGCCGCCTTTTCCAGCCTGTCCCGCAGCGCCTCGCCCAGCCCGTCCATCCTTGGAACCGGGCACACAATCGCCTTCACCCCGCGACCGTCCAGCATCCGCAGCCCGGCAAACAAAAGTCGCGCCAAAACCTCAGCGTCTCCCCAAGCGCCCCATCGCCACACCGCTCCCGCCCCTCCCGCGTTCCACCCATCCGGCAGCATCACGCCAACCTCGTCAGCGGAATAATTCGCAACCTCCCGCAACATCTCCTCCTGTCCCGCGACCAACACCAGCCGCGCCCGCGGCGCGTAGTGCCGCAGCCCCATCCCCGGCGAAGCCAACCCCACCCCTTTGCCATTCCGCAACCCACCTAGCTTGTCATCCCGCCGTTCTTGTTTGTCATTCCGTAGCTCTCGCTTGTCATTCCGTAGCGCAGCGGAGGAATCTGCTTTTGCTTCTTTCACCACCCCCGAAACCACCCGCACCTCCTCGCCAATCGCCTCCGCAATCATCGCCGCCGTCACCGCGCCCGGCCGATAGATCGCCCGCGCCGCCACATCCAGCACGGTCGATTCCACCCCAACACTCGTCGCCCCGCCATCCAGCACCGCGACGATCCGCCCGTCCAGATCGGCCAGAACATGCGCCGCCGTCGTTGGGCTTGTTCCCCCGAAGCGGTTGGCGCTCGGCGCGGCCACAGGAACGCCAGCCAGCCGGATCAGCTCCAGTGCCACGGGATGCGCCGGCATGCGCACGCCCACCAGCGCCCGCCCCGCAGTCACGGCGTCTGGCACCGCGGCCGTCCTCGGCAGCAGAAGCGTCAGCGGCCCCGGCCAGAAGGCCTCTATCAGCTTCGCCACCACCTGCCCCTCGACTCCTGCCGGGACCGCGGCCACCCGCTCCAGCATCCCGCGCCCCTCCACATGGACGATCATCGGGTCCCAACTCGGTCGCTGCTTTGCCGCATAAATCTTCGCAACTGCCGCGGAATCCAGAGCATTCGCTCCCAGTCCATACACCGTCTCGGTGGGAAACGCGACCGTCCCGCCCGCGCGCAGCAACTCAGCCGCCCGCTCCACTCCGCCTGCATCCCCGGCCCGCAGCCGCTCGGTCTTCAAGCCCACCTCCAGCTCCGAGAGCCTGCGCTTCCACGCTCGCAACACTTCTCTTCATCCATCGAAATCGTCGTCATCTCTTCTTTCATCCTACCGCCCGCGCCGTATACTCAACCAATGCAGACCGCCGAGATCGAGCTCAAGTTCCCCATCCACGATCTCGCCGGCCTGCAATCGCGTCTTCCCGGCCTCGGCTTCCAGCTCGATACGCCCCGCACCTTCGAGCAGAACACCCTCTACGACACCCCCTCCCGCACCCTCCGGGCCGTCAAGCAGATCCTTCGCATTCGCCACTACGGCGATCTCTGGATCGTCACCCACAAGCGTCCGGCAGACCCCGCCGCGGACGGCGATCCGGCACGCTCCGGCGATCTGGTCAGCTCCAGCGATGCGGCCAGCTATAAAGTCCGCATCGAGACCGAGACCCTCCTCGACGACGGCCCAGCCCTCGCCGCCATCTTCCATCAGCTCGGATTCGAGCCCGTCTTCCGCTACGAGAAGTTCCGCACCGAGTGGTCGCACGCCACCCCCACCATCGACGGCCCGCTCTTTACCAGACCCAGCTCTTCCCGCCGAACTCCCCATCGGCCGTCCACCTCGTCCTCGACGAAACCCCCATCGGCGACTACGCCGAACTCGAGGGCCCGCCCGCATGGATCGACCGCACCCTGGCCCGTCTCGGCGTCGATCCCGCCACCTGCCTCACCGACAGCTACGGCACGCCTCTTCCTCGCCTGGAAGCAGCGCACCGGCAGCCCCGCCGAAAATCTTACCTTCGACGAAATCCCTACACCCGCCGTCCTCCTGCCCAGATTTCCCTAACGCATCACCCCAGCCGAGCCGATACACCCTCTGAAGCCCTCCCCGGGCCATCCTGATTCAGAGGACCGCATGAAACTCGAATCCAAGCTCGGCATCAGCACCGGTGTACTCATCCTGGCCATGCTCGCCAGCGCCCTGGTCGCGCACATTCGCGTACAGGAGGCCAACCGCCTCGCCAACTCCGTTGCCGACGGTCGAATCCCCATCATATGCAGGGCACGCGAGGTCCGCGCCGCCATGATGACCAGCGTACGCTCGCTTGAGACCTACATGCTCCTCGGCGTCGATCAAGCTTCCTCACTGCAACTTCGCCAGAGGCGCGCAGACGACCTGAATGCGGCGGGAGAAGCCCCTCGCCCAGCTCCTCCAACTGAGTAGCAGCTTCGATCTCGGCCCCGATGCGTCCCGCATCCAGCAGATCCAGCCAGGCCTGGCTCAACTCCGCTCCCTGGAAGAAGACGTGGAGCGACTCAACGAGATGCACACCCCAGCCGCCTCAAGTCAGGCTCGCATTCTCCTGCAAACGCAGATTCTTTCCCTGGACTCCACCTTGTTCGCCTCCATGGGAGCACTCATCGAGTCCCAGGAGAAGCAGTGCGACGCCGATATGGACGCTCTGCAACAAGCCAATCGCTCCGTCCTCATCACCCTGTGGACCGTCACTCTCTTCGGCGCGCTCATCGGCGGCATCCTCTCCGTTTCTCCTCGCCCGGCGCATCACACGCTGCATCGGCCTGGTCGCCGACCGCGCCGACGCCATCGCCTCCGGTGACCTCACCGGCTCCGAACTCGACATCCATTCCTCCGACCAGATCGGCTCGCTCGCCCACGCCATGCAACAGATGCAGAGCGGCCTGGGAAGCATCATCGGCACCGTCTCAGACACCGCCGGCTCCCTCACCGCAAGCGCCGCCACCATGAGTGCCACCACCGACAAAATCCACCGCCGCGTGGATGAGCAGGCCCAGCAGACCCAGCAGGCTGCCACCGCCATGCAGCAGATGTCCGCCTCCATCGCCGAAGTCTCACGCCACTCCCAGTCCGCCGCCCAGACCGCCCGCTCAGCCGCCCAGACAGCTCACGAGGGCGACGCCATCGTCAAGCAGATGCTCGTCTCCATGCGCTCCATCGCCACTGCCGTCAGCGACACCTCCGCCGCCGTCGGCCTGCTCGGGGATGACTCCCGCCGCATCTCCCAGATCGTCACTGTCATCGACGAGATCGCACGCAAAACCAACCTGCTCGCCCTCAACGCCGCCATCGAGGCCGCCCGCGCCGGCGAACAGGGCCGCGGATTCGCCGTCGTCGCCGGAGAAGTCCGCCGCCTCGCCGAATCCACCGCTCAGGCTACAGGCGAAATTTCCTCCATGATCCAGGGCATCCAGAATCGCACCCGCACCGCAATCGCCAGCATGGCCTCCGGTAACCTCACCGTAGAGCAGGGCGTCGTCACCACCAATCAGGCCGGCCAGGCCCTCGAACACATTATTGAAATGGCCGAGCGCGTCGACCGCATGATCGCCCAGATCGCCATCGCAGCCTCCCAGCAGGCCGCCTCCGCGGACCAGTCCAGCGCCTCGCTCCACTCCATCCACAACCTCAGCTTCGAAAACCTCACCGAGATGGCCACTACCACCTCTGGTATCGAGAGCCTCCGCGCCACCGCTAACGCTCTCGAACGCCAGGTCGACCGCTTCCGCCTCCAGGCCCCTCAGGCAGCCTTCGAGACCAGACGCTCACCCTCCACCCACCCCACCCCACCCATCCACCGCGCACTCCCTCGCTCCACCGCCGCCTGAACCGAGCAATCTTCCCGTTCGCAACCAGTGACACAGTTCTGCGGCACCAGCTCGATCAGCGCCAGGTCTTTCCCTCGCTCGCTGACTCGCTGCTCTTAGAAAATTTCGAAGTTGACCTCGACGTTCAGATACGTCGCTACCGGTTTGCCATTCTCCGTCCCCGGCTTGAACCGGTACTGTCGCACCGCCTCCATCGCCTTCTCGTCCAGTCCCATGCCCACGCCCCGCGTCACATGCACGTTCTGCGGCCGGCCCTGCGCATCCACGACGATGCTGACCGTCACCACGCCCTGGAACTTCGCCTTGCGCGCCTCTTCGCTGAACTCCGGTTCCGGCTGGTAGATAATCACCGGCCCCTTGACTCCCCCGCCAATCTGCTTGGCTCCGCCGCCATAGCCGCCCCCCGACCCCGGCCCAAGCCCCGTGCCGTTGCCGTTGCCGATCCCTGTGCCGCGTCCGTTGCCCATCGAGTTGCCAAACAGAGGTGAGTTCGGATCGCCAAAGTTCGGCATACTGTTGTTGGCCATCTTCAGGTCTTTCTGCACCTCGATGGTCGGGTCCGGCATCCGGATCTTCGGCTCCTCCAGCGGAGGAGCAGCCGGCGGCGTGATCTGTATCTTGGCAAACTCCGGCAGCCGGCCCTTGGACACCGGTGCAGGCCCCCTCTGCCCGCCGCCGCCGCCCATCTTGTTCAACGCAGGGTCAATCGGAGGAGGAGTCAGCTCCGTCACCTGCATCGCCTTCTGCACCGCCATCTGATGCAGCTTGTTCGCTCCCAATAGGAACAGCCCAAACACGATCAAGTAGATGACACCCGCTGACACCGTCGCCCACGGGTTCTGCTTGGTCGCCATCCGGTCGATTACCGGAATCGGCTTCGACTCCAGTACCAGTGGCGGCAGCTTTACAGGAAAAAATACGTCCCGCAGATTGCTCCACAAGGAGGCCCATACTCCCGGTTCGTGTTGCATGATGTCGCCTTCGCCCAGCGAAGACTCCACTCCAGCCCGCAACACAGGAGCCGGTTTGCTTGGATCGTCCTTCGGTACAAAACCATATTCAGACAAGTTGATTCGCCTCAACCGCAGAGCCCGGCCACAGCCTCTCTGCCTTCCCTCTCGGATTTCGCGCGACCGCTATCTCCTGTATCTAAGACGGGTCTTGTGCCCGTTTCGTTCCATAATTCGCGCGGCTTCTGGCCCCACCCATCATTCTACAAAAGAAACCCCTGCTCCACAGGCTCCTCTCTCTTTGACGCACATAAGCCCCAGGAAGTCTCGCCAACACCCTCACCTCGGTTCAATCGTCCAGCGCCGTCCCGGATACAATAGAGGTTTGCCCCGGAATGTACTCCCCAGAACGCACCACGCTGCCAGCCGGATCGGTTCCGCAGCCTGCAACCACACGCACCACGAGGAACGAATGCCCGAAGCACCCGACCAGAAGCCCGCAGGCGATAACGCCCTAAAGCCCCTCAAATCCACGCTGAACCTCCCGCAAACCGCCTTCCCCATGAAGGCCGGCCTGCCCATCCACGAGCCGCTCCGCCTCAAGCAGTGGCAGGATTCCGATCTCTACGGCCAGATTCGCCGCGCCCGCGCCGGCTCGCCCCGCTACATCCTGCACGACGGCCCTCCCTACGCCAACGGTGCCATCCACCTCGGCCACGCCCTCAATAAGACCCTCAAGGACTTCGTCGTCAAGACCAAGACCATGGCCGGATTCGACGCCCCCTACGTCCCCGGATGGGACTGCCACGGCCTCCCCATCGAGATCAAGGTTGACGAGCAGCTCGGCCTCAAAAAACTACGAGATGGACCCCGTAGCCGTCCGCCAAGCCTGCCGCCTGTACGCGCAGAAGTACCTCGACCTGCAACGCTCGCAGTTCATCCGCATGGGCGTCTTCGGCCGCTGGGCCAGCCCTACTCCACCATGGACCCCGTCTACGAGGCCCGCATCGCCGAGACCTTCTTCCACTTCTTCGAGCGCGGCTTCTTCTACAAAGGCCTCAAGCCCGTCTCCTGGTGCATCCACGACCGCACCGCCCTCGCCGAAGCTGAAGTCGAGTACGAGCAGCACACCAGCCCCAGCGTCTACGTCCGCTACAAACTCACCAGCGACCCGGCCGCAATCTTCGGATCATCCTCAGAACCGGATGCCCCATCTTCCACCATGTCGGGTGCCCCATCTTCGCGCCCGCACTTGGGCGCTAAGGTGGGGGATGCGCCACAGAATCCCATCTTCACCATCATCTGGACCACCACCCCCTGGACCCTTCCCGCCTCCCTCGCCGTCGCCTTCCATCCCGACTTCGAGTACGTGGCCCTCGCCACGCCCGAAGCCACTTATATCGTCGCCGCCTCCCTCGCCGCTGAAGTCATCGCTGCCTGCAACCTCACCGATGCACGCGAGATCGCCCGCTTCCCCGGTACCGCGCTCGACCGCACCACCTTCCAGCATCCCTTCCTCGACCGCACGGTTCTCGGCACCAACGCCACCTACGTCACCAACGACACCGGCACCGGAGCCGTCCACACCGCCCCCGCCCACGGCGTCGACGACTTCGCCACCGGCAAGCGTTACGACCTCCCCGAAGTCCAGTATGTAGACAACGCCGGCCGCCAGATCGGCACCGAGCGCTTCGGCGGAGGCCAGCCCCAGCCCTACGAAGGCCTCACCGTCTTCAAGTCCAACCCCGTCATCATCGAGCTGCTCAAAGAACGCGGCGCGCTCCTCGCCGTCTCCAACATGGAGCACTCCTACCCCCACTGCTGGCGCTGCCACAAACCTGTCATCACCCGCGCCACCGAGCAGTGGTTCATCAAGATGGATACGGAGATGACCGCCCCCGACGGCACCAACACCACCTTCCGCCAGCGCGCCATCGACCAAATCAAGACCGTCACATGGGACCCCGCCTGGGGACAGGAGCGCATCACCAACATGGTCCTCACCCGCCCCGACTGGTGCATCTCCCGCCAGAAGATGTGGGGCGTCCCCATCGCCGTCTTCCTCTGCAGCAAGTGCGGAGAGCCCCTTCGCTCGCCCGAAATCAATAAATCCATCGTCGCCCTCTTCATGCGCGAGTCCGCCGACGCCTGGTTCATCCGCACGCCGGAAGAAATCCTCCCCGCCGGAACCGCCTGCGTCTGCGGCCACACCGACTTCCGCAAGGAGATGGACATGCTCGACGTCTGGTTCGACGCCGGCTCCAGCTCCCACGCCGTCATCGACTTCGACCCCGATGTCCAGCAGAAGCCCAACGACCCCGATCCCCGCGCCGACCTCTACGCCGAGGGCGGCGACCAGCATCGCGGCTGGTTCATGTCCTCGCTGCTCTGCTCCATCGGCATGCACAACCGCGCCCCCTTCAAGTCCGTCGCCACCTTCGGCTGGACGCTCGACGAAAAAGGCCGCGCGCTCTCCAAGTCCCTCGGCAACTTCATCGACCCCGTCGCCATCATGGACACCCTCGGTGGCGACATCGTCCGCCTCTGGGTCGCCAGCGTCGACTTCCGTGAGGACGTCGTCGCCAGCCAGCCACTCCTCAAGCGTCTCGCTGAAGAGATCTACCGCAAGCTGCGCAACACCTTCCGCTTCCTCCTCGGTGCGCTCAGCGAAACCGATCCCTCCACCGGCCTCGCCCACGACTTCGACCCGCGCCCCATGGCAGATGGCGGCGACGCCGTCCCCTTCGAGCAGATGCAGCCCATCGACCAGTACATCCTCGCCCGCACCGCCGAACTAACCGCCAAGATTCGCAATGCCTATGGAGTACCGAAGGATGCAGGAGAGGCGCTCGACGTTGACGATGAGAAGAGCGTAAACGCCTTTGAATTCCACCGCGTCTACCACCTGCTCAACGAGTTCCTCAACTCCGAACTCAGCGCCTTCTACCTCGACGTACTCAAAGACCGCCTCTACACCTACCCCATCAAATTCAAGCAGGGCAACGCCGAGCAGGAGAGGCTCTACCTCGCCCGCCGCAGCGCCCAGACCGCCATCTACAAGATCACCGATGCCCTCGCCCGCCTCACCGCCCCCATCCTCTCCTTCACCGCCGACGAGGTCTACCAATCCCTCCCCCACACCCACGGCAGCGTCCACCTAACCCTCTTCCCCACCCCCGAATCCCTCGCGCCCACAGCTGAAACCTCGAGCAACTCATCGAGGAATGGGAGAAACTCTTAGCGATCGCGCAATCGTAGTGCTTGCAGTCAGCTTGAAAGCTAGCGCGCGAACAAAGGAGATTGGAAAAGCACTGGAGGCGGAGGTGAATAGTCTCGGCAGATCTGGATAATGCGAACTGCTTCAACACGACCTTTAGAAGAGTATGAAAACTCGCTCGCAGAACTACTAGGTGTCATCGCGGGTGACTGATTAAGTCAGTTCCGTCGAGCTAGCATGAGAGCATTGCTGAATTTCGAAGGTGCAATCCGCGATGAACTCGTGACACTGACACCAAATGCGACCGCTGCTGGCGCCACGTCCCCGACGTAGGCCAGCAAGAAAAATATCCCACCGTCTGCCTCCGCTGCGCCGAAGCCCTCGACGCCATCGACTTCCCACCCTATGCCACAACCTAGCTCTCAACATAGAACATACAACGTACAACCACACCAATGACCCTGACCACTATGCCCACACCGCCTGAAACTGACAACCCGCAACCTGCAACTCGCAACTCCGAGTCCAAAGACCGCCGCCCGTGGCTCATCCTCATCTCCGCGCTCGTCATCCTCGCCGACCGCCTCACCAAGATCGCGATCATCCACCGCATCCGTCCCGGCTACGACATCCCCATCATCCCCGGCGTCTTCCGCCTCTCGCATGTCATCAACACGGGCGCGGCCTTCTCGCTGCTGGAAAATCTCCCGCCCAACGGAGTCCGCATCGGCCTCATCAGCTTCTCCGTCTTCGCGGCTGCCATTGTTTTCTTTCTGCTCTGGCAGACGGGCCGCAAGCTCACGCCCACCTCGGTCGCCCTCGCGCTCATCCTCGGCGGAGCCCTCGGCAACCTCTACGACCGCATCCGTTTCCACCACGTCGTAGACTTCCTCGCCGTCCGCATCTACCACTACAACTGGCCCGACTTCAACGTCGCGGACTCCTGCATCGTCATCGGAGCCTGCCTTCTCCTGCTCGAAATCTTCCGCCCCATCCCCCACGAGTCTTAGCGCGGAATCAGGCTTGATTCAGAACTTCGCTAGGCCCGGATTGCGCCGCCCAGCGCGGTGAGGGTTGCGATGAGCCTGGTGGACCACTCGGTCAACTCATCCTCGCGCAGGGTCCGCTGAGTGGACTGGAAGAGGCAGCGCAGAAGCAGCGCGTACTTTCCTGCCGGCGCAGAGCCGGCCTTTGCATCGCGGAATATTTCAACCGGGATGAGCCGCGTGAGCTCCGGGATTTCCAGCGCGTGGATGGCCTCGGCGATGCTCTGCCACTGGACCGCATCGGCGAAGGTGAAGGAGAAGTCGCGCTCGACGGCCTGGAAGCGCGAGATCTCGTGCGCGGTAGCGCGGCGCAGCGGCAGTCGGTAAAGCGCTTCGAGGTCAAGTTCGGCAAGGTAGACGGCCTGGCGCAGCTTCCGTGCCTCGCGCTGGCTGGCCGCCAGTTCGCCGAAGCAGGCGATGGGTGCGCCGTTGAGTAAAGCCGTTGCGCTGCGGCCCGGCTCAAGCCATGTGGGCGCGTCGGCGGAGAAGGTCAGGCGCTCGGTTGCGCTGGTACTCAGCTCGTCGAATGATGCGGCAAAGAGCGAGAGCAGCGACTCGATGACGCCCTTCAGCTCGAAGACAGCGGCGTCCTTGGCGCGCTGCAGGCGCGTCGGAGGCAGGTCTCCGGTCAGGCCCAGAGAGAGATTGTGCGACTCGGTGACCTGCTCGGCTGTGCCAGTGAATATCGATCCCTGCTCGAACAGGCGCACCTCGCGCACGTCGCGGTTCAGGTTGTAAGCGAGCATCGCGATCATTCCCGGCGCCAGCGATGGTCGTAGCAGGCGCGCCTCGTCGGAGAGCGGATTCTCCAGTTGGATGACTCCGCGCGCAGTGGCTTGCCGATCTGTGCCGAGGAAGGCCGCGCCGTCGGCCTCCGACGCGAAGCTGCTGGAGATCGCCTCCGAATAGCCCAGCGCCAGCAGGCGCATACGCACTGCGGCCTCCGCGGCGGCAAGCGGGTGCGCGATGACGGGCAGCGCCGTGGGCAGCGTGTTGGCAAAGCGGTTGTAGCCGTAGACGCGCGCAATCTCTTCCACCAGGTCGATCTCGCGTTCGAGGTCGAGCCGCCAGCTCGGCAGCTTGACGGCAAACATTGGCTCAACGGAGCTTGTCTGCGTCAGTTCACATCCCAGCGCGGTCAGATACTGGCGCACGATCTCTCCGGTCAGCGCGGATTGGCCCGGCTTGTCGTCCAACGTGGTGCCGAGGTGGCGCTGGACCTGACTCAGCGATAGCGCAATAGCTGGGCGGTGTGCCGTGCGCGCGGCGACCGATGGGACGACGACATCGATGAGTTTTCCCTCGGGCGCGCCGCCGGATTCGAGAATGAGCTTGGAGACCAGTGCATTGGCTGTGGCGCAGCCGTTCAGGTCCGCGCCGCGCTCGAAGCGGTGCGAGGCGTCGGTGTGCAGGCCGTGGCGCCGCGCGCTGCGCCGGACGCTGGCCGGGTCGAACCACGCGGCCTCAACCAGAATGTTCTTCGTCTCCGCGGTAATCATCGAATCCCAGCCGCCCATCACTCCGGCGATGCTCAGCGCCTTCGTGTGGTCGGCGATGACGAGGTCGTCGGCCTCCAGCGTGCGCTCGCTTCCGTCCAGCAGCTTGATCCGCTCGCCCTTGCGCGCCAGGCGGATAATGATTCCGCCGTCGATCTTGTCCAGGTCGAAGGCGTGGGTGGGATGGCCCATCCCTTGCAGCACGAAGTTCGACGCATCGACTGCATTCGAGATCGGCTTCTGTCCCAGCAGGGCGAAGAACTCCGCCACCTGACCTGACGACGGTGCGATGGTGACATTGCGCAGGACCTGCGCGGTGAAGCGTCCACAAAGGCTCTGTGCCTCGGGAGCGATCTCGACGGAAAACGGCTTCGCGGCGGGCGTTGCGGCAGGCAGCGCCGTGTCGAGCGGCATCAGCGGAAGGTTGTAGATCGTCGCCGCCTCGCGCGCGATGCCATAGTGGTTCATCGCATCGACGCGGTTGGTGGTGATGTCCATCTCGAAGAGGTGCCCGTTGGACGTGCCGTCGGCAGCAATGCCCAAATCATGCACCCCCTCCACCGCAATGCCGCGCAGAGTCAGGTCCTCGGCGAGTTGGCGGTCGTCCACCGTAATGCCGGGAACGTAGCTGCGCAGCCATTTGGAAAGAATATTCATTGGGTAACGATTCTTAGTCTAATAGTTCTGCGCCGTAATCGCTCAACGATGCGGCAATCTCTTCGGCCATCTCTGCGCCCCGTGGAGGATACGCAGGATCCGCAGCCTATCGTCTTGAATGCGGTAGGCGACTAGGTAGGGAGTGCGCTGGACCACCAGTTCGCGCGTTCCTGCGATGCGTCCGGGACGTCCAATCTCAGGAAAACGAGAGAGCGACGACGTAGCATTCCAGATTCTGTCGTCAACCAGAATGGCCGAGCGGGGACTGTCCGCTTCGATGAACTCGTAGATGCCTACACGGTCAGCGACCGCTAAAGGAGACCATGTAACTCTCACCCGGCTGTGCCTGCCATCTTGAGCAGAGTCGCGGCTCGACGCTTGGCAAAACAAGCTTCTACCTCTTCCGAGGGGATGTCGGGACGTGGATCGTCCAAGGCCTGCTGAACCTGCGCGCGAAACCACATATCATGATCGGCGTCGGCGACCGTTGCCTCAGCCGGAGCGACCAGGAGCGCGACGGCGTTGTGCTCGCTGTCGATGACGACCTCAGAGCCAGCGCGGACATGAGCCAGTACAGCGGCAAAGTCGCGAACCGCTTCAGTCTCCGAGATGTGGATCACTGCCATAAAAAGATGATACCCCCGGTGGGTTGGGTTGCGTGCCCGATGTTGATTCGGTTTATATCAAAATTAGCGGAGTTATCTTTTTTTGATAACTTCGCTAATTTTGATATAAACGCTCGCCTCTCCCTACGCGAACTGCTCCAGAAACCGCATGTCGCCGCTATAGAAGTGGCCGATCTCGCTGATGCCGTGCTGGATCATGGCGATGCGCTCGACGCCCATGCCGAAGGCGAAGCCGCTGATCTTCTCCGGGTTGTAGGCGTCGTCCGCGGGATTGATCTTGCGCCGCGCTTCGGTGACGCTGGCGAAGACCGCCGGATCGACCATCCCGCAGCCCAGCAGCTCGATCCATCCGGAGTTTTTACACTTGCGGCAGCCCTTGCCCGCGCAGAAGATGCACGAAATCTGCACGTCGGCGCTCGGTTCTGTGAAGGGGAAAAAGCTGGGGAAGAAGCGCGTCTTCACGCCCGAGCCAAACAGCGCCTTCATGGCGTGGTCGAGTGTTCCCTTCAGATCGGAAAACGTGATGTTCGTGTCCACGCACAACCCTTCTACCTGATGAAACACGGGCGAGTGTGTGGCGTCCGCGGCGTCGTTGCGATGCACCTTGCCGGGTACAACGATGCGGATCGGCGGGGCCTGCGCGATCATGCTGCGCACCTGCACCGGCGAAGTATGGGTGCGCATCAGCAGGCGGTCGCGCGAGGGCTTTGCCTGTTGGTCCGCCAGCACCAGCGTGTCCTGCGTATCGCGCGCCGGGTGGTTGGGCGGGAAGTTCAGCGCCTCGAAGTTATAGAAGTCGCTCTCCACCTGCGGGCCCAGCGCGGTCGAGTAGCCCAAGTGATGGAAGACCGAGACAATCTCGTTCATCGTCTTCAGCAGCGGATGCTGAATCCCCGGCGCGCGCACACTGCCCGGCAGCGTAATGTCGATGCGGTTCTTTTCGATCTTCTTTCTACGTTCTTCCTCTAGCAGCGTACTTAGAGCCGATTCGATTACGCGTTTGCCTGCTGCATCTGATTTTTCCCATGAACCAATTATTCCCCTTGCCTTCACTTGGTCAAGTTCTTCTTTATATCTAGCTTTGAGCTTAGTAAATTGTTCCCCTATAAACTTACGAGTTGCTGCATCCGGTGCATCCTTAATCCAGATTCCACTGACGTCGGGCAGTCGTCCCTGTTTCCTCCCCTCCCAGCGCAGCTTGAATGCATCTATTTGGCCAATATCACGGATCGACGCGGCATCGCTTTCAAGGTCGAGAAGAAGATGGCCAAAAGCATCGCGGATTGTTGCTTCGCTATAGTCTGGGAGTGGTTTGAGATCAGATGGCATATTGAATTATCAAGCTGAAATTGGCATTCTAGCGACACGGGTGGTGGGTTCTGGGACGGGTTCGCCGTCACGGAGGAGTCCTTCGATGTGGAACTCGATGCCGTCGCGGATGAGCTTTTCGGTGGCATCATAGGTCGGCCCCGCTACACCGAGGCCGGGAAGGTCGGGCGCGTAGGCGCTCCAGCCGGTGGACGTTTTCTCGAAGATGACGGCGTATTCTTTCATGGCTTGATCCCTGCCTGTTTGAAGATGCTCTTGCGGGTCCCTTCGTCCATCTCCTCTGAAGGATGTCCGGCAATGGTGACTTTTCCGGGCCTCGACGGATGCTTGAACTGCCGATGGCTTCCGCGTTGCGCCACCTGATACCAGCCTTCGTCCTGTATGAGTCGGAGAATGTCTCGCGTCTTCATTCTTGTATTTAGTGTATCGCGGCTCTACAGTGCAGACAGCACTATGACGACCACCACCACTCCAAGCTGCAAACTGCGCTTGTCCGTGATGGCGTAGATGACGGGGTCCTCCTCCAGTTCGCCCCGCGAGGCCTTCAGCCACAACCGGCTGAGCCAGAGCAGAAGCACTGGAACCAGCAACCAGAGGCGCGCGTAGTGCAAATAGAGGTTCTGCGCAACCACGTTGCCGATGTACAGCGCGAAGACCACGACCGAGGCGTATCCGCTTGCCGTCCCGAAGCTGCGCAACTGTTCCAGGTCGGAGACACGGTATCCGCGGCCCTTGACGGCAACGGTGTCCGTGGCACTGCTGCCGAGGCTCATGCTCTCCAACTCCGCAAAGCGCTTTACAAAGGCCAGCGAGAGGAAGAAGAAGATGCTGAAGGCAGCCAGCCACGGCGATACCATCACGCCCGCCGCAGCCGATCCCGCCAGAATCCGTATGGTGTAAAGACAAGCCAGCACAATCACATCCACCAGCACCATCCGCTTCAGACGCAACGAATACGCGGTGGTCGCAACGGCATACAGCACCAGCCACTCGATGAACCTTCCCTGGCCGTTCCATGGAAACTGCGGCGACAACGCCGTCAAAACGCGAGGCAGCAGCAGGGCAAGCGCCAGGGACGAGGCAAAAAACAGGAGAACCGTAACCACGCCCGCAATCGGCGAAAGGTCTCCGGCGGCAAACGGCCGCCGGCGCTTGCGCGGGTGGTGACGGTCCGCCTCCAGGTCCAGCAGATCGTTGAAGATGTAGGTTGCCGACGCGGCCAGCCCGAAGCTGAGAAATGCGAGCAGCGAGGCGGCAACCGGCCCCGTCGCACGCACATGGGCCAGCAGCAGCGGCAGGAAGATCAGCGTGTTCTTGGCCCACTGATGCAGCCGGATGGCGCGCAGCCACGCCTTCAGAGGCATTGCTCTGTCGGTAAAGATCCGCTCCGGCTGCACTCCCGCCGAACGCAGTCCCGCGCACAGGCCGCGCCCCGGATTCGCCACCATGGCGTGCACCGAGTGCGTCAGCAAAGGCAGGTCGGTGCGCGAGTTGCCAATGTAGCCGAAGCCCGCCGGAAACCGCTGCTGGAAGGCCGCGAGCTTAGTGTGGCCGGTGAGGTTGACGCTGCCGTCGGAGGCGAGAACACCGGAGAAAATTCCCAGATGCGCGGCCACGCGCTCGGCCAGAACCGTGTCCGCGCCGGTCGCCAGATATATCTCGCGCCCGCAGGCGTGTTGCTGCCGCAGATACTCCAGCAACCGCTGATTGTAGGGCAGGTGGGCGACATCAATCGTCACAACGGACGTGACGTTGCGCTTGAACGCAGCCTTTCCCTGAACAATCCACGCGGGAAAATGAAGCAGCGAGAGGAAGCTCTGCCGCGCCAGAACCACCACCGAATCCAGCAGAGTGTCGCTCTTCACCAGCGTGCCATCCAGGTCCACGCACAGCGGCTCTACGCTCGCCAGCGCGGACGCCGTAGCCTGTGCCTCCGCGACGTCAGGGCAGGAGGCAATCCCATCCGCGTCTGTGTGGCCGAATTGCGAGTGCGCGGATTCCAAAGACACGAGTCAGCCCCTTCCGGAGAACGACCGGACCATCTACCGGGAAATAGCGGTGGCGCTCGATGAAGTAAACCGCCAGCTACGAGAACCGATAGAAACTCCCCGGTAAACCTAAGCTATTATCCCTTATCTATTCTTGACTCTCGGACAAATCTCTTGATTAACTCACGCGCAATCTAGCCTGGAGGCCAGCCCATCGGTCGTCCGCCCAGCAGATGCAGGTGGATGTGGTCGACGGTCTGTCCGCCGTCCGCGCCGGTGTTGAGGACGACGCGATAGCCGTCATCAAGCCCGGAGGCTCGCGCAATTTCGGCAGCCTTCATTAACAGGTGGCCCAGCAGCGACGACTGCGCAGGCACAGCCTCTGCCAGCGACGCGATATGCTGCCGGGGAACGATCAGCAGATGGGTCGGCGCCTGCGGGCGCAGGTCGGCGAAGCTGATACACAGCTCGTCCTCAAACACGCGCTTGGCCGGAATGCTGCCGGCGACGATCTTGCAGAAGAGACAATCGGCACTCATAACTTCACCCTCGCACAAATCCTGTTGAAATACCTGCTGAGAATTCTACCGCCAGGCCATCTCCCCACCGCGTGCTGTATCGTTGCTGCCAAACGCAAAAACACTCCGTCCAACGAATAGGAGGCACGCCCGGACGCAAAGATGGGCGGCCTCGAAGGCCCGCTATCGCATTCCGGTAGACTGGTTGCAGCATCTCTCCAGGCAAAGATGAGGCCAATGACACAACACAGAAAGAGTACTCGCAGGATCAACCGGGTTGCGATTTTGGCCATTGCTTTCGTTGCGGCGCTGTCTGTCGCAGGGGCGCTCGATGCTCAGCGCACGGCGCTGGCGGCGACGAATGCCGCGCCCGCTAGCTCCATCACGACGGCGAAGCCGGTTGTCGGCGAACCGATCCTCATCAACGCGTTGGACGCGGAGTTGCAGCGCGCAATGTCGTCGCTGGGAACCGACGGGGCCGCCGCGCAACAGCCCAAACCATACTTCCTCAGCTATTCGGTGGATGATGCAACGTCCGTGAGCATCGCGGCGGAGTATGGCGCGATCACCAACTCCAACCAGATTCGTGTCCGTTCGGTCGACGTGCAGGTGCGGCTGGGCAGCCCGGCCGAAGACAACACCCACGGCGACCACCGCAACAGCGCGCTGACCACTTTGCCGCTTCCGTTGACCGACGACCGCGACGCCATCGCGCGCTCGCTCTGGTACGCCACCAATCGCGGCTATGCCCGCGCGCTCGACGGCTACCTCAAGGTCAAGACCGAGCAGCAGGTGCGCGCCAAGGAGGAAGACGCCTCGGCCGACTTCAGCGTGGAACAGCCACAGACGGACCTGCTTCCCTCTCCGCCGGCGCTGGTCGTCGATCGCGCTGCGTGGGAGCAGCGCCTGCGCGAAATCTCCAAGCTCTTCGCGCAGTTTCCCGATGTATTTGCAGACCAGGTCGAGTTTCAGGCGTCCAACGAGACCGACTACTTCGTCTCCTCCGAGGGCGCGCGCGTGGCCACGCCCAGCCATGTGGCGCGACTGGTCATTATGGCGCGGACACGCGCCGCCGACGGCATGGATCTCTTCCGAGTCGAGACCTTCGAGGCCGAATCCGCAGCCCGCCTGCCCGACCAGAAGACCATTGCCGACAAGGCCATCGAGATGGCGAAAAATCTGGAGGCGCTGCGCGTGGCTCCAGTCACCGAGCCCTTCAGCGGCCCGGCAATTCTCAGCGGACGCGCCTCGGCCGTCTTCTTCCACGAGGTCCTCGGCCACCGCCTCGAGGGCCAGCGCCAGCGCGGAGACGAGGAGGGCGAGACCTTCACCAAGATGCTCGGCAAACCCATCCTGCCCGAGTTCCTCAGCGTCGCCGACGATCCGACGCTCACTACGTTCCAGGGCACTTCGCTCAGCGGCCACTACGACTTTGACGACGAGGGCCAGGCCGCGCGCCGCGTCGAGCTGATCCAAAACGGCGTGCTGAAGACCTTCCTTATGTCGCGTCAACCCATCGCCAGCTTCGCGCAGTCCAACGGCCACGGCCGCGCTGAATCAGGCCACATGCCCACCGGGCGCCAGGGAAACCTCATCGTTACCTCGTCGAAATCTGTTCCGGAGAGTGAGCTGCGCAACATGTTGATCGCCGAGGCGAAAAAGCAGGGCAAGGCCTACGGGCTCTACTTCGAAGACATCTCCTCCGGCTTTGCCGTCACCACGCGCCGCTCGCCGCAGGCCTTCCAGGTGATTCCGCTGGTTGTCTACCGCGTTTATGTTGATGGCCGCCCGGACGAGTTGGTGCGCGGCGTCAGTATCGTCGGCACGCCGCAGGCTGCCCTCAACAGCATTATGGCCACCGGAGACAAGCAGGAGATCTTCAACGGAATATGCGGCGCGGAGTCGGGCAGCATTCCGGTCAGCGCGGTTGCTCCAGCCATGCTCGTCAGCCAGATTGAGACGCAACGCCAGGCGCAGGGCTCGGCCCGTCCGCCCATTCTGCCTCCGCCAGGCGCGCCTGTAGCCGAATTAAGATCGCAAAAGGGAGCAAATTGATGAGTATGCTTCTAACAAGGTTACAAATTAGACGGGCTGTTCCTCTTGTTTTTGCCTCATGCTTCCTGTTTGGCATAACTTTAGTTACATATTCTGCCGCTCCGCAGGATTCAGCGAAGGATGACCCAATCCTGCGCGCCATGCAGTCCGAGATGGACCGCGAACAGGCCCAGTTAGTGCTTCCCGGAATGCAGCGGCCCTACTTCATCGAGTACCGCCTGGACGACTTCAGTACCTACGATGCGGTGGCCAACTTCGGCGCGCTGGTGCGCGAGGTGGCGGGCCACCAGAGGATCGTGCGTGTCACGGTGCGCATCGGCAGCTACACAACGGACTCCAGCAGCAGCCGCGGTGAAGGCACCGTGGCACTGGCGCCCACGGACAACAATCCCGAGGCAATCCGCTCCAGCCTGTGGAACGCGACCGACGAGGCGTACAAGAACGCCCTGCGCGCATACTCCGCCAAACAGGCCGCGCTGAAGCAATTCGAGGCCCCGCCCACAGAGAAGGATTTTGCTCCGGCCAGGGCAGTCACATCCATCGGCCCTCTGGTTCCGCTAGAGATCGACCGCGAGGAGTGGAAACGGCGCATCGTGGAAGCCAGCGGCCTCTACGCCAGCGACCCGGAGGTCCGAGCCAATGCCGCCAATGTGCAGTATTCCTCCGCCAGCCTGCACGGCCAGGCGGTAAACCGCTATCTGGTCAATACCGAAGGAACGGTTGTGCGCCAGGGATACGGGGGCTACAGCGCCAGCATCAGTGTAGGCGGGCAGGCAGCCGACGGAATGCAACTGGCCCGCAACAATGGAACCACTGCCGTCGCCGCCAGTGAGATGGAGACCTGGCCGCAGTTCCGCCGTCGCGTCATCGACGACATCAAAAGCCTTGAGACGCTGCGCAATGCGCCCGTCGTCTCCGCCGAGGACTACCACGGCCCCGTGCTCTTCAGCGGCGACGCGGCCGCCGACGTGATGGACCGGCTCTTCATCCCCAACGTCGAGGCCGACCGGCCAGAGATGGGAACCACCGCGCGCACCCAGGGAATCTATACGTCGAGCTTCCACGCGCGCGTTCTGCCCGATTTCCTCAACGCCACCGACGATCCGTCCATGACAACCTTTGCCGGCCATGCGCTGCTCGGTGCATACGCGGTGGACGACGAGGGCGTTCCGGCGCAGGCGGTCGATGTCGCAGTAAACGGCAAGCTGGAGAACTATCTGATTGGGCGAACGCCGGTGCGCGACTTCCCCGCGTCGAACGGGCACGGCCGCGCGGCCCTCGGGCAGGCTGCGCGCTCCCGCCAGGGCGTGATGCTCTTCAAATCGAATGCGCCGTTGAGCGCTTCCGCGATGAATGCGCGCCTGCTTGCGATGGCAAAGGAGCAGGGCCGCGATGTCTACGCGGTGGAGACGCTGGGCGGAGAGCTGGCGCCGCGGCTGCTCTACCTGGTGCATCCCGACGGCAGCCGCCAGTTGGTGCGTGGCGCGGTCTTCGACGAGTTGGACAATCGCAGCCTGCGCTCGGAGATCGTCGCCGCAGGCGACGACGAGTATGTCTCCAACACGCTGGGCGCGGTTCCCGGTGACCACCATCGCGCCAAGCCTGCTCTTCGGAGACATCAGCGTGAAACGCGCCACCGAGGAGCAGCAGAAGCTGCCCTACTATCCGCCCCCCGCGCTCGATCCATCCGCCGCGCAGGCACGCGGAAAGTGAGCCTCGGTCCAGGCTCTAGTTGAGGCGGACGATATACGGCAGCGCGCCGGGCGCGGGGATGTGGATGCTCTCCGCGATCTTGCTGGCTGTTGTCTTGTCGGCGTTCTGCGGGTTGATGCGCACCCAGTGGCCGGTGGGCCCGGCGAACTCGATCACCTTGGCCGTCGAGTAGCGGCGCATAAGGTTGTTCTTCAGCTTGATTGCGTCCGCCTCATCCAGAAACGCGCCGATCTGCACGCACCATCTCCCGGCTGGATCGACGCCCGGGTGCACGGGAGGAGCATACGCCTCTACCCTCACCTTCGCGACCCCGGCGCGATACACGCCAGTCTCCTTGGCCGCGGCCAGCGAGAGATCGATGATGCGGTCGCCGACGAACGGCCCGCGGTCGGTGATGCGCACAACCACAGACTGGTCGTTCGAGAGGTTCGTTACCCGCACAATCGATCCCATGGGCAGCGTCCGGTGCGCGGCCGTCATTGCATTCTGGTCGTAGACGGTGCCGTCGGCCCCCTTGCGGTTGGCGTAGGGCGGCCCGTACCAGCTGGCCATCCCAACCTCGCTGGACACCGGCTTGCCGTGCGGCAGCGCCGGCTGCGCCGCGGTGGTTGTCGTTCCCTCGGCCACGCTGGGCGTGGCTCGGCTCCCTGCATTCGTGCTCCTTGCGCCGGATTGGGGCGGACGCGCGGCACTCGCACTGCGGGCGGTAGAGGTCAGTGGCGGCGGAGGTTGATAGGGGATCGTCTTGTTCTTGTGGCGGCAGCCCGCAAGGCCAAGCACAAGCACCGGTAGCAGTGCACAGCTCAGCATTCTGACAAACGCCCAGCCCAGCGCACAGCCAGGCGCGGCGGCACTGCGGCGGCGAAGGTGGGCAATGCGCTTCAAGGCTGTGCTTTGTCCTTATCCGGCGCGCGAGGCTCTGGGGCAGGCGGGCTCTCGCCATCTGCCGCGGCGCGGCGTTCGTCCATGCGCCGGGCCAGCTTCTGCAACTCATCGGCGGCGGCGCGTAACGCCTCGGACCCATTGCGCCGGATGTCCGGCACTACCTGATCGTTGATGTAGGTCACGGCGCGCCGCAGATCATCTTCCACGCGCATCCCGGCATCGCGCACCTGCTGCTCCCAGCGCCTGGGATCGTCGTTGGCCATGGCGACACCTCCCCACACTCCAGTATGGAGAGGCGCAAAAGCGCGGGTCAATGCCGGAGTCGCGTTATCGAACGCACAGTGCCTGATTGGTAATCCACCCTGAAAGAGCAGCCAATCCCTGTTGGCTGGACAACGATCCGCGCGCGATTCAGGCCCCGCTCTGGCAAGCCCCTACTTCGCGTCGTCCTTGAAGATCTTTTCCGCGAAGAAGTTCTCCACCTTCGCCTGGTCGCGCAGCATCTCGAAGAATGCGTTCTTCAGCAGTTGCGACCGTCCATCGTGCAGCAGTTGGCGGATGTGCTGTTGCACCACGGGATCGGAGATCTCGCGCTGTCCGGCCGGCTCGCGCTCCAGCAGCTTGTAGATCGTATAGCCCACCGCCTTCTTGCTCTGCGCGTCGATCAGCGGAAAGACGTCGGTCATCTGACCGGGTTTCAGCTTCAGTATCGCCGCCCCCACCGTCGGATCGGTCTTCAACTGGCTCTCCGGCACAAATCCCATGTCGCCGCCGCTCGAGGCCGTACTCGGGTCTTCGGAAAAATTCATCGCGATCGCGCCAAAATCTTCGCCGCTGTCCAGCCGGTTCTTCAGCGCATCGATCTTCTTCTTCGCTTCGGCGTCGCTCGTCGCCTTGCTCCCCTGCAGGTTGCCGGGTTGCGCCGAAGGTACGCTGGTCACGCGGATCGCCGCCAGGTGGTACTGCGTCTCGATCAGGTCGAACTCCGCCTTGTGCGCCCCGTAGTAGCTCGTAATGTCCGCGTCGGACACCGTCACCTTCGAGTTGATCTCCTTGTTCAGCAGCTTGTCGATCGTCAACGAGCGGCGCAGGTCGTGCTTCGCATCGTCCAGCGTGCGGTTGGACGCCTTCAACTGCTCGGCGAACTGCTCCTCGCTATACGGCGCCTTCATCTCGGCCAGCTTCGCATCCACCTCTTCCGTCGTCGCGGTCAGGTTCATCTTGGCCGCGCGCTGCTCCACAATCTCTTCATCGATCAGCTCGCGAACCACCCTCAGGCGAAGCGAATCGGCATCCTCGGCCGATGGCTGCTGCCCCTCATCCTGGCCCAACTGCGCCGTGTACATCCGGTCCATGTCGGCGCGCAGTATGGCGTGGCCATTCACCGTGGCTACCACATCGTCGCCATGCGTGCGGTTGCATCCACCAACCAGAAGAAGCGCAATCGGAAGCAGGCCCGCAACCGTCCCGCGAACCACGCCCCAACCATTCCCAGTCCCTGCCTGTTTCGCCAAACCCATGCCTGCTCTCCTGCTCATATCGCTCTATCCCGATTCTAGTCCCGTCCCGATCACGGTACTCTTTTCGTCTATTCTTCTTCCACCATCCGCATCGTTCTGTCAGCTCCCCGGCTTGGCCGCAACCGGCGCAGGCGCTGTAGCTGCCGAGGGCGATGCAACCGGCGCGGACGATGCAGCCGGAGTCGCTGGCAACGGCTTCGCAGGCGGCGGTGCTGCAGGCGGTGGAGGCGGCGGTGTCCGCCCCGCCGCAATCAACGCCCCGTCGATAATCCGATAGATCGTCTCGATCGGCACGACGCCGATCACTTCCTCGCCGTTGATATAGAGTACGGGCGCCGAACCCAGGTGCAAGGGGTCCCCCTCCGCCAGTTGCTCCGACGCCTTCACCTTGCTGTCGTCCTGCTTCTGAACGCAGGACGCCAGCTCCGCCGGGCTCACCTTCTGTCGCGCGCCCTCGTCCAGTGTCAGCTTGTCCAGCGTCGCATCGGCCTTGGCCAGGGTCTGCTTGTATCTCTCGACCGGATCTGCGCCCGAGGTCGGATTGGTCCCCGCGGTCGGATCGCTCCCCACTATCTGATCGGCGTGCGCGTGGACATAGTCGATAAAGTTCCAGTAGCCCGCAGTGCTCGTTGCGCCCAGGCAGTTCGCATCCACCGCCGCGTGCATCGCCCACGGATGAATGTCAACGAGCGGAAAGTCGCGGTACACCACACGCACCTGGTCCTTGTAGCGGTCCAGAACCGCGGGAAAGATCTCCGCATTCATCTGCGCGCAGTAGGGGCATTCCAGGTCGTCGAAGCCCACGATCAGCACCGGAGCATTCTCTGCCCCGCCTCGCGCCGGACGGCCCACCGCCGGCACCCTGTCCTTCGGGTCCTGGCTCAGATCGAACTTGTTGAACTGCGCCAGCGTCTTGCCATCGGTCGACAGCAGGAACGGCAGCGGCCGGCTCGTGCTGCCGTTTGCTGCAAACGTCACCATGATCTGGTCGTAGCCGGGAACCTCGCCCTGGGTGGGCTCACTGATCGAGATCGTATACTCCGGAGAAACCTGCGCCCTGCTGCGGATCATCACCTCGACCCGGCGCGCCATCTCAGGCGTCAGCTTCACCCCCACCTGGATCGCTTGCGCTCCGCCAGCCGGTGCGCTCGTCTGCGCATGGCAGCCCAGCGCCGCCACCATAGCGATCAACGCGAGACAGCGCAACGGCCTGAACCCACTCAGCACAACACCGATTATCTCACGCACAATCCCACCCCGCGTTCTCTAAGAAATCTCTGAATAAGTCCCTGTTTGAAAGGGCGGGACTTTAGTCCCGCCGCAAGCGGCCTATTTCCAATGCGGCTTTAGCCGCCGAGGGAATCTCTAACACTTGTGCAGACCTTCCCTCAAAACACCTGGTCCGAGTGGCGCAGGTTCCCCGCGCTCCCAATATTCGCCAGCGTGAAATTAAACCTGTACCCATTGTCGTTGCGCGCCGTCCCCAGTTCGTACTTGCGGTACTCCACGCTCACCCCGCAGCAATTCCAGTTGTACGAGGCCTGGATCGCCCCATACTGTATCGTCCCCAGATCCAGATCGATCCCCGCGCTCGCCGCCGCGCTCAAGCCAGCCTTGGTCGGCCTCCCGAAGCCAACCGTCGTCCGCATCTGTTCGAAGTCCGCCACGCTCGACGCAACCCCCTCCACGTACGAGCGCCCGGGAGCATTCAGCCGCGCATAACTCACACCGGCAAAAAAATCCTTCTGATGCACATCCACATAAATGTTGTCCGCCGTAAACTTCTTCGCTCCCGTGTCGTAGTCGATGTCCCACTCCACGTCCGTCTTCTCCGATGTCCGCACCCGCAGCCGCGACAGCAGCGGCGAGATGTTCCGCGGCTCGGTCAGGAACGCAATGCCGGAAAAATCCAGCGTCGTCCCCAGAATGTTACGCCGCCCCTCAACCACCGCCCCTCCGAAGCTCGGATCAAAAAAATACTTCTGCGCCACCCGCCAACTGATCCACTCGCGGTTCCCGCACACCGGCTCCCGATCGTCCGTCCTTCCCGTGGCCTGACCCGGCTCCGCGGCGGCGTCGGCATCTCCGCCTGCCGCCCCCAGGATCTCGGTCGCGTCCGCCGCCGCACCCGCCGCGCGGCACGGCGCTGTTCCCGTCCCACTCCGCCGCAGAAACAGCCGTTGCGTCGCTCCATATTCAATCTCGTTGGTATTGCTCGCCACATCCACCGCGTCGAAACGCAACACATTCGCAAAGTTGTCGATCCCGCTCACATACCGGTACGTCAACTCCGGCTCAATGGTGTGCTTCACATCGTGGCGCAACAACTTCTTCATAAATCCAGAATCGAACGTCCGTTCCACCACTGGAGTCCGCAGGTCCAACTGCATCTCCAGGTCAGACCGGCTCAGTGTTGCCAGGCTCTCCACCTCCGGACCGGTAGCGCCCGTGGCCGAAGGCAGCCGGCTGCGACTGTAGAACGTCTCCCGCGACGCCACCGATGGCCGCACCCGCCATCCCCCAGCCCCCAACGGGTAGGCCAGCTCCGGACGCACGTCCACCCGCTCGATCATCCCGCCAGTCACAAAGGTCGGCTGGATACGCTTCAACATTGCCACCGAGCTGTCCACGTTCCACTGCAGTCCGGTCGTCCCCAGCCCATGGTCGGTCGTCGTAAACTCCACCGCCGGCGCATGGAAGATATGCACCTGCTCCTCCGTCTGTGGCGGCACCGATGTAGTATTCGCCACCCGTTTCTCGCCCTGGTACCGGTCGCCCTCCGCCGACACCGCCATCCCGTCCCACTCCCGTGTGCCGTACACCGTAGACACCACGTCGCTCGACACTGCCTGGTTGAAGTTCGACGAAAACGCCTCGCGGTATGGAAACGAACTCAGGTACTCCACGTCCGCCACCGCCCTCGTCTGCGAATCTCCGCTCCCGCTGCGTGCAGCTTCGCTGCCGGCCGCCTCGTCCCCAACAAAAAAATCGCGCCGCCCGGAAAACACCAGGTCCGTGCCGCTCTGGTTCACATAAACCGTCCCGCCTCCCGGATAGTAGCCTCGGTCCCGCAGTCCGCTGTAGTGCGACTTTAAAAAGTCCTGCCCCAGCCCGCGATACTGGAAGCTCGCCGACTGTTCCCAGCCGCGCGCCGAGTAGAATATCGTCCCCACCGTCAACTCCGTGCTGCGGTTGATCGCCCAGTACACCTGCTCCCCGATCGTCTCGCCCTTGCTCGCCGAGTTGAACCCAATCTCAGGGATCAGAATCCCGCTCTGCCGCGCGTTCGCATCCACCGGATGCGTCACATACGGCAGCCACAGCAACGGAAAATTCCTCACATGGAAGACGCTGTCCCGCGCCCGCGCCTTCTCCCCATCCACGCTGAACTCCGCGGCAGACAGCAGCCAGTCCGGCTTCAGTAACTGGCACGACGTCACCCGTCCATCGTAGATCTGGTACTCCCGAGGCCCCGTCTTCACCACCAGTCTGCCGCTGAACAAAAATGGATTGCCGTTGGTATACACCGCACGCTGGCCCACAGCCGCCGCGTTCGCCGCCGGCCTCAAACTCATACCCACCGAACCCGTCACATCATAGAAGCGCCCCACCTGCGTCTGCACATTGATCGTCCCATGGCTGGCCTGAATCCGTTCGTCGTTCTCTCCGCCGGTCAACTGCAGGTGCCCGGTCAGGCTCGCCTCGTCCGAGTCCTTGTCATATTCAATGTGGTCCGCCTGCAATATCCGGTCGCCATGGGTCACCACCGCATGGCCGTCCAGAACGGAGACGCTCCCCAACATCGAACAGCGATCCGCCTCCAGCCGCACCGGCACATCCTTCGCCGCCGCCGCAATCGGCACCGCCGCCGGATACTCCGCCTCGCCCGGCGCGTCGGGCAGTGCGTCGCCGGGCGCAACAGGCGCGCCTGCTGCACCTGCCGTCGTCATCACGCACCTGCTGCTCGCCGCCGCGCCCGTCACCGGTCCCATTTCACTCAGAGGTGCCGCACTCGTCACCTCCTGCGCCGCAAGATGAGCAAAACTTGCCACGCCCACCGTGATACTTATGAAGAAGCAGACACTCCGCAGCGCCTTCGCATGGTTGAACCGGCCGTCAATATCTGTCGCACGCACCACTCTCTGAGGGTATAGCAATCTCGGGTTGCTGTATCCGGGGTCAACAAAACCGGGGTGACTTTTCTCTAAAGGAAAAGTCATTCACAACACACCAACCAAGGGCAATTGAACCGGTGATTGCTCATTAGACGATTTCACGGAAGTGAGTTTGAGTTTTGAGCAATATGGGTTCCGCACTGCTTGATACCGGCCAGCTGGATACGGAAGCGTCCAGCGATTCCCCCTCCGAGGCCTCCCACGCCACGGCCCGCGCCACTGCGCCGCCCGCCTCCGAAGCCCTCCACCACCAGGTTGCCGAACGCCTCGCCGCTCATCGCAGCCGGCGCAATCAAGCGCAGCCATCCCTCGCACTCTCGCCCGCACCCTCCGCACCTTCCCGCACCAGTCGCATTGCCGCCGCCGTCGCCCAGCGCTACGCCCACTCCCCCAGCTACCGCGCCTACCTTGCCGCCGAGGCCGAGCGCGCCACCCAGCAGGCACAGGCCGCGGCCCAGATCGCCGCACTCAACGCCCAGGCAGTAGCCCAGGCCCAGCAACTGCTCCTCGACTCTCTCAACGACGATGCCCCATCTTCTGCGGCGGCCCCGTCGTCGCCGAACGTGGAACCCACCGAATCCCGCTCGCACCACGTCCCCGCCAACTCTCATCCCTTCGCACCCCCACTCTCCGGCCTCACCGTCCGCATCTTTGAAGACGACGGGCTCCCGGCCTCAATGCCCGGCGCGGAGCATCGTAACCTCGCCTCCCCGCCGCACGTCTCCAACGCCAGCCGCCTGCTCCAGCAGCAAGACCACCTCGCCGCCGAAGCCCGCCTCCTCGATGAAGAGATCGCCTTCCGCCAGTCCCCTGTCTTTGAAGAGCCCGCCGGCCCGCCCATGCCGCTGCCCACAAATCTGATCGAGTTTCCCCGCCAGCTTGTCGCCCCCCGCAAGGCCCGCCCGCGCTACGCCGAAGGTCCGCTGCGCACCGCCGCCAGTCTCGCCCTGGGAGAGAGTCAGCTTCGCATCTTCGAGGTCGATCCAGCCCAGATCTCCACCATCCCCGTCCCCGCCGAAGCCCCCACCCCCCAGTGGACCTCCATCTGGCTCGACGCGCCCAACCCCACCCCCGCCGAATCCGCCCCTGCATCTTCTTTGTTGTCATCCCGCAGAGATGATTCATTGTCATCCCATAGCAATGATTATTTGTCATCCCGTACCCTGAGCGAAGTCGAAGGGGAGGGATCTGCTTTTTCCGCCCGTCCCGCACCGCTGCCTCACATCGCCTCCATCCCCCGCCGCCTCATGGCCGCCGCAATCGACACGTCGGTCCTTTTCGCCGGATTCCTTGCCTTCGCCGCCGCCTTCCTCTTCTCCGCTGGCCGCTCCAACCTATGGCAACCAGCCGCGGCCATCTCCGACGCGTCCTTCCCGCTCGATCGCCACCCAGCCCTGGCTCGCCTGGCCGTCCAGTTCACAGCCCACACCGGACTCCAGCCCGGCCTGGCACTGGCCTCCAGCCTCCTCGTCCTCGCCCTCCTCTATCTCCTCTACCAGGCGCTCTTCTTCTCCTTCTCCGAGTCCACCCCGGGAATGCGCTGCGCCCGCATCGCCCTCTGCACCTTCGACGACGAGAACCCCACCCGGGGCGCCATGCGCCGCCGCAACCTCGCCGTCCTCCTCTCCGCCTGCCCCCTCGGCCTCGGCCTCCTCTGGGCCGCCTTCGACGAAGACCGCCTCACATGGCACGACCGCCTCACCCGAACCTACCAGCGCATCTACTAAAGACAAGTTGCTGGTTGTTAGTTGCTGGTTGTGGGTTGAGAGATACCAGGTTCGACGTAAAAACTATAGCCAGTCAGCATGTGGCCGGACAAGAAAAGCGGCTGCCCTTGTCGGCAGCCGTATTCTGTTTTCTGATCTCCGCCTAGCCGCTTCTCACAACCAGCAACCAGCAACTAACAACCTGGTCTTTAGAACGTCGTACTCACAGTCAGCCGCAACGTCTTCCTCGGCTCGCGCAGCTCGTAAGCCGACCCGTAGAGTTGCAGCGCCTGCTCGTAGCTGTACTGCCCCGCGCCCGAGTCGGGGAACATCGTGCGGAACGTCGCATTGTCCACCGCCAGTTGCTGCGGCAGGTTCTTGTACAGCCGCAGCGGGTTGTACGCGTAGTACAGCCGGAACGGCGCATTCACAATCGGCAGAATCACCTGGAACTCCGCGCCGCTCGACATGCGCGGCACAAAGTTGGTCCCCGGAACCGTGTTCAGTTGCCGCGCCGCAAGCGCCGCCACGGACTGGCCGCCGAAGCACGCGCCGTTGATGAACGTCGGGCAGCCATACAGCGGGCTCGACAGCACGGATGTCCCCGCCGCGCTCTGCAGCAGTTGTCCCTTCTGCAAGTCGCCGGTCAGCCCGAAGTCGGTAAAGAAGTTGAAGCTCAACGTGCTGACGATCGGGATCATGTACTGTATGTTCGCCGTCAGTTGTGTATCGCCGCCCACCGAGGCCAGCCGGTAGATCGGCAGCGGAATCTGTATATTGCCCAGGCTTGGGTTGGTCGGGTCGCGTGGTACCAGCGTCCCATCCGGGTCGGTCAGGTTGAACTGCACCTTCACCGGCACAAACGTGTACGGCGAGTTGGCGCGGATGTCGAAGCCCCGCACATCCGACTCGCCCCCGCCATAGATGCGGTTGGTCGGAGGTGCTACCTCGCCGCCAAAGCCCGAGATGTGCGCCAGCAGCAGACGCATCCCCAGTACGTTGTGCCCTTCCCGGTCGATCTTCAGCCCACGCATCGGGTAGTACTGCCGGTAGCTCGCCACCGGCTGGATGTATTTCACGTTGCCGCCAGCGCCCGCTATCTGCACCGACAGGTTGAAGTCCCGCCCAGAGTGCGGCCCAACCCCGCGGTCCAGGCTGGAGTAGCTGAAGCTCGGTGCAATCGTCGAGGTCACGATCCCGCTCAACTGGTTCAGCCCCGCCACTCCCGACCGGAACGCCAGAGACTGAAATATGTTGCGTGTATTGTCGTTGAACGTCGTCACAGACGCACGGCTCAACGCATACGTCACGCCCACCCGGGTCATCCCGCGGCCCACCCACAGATGCTTCAGCGGCTCGCTCGCGGAAACCGTGAACCCATTCGTCGATGTGTTGTAGTTGGTCAGCAGCGACTGCTGCGCCGTCGATACATTCGCGCTCGTATTGTTGGCGATCGAGTACGCCTTGGCCGGGTTGTAGTCCGACTTCCGAGAGAAAACTTCCATGCCCACCGAGATCGGCTTGTTGCGCAGATACGGCTCATTGAACCCGAAGCTCACGTTGCGGGACAGGTCGCCGATGTTCGCCGACGCCGACAGCGTCTCGCCCAACCCCAGAAAGTTGTTGGTCTCGTAGTTCAGCCCCACAAACGTCCCAGACAGTCCGCTGATCCCGCCGTTCACCCCAATCGAGTTCTTGCCCTTCTCCTTCAGCTTCAGCAGCAGGTCTACCGTCCCATCGTCCTCATTCTGCCGCGTCTCGGTATCGTCATCCACCTTCAGCACTTCGAAGTAACTCAACTGGTTCAGCCGCAGCACCGACATCTCCCAGCGCTGGCTGCTGTACACCTGGCCCTCTTCCAGCAGCAGCTCACGCCGGATCACCTTGTCCCGCGTGATCGTATTGCCCGTGAACTCGATCCGCGAGACATAGAACTGCTTGCCCTCGTCGATATCGATGTCCATGTACACCAGCTTCTTCGCCTCATCGATCCGCGGCTTTATATCCGGCACCATCCGGATGTAGCCCTGGCTGCCATACGCCTTGCGCAGGTCCTTCAGTCCCTTGCTGAACGACGTCGCCGAGAACCATTCGCCGTCCTTCTGTGCGAACTGTGCACGCAGCGCCTTGTTGTTGGTGAACATCTTGTTGCCCGTAAAGTTGATCCCGCCCAGCCGGTAGCGTTCTCCCTCTTCCACCGGCATCAGGATGTCGATGCGCTTGCCCGTCGACGGCCGCAGCGTGAACCAGTTCAGCCCGCCCTCGTCGCGCACATGCGTCTGCGGGTCGGCCGTCTCCGCCTTGAAGTAGCCGTGGTCCTGGTACGCCTGGCGCACCCGCTCCGTGTCCTCGTCCAGTTTGCTCGCGTCGAACGTCCGGGCCAGCAAATTCTCCAGCACGATCGAGTGCGGCACGCCGATCGGCCGTGTATTCACCATCGCGCTGCGCAGTTCGCGGCTGCTCAGGTTGTAGTTGCCGTCGAAGGCGATCTTCCCCACCTTCACCGTAGGCCCTTCCTTGATGCGGAACGTGATCCCCACCGACGACGGAGGAATCGTCTTCACCTCGGTCCGGATCGTCGCAAACTGGTGTCCATGCTCGCTCAACAGGTCCTTCAGAACGTCCTCGGCCCGCTTCACCCGTGTCGGATCGTACTGGCTCTCCACCGTCAATCCGACCTTGGCCTTCTTATCCCGTTCCTGCACGTCGGACTGCGTTATCGCGTTCATCCCCTGGTAATCGATCGAGCGGATGGTCGGCTTCTCCCGCACATAGATCACCAGCTGCACGCACGCCGGTGTGTCCGTCCGCTCAATCTGGATCTTCTCGAAGTAGCCCGTGTTCCACAGCGAGTTGAAGTCCCGCTCCACCGTCGCCGCATCATACGGATCGCCCTGGTGGCTCGCTATCCGCGCCAGTACAGACTCCTTGGGAATCCTGCGGTTGCCGATCGACTGCGGCTGGCACAGCACCTGTGCCCCGCTCGCTTCCGCCGTGCTCTGCGCAACCGGGGCCGCGCCTGCATCCTGCGCCCACACGGCTCGCGCGGGCACAAAAACCATCGCCGCCGCCACCCATGCGGCCACCATGACAACAGCAATGCGGGAGTCGAATGAGCGCGTACGCACAGACTTTAGCTTGATGCCCAGGAAACTTCCGCTCACTCGCTTTACGGTAAAGATACGCACACCCTCATTCGCTGCAAAATCCCGCCCCGCAGCCTCTCGTGGCGAAAATTAGATTATATGGGAGCGATGCCGCTCCACGCGAGTCCGCCACGGCGTCCGTGTCAACAGGCGTCCCTGCAAACCGAGCAAGACAGCTATTTGTTTGCCAGAAAACAGCATCGCCAGAACTTCGCCGGCTCTTCCACCACCCACCCAATTCTCCACCCGCGCCTCAGCGATGCAGCAACTGCGCAAGCCGGGCCTCCAGCTCCTCTTCGCCAAGAAAGTTCTGCGGGTCCGCCGGACGGCAGCGCTCGCAGCATCCCGCATCCCGGTCCAGCAACAGCATCGCCGCGTCCAGCAACAGTTGCGACGATGGCTTGCCCGCCACCAGCGACAGCAACTCGATCCGCGCGCTCTGTTCGTAGTTCAATTCGATATTCACAAGGTCACCTTACACTTTTGTGTGATGTTCCTGTCAACAGTTTGATGCTAAAATTTTTGCGCTCGACGCTAAAATCAACTCCCGCGGGCCATCCCGTCCAACCGTACAGCAGCTTCATCGGCAGCCGGGAGCTTCTTAATCACCCAAACCTCTGTAGAATTACGAAGTCGAAACCGCCCGCCTCATAGCGGGCTTCCAATCGGCTTCAGAAAGGCAGGCACCCCTATGGCATCCACCATGGCAAGCAATCCGGCGTTGAAGACCGTGTACGCGCAGTTGAAGTCGCGCATGGAAAAGTCCGTCGAGGACTTCCGCGCAAACCTCCTCTCCACCCGCACCGGCCGCGCAAATGTTCACATGCTCGACCAGGTCAAGGTGGACTACTACGGCACCGACACGCCCATCTCCCAGGTCGCCCAGATCTCCACCCCGGAGCCGCAGCTCATCCTCGTCTCGCCCTGGGAGATCTCCATCGTCCCCGCCGTCGAAAAGGCCATCCGCACCAGCAACCTCGGCTTCAACCCCATGCACGACGGAAAGGTCATCCGAGTCCCCGTCCCACCCATGACCGAGGAGCGCCGCCGAGAGGCCGTCAAACATCTCGCCGGTGTTCTGGAGGATCACAAGACCGCCATACGCAACATCCGCCGCGACGGCAACGACCAGGTCAAAAAGGCCGCCAAGGACAAGCTCATCTCCGCCGACGACGAAAAACGAGCCAGCGAAGAGATCCAGCAGCTCACCGACGCCGAGATCCGCCACGTCGAAGACCTCTTCAGCACCAAGGAAAAAGAGATCATGACCGTCTGATCCGCGCGACGGTCTGCTTAGAGCAGTTCGATAAACTGATCGACCGTCATCCCTGCCGCGCGGATGATCCAGCCGGGTGCCCCAGGTGCCTCGCTTTTGGGCACCTGGGAGAGCCGCAAAATCCCCAGCAAATCCCCTTGTCAAGCCCCTCGCACCCCCCCATTTCCCCCTAACCCGCACCATCCAAACGACATAATTCTTTTTAAAAGTTGGCATACTAGTTTCTCTCCATCCCATATAATTAAAACAGTAAGCAAATCCAAACAGACCCGGCCAGCCGCCGGGTCTTCGCTTTTAACCGGCTATGGAAGAGTCCAATCGCTGTCTTTCGGAGGGAGCAGGGGGATGTCTTTCGGAGGGAGCAGGGGGATTCATCCCCCTGAATAAGGCCAATCGAATCAAGGGGCTTTAGCCCAGGGCCTTCTGCCAGAAGCGGCAACCCTCTTCCGCAACCAAGTCCAGACCGGATACAGACTCGATCCAGATCGAGTCCAGATCTAACTATCGTATTTTGAATATCTTATGAATTTCAGGGGGGGGCACCCCCCCCACAGGAGAGGAACCGTATGACCGACACAATCGCAACCGCCGAACCCACCGAGACCACCATCAAGCGCTTCCTCTGCCGTCACATCCACACCTCGGGCCACCGTTGCGGCTCCCCCGCCCTGCGCGGAGAACCCTTCTGTTATCACCACCATACCACCCGCAGCCCAGCCCCGCGCCACCGCGGCGTCCACCCCGCCCAGTCTGTCTTCGAGATGCCCTCCATCGACGACCGCGCCGGCGTCCAGTTCGCTCTCGCCCAGATCCTCAACCGCCTCACCACCGGCCAGCTCGACCCAAAGCGCGCCAACCCAATCCTCTACACCCTCAAGCTGGCCATCTGGAACCTACACGAAACCCGTCCCGCCGCACGCACCGCCAGCCGAAGCTCCAGCCACACCGACAGCCGCCACTCCAGCGCAAGCTCCTTCTCCATCCACGACCTCCTCTCCGGCCGCGAATCCAGCCCCAAAGAATCCATCCCCGAAGACCCCATCTCCGCCAAGACCCCATCTCCAGCGACCCCAGCGCAAACAATCCCGACGACCTGGTCGAAGAGCTCATCCTCGATGAAGACCTCGGCCCCATCGCCCCCATCGCCGAGATCCCCACCCCGGAGGCCGCCGCCGCAGCAGCCCGCGCCGCAGCCCAGCAGCGTGCCGCCCGGGCCCAGGCAGCCCACGACGCCTCCCGCGCCGCCGCCCGAGAAGCCATCCTCACCGCCTTCGCCCGCTTCCAGCAGGAAAACGGCTTCCCCGCCCAACCCCCAGACCCCGACCCCACAGAGCCAGACCCCGACCCCAATCCCTCTTTGTTGTCATCCCGCAGCGCAGCCGGGGTCCCCGGCGAGCGGTCGTTGCTCGCTGGGGTGGGAGCGGAGGGATCTGCTTCTCCGCAGCCCAGCAACCCCCAAACAACAACCAACAACCAGCAACCAACAACCGTCCTCCCCTCCCTCCAAGCCACCGCCGAAGCCGTACCAACCCGCAACCCGCAACCGCCTACGTCGTATGGTCGAGAACGATCTTCCACCCCTCGCCGGTCTTCTCCAGCACCAGCGAAAACTGCCCGTCGGCCGGCCCGCCCTCTTTCTTCGAACGGTCCAGATGGAACTTGCCGATGCAGATCGCGAAGCTCTCGCCCAGCGGATGCACCTCCAGCTCGGCAAACGCCAGCGTCCCCATCGACGCCCGTGTGGGGTAGGTGTGCTTGTAGTCTTCAAGAATCTGAGCGTAGCCCTTCAAGACCTGTCTGCCCAGCAACAGCGTCTCCGGCGAGTCCTTATATCCCTTCGCGTAACCCTCCAGATCGCCGCGGTTCCAGGCCTTCTCCTGCGCCAGCAACACCTTCGCCACGTCCAGCTCCACGCGCGAGGCCGTATGCAGCGGATCGTCTGACTGCGACTGCTTGTCCGCCTGCGTCTGAGTCTGCGCCCGCGCGGCTCCGCCAGCCGCAAGCAGCATCGCCAGCGCCCACGCCACGCCGCGCCGCGCATTGCGAAAGGTCTTCAACTTGTCGCCCAATGGATTGCCGCTCATAGCCACACCTCGCGTGCGAAGAGTGTAAATCCTTTGCGACTGATAGAACAGGATTCTATTACTCGTCACTGCGTGCGTTGCCGAAAGTATCCCGTAGAGTTACTTCGCCTTTTTTATTGATAGACGCTGTGAATGGAGGTGGTTGGGTCTGTACAAGTTCTTTCATACGAGGGAGCGCGCTCCTCAGAGCAGCACCCATTTCTTGGCCCGATAGTTGGTTACGAGAGAAATAGAACATTCGTACGCCGTTTGAACGAACGGCCTCTTTCTCAAGTGTATTTTTTCGGATGCGGGCATCCGTCGTTAGGAGGCACCACCCACGCTGACCGATGACCGGTAACCATTCGGTATCCTCGGAGCCTGCTTGAAAATGATCCAAATGTTTCTCGCATACGATGTCATGCTCCTCAATAGCCTCAATCACATGAGGATTGCGACAGTGGTTTTCGTCGAGGAAGAGAACGAGATTTGTTACGCCGCCTTGCCTCTGTTCATCTCCCATCGAATCGCATCCTCAAGGACGGCAGGAGCCACGTCGTACTCGCGAGCTAGGTCTGCGACAGAATCTCGAGCATTGAATCTGCCAACAATAACCGACGTCGAAATAGCAGTACCGGACAAAACAGGTTTGCCGAAAGATACTGTAGGACTAATCGAGATGTGCCTTGGTTCGCTCTCCTTCTCCGTTACAACAAACGGGTAAAGGCGGGTGACTCTACCAGAATCGTCACGATTGATTCGCTGAAGATAGAGAGAAACAAACTCGCGAATTTCTCTCTGACTTCTCTGCGAAAGATTAATAACCTCGTCGTTGAAGCGTATGCAGAGGTTTACACCATCTGTTTCAAAGTTTTCGTCGAGAAGAGGATGGTCTGTATGTCGAATTTGTTCGAGTTCACGCAGAGCTTTGCGGATACCCTGCAAAGAAAGCTTATGAACCCTGCGCATCGACTTCAAAATGTGTGCTTCTGCAAGATTATTGAAGGAGAGAGCACTAGGTTCGGGAGTCTTGATAAGACCTTCACCGCCGATCCATCCCCTCAAGGTCTGGTATGGAAGCCCGGTATAGTGGGCCGCCTGGAGGCAGCTATATGCCGGCGTATCAAATACGGATTGGGTCAAGCATGCCATAGGCGTAGTTTACTCCAGTCCGTTATAGCATGCCCTACGCCAGTCCGGTGGACTCGGCCTGCTCCTGCGCGTGGTAGCTCGAGCGAACCAGCGGCCCGCTCTCCACATGGCGAAATCCCATCGCCAGCGCCTCGTGCTTCAGAAACGCGAACTCCTCCGGCGTATAGAAGCGCTGCATCACCAGATGGTCGCGCGAGGGCCGCAGATACTGCCCAATGGTCAGGATGTCCACCCTCCGCTCGGCCAGGTCGCGGAAGACCGCCAGCAGCTCGTGCATCTCCTCGCCCATGCCGACGATGATGCCCGTCTTGGTCACCTGCGTCCAGCCGGATTCTGCCGCAAGCTCCTTGGCCCGCCGCAGGAACTCCAGCGAGCGAGAGTACTTACCGCCGCTCTTGGCGATGCGATAGAGCCGCGGAACGGTCTCGATGTTGTGGTTCAGAATCTCCGGCCGCGCCGCCACCACAATGCGCAGCGACTCGTCGTTGCCCTGAAAGTCCGGCGTCAGCACCTCCACGCGGCAGCCCGCGGCCTGCGCGCGAATCTCCCGGATCACCTCCGCAAACGCGCGCGCCGCGCCCAGGTTGTCGTCGTCGCGGTTCACGCTGGTAATCACCGCGTGCGCCAGCCCAAGCTGCGCCACCGCATACGCCACGCGCCGCGGCTCATCCAGGTCGATCGGCTCCGGCCTGCCCTTGGGCACAGCGCAGAAGCCGCACCGCCGCGTGCACAGGTTGCCCAGCATCATGAAGGTCGCCGACTTCTGGTTCCAGCACTCGCCCAGGTTGGGGCAGTTCGCGCTCTCGCACACCGTGTGCAGCTTGAGCTCGCGCGCCAGCTTCTTCAGGTTGTGGAAGGTCTCGCCGCCGGGCGCACGTGCCTTCAGCCACTCCGGCTTGCGCTCTGGCCGGCGCGGCGCAAGGTCGATCTGTACAAGCTCCGAATTCAGTCCTTCAGCAACCGGAGGTGTCATTGGATAAATTGTATCGTCTCGCGCAGCCGTCGCCGCACAACACAGCCCTCAGCGCAGCCTCTAACGCAGCCGCTCGCGTGTCTCCTGTCGCACCAGGTAGAGAAAGAACGCCAGCACAAACAGCCCGCGCACCAGAAGGAACGCCTGATGAATCTTCGAGAAGGAATAAAAATCGCCCGCTGCGAACAGCAGGCAACCCGCCGTCACCAGCGCCCAGCCCCACTTGCGCAACCGCAGCAGCCCGAAGATCCCCGCCGCCAGCAGTGTGCACAGCGTCAGAATCCCAGTCTTCGCCGCGCCTGCGCCATACGCGCCATGCAGCGCCGCATACACATTCACCATGGTCATCAAGATCATGTACAGGCAGATGGCGGCAATCCCCGGAAGCATCTGCCCCTGCACGCCTGCGCGCTCATCCGTATCACTCATCGCACTCACTCGCCGCTGCCGTCACAGCGTATGCAGATACGCCATCAGGTCGTCGCGCTCCTGCGGAGTCATGCTGCCTCCCAGCGCGGGCATCATGGACCGCCCGTACAGAACCGCGTCCATCACGCGGTCGTCGTTGGCCGGAGCGCCGCTGGCCAGATACTGTTTCTTGAAGATGCCGCGCAGCGACTGCCCGTTCAGCGGATCGTTGGTGCGGTCGTTGTGGCACTGCACGCAGTGCGCCTGGTAGACGTCGTATCCGCGCGTCTGCTGCGCGTTCAGTTCCGAGAGAGGAGTCGGCGGAGGCAGCTTGGTGCATCCCACCACCGAGGCAACCACCATCGCCACGCCAACCCCGAACATCGCCGCCGCAATCCGTCTCATATTCACCATTCTCGCATCTGCCTCTGCATTCGTCTGTACCGGATCTCTGCTTCCTCCCCACCGATTGGCGTCAACAGGCTGCGGAAAAACTCCTGTTCTTGCCTGCCGGAGGGAGCGTGGGGCTTTAGCCCCACGAAAAAATACCCTGAAATCAAGGGGCTTCAGCCCCGGATTGTCTGCGAGAAGCCGCAATCCAGCCGTTTCAGCAACCTGTTGTCTTTGCTCTGCCTACTCCGCCGCGGCAATCGCGGCAACGATCTTGTCCATCGCATCGCGGTCCTCGCTGTCGCCCGGCAGATGATTGCCAACCAAAATGGAGAAGATCACCGTCTGCCCGCTGGCGCAGTCAAGATAGCCGCTCAGCGCATTCGCCTCGCCCATCGTTCCGGTCTTCGCAAATACATGCCCCTTCAGCGGAGCCGCAGTGAACCGATCTGCCAGCGTCCCATCCACTCCGCCAACCGGCAGCGACGCTTTCCAGGCCGCAAACCAAGGCTGCGGCGCTCCAGTCTTTGGATCGTGCGCCGCAAACGACAGCAGCTTCGCCACCGCTCGCGGAGTCACCAGATCGTGCCCACTCATGCCGGAGCCATCCACCAACGTAAAATCGCCCGGATCGATCCCTGCATGCGGCAGGTATTCGCGGAGCGCAGTCAGCCCGGCTCCCTGGGAGCCCATGCAACTGTATGCGACACCCACATCGCGCAGAAGAACCTCTGCATGCAGGTTCTGCGATACCTTCAGCGTGTACGTCACATCCTCGCTCAGCGGGTGGGATTCGTGGGTCGCGAGCACCGTCTGTTGCGTCTCGTTGGGGCCACCCGATGCCGACTGCGCCATGCACTCTCCCCCCCTCTGGAAGGCGCGTTGATAAGAACCTTTCAGGAGATACGGCATTATCATGTGCACAAAATCGTCCACCCGCGTCGTCGGATTCGTATCCCTCCAGATCAGGTGTTTGGCCTGGGCCGTACCCGTCACCACTACCCCGCGGCGTTCCAGGGCAGCCTTGAACGCCATCGCCGCATACTCCGCCGGATCGGCAATCGCCACCGCCTGGGTGCAGGGCGGCTGACTTGGTTGCTCTCCAAAAACCACCAGATTCTTGCTGCCCAGCGCCCTCTGGTATGCGGTGTATTTGTCACAGTCACGCGGTTGGTCCTGCCAAGAATGGAGGACCTCATTATTGATCGAGTAGTAGGGCAGGTCCGGAGAGGTCGGAACCGGTGCGTGCGGAAAAACACTGTGGCCCCCAACGTTTACCATCACCACCGGCGAGGTCGTCACCTCGATCTCGTTGTCATGCACGCTGAGCGCCGAGACGGGCGCGCCATATCCATAGACCAGATCGTCCAGGTCCCAGCCCGGAGGATACGGCTCCCATATCATTCTCCAGTCGTCGCCGAGGACATTCCCCTCGATCCGGCGAAGTCCGGTTGCATAGACCTTGTCCGCCAACTCTTCAATATCAGGGATCGTCTGCGCAGCCGGCGGAGTCGCCTTCGGCCGTTGCGCCGGCGGAAGATACGGCAGGTCCTGAGTTCCGAAGCTCGCGTCGCCGCCTCCAACCAGTTTCAGGTCGCCGTGCAAGACGCCCTGCTTGTCGATCTCACCCGAGGCGACGGCCTGCGTCTCAAAACGCTCATCCTCCCCCAGCAGAGCCATCGCCATCACCGTTGTAAACAGCTTGGCGTTGCTGGCTGGCTGGAAGAGCTGGCCCTCGTTCAGTGCGTAGATCGGCTTGCCGTCGAGCGTGGTCACCATCACGCCCCAGTGCGCGCGCGCAACAGCCGGATCGGCTACCAGCGCCGCAATCTGCTGATCCAGCGGCAACGGCTTCGCCGAGCCAACCGCTGTCTGGCCCATCGCCGAGATGCACGCGATTGCCATTGCTGTTACGCTCACTGCTGCACGAATCGTTCGCTGCAATTGAATCCTCCGCCGCATCCTGCGCGCAGTCTAGCACCTCGCGCGGGTGGGCTGATAGACTTGATTGGTTGCGCCGCGGACCGGCGCGTCCGTTCTCTTCGCAGCTTGCAGGCGAGACCGGCGCAAGGTCTCGAGCCAGTTCAGCCCGAGAGCAGCACCATCTCGAGCACAAAGGAAACAGACACAGTGGATCAACAGACCAAGGCAGCCCTCAAGAAAGATAAGTTCGTCACCACCACCACGCACGGCCTGGAGTGGGCCAGCGAGAACCGCCAGTCGGTGATCGTCAACGGCGGGATTCTGTTGGCGGTGATTGTGATCGCCATCGTCAGCGCGGTGGTCTACAACAGTCGCTCGGATGCGGCCTCGGTCGCGTTCGGTGCGGCCATGCAGGCTTACCAGACGCCGCTGGCGCAACCCGGCGAGGCTGTGCCGCCCGGCGTGACGACCTATCCCTCCATCGCGGAGCGGGCCAAGGCTGCCAACGCGCTCTTCCAGGCCGTCGCCAACAAATATGGCATGACTCCCGATGGCCGCAACGCGCGCTACTTCGCCGGGCTGACCTATATCGAGGCGGGCGAGAACCAGCAGGCCGAGGAGACGCTGAAGAAGGTCGCCGGCGGATGGGACAGCGATCTCGGCGCACTGGCTAAGTTCGCCCTCGCCCAGCTCTACCACGACACCGGGCGCGATCCCCAGGCCATCGACCTCTACAACCAGCTCAGCGCCAAGCCGGCCGCTACGGTTCCTGCTGGCCTTGCGCAGCTTCAGCTTGCAGACCTCTACCAGTTGGAGGGCAAGGCGGACGACGCAAAAAAAATCTACGCGAACCTGAAGGACAAGGACCCCAAGGGCGCGGCCGGCATGGCCGCGGCCGAGAAGCTGAACTCAACTTCGGCTCCCGCACTCCCGCAGTAATTACGACTTCGCGCTGAGGGGTGGGCGAGGGCGATTTTATTGTTTCGGCTATGAGCTGTGAGCAATGAGCGGGAGTTTGTGGGGAGACAGGGACGGGCGGTTGAGGTGGACGCGCGTTCGTGGGGGTTCCTTCGACTACGCTCAGGACATCCTCTTCGCGCGTCGAAAGACACGCTCAGATGACAGCGGAAACAGACCATGGCGAAGGCAGAAGCAGATTCCTCCGCTGCGCTGCCGAATGACTAACGAAAGAACAGGCAACGGCAAGGGCAAAGGCCAATGCGGGGATTCTTCACCGCGCTCAGAATGACGAACAGAGAACCGCTGACCGCTCACCAGAGGGAATAGTTGCCGCGCACGATGATCCAGAGAGCGAGCAACAGGTTCGCCGTGGCATGGGCGGCGACTGCTTCTCCCAGCCTGCCGCGAAACCTGGCAACGAGCGCGAAGACAACTCCGGCAAGCGTACCGGCGAGCCACATGCGACCGTGCAGGATGCCGAATGCCAGCGAACTGGCGAGCACCGCAACCAGGCTGAGGCTGCCGAGCGGGATGCTCTCGACATTGGGCGAGATGATGCGTCGGGCGATGTAACCGCGAAAGGCGAGCTCTTCGGCGAGCGGAACGGTGGTGACGGCGGCAATGATGCGGGTAATGATCCATGCGACGCGCTGGACGTGGCTGAGCCGTGCGAGGCCCTGGGTGACGCCAGTCAGGAGCACACCGTTGTCTATTGCGGTATCCCGGCCGATTGCGTGGTCGAGCGCGATCCAGAGGGCGAAGACCAGGACACCGGCTGCCGGGCCGAGCCATCCGAACCGCCAGTCCATACGGAGGTATTCGCGGCGATAGGCGAAGAAGACGGCAAGCGCCGCGATGAGACGCAGTGGGTAGAGCCATTCAAAGCCGTCTGAGGCGGCCACGGCGAGCAGTCCCGCGGCCAGGATTGCAAGCCAGGGCAGAAGATAGAGCGCGGCGAGATTGGTTGCAGCCAGAGGGCTGCCGCTGACCTGCGGGACTGGGGATGGGATCGCTGCCGGGGCGGGGCCGGAGAGACGAAACCAGGCGACGTTGTTGACCGTGAGCAGGAAGGCTAGGGCGACGCAACTGAAGAGAATCCAACCGGCCTGGGAGTGGAAGCCGCCGAGAGCGACATCGGGATAACCGGCATTCCCAATTGCGATGAGCACTGCGAGCCGCACCAGGTTGAGCAGCCAACTGAGGAGAAGCGAGAGGGGAACCAGCACGAGGGCGCGGGCAAGCCGCAGTTCGCATCGCGCGTAGATGAGCCATCCCACGGTGAGGCTCAACATGAGAGCCAGTCCCTCGACGCCGGAGCACTGGTCCGCAATAATGACGGCAAATGCGCTGGTGCCGACCATAAAATGCGCTGGATCATTGACTACGGCGGGGGTGAAGAAGCCAAGCAACACGGCGACGCCGCGAAAAGTGACCATCTGCATGGCATGTCCGAGCCAGGAATCAGGCCTGTCCCAGGCGATGATCAGGAGGCTACGGACAGACATCATGAGCAGATCGCAGACCGCGGCAAGGCCCCATGCTTTGCCTAGACTTTGAATCAGGCGCAGGGGATTGGGGAGATGGATCAGCGCTCCGCCAAGAGTGATGGGCAAAGAGACGAGCAGGCCGTACCAGGCGGCCATGGCCACGCGCTGGAGGGGAGTTCCCTGGGTTGCTGAATTGGCGAGGAAAAGATCGGTTGCGACAAACAACAGGATGGCGGAAGCGTGAAGCAGTGCCCAAAGCTTGTGGAGAGGCGCGGCGCTCCATTGCAAGGACTTCAGCTTGTCACGGGCAAAGAAGAGCAGCGCGACACAGAAGAAGATGGTGGATGTAGTGACAGTGCGCGCCTGCAACCAGCGATAGGGGAGCGGGTTGAGCGTGACAGGCTGGCCCAGGGATGTGTATCCGCTATGCCCCTGCAACCAGCCATGGGGCAGCGTGGTGGCCAGGATGCACTCGAGCATGAGGATGCCAGCCGTCCACCAGCAGCGCGAGTAGAGGGAGTTGCCGAGGAGCCTCGGCCACACGCCTCTAGCGACGATGGAGAACTCATCGGACGAAGATTTTATCTTGCTGGACAAGGCAGTGGACTCTGTATAAGAGCTTAACGCGGCTTAGAGTCTTATGCGGGTTAGATTTTTGATGGGGCTTGGAGTCTTATGCGGCTTATTGCTTGACGCGTCCGCGGATGATCAGGAGGGCACCGCTGAGGAGGGCGAGCGCAGCCGTACCCATCGCAGGGTCAATCTCCGGGGTCGCCGGGCCCTTCGCAAACGCAGTATGGCTGGCAATCATGACGACTGCCAGTACCGCGATAAGATTGCGAAGGCTTTTCATCGGACACTTCTCCAAGATTCGTTATAACAGAAAAACCAGCAAAGCAGCAACATAATATTATCGCTGGCGGACTGATTGTGTGCTGATTTAGGACAGTTTTGCATTCGCTCTACAACGAAAGTTGCAAGTGAGATTTGAGCAAGCCAGGAGAAGACAGGCTGGCAGGGGTTGCGGCGGAGCCTGGCAAACCAATCTGCGCTTAATAGAGTAGATGTCCTCGCTACCCAGGGGATGCAGGAGATGCAAGCAGAGGCGAAGTTCGGGGAACCCTCCGGCATGGGGTAAGGGGAAAAAATAACGAGCTGATAGATCGCAACTAAAACTTGAATATGGAGTTATGGGTTGCTGCGGAGGGAATGGGTGGAGTTGGCCAGTTGGGGGGATTTGGAGTCGAAGTAGTTGCTGTCCCAGAGCGCGCGGTAGATCTGGCCAGTGATTTCTGCTGCTTTGGGGCCGAACATGGGACGCCCACCCTCCAGGAAGACGACGGTGACGATGCGGCCGTTGGGGGTATCGGCGTAGGAGGCGAACCAGCCGAAGCGGGTACCGTTGTTGGAGCATGTACCGGTCTTGCCGAGGACGGGGAACTCGCGGAAGCTGGAACGCAGGGAGCGGCCAGTGCCGTAGTCGACGGCGCCCTCCATGCCATCACGCATCTCCGGGATGAGGGGAGCGATGTCGAGTGTGCGCTTGACTTTGGGCTGGAAGGAGGCGATCTGGTCGGGGGTCTCGGGGTGTTGCAGGTAGTAGAGAGTGCCACCGTTGGCGATGGCCGAGACCAGGGCACCAAGCTGGAGCGGGGTCATGGAGATGCCCTCGCCGAAGGAACACATGCGACCGACGCCACCCTGCGCGGCGGGGAGTTCGTTGTCTGGATAGATTCCGAGTTGTTCGCCGGAGATGTTGTATCCGGCGAGCTCTCCCAGGCCGAACTGGTTGGCGTAGTATTTGACGCGCTCGAAGCCCATCATGCGGCCAAGGGTCTCGAAGTAGGGGTTGATGGAGTGGGCGAGCGCCGGGGTGAGGGTGAGGGTGTAGTGCCCGCCGAGGTTGACCGGGGTATCGCGCTTGATGAGGCCCTCGTCGAGCGCGGCGAGGGTGACGGCCAGCTTGATGGTGGAGCAGGGCTCGGCACCGCCGGAGAGGGCGAGCTTCTGGTTGACCATGGCCAGGATGCGGCCGTTGGAGGGATCGATGGCCAGCGCGGTGCCGTTCATGTTGCCGAGCGCCTGGATGGCAGCGGCGCGGACGATGGGGTCTTCGCCGGCAGTGGAGTCGCCCAGAGTGAGGGTGTCGGTGAAGGAGCTGGCAGTGAAGCGCTCGACTGGGCCGCGGCGGTGGCTGCGGCGGAGCGCCTGAAGCGCTCGCGTGCCGCTGATGGTGCGCATGCTGTTGGTGAACCGGCGGTGGGCAGCCGGGGCGATCTGTATGGCGGCGTGGGTGGTTCTGGCAGCAGCCCTGGACGAAGCGGTACTGGATGGCCTGGACGCTACGGTTCTCGACGCGGCAGCTCTGGGTGTAACAGCTTTGGACGCGGTGGTCTTATGCGCCGCCGGCTTCGATGAAGAGGGCTTGGCAGCGGCGGATGCGCGGGCGCGAGGGTGCGGAGGAGTGGGGTGAGAGAGAGCCATGCACCGCAGGGGAACGCTCAGCATCGCGAGTGCGAGGCATGCGGTGAAGCGAGTGTTGCAGTGGAAGTTCAGGGCCATCCGTATGTTTCTCCGAGGTTGGTTGGTGCTTTTGTTCTCAATTTCTCGCGTGCGTCGATCCGTGCTCTTTATATGCAATTCTCCTGCCTGATTTATCGACGATTATTGCAATTCTCTTGCTGCTTCTATAAACCCGATCCTGGGACAAAAGTTCAGATGGAGGCTTGCCAGCGACCGCTCCAGACAAGGCCTTCAAGATGCATTCGACGCTCTAATGAACCACCCGGATATAGTCCGGAGGTGTTATCCACGCGGCTTGCGGGTGCCATCTTCCGGTGCATTGGACCTGTCTCTATTCTATGGGAGTTCGGTCGCAGGATGGGCCCAGCACTTTAACCCCTTTCTTCTCAACGGGGCCTGGCAGGCCCGAGAGCCAATTCCAGCGGTTCTGGCCTTGCACTTTGTGCTGGCCAGAATTTCGGCGCGTTCGATGGAACTCAACGTCAACAAAAAAACTCAATGGCTGTGGCGGAGAAAGGCCGGAATGTCGAGTTCATCGGTCTCGGCGGGCTCCGCATGAGAGGCGCTGACGCCGGCGAAAAGATGGGCCTCTGGCGCGGGCTCCGCGGGAGTGTACTGCGGCACGATGGGCCGGGACTGGGCGCGCTGGAGCTGTGGATTGAAGCTACAGTCGCGCGTGTCCGGCTCGGACGGATTGGGCGCGGCAGGATTGGGATTGACTGGATTGAGTGAGACGGGGGGACGCAGGCGGACGCGCGGGGTGCGGAAGAACTCGTCGTCAAAGACGGAGGCGGCGACGGGAAGCAGCTCCGGCTGGCGATCGGGATGGGGATTGGATGAGCTATCGAATTGCGGACCGGCGTATTCCTCCTCGGCGAGCGGATCGGGGGTGGTGGAGCGCGTGCCGGCTGCGGAATCTGAAACTTCATCGGGGACTAAGTCCGCATCGGCATCGGATTCCAGATCTGCATTTGGATCGGCTTGGCCGGCGGGTTCGGAATCGGCATCGGCATCGAGGTCGAACTGGCTATCTTCGTTGGAACCTGCATCGGGATCGAAGTCGGAATCGGGGTCAAGCAGGACGGTGGTGCGTTCGGCGAGGCTGGACGCGGCGGAAGCTGTGAATTGGTCGGCGGATGGCGTGGGAACCGGCAGCGAGGCGAGTTGCCCGGCATCGACCGGGTGCTGCGCGTGTGCCTGGCGGGCCTCGCGAATCTCGCTGGCGAATCGCGGGGCGGCGTCACGCGGCGTGTAGCCCCGGCCCCAAATGGGGACCTCTTCGTCGGAGGACATCAGGGTGGATTCGGCCAACATGCGGGCGCGGCGCTCTGGCATCTCCTGGCGGAAGCCGGTGGCGATGACGGTGATCTTGACAACATCGCCCATGCGCTCGTCCTGCACGGCCCCGAAGATGATGTTGCAGTCCTCGTGGGCGGCGTTCTGAATGACCGTCGAAGCCTCGTTGACCTCGGTCAGCTTCAGACTGCTGGAGCCGGTGATGTTGATGAGGATGCCGCGCGCTCCGTCGATTGCTCCGGCTTCGAGCAGCGGGGATGCCATGGCGGCGAGAGCAGCGTCCATGGCGCGATTCTCGCCCTTGCCGCTGGCGGTGCCCATGACGGCGTATCCCATGCCGGCCATGGTGGTCTTCACGTCGGCGAAGTCGCGGTTGATGACGCCGGGAATGGTGATGATGTCGGAGATTCCCTGCACACCCTGGCGGAGCACGTCGTCGGCGATGCGGAAGCTCTCGAAGAAGCCGGCGTCCTTGGCCACGGCGAGGAGCTTTTCGTTGGGGATGACGATGAGTGTGTCGACCGACTCGATCAGCTCCTGCATGCCGCGCTCGGCCTGCATCATGCGGCGCTTGCCTTCAAACGCAAAGGGGCGGGTGACGACGGCGACGGTGAGCGCGCCCATCTCGCTGGCCAGCGATGCGATGACGGGAGCAGCTCCGGTGCCCGTGCCACCACCGAGACCCGCGGTGACGAAGACCATGTCCGCGCCTTCGAGCGCTTCGATGATCTTGTCCGAGTCTTCGAGGGCGGCGCGGCGTCCGATGTCGGGGTTTGCGCCTGCGCCGAGGCCGCTGGTCAGCTTGACGCCGAGCTGCAGCTTGATGGGAGCGTTGGAGAGCTGGAGGGCCTGCACGTCGGTGTTGGCGGCGATGAACTCGACACCCTCGACGCCGGCGGCGATCATGCGGTTGACGGCGTTGTTGCCGCCTCCGCCCACGCCGATCACCTTGATGCATGCGGCGCGCCGTGCGTCGTCCTGATAGTGGATGCGGAGATCGTCTGCGCGTTCGGTCATGGGCTTCTGCTCCCTCAAATTTTTCCGGTGCCCCATCCTTCGCGTCTTCTGCGAAGGGTGGGATGGTAATAAGCCCGGGTGCCCCATCCTTCGCGCAATTTGCGAAGGGTGGGATGGTAAAAGCTCGGCTGCCCCACGCATCGCGCGCTCATTGCGCAATCCGTGGGATCGAACTCGCGTGCCTCGACCCGGCCCCGTGGAACCTAGTCTGACACTGCGCGCCAGCGGTTGAAACCCGCTTCTCCGCAAATGAACCACGCTGGATACTTCTAATTTTTCCCCTGGGCCCGAATTGCGGGTGTCCCATCCTCGACCGGCGGCTTCATCGCCGGGCAGGGTGGGTTATCGAGCGCAGCTCGACCGCCTCTAGACCGCAATCGAACACGCCGCCGAGCGTTCCGCTCCATCAGCCCAAGTACGCACTAACCCTGTGTTCCACTTCTTTGGGATTACCAAGCTGACACTCCCAGAGAACCAAGGTTCTCCAACCGAGGAGCTTCAGCGCGCGAATGTGTTCCCGGTCTCTCTCGACATTACGCACAAGTTTCGGTACCCAATAGGATTCCCTGCTAGACGGCACCCTGCCCTCGCGACACCCCTTATGTTGGTGCCAAAAGCAGCCATGCACAAATATGACTTTCTTCCGGCTGCGAAACACTAGATCAGGTTTCCCCGGAAGATCTTTCGCGTGCAATCGATACCGGTACCCCAACCCATGCACCAACCGCCGGACCAGCATCTCTGGCTTCGTGTCCTTGCTGCCAATGCGACCCATATTGCGGGAACGGCGCTCTGGAGTCAGCTTATCCATGGATCAACGCCTATCGTATGGAATCGTCTTTCTCGTTTTGGAACCTTAATCGATATTGCTCCGCTCAATTCTATTCCGCATACTGGCTGCGATGGACACATACGCACGAAGGCTTGATCCATCCCACCGCGACTACGAGCTCTTGACGAAGATAGAGCAGGCGCTCGTACGCCAGGCTGGCGGATGGGAAAAGTTTTGCGTCGACATCCCACGATTGCTGCGGCAAGCGATCGACGAGGTCATCGACTCCTATCGCTCGGGCAGGTTCACCGTTGCAGAGTTGGAGAAAACCGAAAAAACCTACCTCGGCACAAAAATCGAGATCCTCCTCCGCAATCACATGAAACTCAAGAAAGGAAAGATCCTGGACTTGGACGTCGACGGAATCGAGGTCGACGTCAAGAACACGATTGGCAAGAACTGGACGATTCCCAACGAAGCACATAACCACCCATGCCTTTTCATAAGTACCGACGAAAAGAAAGCAGTCTGCACCGTAGGCTTAATGCTCGTTCGTCCCGAGGTACTCAACCCAGGACGGAACCGCGATCAAAAAGCCACCGTAGCCGCCGCTTCTTTCGAGCATATTCACTGGCTATTGTTCAATGCGCCCTATCCAGAAAACTTCTGGGAAAAAATCGGCGGAGCCGCTCTGAAGAAACTCACAGCGCCAAGAGGAGGAACAGACCGGCTAGTATTGCTCTTCAGAAACTACCCGAACCAGCCAATCTCCCGAACAATCGTGCAGGCCCTCGCTCAACAAAAGGACTATATGAGGAGACTCAGAGCGAATGGAGGAGCGCGCGACTTATTATCCAAGGAAGGTGTCGCGCTTCTCTCAGGCAACTATGACCAAGCGATTATTGAAAAACTCGGACTCCCAGCAATCGGTAAAGACTACTTCGTCTCGTTTAAGCCAGAGAAGACAGAAGATATCGCTCTCCTTAGAGATCGGCGGAAGATTCGCTAATTCTCATCCGGCAATTCTTAGACGGCTGAGCTTCGATTCCAGGCATTCGCGAACCTGAGTCGAAACCGCACATGCTACGGGCGGAGGAAATGCATTCCCAACCTGCCTGTACGCAGCTGTCTTCCCGCCGGAGAATTCCCAATCATCTGGGAAGCCCTGGATACGCGCGGCCATGCGAACGGTGAGACGTGGCATCCCTACAAAATCGCGTTCTGGTGCATCGCTCGCTAGCGTACTTCCATTCACACCGAGAGAAGCCCAGGCCGCTCGCGCACGTGTCGGGCCAAGGTCAGGGCCGCCATGCTTCTTGCTGCCGCCAACCAAAGTTGGAGCCACCTCGGATGCGCGATCCCGCCAGGCCTTCGCACCCAACCATCCATTTGCAGACATTAAGTCGTACAGGGCTTTACCAACCGTCGGCGTTGCGCTTCGATCAATCGTCGGCCAATCGAAAGTATGTTCCATCCCTTTCCGAATCGCTACGAAGTTTACGCGAGGACGAAGCTGCGGCACACCGTAATCACATGCGTTCAGGAGAGCCCAATCGGTCCAGTAGTTCGGAAGTTGGCTCGCAATATAGGTGCGGTAATCCGTAAATACAGCATCGAGAATTCCGCGCACGTTTTCAATGACGATAGCCTTCGGCTTCACCTCTTGAATGATGCGCAACGCTGCCGGGAAGAGGTTCCTCTCATCCGCCGAACCGAGTTGCTTACCAGCTTTCGAGAACGGAGGACACGGAAGTCCCGCCGCGATCACATCCACACCGCTATATGGTTTGCCGTCGAAGTAGTTTAGGTCCTCTTCGAGCACGTTCCATTTAGGGCGATTGAAGCGCAGCGTTTTGCAAGCGAACGCGTCAAGCTCAACCAAGCCGACGTGCTCGTAGCCAGCATTCTCAAATCCCAACGCCTGACCACCAGCGCCCGCACATAGCTCCAAAACGGTAGGCTTCATATCTTCTCTTTATATTCGCTGAAGGGCTCTGGAAAACGGGGAAATAACTTTTAGATAGCCAAGCGTTCCCTATTTGGCACTGGCCGGGTGTCCCACATCTCGCTTTCGAGATGTGGGTATCCGTTGTCTGTTCCAACCAGCAACCAGCAACTTGTTGTCAAGACCCTCGACCCTCCAAATTCCCCATAACTAACTCAATCTCAATCACTTAAAAGTTAAAAATAGTTGGCATAGTAGTTATGCCCAACCTGCTATCCTTAAAATAGACCATAAGAAAGCAAAGTCTCGCACTCACCTTCGGCTCCTTTGTTTTCTTATATTTAGCATCTAACTCGTTTAGAAGAGGTGCTTTGCAGGCAAATGTCTGGAACTCTATGGTTTCAGAGACTTTATCGTAGGGGGGGTAGGGGGGGTACAAGACAACCGAGGATGCCTTTGCCCGCACTATGCCTTTGCGAAGACCACCACGCTGTTTGCGGGGATGACTATGGTGGCTGAGGCGGGCTGGTTGTGCAGCGGAGGGCCGCGGCGTTGATGCCGCCGTCGTTGCCTGCGACCTGTGGGTTGACCAGTACGCCGTTGGCGTTGCAACTGTCGTAGGCGTCGCTGTTGAAGACTTCGACCCAGCGGCCAGCGGAGGGGAAGCCGAGCTGATAGCTGCCCCAGGTGGATTCGCTCAAGGTGGCGACGACGACTACGTCGCGGCCAATGCCGGGGACCCAGCGCTGGAAGGCTATGACGCGGTCGGCGTCGGAGGTGTAGAAGACGTTGAGGCCCTCGGCGCGGAGGGCGGGCTGCGAGTTGCGCAGGGCGATGGCGGCCTGAGTGAAGTGGAGGTGGTCGGCCATGGCGGGATCGGTGGCGCGCCCGTTGGCGGCTGGAGCGAGTCCTCCCCACCAGATGAGGTGGGCCGGGGAGCGCGGGTCCGGGCACCACTGCTTGTCTTCGAGGAACTCCTGGCCCATGAAGAGCTGGGGGATGCCCGGCGCGGCCAGCAGCAACGCCATGGCCACGCGGGTGCGGCTGCGGGCGTACCAACTGCGCTGGTTGGAGCCGTCGGCGAGCGCCGGGACGCGTGGCTGCTCGCCGAGCTTGACGATGTCGTGGTTTTCCACGCAGGGGACGGTCTGCCAGGAGTGGGCGATGCCGGTGGGCCAGAGGGAGCGGGCGATGCCGCTCATCTCGACGGATGCACCCGCACCCTGAGCGGCCTGGCCGATGGCGGAGCGGATGGTCTCGCGCAGTCCGTCGTGCTGCACCGCGTCGAAGCCGAGGCCGCCAGAATTCACCGGAGAAACCATCAGCTCGGTGGGCGCGCCGAACTCCGCTGGCCAGTACTCGGCGTTCTGCAAGGCGCGGGGATTGACGGCGCGCACCGCCTCGGTCAGGCCCTTGCAGAACTCCCATCCGCTGGCGTTGTTCATCGACAGCAACATGCTGATCTCGTCGTAGCGGAAGCCGTCGGCGTGCAACTCCTGAAGGTGGCCAAGCGCATTGTTGCGCAGAAATCCGCGCACGTCCGCATTCCACAGCGCAAACGAGAGGCCGCCGACGAAGCCCTGATCCGTGAAGTAGAGGCTCTGATTGTTGTCGTAGGCGCCGCTTGAATTTGTTGCGATGGCGCGGTCCCAGAAGTAGAGGCTCTCATCATCGCCGTGGATGACGCCGGAGGGTGCGACGGAGGTGGGTACGTCATAGGTTTGCGACCATCCACCCGCGTGGTTGTAAACCACGTCGAAGCAGACCGCGATGCCGTAGACGTGCAGCAGGTCCACCATCGCTCTCATCTGCGCCACTGCGGGCGTGATGTCGGCGAGCGTCATGGGCGCGAAGCCCTTGGCGGCGAGCAGGCGGTTGATGGTGGTGAGATAGCCCGCGAGGGCGGCCGCGTCGTAGACCGTGTAGTCGAACTCCGGCGAGTAGAGGTCCGCGCCCTGGTAGCCGAGGCCGGGATAGCCCTGCGAGGGCGAGTCCTCCTCCTCGTAGACGGGGAGCGGCTGGACTACGTTGACGCCGAGGGCGGCTAGATACGGGATATTCTCCAGCACATCGAGAAAGGTCGAGGCGCGGCCCGGCGCGGACGGCGCGTAGGTGCCGATGTGGAGCTGATAGACGACCATGTCGGCGAAGTCTGGCGTGCGGAAGGCTGCGTCGTGCCAGGGGTAGGCGTTGGCCGAGCGGATAATTGCTGGGCAGATGGGAAACGGAGTAGCCGGATCGTTGGCCAGTTCGCGGGCATAGGGATCGCGCTTGGTGCCGCTGGAACCGGGGCCGACGACGTAAAAGAGGTAGGTGTCACCTTCGGCGGCATCGGGGAGGAATCCCGACCAGTAGCCGTTGGCGTCTTTGGCGAACAGGAGGTCGGGCGTCTGCCCGGTGCGGGGCGTGCCGTTGAAGACACCGTTGAGATAGACCGCGGAGGCGCGCGGGGCCCAGACACGGAAGGTCGCGCCGGGGCCGGGAAGTCCCTGGCCGGAGAGGAGCGTCGCGCCCATCGGCGTTGCCGGGGTACAGTTCGCCTGCGAGATCATGCAGTCTCCATCGTCTACACCCCCATCTTCGCACCCCGTCTTCGCAGCCCCACTTGTGCGGGTGGAATATTTGTCATCCGGGGCAGCGCCGGGTGATATGCTTTCGCCATTCGGAAATCAGGGCCCCTATGACTCGCAGAGTATCTTGCTTCGCCTTCGCTGCATTCCTCTCTTCCGCTGCATTTCTCACTTGCACAACATTGGATGCCGCCATGGCGCAGGCTGCTCCCGCTGTGGCTCAGACGACTTCCGCTATGGCGCAGGCCGCCCCCAACGGGTGCCCCGCGCCTCCCGCGGTGCTCAAGTTGACCCAGCCCAACATCTTCAGCGAGCAGCAGGAGCAGTGGCTGGGCGACGCGATGGCGGACCAGATCGAGCGCTACTACAAGCCGGTGCAGGACCCGGCGGAGAACGAGTACCTCGACCGCATCGTGAAGCGGCTTCTGGCCGCTCTGCCGCCGACGACCATCCAGTTCAAGGTCCTGCTGGTGGATTCGCCCGAGGTGAATGGTTTTTCGCTGGCCGGGGGACGCGTCTACCTGACGCGCAAGCTGGTGGCGAATGCGAAGAACGAGGACGAGGTGGCGTCTGTGATCGGGCACGAGATGGGGCACATCCTGTCGCACCAGTTCGCCATCGAGACGACGGCGGACATGAAGCGGCTGCTGGGCGTCACCAGCGTCGGCGACAAGGCCGACATCTACGCGAAATTCCAACAGTTGGTGGATGCGCGGATGAAGGACAAGCACCCGGGGCCGGGCGGCGACAGCGATGAAAAACAGAACGAGGCGGACACGGTTTCTGTCTATGCAACGGCAGCGGCGGGCTATCGTCCGCAGGCATACGGCGAGTTTTGGGACCGGATGTTCTTCGTCGATGGCAAGGTGGGCGGGAAGCTCTCGGACTTTTTCGGCAGCACCAAACCGGAACAGAAACGCCTGCGCGCGATTCTGATGCTGATCAACGCACTGCCTTCTGGATGCGGCGCGACTGCGGTGAGCGACAGCGCGGAGTTCGAGCGCTGGCACTCGCAGGTGGTGGCCAATCAGACCGTAACGGTGGCGACCAACGTGAAGCCGGTGGCGGAGGTCGCACTCAACCCTCCGCTACGGATGGAGCTGGAGCGTCTGCGCTACAGCCGCGACGGGAGGTACATTCTGGCGCAGGACGAGAGCTCCATCTCTGTGCTCACACGCGAACCGTTCCACCAGATATTTCGGTTCGACGCGGAGAAGGCGCTGCCAGCGGAGTTCAGCCCCGACTCTCAACGCATTGTCTTCCACACGCCTGGGCTGCACACCGAAGAGTGGAACGTGAAGGACCAGAAGCTGGTTGCCGCGCACGAGCCCATTGCGCGCAAGGACTGCGTGCAGACGAAGATCTCGCCCGACGGGCGGACGCTGTTCTGCTTCTCCATCCGCCAGCAAGACGAAGATCTGGTGCTGGACGTGGACCTGCTCGATGCCTCCACGGGCCAGTCCGTACTCGCGAAGAAGGGCGTATATACGCTGTCCCGAAATAATCTATACGAGCTGTTGCTGGCAGAGCGGTACTCGCTCCCGGTGAACATTGTCCCGTCTAGCTTCTCCGCTGACGGCAACATTGTTATCCTCAGCGATTACAGCGACAAGGTGGCCTTCGATCTGCGCACCCGGGAGCAGATTCCACTGGGTGGAGGGTTGAAGGGCGGCATCAACGGTGCCTACGCGTTTCTGGGCAACAACAAGGTTTTCGGCGTAAACACATTTACGAACCACGGCACCGGCGTCTTCAGCTTTCCCGACGGCAAACAACTGCAAACCATCTCATTTGTGGCCAACGCACTTGAGTCAGTCAGCAGCGGGAACTATGTACTGAGTTATGACGTCAACGAGTATGCGGTTGGCCTCGCCGATCTGTCGGCGGCCAAGTTTATCCTGGCTTCGAAGGCGCCGTCGATGGACGTCTATGACAGCGTGGTGCTGAACGAGAACGCGGACGGCAGCGTGGTGCTGCACAAGCTGGGCGGCGACAGCAATACCGATAAGACGACGACACTGAACCTGAGCCCGCTGGGGCCGTCGCTGCATGGCTACCTCTCGGCCGATGGCCGGCTTCTGGCCCTCAACACGCGCACGCGCGGCGGGGTGTGGGATCTTAACACTGGCGAGCGGGTGCTTCTCTCCAACCACTTCTACTCCGCGGCCTTCGCGCCGGACAACTCGGTCTACATCGATTTTCCCAAGGTGGGCAAGCAGGAGCGGGCCATGGTCCACTTCTCCTTTGCGCCGTTCTCCGCCACGCCTCTCTCCTACAAGATGGAGGACACCATGCGGTTTACCCAGGGCATGTTGCAGGAGTGGAAGCCAGCGAACAAAAAGGGAGCCGAACTGATCGTGCACGACGTGAAGGACAACTCGATCCTGTGGAGGCGCACCTTCGACGACGGCGAACCGGGCCACACCTACAACTATGTGCCGGGAGAGAGCATCCTCGCCTTCCGGCTGAAATCTGACTCCGCCAAGGCACGGCTGAAGGCCAATGCCGCGCTGGTGGCCGAAGCGGACGGCGTCAAGGACAAGGACTCCGCCGGCGTAATCCAGGTAATCGACGACCACACCGGCAACATCCTGCATGAGCTGGTGCTGGAAGTCCCGGTCAACTACGAGGGACTCGACGGCATCAACGTGGTTGGGGACTCGCTGTACCTGACCAGCGCAGACAACCGCACCATGGTGTACTCCGTGACGACCGGAGCGCAGACCCGGCAGGTTTTCGGCTTTGTGGTTGCGGTGGATGCCGGGAGCGGACGCGTCTGTACCGTCAACCGCAGCGACGAGGCCATTGTCTACGACGCGACGGGGAAGGATCTGGCGCACTTCAACATGGGCAGCGCCATCCGTTTCGCGTCGTTCACAAACAGCGGGCAGGGGCACGCAGACCGGCTTATTCTGCTCACGGCGGACCAGAAGGTGCGGACGATGGCGATCGATGGAGCCGCCGTCAGCACTGTTGTGAAGCAGTAATCTCCCATTTTTTGCAGCGTGCGAGGCATGAGACGGCAGCGTGGGAATAGCATCGCAGAAGAGGATGCGATGGCGATTGCTAAGTTGACGGTGGAGGTTGCGATTGCTCATGCGCAGTCGATCAAGGACCGGCGGCAGGTGGTGCGCTCGCTGAAGGACAAGCTGAGGCATGGGTTCAATGTGTCGGTGGCCGAGCTGGACGACGCCAGTCTGTGGAACCGGGCGACGCTGGGAGTGGTGGCGATCTCCGGCTCGACGGAGTACCTGACCGGGCAGATGCGGGAGGTTGACGACGCGCTCGCCCGGATGTGCAATGGACTGGGGGCGGAGATTGTGGACTCGTGGGTGGAGATGCTGGGGGAGTAAGCAGCGCGCGCTTTTGTTATGCTTGGCAGTTGGATGAGATGGTTGGCGAAGACATATGCCTGAACAACGAGCCAGAACGTATCACCGGAATCGCGTGGCCAGCACGTTTTCGGAAGAGATTGGGGCGATGCTGGAGGGCGAGCTCTCCGATCCGCGGATTGCGCCGGGCTATGTGACAGAGGTCGTGCTGGCACCGGGCGGGAAGAGCGCGCGCGTCTTTGTGGCAGTACACGGCAGCGAGGCGGAGGAGGACTCCACACTGGCCGGGTTGATGGCTGCGCGTGCTTATATTCGCTCGCAACTGCGGGAGCGGATGGGAGTGCGCCATGTGCCAGAGCTGACGTTTGCCATCGACCGCACGGAGCGGCTGACCGGACGCATGGACGAACTGCTGGGACGGCTGCGCAAGCGCGACAAGAGGCGAGAGGAAAAGGCTGCGAAGGCCGGCGCGCCGGGCGAGGGATGAGTCTGGTAGCCTTGTTTGGCCCATGCTTGCATGGCCCATGCAGGCTTCTCTGGCGATGGAACTTCATTGACTGAAACCGCACAACCCGTTGTGACCGGTGCAGGAACGCGCAACGCGGCGGTGGCGTGGCTGCGCGACTGGGGGCTGCGCGTGTGGGGCGAGTCGCCGATGGAGGTGGTTGTGCTGTTGCTGGCGACGACCTTCCTGCTGCTCTATGGCTTAGTGCCGATTCTGGGCGGCGATCAGATCGGACTGATGGGGGCCGATGAGCCGCGCTACGCGCAGATTGCGCGCGAGATGCTGGAGGCGCACACCGAGACCTGCAACGAGCTGCACGCCAGTATGGTGCCGCGCAGCCTGCGGTTGACCGACATCAAGAACTCGCTGCATTGCCTGGACGGCGGCACGGTGACGCCGATCCTGTACGGGCATCCGTGGCTGGAAAAGCCGGCGCTCTACTACTGGCGGGCGATGAGCTCGTTCAGGGAGTTCGGCGTCTCGGACTGGGCGGCACGGCTTCCCTCGGCCTCCGGCGCGTTTCTTCTGATTGCGATGATCTTCCTGCACATGCGGCGATTCCGGCCTGGAGGACAACTGGATGCTGCGCTGATTACCGCGTCGTCGGTGGCAATTATCGGGTTTGCGCGCGGGGCATCGACCGACATGCAGATGGCTGCGCCGCTGTGCATTGGAATGCTGGGGTGGTATGCATGGTACGAGACGGGGTTGAAGTTCTGGCTGTTCGACCTGTACTTTTTCGGCGCGGCGGCAACGCTGGCCAAGGGGCCGATTGCGCCGTTCCTGGCGCTGTGCATCATCCTGTTGTTTCTGGGGCTGCGGCGGGAGTGGACGGCGCTGCGGCGGACGATATGGATTCCCGGCGTGCTTCTGTATCTGGCGATGGTGCTGCCGTGGTACATCGCTGTGCAGCGGGAGAACCCGACGTTTGTGGAGCAGTTCTTCGTCGAGCACAACCTGGAACGCTTTGCGACCAACCTGTACCAGCACCATCAGCCGGTATGGTATTACCTGGCGGTGGGGCTGGTGGGCCTGATGCCGTGGACGGTGATTGCGATCCGGGCGCTGGTGGCCGCGATGTGCGCTTCGATTGCTGAATGGAAGGTGAAGCTGAATCCGAAGTGCTATCTGGGGCTGCCGCGCACGGGCGATGCGTTTCCTGAGTTTCTTGTGCTGTGGGCGCTGTTTCCCATAGTGTTTTTCACCTGCTCGAAGTCGAAGCTGCCGGGATACATTCTGCCGTCGATTCCACCTCTGACGATTCTGACCGGCGACTATCTGAACCGCATTCGGCGCGCAGGGCTGCCGCGGTGGCTGCTGTGGTCCCATGCGGCGGCCTGCGCTCTGGTGGCGTTCGTGATTGTGCTGGCGCCGCAGCACATGGTGTACGACACGCTTGTGCCGCCAGTGCGATGGCTTGTGGTCGCGAGCGCGGCGGCCTTGCTTGTGTTCTTCGCTGTAGTCAAGACGATCCGCCTGGGAGGCATTGCGCAGGTGCGCAACGCGACGCTGATTCCAGTGCTGGGGGCTCTGGTGTTTCTGCTCGGCTTCCACGGCAAGGACCTCGACCTGAACTATTCGGCGCGGCCGCTGGCGCGCGAAATGCAGCAGAAAGCGCCTGAGGTGCGGGTGGTGGCGGTGGAGGACGTCAAGCGCGACATGGTCTACGGCCTCGCCTTCTATCGCAACGAGCAGCCTATCGAGTACGCAGTGGACGGCGTTCCCGCGGGCGAGCATCTGCTGGTGGTTCCAGCCAAAGACACGCCCGCACTGGCGCCCCTGCTGGCCGGGCGCGTCTATCAGCAGATCATCGAGTACCCGGCACGGGGTTTGCAGGTGTACAAGGTCTACGCCAAGCCGTAGTCATGCAAAGTTATTTTCCGTGCGCGGTGTACGGATGAAGTTCGACTGCTATATGCTCGACCCTTGTTGGATTGAGAGTTGAAGACGCAGGTGCAAGTGGAGGGCTATGGCTAGCGTGCCGGTTGCATCCGAGATCGAAGTACTCGACCTGCGGCACTTCTCCGCGCGCCAGCTTCGGCCATTGCTGGAGCGCGAGGCTGACGCATGGCGTGAGCGCCTGCGCTGGGATTACAGCAGCTCGACCGAGCTCCTGCTTCAGTATCTGGAGTCGCGCATTCTGACCGGCTTTGTGGCGCTCGACAGGGGATGCGTGTGCGGCTACACGTTCTGTGTCTTCGAGGGAATTAAGGCGGTGATCGGCGACGCATTCGCCGCAGGCCACAGGACGATGAGCGACGCCGACGCGACGCGGGCTCTGCTGGTGCCGATGCTGGAGTTGCTGCGGCACACGCCGGGAGTCGATCGCGTGGAGTCGCAACTATTGCTGTATGAGGCGGGCGAGTTTGCCGACCTTTTTCCTGGGCCGGAGTTTACGGTGTACCCGCGGCTGTTTCTGGAGTGCGCGCTTGACGGGCGTGCTTCGCTGAAGCTGAGGGGTGCGGCGACGGCGGATGCGGCTGGTCTGTCTGGCGTTGGGCCAGAGCTGGCACTGGCGCAGTGGACGCCAACCGACTATCAGGCCGCGGCCGAGCTGATCCATGCCTGCTATGTGGGCCACTCCGACGCGCTGATCAACGACCAGTACCGCTCATTGCACGGGTCACTGCGGTTTCTGCACAACATTGTGCGCTTTCCCGGATGTGGCATCTTTGAGGCGAGCTTCTCCTGGATGCTGCGCGAGCGGCGAAGCGGCGCGCTGGTGGGCATGGTGCTTTGCTCGCGGGTGGGCGCGAAGGTCGCGCACATCACACAGTTGTGCATTGCGCAGGCGTATCGCGGCCGCGGGCTAGGCCGCGGGCTGCTGGAGCGGAGCGCGAAAAGCCTGCGGCACGCGGGCTTTGAGGCCATCACACTGACCGTGACCGAGGGCAATGAGCAGGCAGTGAGGCTGTACGAGCGGTTCGGCTTTACGCTGCGGCACCGCTTCGACGCGATGGTGCTGGACACGCGATTCAAGCGGCCCTGAGTTCCGTGCGGGATTGCCGCCTGCTCCAGCACAGGAGCCAGACCAGGAGGCAGAGCGCGCTGGCGCCGGCGGTGTCGAGCAGGACGTCGAGAGGCGAGCCGGTGCGGCTAGGGATGAAGGTTTGATGGTACTCGTCGCAACTGGCGACGATGGCGGTCGAGACGATGGCGAGCAGAGAGGACTGGAGACGCCATGTGAGCAGCGGGCGCGGCGCGCGCAGATCGAGCGTATGCAGCCATGCGCGGAGGAAAGTGAAGGCAACAAACCCGTAGCCGACGAAGTGGCCGCTCTTGCGCAGATAGTGGTGGTAGAGATCCCAGGAGCTGTCCCGGATGGGGCCAAACCAGTGCTCGAGGATGGGCCGCAGAATACTGCTGGTGTTCTGTGAGGAGAGCGCGCTGGTGGACTCGACAGCAGATCATTGCGACTGCGATTACGACCGGAGTCCAGACGCTAAAAGCCCAGCGCCAGTTTGCGTTGGGCGTTGGTGTTTGCATTGGGTCGTAGAATAAAACTCGGCGCATATAGATTTACACTGCTTCACGCATATATAGGTCGTGCATTCGGCGCTTTTAAGCGATGCTCTGCGTCTTATACTGCGCTACTCTGCATGGTAGTTGGGGGCTTCGCGGGTGATGATGACGTCGTGGACGTGGCTCTCTCGGAGGCCGGCGTTGGAGATGCGGATGAAGTGGGCGTTGGCGTGTAGCTCCGGGATGGTACTACAGCCGAGGTAGCCCATGCCGGAGCGGAGTCCGCCGACGAGTTGGTAGACCATGGCCTCCAGCGGGCCGCGGTGAGGCACGCGGCCTTCTATGCCCTCGGGGACGAACTTGGCGAGGCGGTTGCCTCCGGTAGTCTCGCGGGCGGTGAGGTTTTCGCGTTCAGTGCTGGCGGCTTCGGTCATGTCCTCGGCGCTCTGGAAGTAGCGTTCGCCGGAGCCCTGGGCCATGGCAGAGAGCGAACCCATGCCGCGGTATGCCTTGAAGCTGCGCCCTTGATAGAGGATGGTCTCTCCGGGCGACTCGTCGACGCCGGCAAACAGTGAGCCGATCATGACGACGTTGGCTCCGGCGGCGATGGCCTTGGTGACATCGCCGGAGTACTTGATGCCTCCGTCGGCGATGATGGGGATGCCATGCTTGTTAGCGGCTCGCGTGGCCTCGGCGATGGCGGTGATCTGGGGCATTCCGGCACCGGTGACCATGCGGGTGGTACAGATGGAGCCGGGGCCGATACCGACCTTGACGGCGTCCGCTCCGGCGTCGATCAGCGCCATTGCGCCATCGTAGGTTGCGACGTTTCCGGCGAGGAGGTCGGTGTCTGGAAACTGCTTCTTGACGGCGGCGATGGCGGCGAGGACGCGCGAGGAGTGGCCGTGGGCGCTGTCGATGGCGAGGGCGTCGACGCGCATCTCGATGAGGGCGGCGGCGCGTTCGAGGAAGTCGCCTGTAGCTCCGATGGCTCCGGCCACGCGCAGACGGCCCTTGCTGTCCTTCGATGAATTGGGATACTTCAGCTTCTTCTGGATGTCCTTGACGGTGATGAGGCCCTTGAGTTCGTAGTCTTCGTTGACGACGAGGAGCTTCTCGATGCGGTGCTGGTGGAGGATGAGCTCGGCCTCCTCCAGAGTGGTGCCGACGGGGACGGTGACGAGGTTGGTCTTGGTCATCACGTCGTCGATGGGGATGTCTGTGCGGGAGACGAAGCGCAGGTCGCGGTTGGTGAGGATGCCGACCAGGCGGCCCTTGCGCGTGACCGGGACCCCGGAGATCTTGAAGCGTCGCATGAGTTCGAGCGCGTCGGAGATGGGCTGTTCGGGGGTGATGGTGACCGGATCGACGATCATGCCGGATTCGGAGCGCTTGACCTTGTCGATCTCGCCCGCCTGTTGCGTGATCGTGAGGTTGCGGTGGACGACGCCGATGCCGCCTTGCTGGGCCATGGCGATGGCCAGGCGCGACTCGGTGACGGTGTCCATGGCGGCCGAGATGAGCGGGGTATTGAGAGAGATGTTGCGGGTGAGCTGGGTCTGTGTGCTGACCTGGTTGGGAACGACCTCGCTGTAGGCGGGGACGAGGAGGACATCGTCGAAGGTGAGGGCTTCGGGGATCGGGGAGGGGATCATATCTTCCGTTCTGGCTGGCGGCTGTGTGGAATGTCTTTTTGCGCCGGGTTTGGTTGATTGTAGAGTCGAGCGGGTGTGAGAGCAAATGCGGGGCGCTGGATTGCACGGTCTGGGGGAGTTGCCGGGGCGCGCAAGGCTGTAGCCTGGCGCTTGCCGATGGCGAACTGAATGCGATCAAGGAGGCCGGCGGCGCGTTCGGGCGGGAGGGAACCGGAGACAGTTGCCTGGAAGACGCGGTTGAGCGCGCGCTGGATGGATTGTTGATCGGCAAGGGGACCAAGGCGGACGGCGGGGGGCCTGCGAGCCTGTTGCCGGCGCAGTTGACGGTGGTGGGCGAAGCAAAGCGTTCGACCGGCGAGGGCTACGGCTCGGCAGGGCGTTCCGTCGGACTTGGTGTGTGAGCAGAGCCTGGCACGCATTGATTCTCCTTTTTGGAGGGGGTACCCCCTCCCCCCCCCGCGATAAAGTCGTCAAATGCATACAGTTGCAGGTATTTACCTGTAGCGTCGTCCATCTAAACGAGTTAGATGCTAAATATAAGAAAACAAAGGCCAAGAAGGAGAGTGCGAGACTTTGCTTTCTTGTGGTCTGATTTTAAGGATAGCAGGTTGGGCATAACTACTATGCCAACTTTATAAAAGAATTATGTGGTTTAGATAGTTGGAGTTGGGAGGATTTTGGAGTGTCGAGGGTCTTGACAGGGGATTTTGCTGGGGTTTTTGGGGAAATTATCTTTTGCGGGAGAAAGCCCAGGGCTGAAGCCCCTTTCTTCCATGGGCGATTATTCGCAGGGCTAAAGCCCTGCGCTCCCTCCGAAGGACAGGGCAAGGGAAAGAGCAAATACGGAGATTCTGGCTGCGCCAGAATGACGACTCGCGGCGATGCGCCAGCTCGCGGCGATGCGCCAGAATGACGAGCTATTTTGCCATGATGGGATTGAACTTTCGTGGTGATAGGCGTATCTTGGAAGAGCGAACAAGTTTGTTCCGCTGTTCGGTTAGGAGCCGTGTGCGCACCGGCGAAATGGCGGAAGAGATGAGTGGGCGAAAGCCCACTTTTTGTTGCTCCAAAGACGGTTTGGTCAGCACGGTGCAAAGTTTGTGGTTGAAAGGGACGGAGGGTTGAGGCTGCCGAGAGTTCGTCGGGGTCCTTCGCTACGCTCAGAATGACAGAGATCGCATAGGAATTTATGGCATTGCAGATGGATGAAATTCGGCGGCTGGCAGAGCGGGTTGCCGCATCTCATCATCTGGAGGTTGTGGAAGTGGAGTTTGGCGGCGGCGGAAAGGCGCGCGCGCTGCGGGTTTTTGTGGAGAAGGACGCGGCGGAGCGTGCGAGGTTGAAGGCGCGCGCCGAGGCTGGAGAAGTTGAAGATCTGGCCGGTCTCATACTGCCGAAGGGCGTTCCGGTGGAGCTGCTGAGCGGCGTGACGCATGAGGATTGTGCTGCATTTGCCACGGACTTTGGCACGCTGCTGGATGTAGAGGATGTGGTTCCCGGAGCGGAGTACACGCTTGAGGTTTCTTCGCCGGGACTGGAACGGAGGCTCTCGCGGGCGGAGGAGTTCGCGCGGTTTCAGGGGAGCCTGGTGAAGGTGAAGACGTTTACGCCGGTCAACGAGAACCGTTTGTGGACGGGGCGGTTGGCGGGATTTGCGGACGGTGTGTTGAAGATCGACCTGGCTGCCGTGAAGCAGAAGGGGAAGAAGACAGGGAACAGGGAACAGGGAACAGGGAACAGCGTGATCGAGATTCCGCTGAGCAACGTGGAGAAGGCAAATTTAGTGGTTGAGATTTAGAAAGACAGTTGCTGGTTGCTGGTTGTTGGTTGCAGGTTGAGAACGGCAAAAGCAGATTCCTCCGCTGCGCTGCGGAATGACAAGTCAAATGGCGCTGCGGAACGACAAAAGATTTGAAGGTGAGTGAAGCGATGGCGAGTGTTCTGTACCAGTCGATCGAGACGTTGAGCAAGGACAAGGGAATCGAGCCTGAGATTGTGGTGGGCGCGGTGGAGGATGCGATCGCGCTGGCGACACGCAAGTTCTACAAGACGCAGGAGAACATGCGTGCGGAGATGGACAAGGAGACGGGCGAGATTCGCGCCTACGTCTACAAGACTGTCGTCGAGGGGCCGGAGCAGGTGGAGGACGAGATCAACCAGTTGACGCTGGAGCAGGCGCGCGCGCTGGCTCCCGAGGTTGAGGTGGGCGGCGAGCTGCGCTTCTACAAGGACACCACTCCGCTGGGACGGATTGCAGCGCAGATGGCCAAGCAGGTGATCTTCCAGAAGGTGCGCGAGGCAGAGCGGGACACGGTGTTCCTGGAGTACAACCACCGCGCGGGCGAGGTTCTGAACGCGACGGTGAAGCGGCTGGAGCCGATGGACGTGATCTTCGACCTGGGCAAGGCAGAGGCTCGGATGCCGAAGCGCGAGCAGAGCCGGCTGGAACAGTTTGCCGTGGGCGAGCGAGTGCGGGTTGTGCTGCTGCGCGTGGATCGCGCGGCCAAGGGGCCGCAGGTGATTGTGAGCCGCGCGGCGCCGGGGTTGGTGCAGAACCTGTTCCAGAGCGAGGTTCCGGAGATTTATGACGGGACGGTCTCGATCAAGGCGATCGCGCGCGAGGCGGGTGAACGGACCAAAATCGCCGTGGTGAGCCGCGACAAGGACGTCGACCCAGTGGGCGCGTGCGTGGGAATGAAGGGGATGCGCGTGCAGTCGATCATCCGCGAGTTGCGCGGGGAGAAGATCGACATCATCGAGTTTTCGGAGGAGATCACGACCTTCGCGGAGAAGGCGTTGCAGCCGGCGAAGGTGAGCAAGGTGTCGATTACGAATCTGGAAGAGAAGCAGATCGAGGTAATTGTCGACGATACGCAGTTGTCGCTGGCGATTGGCAAGAAGGGGCAGAACGTGCGGCTGGCGGCCAAACTGCTGGGCTGGAAGATCGACATCAAGAGCGAGGAAGAGAAGCGGCAAGAGGTCGAGCAGCAGATGCAAGAGATGGGCGGGGGCGTGACGACTCCGGTGGAGCAGATCAAGGAGCTGGGCGATGCGATTCTGGAGAAGCTGATCGCGGCCGGGATTACGACGGTCGAGGAGCTGGCCGACATGACGCCGGAGCAGTTGGAGGAGATACCCGGGCATCGGCGAGAAGACGCTGGAGAAGATCTCGGTTGCGGTTCGGCACTACTTCGGGCAGTACGAAGAGGGCGAGGAGCGACCGGCGGAGGCAGAGGTAAAGCTGGATGCGGCTGCGACCCAGGATCATGCAGTAGTGGAAACAGCGGAGGATCCCGCGGCCGAGGGTTCTGAAGAGAGCTCGGAGGAGAAAACTCCGGAGGAGATTCTGGAGACGGAGGCGGGCTCGGTCGGAGAGGTTGCGGAGGTTCACGACGTATCGTCCGAGGCGATTGCGGACGCGGAAGAGGCGGAGTCGGAGAGCGACGCAGTGAGCGAGGCGGACGCACGCGAAGAGATGATTGAATCGAAAAACGATGCCGTGGACACACTGGTCGATGAGAGCCAAGAGGTCTCCGACGAGGGTGTCGAGACGGATGGAAACAAGCGTGGCTAGCGGTTCTGGCCACATATGCAGGCAAATTGCCTGGATCGCAATCGGCAGCTTCGAGGATTGCGATTTCAGGGATAATAGAGTTGGACTAGATTCCTACTTCGATGAGGCTGATATGAACAGCTAAGCGCGCAGGGGAAACGAAAAGGGACGGATGAGCAAAGTTCGAATCAACGATCTGGCACGGGAACTGGAAGTGAAGGCCAAGCCTATTCTTGAGGCGTTGGTCTCACTCGGTTTGGACCCAGACAAGAAGAAGACGCACTCCAGTTCGATCGAGGCCGATGAGGCCGAAAAAGTGCGCGACTATCTGAGTGGCCACCGTGGCAGCAGCGCGGCGACGAAGCCGCCAGTAGAGGCCAAGCCGGCCTTCAATCTAGCTAACATCTCGAAGCCGGGCGATGCGGTAAAGGCGATTCTGGCGCGGAAGCAGGCCGAAGAAGAGGCGCGCAACCCACTACTGCGGCGTCGTCCCGCGCCCGTGGCCGCTCCAGCAGAAGCTGCGGCCATCAAGAGTACCCCGGTCGCCAAGCCGATCTTGCAGGCGAGTGCCCCGGCGGCCCCTGCGCCACGGCGGGTTGTACCCTTGCCGAGGCAGCACGCGCAGATTGTGACACCCGCGGCACCGCCGCCGGCGATTGCGAGCAAGCCTCCCGTGGGACCGGTGATTGCGCGTCCGCCCGTGGTGGTTGCTCCCCCGCCCTCTGCCCATGCAACACCGGCACAGCCGGCGGCAACCTCCCAGCCATCCACAACTAAGACCCATGCACACGCTGCGGCGGACCGTCCGCCGGCGGCGGCGACTCCGGTGGAAGTTGCAGCGGCACCCGCGACTGTCAAGCGTGTGAAGGCTGCCGCTGTACCAGTTGCTGTCGCTCCTGCGACGAAACCAGCCACAACCGCGACTTCGGTTGCTGCCGGCGCAGTGGCTTCGGCGGAGTTGCCCGCTGCTTCGTCGATGGCGGCGGAACACAGAACAGACGGAGCGGATCAGGAGACCGTTGAGGCGGAGGTTGCCGCGGCTGTTGCTGAACCTCCAGCTCGGCGCGTGGTGATGCCTCAGACCGGACCTCGACCGATCTATAAGGCTCCGGCAGGCGCTGCGCACGGCATCCAGCGCGGGCGTCCCATCTTCGAGCGGCCACGGCCAGGGGCCGCAGGCGCTCCCGGCTCACATTCACCTTCGACGATGGCTCCGGGGGCACGGCGGCCGATGCATCCAACGCGCACCTACCCCACGGGGACAGGCGCGCCTGGGCGTCCGGGCTTTCCGCCGGGCAGTGCACGACCAGGCTTTGGCGCACGACCGGGCGGTGTTGCTGGTGTAGCTCCGGGGCCGGGGGAGCATCCCGGCGGGATGCGGCCTGCGGCGCGGCCTGGACAGAGGCGCGGAGGACAGCGCTACGAGAAGACCAAGGAAGGCCCGATGAAGGGCTTCCAGCCGCCGCCGCGCTACGGCGGAGCACAGCTCTCGCGGGAGCCGTTGCCGATTACGAAGACCATTACCGTAACCGAAGGCATCAGCGTGAAGGACCTGGCCGAGAAGCTGGACGTTCGCGGCAAGGACCTGATTGCGACGCTGCTGATGAAAGGCGTCTTCGTCACGGTGAACCAGTCGCTGGACGGCGAGCTGGTGAAGGATGTGGCGCGGCAGTTTGGCGCGGACGCGACGGTGATCTCGGTCGAAGAGCAGTTGGAGAACGAGGCCATCGAGGGCTTCCTGGAAGACACCACGGGGATGGTGGAGATCACCCGCTCTCCGGTGGTGACCGTGATGGGCCACGTCGACCACGGCAAGACTTCGCTGCTGGACGCGATCCGTTCGACGGACGTGGCGGCGGGCGAGGCGGGCGGAATCACGCAGCACATCGGCGCGTACAAGGTGAAAATCACCAAGCCGGACTCGCCGGCGTTTGGGCGCGAGATTGTGTTCCTGGATACGCCGGGCCACGAGGCGTTTACCCGCATGCGCGCGCGCGGCGCCAAGATCACCGACATCGTGGTGGTGGTGGTGGCGGCCGACGATGGAGTGATGCCGCAGACGCTGGAGGCGATCGCCCACGCCAAAGCGGCGAATGTGCCGATCATCGTTGCGGTGAACAAGATCGACAAGCCGGAGGCGAACCCGGACCGCGTGAAGCAGCAGCTTGCGGACCGCGGACTGCAGCCCGAGGCGTGGGGCGGGTCGACGGTCTTCGTCGATGTGTCTGCCAAGAAGAAGATGAACCTCGATCTGTTGCTGGAGATGGTGTGCCTGGTGGCCGATCTGGCCAACCTGAAGGCGACGCCGGAACGTCCGGCGGTGGGTACGGTGATCGAGGCCAAGCTGGATCGAGGACGCGGCGCGGTTGCCAGCGTGCTGGTGCAGAACGGGACCCTGCGCATTGGCGACAGCTACATTGTGGGCAATACCTTCGGCAAGATTCGTGCGATGTTCAACGATCGTGGCCAGCCAATCGTCGAGGCAGGGCCTTCGACGCCGGTTGAGATTCTCGGCCTGGAAGGAATGCCGGACGCAGGCGACACGTTCCTGGTGATGGCGGACCGCGACAAGGCCAAGGGCATTGCGCAGTACCGCAAGATGAAGGAGCGCGAGGCACAGTTGGCGAAGAGCTCGCGCGTCTCGCTGGAAGGTCTTGCCGAGCAGATCAAGCACGCCGGCATGAAGGACCTCAACCTGATCGTCAAGGGCGACGTGCAGGGATCGGTGGAGGTGATCGCCGAAGACCTGCAGCGCATGTCCACCGAGAAGGTACGCGTACGCGTGCTGCACTCCGGCGTGGGCGCGATCACGGAGTCGGACGTGCTGCTTGCGTCGGCCTCGAACGCGGTGATTATCGGATTCAACGTGCGGCCCGACCGCAAGTCGACCGAGGTTGCGGAGCGCGAGAACGTGGAGATCCGGCTGCACTCGATCATCTACGAGTTGCGCGACGAGATTACCAAGGCGATGTATGGGCTGCTGGAACCTGTCTTCAAGGAGAACTACGCGGGCAAGGCCGAGGTGCTCAACGTCTTCAAGATCACCAAAGTTGGACAGATTGCGGGTTGCCGCGTGACCGATGGAGTGATTACACGGACGGCGCAGGTGCGCGTACTGCGCGAGGGCGAAGAGGTCTGGCGCGGCAAGATCGGATCGCTCAAGCGCTTCAAGGACGACGTGAGCGAAGTGCGCCAGGGCGTGGAGTGCGGCATCGACCTCGCCGGCTTCAAGGACATCCGCGAGGGCGATGTGATTGAGTCGTTCACCACCGAGAAGCTGGCCGACGAACTGGGACAGAACTCGATTGCGGCGCGCAAGCAGGAGAAGGCCGAGAAGGAAGCGGCTGCCGCTGCGGCTGCGGAAGCCGAGGCTGCGGCGGAGGCTGAGTCTGTGACGGAAGCCAACGCGTAGCGAGGTTCAAGGAGTTGGACACGAGGAGAGGCTGGGAGCGATCCCAGCCTCTCGTTTGCGCTGGCGTTTCGTAGGTGTTGGGCAGGATGAACAAACGGCAGATAGTTTTCCAATAGGCGACTTCATAGGAGCAAGAGGTTCACGGCAGCACTGCAGCACCGACGATCATCGCACAACTGCCTGACACGCAGGCGATTTCGCCGGCGCGAACCAAAGTTCCGTGGGAGCTGGCGGGAAAATAGCCTGTAAAATCAGCCTTTGCGAACATCTCAGCCGCACCTTCCATAACGCGGGCATTGTGCGATTGAACGTCCACTACCTTTCCATCGCGCAGCAGGATGACGTAAGTAAAGCGCCGGTCTGGTCCCTGGAGGGGGCCCAGGGGAATCGAGTGTATGCGCAGGAGTTCAGCAGCGGGATCGGCGATGGTCGCGGTGGCCCCGGACTTGCTCAACGCTTGCACCCGGGTCTGCACGTCGGCCGGTTTGATGGCAAGCGCCTTCCTCGGGCGAAGGTTGTCGTCTGGTTCAACCACGGCAAGAGCAAGCTCATACGTCCGCAGTGCCTCCGCTTTATTGCCCAGCGCCTCCTGCACCTCCGCCAGATGCTCTCCCACATCCGGCGAAAGCAGCCCTTGCCAGGCGGCACTCAAATAACTTTGTGCTTCCTCCAGCTTGCCTTCGCGAAAAAGAGTCCAGCCCAACGTGTCCCAAGTGGATTCGAGAATCGTTGTCCATTCGCGGATGTTGCGCATGGTCGGGGCATCCCCGCCCAGAGCCCATGTGCTGCCTTTGGCAACTAATACGTTAATGTTCTCCCGTGAGACCTTTTCGGCGGTGGCGAGGTCCGCCCCTGAGTCGGCGAGAACATAGGCAGCATTGTCGGCTATGGCCCCATTGTCGGTGCTCGCCAAAAGAGCATGGATTCGCTTGATGCCGCCGGCTTTGTCCCCAGAGAGAATCTCCGCCCGGCCGAGCTGTATCTGTAGGTGGTCATCTTTGCGACCCTCTTTGGGAAGCCGGAGCAAAGCATCTTTGCCTTCCTTAACCGCGGCGGTCGCGTCTCCATCTTCCACCAGGAGGCTCATGAGCTTCCTGGCAGGCAGCGGATCCGTGGAGTCGGCAACGGACCAATCATGCAGGGTAGCCATCGCGTCCTTACGCTGCTTCAGAGCAAACTGCGTGTCCACAATGCTGCGATACATCGCGGTTTCGCCGGGGAAGAGTACAAGCTCTTTACGGAACGCGGCAAGCGCCTCCGCATTCTGGTTACGCTTCAACAGAAGATTTCCAGTAGTCGCCCAATAGAGCTTATGGTCGGGACTGAGCGCCTGGGCCTGATCCAGTTGCGCCTTGGCGCCGTCGAGGTCCTTGGCTGCGATCGACACGGTCGCCGCTTGAATCAGACTCGCCGCACTGGGGGCTGCGCTGGTGTCGGCTTGCGGCGGCGCTGCGACGGCCTGTGCCCGCGCTGCGACGTTAAAACATTGTGCAAGCAGAATTAATATGCTCAGGATTTGGGCCACGCGCTTCAACTTTGATTTCAGCATGACCGCAATACTATCCGATTCAGAAAGACTTGTTTATAAATTCTTTAGATGCTCTGAAACGGGTTTTCGGTAACGACTAGACAGACAGGAAGCAAAACCCGCCCCAATCGTTCCGCGAGGATTCTTTTGGGCGGGTGGGGTATTCTGCGAAGAGATGTTTGTGACCTTCAAGATGGTGTTCGTGTACGTGACGCTGGGGACCCTGGCGGGAATCATAGGGATTCCCTACTCGCTGTTGGTGGGCAATATCAAACTGCTGTACCGCGTGGTGGTGCGGGGAATCGTGCCGCTGGGGGTGTGGGCGGGCGGAATTCGCGTGGAGGTGACGGGCCTGGAGCATGTGCCGGCGGGGGTGAGCTGCATCTTCCTGTCCAACCATGTGTCGAACCTGGACCCGCCGGTGCTGCTGCCGGTGCTGCCGGGCCAGTGTTCGGTGCTGCTGAAGAAGGGGCTGATGCGGATTCCGCTGCTGGGGACGGCGATGCGGCTGGGCAAATTTGTTCCAGTGGAGCGGGGCCGGCGGCGCGAGGCGGCGCAGGCGAGCATTGCGGCGGCGGAGGCGGCACTGCGCAGTGGGCTGCACGTCCTGTTCTTTGCCGAGGGGACGCGCTCGGAGGACGGGCGGCTGTTGACGTTCAAGAGCGGGCCGTTCTACCTGGCGATGGGGACGGGTGCGCCGATTGTGCCGATCGCCATCTCCGGGACCGAGAAGATGATGCGCAAGCACAGCGCGAAGGTGACGCCGGGAGTGGCGAAGGTGCAGATATTAAAGTCAATCGATCCGGCGGAGTACGCGACGCGGGATGAGCTGATGCGCGCGGCGCGGGCGGCGATGGTGGCGGCGCTGCCGGAGGAGATGAGGCCGCTAAGCTAGGTTCACTTGACGATGGCGTTGAAGCCGTCGGCAAGGATGCGCTGCTGCATGGCTTCGGCGTCCTTGCGGTTGGCGAAGGGGCCGATCTGGATGTGCAGGAGTTTGTCCTGAGGCTCGTGGCGGACACTGACGCTGTAGCCCTTTTTGCGGAGCGAGGCGAGCAGGATGTCGGCGACATCCTGGCTGGAGACGGCGGCGATCTGCACCATGATGGTCCCGCTGGGAGAGATGGCGGGCGGCTGGTTGGTGGACGCGGACTGCGCGTTGCGGGCAGGCGGCTGGTCGCCGACGATCATGCCGTCGGCTGCGGTTGCGGCGTTCTTCGACGGGGTGGGCTGCGTGGCGGATGCGCCGGAGGCTGGTTCCGGCTGCACTACGACCGGCGCGGCGGAAGAGTCGGCCGCCGGTTGTGCGGCGGGCTGGCTGGCAAGGCTGCCGGCGGCGGGCTTGGCGGAGCCGTTGCTGGAGGTGTCTGCGTTGGCGGCTGCGGTGTCGGCAGTGGCGGACTGGGCGGACTTGCGGCCCATGGTGTAACCGAAACCGAAGAAGCCGGCGCAGACCAGCACGAGCGCGAAGAAGATGCCGAGGATGGCCGGAGCACCGAGCGAGATCTCGCGGTCGGCGCTATGGCCAAGATCGGAGCGTCCGGAATCGGAGCGGCCCGGGTCGCGGGAGTAGCCGCGGCCCGGCGGGCCATCCTCATCGTCGTCGTAGGGACGATTCAAGGTTTACTCCTTCGGCCCCGCATCGGGCGCGGCAGCGGGCGCGGCGATGGCGGCGATGGACTTGTTGAACATGTTGACCAGCTCCATGGGCAGCGGGAAGACGATGGTGGTGTTCTTCTCCACGCCGATCTCGGTGAGCGTCTGCAGGTAGCGGAGTTGCAGGGTCATGGGCTGAGTGGCCATGAGCGCGGCGGCGTCAACCAGCTTGGCGGCGGCGTTGAATTCGCCCTCGGCGTGGATGATCTTGGCGCGGCGCTCGCGTTCGGCTTCGGCCTGCTTGGCCATGGCGCGCAGCATGTTCTCCGGCATGTCGACCTGCTTGACCTCAACCGAGACAACCTTGAGGCCGAAGGGCGCGGTGTGGCCGTCGATGATGACCTGGATGCGCTGGTTGAGGCGGTCGCGGTGGGCCAGCAGCTCGTCGAGATCGACCTCGCCGAGGACGGAGCGCAGCGTGGTCTGCGCGAACTGCGAGGTCTGGTAGACGTAGTTGGAGACCTCGATGACGGCCTTGACGGCATCGACCACGCGCATGATGATGACGGCGTTGACCTTCAGCGTGACGTTGTCGCGTGTGATGACGTCCTGCGAGGGGACCTCCATCGCCTCCTGGCGCAGACTGACGCGGACGATCTGGTCGATGGGGCGGAAGACCAGGATGATGCCGGGGCCGGAGGCGTCGTGGCGGACGCGGCCAAGACGGAAGACGACGGCGCGCTCGTACTCCTTGAGGATCTTGATGGAGTTGAGGATGTAAAGCAGGACGATGGCGACGGCGATGAGGTACGGCGTGTAGTCGGGCATGAGGCGTCAGCTTTCCGGCTGGACGGAGTTTGGCAGCCGCAGTGATTGTAAATCGAGCGAGGCCCGGCGGGCGTAAACCGCGCAACTCTGCGCGGCTGAGTTTCCATCCTGGTATTAACTACTTTGTACATACCCCCCCCCCTCCCCCCCCAGGGGTATCTTTGCGACGGAAGCTGTTTGAAATCTATGCATTGCATGGGGCTGGTCTCTCCAAAGTCGTTCCAATAAAGATTTTACTTACAAAACAAACTGCTTGAAATCTGGAATGGACTTGCAGACCGACCGTTACGCGCTGCACGGAATGACAATCACATTGGTCTATAGCAATTCCGGTGCTCCAGAACATATAGATAAAGCCCCCTATTTAATTGTAGCAGGATGGGGAGACTAGTTTGTCAGTTTATCTCGTTTGGATATAGTGAGTTGCGCGATTTTTCTTGACAAGGTTTTTGGGGGCGGGATTCGCGCGCCACGCGAAGCTCACTCATCGCAAAGACCGCGATGAATGGGGTACCCGGCAGTAACAAAGATAGCTCATGGTATGCAAAGGCCGTGGACTCGTTGTCATCTCTACTGATGACCTTAGGTAATGAACAACAGCCAGGAATTGCTCCTTCAGCAGCAGTTCGGCATCGTGTTCGCGAGTTGCGCAAGGTCAAGGATCTCGTAGAAGAGGCCGTTGCTTTGACCTGCGACCTAGACCGAACATAAATAGGCGGTGTCGAGCGTGGCGAACGAAATATCAGTCTCGTAAATATCCATAAGATTGCACTGGCATTGGGAGTTCCGGCAAAGGAGCTGTTCAATGTCTGAAGCGAATGTCGGCGTTGGAACTCCTGAATTTGCTGCACGATTGCTGGGTGACCTATATGTATCCTTGCGTCGCCATCTACAACAATGGGCATCGGTGACCCACCAAACCCCACAGCCACGCATGGGCTACGTTGGGCAACATCTCGTAAGCGTTGTGACAGATTCCTCGTTGGCGGTCTGGTGCGCGAGGAGATGATCTAAAGCTCCCAAATGGTGAGGTTGCAGAGATTGAAATGCTGCTATCGTGTCGATACTTTAAATGTCGGCACTCGATCCGGCGGTGGCTAGCAGAAATTTCACCGAACTCGATTGCGTATCACCTGACTTGAAAAGAATGGATGATTCCAAATGGCTGATAACGCCAAAAAGTGAGACTGAACTTCGGGAGCTATTCTGTACCTGTTCGCTATTACTTCGTCCTCTTTGAATTTGTGGATATCCAGGCAGCAGATGAAATCGACTGTTCGGATCTATGAGGTTGATTCGCGCAACCTCGGCTTCAGCCTTTGTATGATTGATTACTATTTCAACTGGCGCGCACACTCCAGCCCAAAGGCACCATTCAATCTGTGGCCCGCAAGTCTAAATTTTGCCTGATGAAGCCAAAACAATCTACTGGGATGCCATCGCCGCAACCGCCCCACTCAGCACGAACCATCCCGGCATTGCTGAGCCACTTCGCTCTAAAATTCCCACTGCAAGATTTCACGCTCACGCAAAGAGTTAACCGATGACTCCCTTGATAGCTGGAGCGTCTCAAACATGTTGCATTTCCTCATGAAATCAAGCGCAGTAATAAACTGGAGTTGCTACAGGCCCGGCGCATTCCAGAAGAGTGGAACGATGAACAATTCGCTGACGATCTTGCAAGAATTATCTATCGCCCGTAGATCTTAAGAAACTGAGAACATGGACAGATGAATTTGCTGCCACTCTTTCGACGGAGGTGTTTTCACCCAAACAGTTTAGGCTGAATTACGTCTTCGGCAAGCCGTCTATTCGCCAGTTCCGCCATCTTCATATCAATCTCGATTGCAATACATTTCCGACCAAGTTTCTTTCGCGGCCACTGCCGTGGTGCCTGATCCCGCGAAGGGATCAAGCACAACTTGGCCTGGAAGACTACTCGCCAGCAACAATCGCTCAATGAGTTTGAGTGGTTTTTGTGTGCGATGTATACGGTCTTCTGCGTAGAAATCAATGTCCTGCCAAACGTTCGTGTAACCCATCTGCGGCTGAAAAACAAACCCCTTTAGATCTTCCGAAACCTTGAAGTCAAGAACTTTCTCTAGTCGTTTCCACATTTCCAGCGTAGGTACTTGCGCCAAAATATTCTCGCCTGAATATAACGACCAGACACCACCACCATTACATTTAAAACCCCAAGCCGTTCGTTGATCTCTTTTGAAGTCAGACCAAGTTCTTGTTGCCTATTCAACAGCACTTGGCGTATCGCTGGTTTGGCATCATATACAAAAAAGAAAATTGTCTCTGTCGTATTGGGGAACTGCTTATATGTACTTGTCTTTCGTCCAGCCATGCTCTTCATGCCTTTATCTACGATGATCTCTTGTCGAAACTCAAATCCGAGACCACAGATGTCATGGTAAAGATGCACAGGATGCGCACATAGCCGAATAAGTAAATAGATGCCGAACGCTTGCAAACTCTCTCCAATTCACGAAACCACTCTAGACACCAGCGCCGATAATCTTGCTCAGTGCGCCATTTGAAATCCCACGCTTCTCCGACGACCTTCCAGTATGGAGGATCCAGGATTACTAGATCAATGCAACGATCTGGTATTCGTCTGAGTGTAGATACCGCATCTCCGACAATAATTCGATCAAAAGGGAGTTATACGGAGGGGAATGGTATGACTGAACAATTCGATGAAATTGGATCTTTCTGCATACCCCTGCGCGCATTGAAGCGCGGACGGTAGGCCCGAGCCGGCTTCTCGCTTTTGATGCCGTGCGAAGGTTCGAGGGTATTGCCGAAGATCTCATCTAATTGTGGAATCATAGTCTTGATTACACATTTTCTTTCTCACAGTCACAACCTGTGGATCGTTGCAAAACAGGTACATGTTCGCGGATTTCCCGGCTAACATTCAGTGTTTCATCGGATTTGTCAGATGGCAATAAAAATGCGGCTATCCACACAAATACCCAATACCAAGACGGGAATCCGTCGGTGGGCTAGGTGGTGGAATCGGCGGGCTGGTTTTTGCGGGGGCGGCGGTTGGCCTGGAGGACCTGCTTGCGCAGGCGGAGGGACTTGGGCGAAATCAGCTTGCCTGATGTTCGTCGAGCCACTGGCGGAGGGCTGCGTCGACTTTGCTCTCCCACTCGGTGCCGGTGGCCTGAAAGCGCTCGACGACGGAGCGGGAGACGTTGACGGGAACCTGCTCTGCGTCGGAATCGGAATCTGAATTGGAAACGGAATCGGGATCGGGGCGGAAGGTGACGTTGCCGCGCTGAATCTCGCGCAGCGTGTGCTGCAGGTCGGGCGGGAGTCGGAAAAGGGCTTCATCCGCTTGAAATCTGCGGCGGTCAGTTCGCGGACTTCGCCGTCGTCGTCGGTCAAGTCTGCGGTGTCCTTCACCTCTTCGAGCACGTCATTGGGGAGAACCATTTTTGCTTTCATATCGCCTCACTGCCCGCTTCCTCGCCAACCCGGTGAAAACTGATAACGCGAATGCCGCCTGGCCTGTCGAGAAAACAAAGCTTGAATGCAACAGGCCGTCCAGGTGTCCTAATGGCAACCCAACGGAGTTCGCCATGCCGGCGTCGAAAGCTTTACGAAAGCGGTTTCGAACTCCGAAATCCGCGGCGCGAGTCGAAACACAATTGGCGCTCACGAATGCTATTCTCATTCTTCGCCCGGGTCGTGCGAGATATTACAAGACGATTCTAGGCGCAGAAGGGCGAGGAATGCCATTGCAATGTGACAGGCACTCCCAAATCTCAATACTGAACGTGGCACCCAGCCGATGCGCTAGGCGGTGGCGTCGGCGGGCTGGCCTTTGCGGGGGCGGCGGTTGGCCTGGAGGACTTGTTTGCGCAGGCGGAGGGACTTGGGGGTGACCTCGACGAGCTCGTCGTCGGCGATGAACTCGATTGCCTGCTCGAGGGTGAGGCTGCGGAAGGGGACGAGGCGGGTGGCTTCGTCGGCGGTGCTGGCGCGCATGTTGGTGAGGCGCTTCTCGCGGACGCAGTTGACGTCGATGTCGTTGTCGCGGGAGTGCTCGCCGATGATCATGCCCTCGTAGACCTCGGTGACGGCGGGGACGAAGAGCGATGCCGCGCTCCTGGATTCCTTCCAGTGCGTAGGGCGTTGTGGTTCCCTGGCGGTCGCTGACGATGGCCCCGGTGGTGCGCTGCGGGATCGCTCCCTGATACTCGACGTAGCCGTCGAGTATGGCGTTCATGACGATGGTGCCGCGCGTCTCGGTGAGCATTTCAGAGCGCAGGCCGATGAGGCCGCGGCTGGGGATGCGGAACTCCATCCTTACGCGGCCCGACCCGTGGTTGGTCATCTTGGTCATCTCGCCCTTGCGCGGGCCGAGGCGCTCGATGACGGTGCCGACAAAGTTTTCGGGGATGTCGATCATGAGCTGCTCGACCGGCTCCATCAACTTGCCATCGATGCGCTTGGTGACGATCTCCGGGCGGGAGACCATCATCTCGAAACCCTCGCGGCGCATCATCTCAATGAGGATGGAGAGCTGGAGTTCGCCGCGGCCGAGGACTTTGAAGGAGTCTGGCGAGCCGGTCTCCAGCAACTTGAGCGAGACGTTGGTGAGCATCTCCTTGTCGAGGCGGTCGCGCAGGTTGCGCGAGGTGACCCAGCGGCCCTCGCGGCCGGCAAATGGCGAGTTGTTGACGTTGAACTGGATGGCGATGGTGGGATCGTCGATGGCGATGCGGGGCAGCGGCTGCGGGTTCTCCACGTCGCAGAAGCTCTCGCCGATGGTGATGCCGGGAATGCCCGCGATGGCGACGATGTCGCCGGTCTGCGTCTGGTCGATGTCGGTGCGCTTGAGGCCGGAGAAGCTGAAGAGCTTGGTGATCTTGTGCTTGCTGAAGGTGTCGTCGACGCGCGCGACGTTGTACTCTTCGCCGGTGCGCATGGTGCCGTTGAAGACGCGGCCGATGGCGAGGCGGCCGAGGTAGTCGGAGTAGTCGAGGTTGGTGACGAGGATCTGCAGCGGGCCGTCGGGATCGCCCTTGGCGACGGGGATGGTCTGGACGATCTGCTCGAAGAGCGGCTGGAGATCGACGCCGGGGATGGCGAGGTCGAGTGTCGCGGTGCCGACCTTGCCGTTGGTGTAGAGGACGGGGAAGTCGAGCATGTCTTCGTCGGCATCGAGGTCGATGAAGAGATCGTAGACCTCGTCGAGAACCTCCTGCACGCGGGCGTCGGGGCGGTCGATCTTGTTGATGACGACCATGGGGGTGAGCTTGGCTTCGAGGGCTTTCGAGAGGACGTAACGCGTCTGCGGCAGCGGGCCTTCGGAGGCATCGACGAGGAGGAGGACGCCATCGACCATCTTGAGGGCGCGCTCGACCTCGCCGCCAAAGTCGGCGTGGCCGGGGGTGTCGACGATGTTGATCTTGTTGCCGTGGTAGTAGAGCGCGGTGTTCTTGGCGAGGATGGTGATGCCGCGCTCGCGCTCCAGATCGTTGGAGTCCATGACGCGATCGGCGACGGCCTCGTTGGCGCGGAAGGTGCCGGACTGGCGGAGCATGGCGTCGACCAGCGTGGTCTTGCCGTGATCGACGTGGGAGATGATGGCGATGTTGAAGATGGGCTTCAGGGCCGGCTGTGCGGTTGAGTTGGCGGCGGAAGTCTCTGGATTCGGGATGGTTTGGGGGCTGCTCACTGCTGGTTGTTGTCCTGTCTGTGCGCGTTGGGATAAGGCCGAAGGGCGAAAATGCGCGTCACCTCTAGTTTAGAGCATTTTCACAGTATCCGTTGTGTTGGAGAGATCCTGCGAGGTGGTTTTCTTTGAGAGAAAACCACGCAGACTTCTTTCGTCCCCACTGTATATCTACCGTGAAAATGCTCAACCGCACTGCGGGCTAAGACGGACACGGTCGCGCGGAGTTAAGCACGGCGAGATGCGCAGGCGGCGATGAGGTTAAAGACCAACGCGGCACACCTGGCAGGCGGCCGCGTGCATTCTGTCTGCGTCGAATGCCGGATGCATCCGGCAACTTCTTTGTCATCCGATTGGAGGTTCTGAGGAACTTCGAGAAGACCTCAGAACCTCCTCCGTCGGGTGCGGATGGTTTGTGAGCATTGGCCCTGCCTCACAAACCGAGGATCGGCGCGCATTTGCCCTGCGCCACCAACCTTGAAACGATGCAACGTGGTCTGCGCGCATTTGCCCTGCGACACCAACCTTAGACCGGCGCGCATTTGCCCTGCGACACCAACCTGGAAGCTGTGACTATTTTTCCTGAATTGAGTGGGAGGCGCTGTGATGCTTATCACATAGCATCGGTCCGACGCAGCAGGTTGCTTCGCAATGCTTCGGCGGGGATTCGCGGTTGACCAGGGGCGCGGCGTAGACGTAGTGGCAGCGTTGAACGAGGCAAGACTTACTGCGCGGCGGTGGTGGCGGCCACGGGCACCGGCTTGACTTGAATGTTTACGCCGCTGGTCTCTCCCTTGACGATGAGGGACTGGGACGCGTCGGTGTAGGTGCGGACGGGCTTCTGGTCGCCCTTGCCGGGAATGATGTCGGAGGCGTTTGAGACTTTGAGGGTGTACTCGCCTTCGGTGACGTACGGAAAACGGAACTGGCCGGTGGCGGGGGTGATTTCAGTTACCGTGCAGGTGGAGTCGTCGTCGGCGTTATGCAGTTCAACGTTGGCGCGGTCGATGGGGTTACCGGTTTCGACGCTGAGGACAGTTCCCGAGACGGAGTGGAGCTGGGCGAGGGGTATCTCGATGTTGTTGCCGTTGGATTCCTCGCCGTCTTTGAGCTTGATGGACTTCGCGTCACGCGGACGGACGCCGTCACCGAGATAGATGTCCCAACGGTAGTCCGGATCGTGAGGCAAGTCCGTCCCAGGGGTCTTCACCTCGCCGCCCTCCAACTTGAGCGTGGTTCGGAGGAGGTATTCTCCGGCGGGAAGGCCGGTGAGGCGGAAGTTGCCCTGGTCGTCGGTGCGCGCTCCGGAGGAATAGAGGGCTTCCTGGGTTGCGAATTCGGTCCACTTTCCGGACTTGTCCTTGCGCAGCAGCGAGACGACGGTCTGGGAGTCGGGCTCGCCATCGTCGAAGCGGACCGTGCCGGAGATGATCGCGCCTTTGTTCAGGACGATGTCGGACGTTGACGTGCGATTTGCGGCAACAGCGACGGGAGTGAGCGCTGCGGCGAGTGCTTCCTTGACGTCTTTGGGAGCGTCATCGTAGGCGTCGGAGTTCGACGTAAATGAAGGGAATGGGCGAGACGTAGCCAAGTTTTACAGCGATGACGTAATAGGCGCCGGGAAGGATATTGGGCATGACGTAGGCCCCGTCCAGCCCGGTCTGGACCGTAGCGGTGCTGACAACTGGCTTCTTGTCGCCTGCTTCCGCAACGATGGCCGGCAGCAGCGTAACGTAAGCCATGCGTGCGGGGAGATGCGAGTCGCCGAGGAAGACGTGGCCGGTGACGCTGCCGGTGGCTGGCGGCGGTGCGGAGGATTGGGCCGGGAGCTTTATCGAAACGGCAAGAAGGATGGCAAGGATCGACAGACCAACACGCATTACGGGCGTCCTTCCGGCTACCCAAGAAGTATAAATACAGAGATTCTGGCTGCGCCAGAATGACGACGTTACGGAGGGTTGGCGCTGGTTACCAGAGGCCCCAGGCGCGGCTGATGTAGTCGGAGAGCGTCATGGTGACGAGGACGAGGAACATGAAGAAGCCCGCGCCGACCGTGACCTTGATGAGGCGTCGACTGATACTTGACGTGCATGAAGAAGAGGATGACGATGACGCCCTTGAAGCTGGCGATGGCCAGCGCGATGATCGGATTGAAGACGCCGAGGTTGATGTCTGCGGCAAAGACGGTGAGCGCCGTGCATGCGAGCAGCGTGGCGAAGACCATTGCGTACTGCGCCGGGGAGACGATGTGATGCGAGGCGTGCTCCGGGTTGGTGACGTTGGCGGGATCGTGGTGCGAGGGATGATCTGTCATCATGGTTGACTCCTGTAGATGAAGGCCCGGGGCTAAAGCCCCTTCCTGCTAAACCTGCTTACCGCGGGCTAAAGCCCGCTGCTCCCTCCGAAAGGCAAAATGGGAGTTTTTCCGCAGCCTGTGAACCCGTTCCCTTAAGCAAAACAGAACAAATACGGTGATTCTTCGCTACGCTCAGAATGACAATTCTTGTGACACGCTACGCTCAGAATGACAAGTTTTGTGGCAAACTACAGCACTGCGAATCCGAAGGCTTCTAGTGCGCCAGCGGGTGACGGTTGATGAGGTAGAGCAGGGGAAAGAGGAATATCCATACAATATCGACGAAGTGCCAGTAGAGGCCGAAGTTCTCGATGGGCGCGACGTAGCCGGAGCTGAAGTCGCCGCGCTGCGCGCGAATCATCAGCCAAAACAAGATTCCCAGGCCGAGTACCATGTGCAGCGCGTGCATTCCGGTCATGGCGAAGTAGAGGAAGAAGAAGAGCTGCGTCTTCTGCGCGGCGTCGGGAGCGAGCGGCTTCTCGCTGAGGCCGTAGGCGGCCGGGTTGATGAACTGCGACGTGTCGAAGCTGGCGCCGGGGATGTGGTGCTTCTCGAACTTCTCGTGGTACTCGTCGGCCTTGATGCCGAGGAAGGCGAAGCCGAAGAGCGTGGTGAGAACGAGGAAGAGGACGAGGAGGGATTTCTTGCGGACTTCGGCGGCCCAGACGGCGAGCGCCATGAAGAAGCCGGAGGAGATGAGGATTGCCGTGTTGGCCGCTCCCAGCGGCACGCTGAGCTGGTTCGACGCAGTGACGAAGGCGTCGTAGTACCAGTTGCGGAAGAGCAGGTAGGCGAAGAAGAGTCCGCCGAAGAACATGATCTCGGTGAGCAGGAAGAGCCACATGCCGAAGCTGCCCGCCTCGCGCTGCTGCTCCGGGGTGGCGAAGTGATGGCGGTGCTGCGGCAGCGACGGCGTGCTCGTGCTGCTGCGCAGATAAGGCCAGTAGACTCGGCCTGCGTGGTTTGCGATCGCGCTATCCAACGTGGTGTCACCTCGTCTGCGGTCTTGTGTTCCAGCCACTCGTAGTCGTAGGCCTCGTGGTCCATGATGGGGATCTCGATGAAGTTTTCGGTCAGCGGCGGCGACTGCGTCTGCCACTCCAGTCCGGTGGCCTGCCAGGGGTTGTCGCCTGCAATCGCTCCATACTTCAGCGACCACGCGAGGTAGATCATCGGCATCAGGTAGCCGATGCCGAGGATGGTTGCGCCTGCGGTGGAGAGCACGTTGAGCACCTGAAACTCCGGCGGATAGGCGTGATACCGCCGGGGCATTCCCAGATAGCCGAGGACGAACTGCGGCATGAAGGTGAGGATGAATCCGATGAAGGTGACCACGGCGGCAAGCTTGGAGAGCGACTCGGGATACATTCGGCCGGTCATCTTGGGCCACCAGAAGTGCACGCCCGCGAGGAACGCCATCAGCATTCCGCCGACCATCACGAAATGAAAATGCGCGACGATGAAGTACGTCTCGGTGAGCTGGATGTCCATGCCCAGCGAGCCGAGGAAGACGCCGGTAAGCCCGCCGATGGTGAACAGGCCCATGAAGCCGAAGGCGTAGAGCATCGGTGTCTCGAAGGTGATGGAGCCCATCTGCAGGGTGAAGCACCAGTTGAATATCTTGATGGCCGACGGCACCGCGACCAGCATGGTCAACAGCGAGAAGATGAGCGCCGAGTAGTTGGAGACGCCCATGATGAACATGTGGTGCTCCCATACGAAGAAGCCAAAGAGGGCGATGGCCACGGAGCTGAACGCAACTGCGGTGTAGCCGAAGATGCGCTTGCGGCTGAAGGTGCTGACGACCTCGGAGATGACTCCCATGCCGGGAAGAATCATGATGTAGACGGCGGGGTGCGAGTAGAACCAGAAGAGGTGCTGGAAGAGCAGCGGATCGCCGCCCTTGGTGGGGTCGAAGACGCCGATGCCGACGAGGCGTTCCAGAATGACCAGGACCAGCGCGATGGCCACCACCGGCGTGCCCAGCACCATGAGGATGGAGGCCGCGTAGTGCGCCCACACAAAGAGCGGCATGCGGAACCAGGTCATTCCCGGGCAACTCATCCGGTGGATGGTGACGATGAAGTTCAGCCCGGTGAAGATGGAGCTGAAGCCGGCGACAAAGATCGCAGAGGCCGTGGTGATGACGTGGGTGTTGAGATAGTGCGTGGAGAGCGGCGCGGTGAAGGTCCAGCCCGTATCGACGCCGCCCAGCACCAGCGCGGTCAGCGTCAGCGTGCCGCCGATTACGTACAGATACCAACTGAGCAGATTGATCTTGGGGAAGGCGAGGTCGCGCGCGCCGATCATCATGGGGATCAGGAAATTGCCCAGCGTTGCCGGAACCGACGGCACCAGAAAGAGGAAGATCATGATGATGCCGTGCATGGTGAAGAACTTGTTGTAGGTGTCCGAGGAGACGAGGTCGGGCTGCGGCGTGAGGAGTTCCAGGCGGATGAGGCCGGCAAACGCGCCGCCGATGAAGAAGAAAAACGTGATCGAGATCAGATACAGGATCGCGATGCGCTTGTGATCGCTGGTGAAGAGCCAACTGAGCAGGCCGTGCTCCGCGTTGATGAAGTTGCGGCGTGGAAGCCGCGCGGTGCTCTGGTCGGGAAGGTTGAGGATCGTGGGACTCGCTGCGCTCATGGTTTCACCACCCCTGACGCCTGAGGCGCCGCCTGGCCGGACTGCGATGTGGTCAGCGTCTGCTGCACGCGGTCGTTGCTGATGAGGTTCTTGAGGTATTCCACCAGGTCAATCAAGCCGTCTTCGCTGATCTGCCCCTGATAGGTGGGCATGATGGGCGTGTAGCCCGACGTGACATGCTGCGACGGATTCAGGATGGCGTCGCGCAGATACGCCTCGTTCACCAGCACGTCCGAGCCATTGGTCAACCGCAGCCTGGACCCGTAGACGCCGGCGAGATTCGGACCGCGCGCCGCGGCGTTGCCGGTGTGGCAGGCGTTGCATCCCATGCTGGCAAAGATTCGCTCTCCGTTCTGCGCCAGCGACATTCCACTGGTGGACTGCTCGGTCCATTTTTTGTAGTCGGCGGGCGAGAGCGCCGTGATGGTGCCAATCATCGCCGAATGATCGGTGCCGCAATACTGCGTGCAGAAGAGGTGATAGGTGCCCGGCGTGGTGGCCTCAAACCAGACCGTGCTGTAGCGGCCGGGAATCACCTCGCGCTTGATGCGGAACTCGGGGATCGAGAAGCTGTGAAAGACATCCTGCGAGATGAGCGTCAACTGGATGGGCTGACCGACTGGCACATGCAGCGCGTTGATCTCGTGCTGGCCTTCAGGATGCTCCGCCTTCCACATCCACTGCTTGCCGACGATGTAGATGTTGCTGGAGTTGGCCGGCGGCGTGTAGATGCGGAAGTAAAGCAGCGCGCCCCAGACGAAGCAGATGAGGAAGAGGCCGAGCGGAATGATGGTCCAGGTAGCTTCGAGCAGGGTCGATCCTTCAACCTGCGTCGCCACCGGATGCACCGCCTTGCGATAGCGGATGGAGAAGGTGACCAACAGGGCCGCCACCAGAAAGACGCCGACCAGCGTGATGGAGATCAGGAAGAAGTACAGCGAGTCCATGTACGGCGCAATGGTCGAGGCCTCGCGCGGAAAGAGCGCGGAGGCGTTGAGCCACTTCACCAGAAACTGCCACAGTACTGGACTAATCCCCATGGTTATCCTTCATCGTCCGTTCGCTTACTGGTAAGGTCGTGGTTCCGGCCAAGCTTCAGGTCGCGGCGAAACATCACAAACATGAAACTGCCAAGGCTCACGACCGTCATCATGCCGCCCAGTTGCACCACACGCGCGACGATCAACGAGTGCTTGTTCGTCTGCGGATCGTAGTGGTAGCAGTAGGTGAGGATGTTGGCGACTGGCGAGCCGATCTTGTTGCCCGACGCCTCGACCAGGCCGAGCAGAATGTCCTTTGGCGAGAACTCCACGCCGAGGTAGTACTGTGCCAGGCGGCCATCGGTCGTCACCACCTCGATCGCGCTTGCGTGCGCGAACTGGTCCAGCTTTCCGTCCGGCCCCGGCACGCGGACGTAGCCGAAGCCGGTTGCGTTGCAGACCGCGTCGATCGCCGGCTGCTTCCCGGTGAGGTAGTGCCATCCATTGGCCGTCTCGGGCCGTCCATAGCGCTTCAGGTAGAAGGCCTTTTTCTTCGCAGCGATCTCCGGGGTCTCGCTGGGGTCGATGCTGATGAGGATGATCTCGAAATCTTTTCCCGGAGTGAGATGCACCATCTCCAGCGCGCTGGCGATGCCGTCCATCTCCTCGGAGCAGAGCATGGGGCAGTTGTAATAGACCAGCGACAAAATCGCGGGGCGCTTGCCGAAGTAGTCGCCCAGGCGCACGTTCTTGCCCGTGTCGTCGACGAACCGCGCGTCCAGCGGAAGCATCTGGTTCAGCCGCTGCGTCACGCCAACCTGCTGTAGCACCTGCGGCAGTTGATCGCCGCTGTTCTCGCCCGCCTGCTTGTCGCCGTAGCTGGAGACCTGGCCGCGCGCGGTGGCAATTAGCAACGCACAGCAGAAGGCCGCGCCGATCCCGCCATGCGCTATTGCCCGCCGAATTGTTCGACCGTACCTCATCTTCCGCCTTCTCTCTCTCGCATCCGTTCTCTCGCATCCTTGCGTACGTCGGTTACTTCTGCGGCTTGGCTTCGGGATTCGCGGAGTTCTCCGCTCTGCCGTAGATCATCTTCTGCTGGCGCGCCTCGATTGTTGTCAGCTCAAAGCCGGTGCGCGCAAAGCCTGTTGTCAACGGCGCTTGAATCTCCGGCCGGCCCGCGTAGGCAACAGAATCGGCAGCGGTAGTCGTTTGATTCGCAACCGGCAGCCCACGCTGCACAATCAACTGCATGGCGCGCTCGATTGGGATGCGGATGGTTCCGGGCTGGCCGTCGATGAGGCTGTAATGCTCCAGCAAAAGATCTTCGCGCGCGTGCAGGTCTGCCGTGGCCTGGTTGCCGTCGTCGATGTCCAGCCGCGGCTCGGAGAATCCCGCGGCGATCTGCTGCAACTGCCTCTGCTCCATCTCCGGATTGCTGACCAGGTCCCTGCCCTTGCCGCTGGGCTGCGCTGTTCCCGACGCAATCGACCACTTGTTCGCGGGGCCATCCTGCTTCTGCCACTCTGCGTTGATGGCGCGGCCCATGTAGAAGCAGAAGAAGAGAAAGACGACGAGCGTTCCGGCGAGGCCGCAGAGGAAGACAATCACGCCGCCGACGTTGGCGTCCGAGGTCTCATAGCCCGGATGGCCGGCATCCCTCGGCCTGCTCTTGCCCGCCGCGTCGTTGCCCGTGTTGTGGCCGTCAGTATGCATGTTCAGGCTCCAGAAGCTCTTCCAGATGCGGATCGTTTGTGCTGACCAGAGGCCGCGCCATCAACTGCGTGATGTAGTACGCCGACCACAGCGCAAGCAGCGCGATGGGCACAGTGATGTACGCCAGCATTCCGCCGCCGATGTGCAGGTTTCCGGCCGAGTCCGGCGAAGTTCGGCTCGATGAGCCAGAACATGTTGACCAGGCGCGCGAAGATCATGAAGCAGGCAATCCAGATCATCCTGCGCTTGTTGCGCTTCAGGTCGCGCGAGAGCAGCAGGCAGAAGGGGATGAGCCAGTGGCAACAGAAGTCCAGCGTGCAGATGGTCCACCATCCGCCGTGAATGCGGTTGAGGTACCAGGGAATCTCGTCCGGTAGATTGCCCGACCAGATGATGAGGAACTCGGCGAAGCAGAGGTAGATGTTCAGCATGACGAATGCGAAGGCAAACTTGCCCAGGTCGTGCTGCTCGGTGGCGCGCAGCAGGGTTTTCATCGGCTCATAGCGCGACAACAGAATGACGCTCAGGATGCCCAGCGCCAGCACAGCATAGCCCTGTGCGACGAGAAATTGCAGTCCCCAGATGGACGAGTACCAGGTGACATCGAGCGACTTGATCCAGACAATCGCCGCTGCGGTGAGCAGGATGACGTAGATCAGAATGCCCGGCCCGCTGAGGTTTTCAAAGCGTGTACGCCAGCGCTCGTAGCTGGCCTGCGTTCCGCGCAACGGGTCGGCGTCGCGATCGAGCGACCACTTGTTCAGCAGGAACATGAAGAGGAAGAGGACCGCAAAGATGATGCAGGACTCGACGATCAGCGCGTGCGGGTTGAGCATGGGACGCTTGAAGTTCGCCGTCAGCGCCTGCTCGTGGGTAATCAGGCCATTCGCGAGTGCGTTGTTGGTGGAGGCTGCATCGGGGTAGCGAATCCACTGATATAGATACTTGCCAAAAACGATGATCGGGATAAACATGAGCGCGACCAGCGGCAGGGTGCGTGTCATCGCCTCCAGCGGACGGCGCAACAGCAGACCCCACTTGCCGCCCGTTACATACTGCAGCATCAGCATCGCAAGTGCGCCGCCGGCAAAGTTGAAGCAGGTCATGTAGCCCATCAGATAGGCGCGGAGGATGTGGTTGCGGCCCTCATCAGTGAACGCGAAGAACAGCGTGAGCAGCGCGAAGACAGCGGCGACCGCAAGCGCGCGCCTACGCCACGCCAGCAGAACATCCGGCGCGATCAGCGACGGCGGAAGCGCGCGCGGACTGTGATCTGCGTGCTCTCCGTGCTCTCCGTGTTGTTCGTGTGCAAATGACATTTCGTTCGGCCTTGGTGAAAGATAATCTTCTCTACTGCTTGTTCGGGCTTGCGGGCTGGGCCGCTGGATACTTTCCATTGGCGCTCGGTGGCAGCTCAGGTGGAATGCCGTTGTCCTGATTGTTGGGCGTGCCGTAGACAGCGGTCGGCGGCAGCGTCCACTCATTCGCGAAGTTGGCGGGCAGTCCCTCGCTCTCGGCGATGGTGGCGAGCGACTCGATCCGCGCGCCCGCAGGCGCATCGCTCGGCTTCGCACTCTGGCTCAACTGCAGCGCCTTGATGTAGGCGACGATGGCCCAGCGGTCCTGTGGCGCGATCTGCGCGGCGTATTCCGGCATTGCGCCGTATCCGTGGGTCATCACGGCGAAGAAGTGGCCGAGCGGCGCACTCATCAACCGCGGCGTGTGGTAGTTGCCCGCGGGACGATAGCCGCGCTCGACGATCATCCCCGCGCCATTGCCCACGCGCGAGTGGCAGGGCGCGCAGAAGATATTGAACCGCTCCTGGCCGCGCGCAAGGACCTGCATCGTCACCGGAAACGGCATCGCGTTGCCTTCCTTGCCGTCGATGAGCCCGGTGGCGAAGTACGCGTCGTCATGGAGCTGTCCGCGCGCCACGGTGTTTGCCACCTGCGGCCGCGCGGAACGGCCGTCCGCATAAAAATCGGTGCCGCGCTGGGGAATGAACTTCGGCTGGTCCTGCATGTCCTGGCGACATCCGGCCAGCAGGCTGGCAGCCGCAATCGCGCAGAGTGCAATGATTCGATTCCATTGCGTTACGCTGTTCCCTTGAACCTCGAACCTCGAACCTTGAACCTGTCTCACAGATCCACCTCCACAACGGAGACGGGCGCGAGCTGCTCCAGAAGAGCGCGCGTCTCGAGGATGGAAAAACGTGGGTCGGTTGCCTCAAGACAGAGAAAGAATTTATCGGTTGACGCGCCGTCGCGAAAGTTCGGCGCGTTGAAGAGCGGGTGGTAGAGCTGCGGCAGGCCGTTCAACGCCAGCATTCCGAAGGCAGCCGACAGTCCCGCGAAGAGGATTGTCCACTCGTACGCCGGAATGATGAACGCAGGCCAGGAGAAGAGCGGACGTCCCGCGATGTTCATCGGGTACGACCAGAGCGTGATCCACGTCTCCATCAGAAACGCGGTGAGCATTCCCATCACGCCGCCCAGCAGACAGACCAGCGGCACGCTCGTCTTGTGGAAGCGGAGCGCGACCGCGGCCTCTTCCACCGGGTAGGGCGTGTAGCACTCCATGCGCCGGAAGCCGGCCCGGTGCGCCTGCTCGGTGGCGCGGACCAGCTCCGCCGGAGTGTTGAACTCCGCCAGCAACCCGTAGATTCCTTCGCGCGGCGTCATCAGAGCGTCTCCTCGACTACGGTCTCGGCATCTGCTCCGCCGGGGCGAATCTTCGTCTGCGGAAGCATCATGCGAATCTCCGAGATGGGAATAATGGGCAGGAAGCGCACAAAGAGCAGAAAGAGGAAGGTGAAGAGTCCCCATGTTCCGACAAAGGTCATGTAGTCCCACTTGGTGGCGCGGTAGGTGCCCCAACTGCTGGGCAGATACTCGCGATAGAGGCTGGTGACGACAATGACGAAGCGCTCCAGCCACATTCCCGTATTCACGATGAGCGACAGTACGAAGAGATAGACCACGTTCACGCGTAGCTTGCGCGACCACAACGTGGTGAGCGGAATGGCGAGGTTGGAGAGGATCAGGAGCCAGTAGGCCCAGCCCATGGGACCGAACATGCGGTTCCACATCATGAAGAACTCCCAGTGGCTGGCCGAGTACCACGCCATGAAGACCTCCATGCAGTAGCCGTAGCCGACGATGCAGCCGGTTCCGAGCATCACCTTGGCCATGTTGTCCAGATGGCGAAGCGTGATGAGATCTTCGAGGTGATAAAACTTGCGGATGGGGATGGCCAGCGTGAGCACCATGGCAAAGCCCGAGTAGATAGCGCCGGCAACGAAATACGGCGGGAAGATGGTGGTATGCCAGCCAGCCATCGCGGCCACCGCGAAGTCGAAGCTGATGACCGTATGCACGGAGAGCACGAGAGGCGTGGCCAGGCCAGCCAGAAGCAGCGACGCCGACTCGTAACGGACCCAGTGGCGCGTCGATCCGCGCCAGCCCATCGACAGCAATCCATACATGTACTTCGCAAACGGCATAACCGCGCGGTCGCGCAGCGTGCCGAAGTCGGGGACCATTCCGATGTACCAGAAGACGACGGAGATCGTCGCGTAGGTGGAGACCGCAAAGACGTCCCACGCCAGCGGCGAGCGGAACTGCGGCCAGATATTCATCGTGTTCGGGTACGGAAAGAGCCAGTAGCCCAGCCACGGACGCCCAAGGTGGATGAGTGGGAAGGTGCCTGCGCAGACCACGGCGAAGATCGTCATCGCCTCGGCGAAGCGGTTGATGGAGTTGCGCCAGGTCTGCTTGAAGAGAAGCAGAATCGCGGAGATCAGCGTGCCCGCGTGGCCGATTCCGATCCACCAGACGAAGTTGATAATCGCGAATCCCCAGGCGCCGGGAATGGTGACTCCCCAGATGCCGATGCCCTTCAGGAAGAGCCACGTCATCGCGACCACCAACAGAGTGGCAACACCGCCGGCAACCGTCAGCCCGCCAAACCAGCCGAGCGGCGTGTTGCTGGTGAGCACCAGGCCGGCGATCTTCTGCGTCACCGAGCGGAAGGTGTGTCCGGGCGCGATCACCTCGTACTCGCCGGTGCGCGGGTCGATTCTCGGATCGTCGATGGGGGATTTGGTCGCCATGCTAGCCAAGCTCCGGGTTTGGGTTGATGACGCCCGCCGTGTAGGTTGTGCGCGGCCGGAAGTTCAAGTCAGCCAGCACCTGATAGTCGCGCTCCTGCGCCTTGCGCTTGGAGACTTCGCTCTGCGGGTCGTTGAGATTGCCGAAGCTGATGGCGCTTGTCGGACAGGCCTGCTGGCACGCGGTCACAATCTCTCCGTCGCGCACCTCGCGGTTCTCCTTGTCGGCTGTGATCTTTGCAGCCTCGATGCGCTGCACACAGTAGCTGCACTTCTCCATCACTCCGCGCGAGCGGACTGTGACGTCGGGGTTGCGCATGAACTTCAGGCTCTCGGTGTCGAAGTCCGAGTAGAGCAGGAAGTTGAAACGCCGCACCTTGTAGACGCAGTTGTTGGAGCAGTAGCGCGTGCCGACGCAGCGGTTGTAGACCATGGTGTTGAGGCCTTCGGGCGTATGCACGGTCGCGCCCACGGGACAGACCTGCTCGCATCCCGCGTTCTCGCAGTGCTGGCAGGCCATGGGCTGGAAGTGCGCGCGCGGAGCGTCGAGATCGCCCTCGAAGTAGGTGTCGATGCGCAGCCACTGCATGTTGCGGCCGATCTTCACCTGTTCGCGGCCCACCACTGGAATGTTGTTCTCCGCGTAGCAGCCCACGATGCACGCGTTGCAACCCACGCAGGAGTTCAGGTCGATCGCCATGCCCCACTTGTTCTGCAGCTTCTGCGACGACACATCTGTGTGGTCGTACTTCCACGCATCAGGGAAGAAGCTATCGTCGTGGCCAGGCTTTTCGCCCAGTGGCGAATAACCTACCTTGTCGACCAGCGCGCCCGACGCGCCCTCATGGGCAAAGTCCGGGTTGGCCTTCACCTCGGCCAGCGTGGCGTAGCGGATGATGGCGCGCTCCATCGCCTCGTGTCCAGGCAGCGAATAGGTGCCCTGCTTGTCCGACTCGGGATGCTGCAGGTCCTGCTGCGCGAAGCTGCCGCGATGCTCGATGGTGTTGACCTTGGTGACGCAGATGTCGTATGTGCCGCCGGTCTTTGTCAATTTGCCGGCGGTCGCGTGCGGGGCAACAGATGTGCGCAGAAGATACGCGTTGAAGCCGACTCCGGCTCCAACGCGGCCAGCTTCCACGCGGCGTCCAAAGCCGAGATGCACTGTAACCGCGCCATCCGCGTGGCCGGGAACCATCAGCGCCGGCGCAATCACCTTGCGGCCGTTGGCCTCAATCTCCACCGCATCATTTTGTTCGAGCTTCAGGGATTCCATCGTCCGCAGGCTCATCAGAGCGGCGTTGTCCCAGCTCAGGTTGGTGATCTGCTTGGGCAACTCCTGCAACCAGCCGACGTTGGCGAATCGGCCATCGTAGAGCGAGGGATCGGGCAGGAAGGAGATCTCCACCCCGCTTCCATTCGCCGTGGACGCGGGAAAGGGGCCGGCCTTCGCGACCGCAACAGCCTTTGGCGTAAACGCGGTGCCTTCGACCCATCCATCGTGTAGCGCGCGGCGCCACGCCGTCGCGAAATCTCCCTTGATGTAAGTCTTCGCGTTGGCCTGCACCACGTCGAACGGCGACGCCTGCGGATTGTCCAGCAGTGTCTGCAACACCTCGTGCGCACTGTGGCCGCCATACATCGGCGCAATCATAGGCTGGAGGATGGAGATGGTTCCGTCGCAGGCGCGCGCATCGGACCAGCTCTCCAGATAGTGCGCGCGGTTGATGTGCCACACCGAAACCGCGCCGGTCTCGTCCACATGCGAGCCGAGATGCACGGTGTTGGGGACCTTGTTGAATGCAGCCTCGAACTCCAGATCGGCGGGCGCGGAGTAGAGCGGATTGACGCCCAGCATGATGAGCCACTGCACCTTGCCCGCGTTCATGTCGGCGACCAGAGACTTCAGATCGGCAACCTGCTCCGATGGAATCGGGTTCGCCGTCTCGGTGAAGACAACCGTCTTGCCGACGTTGCCCAGCTTGGCATTGAGCGCATAGGCCGCGGCGTGAACAGCGGGCGATGCCTGCTCGCCGGGAATTACCACGCACTTGCCGGCGTTCGCCTTCAAGTCGTTGTAGAGCGTGAGGGCAAACTTCCTCTGCTCGGGTGTCCATGGATAGCCCACGTCGATGTCGTCCAGGCCGTTGGCGAAGACCGCAATCTCGCTGGGCTTCAGCGCCAAGCGATGCTCCGCCTTGAAGCCGGTGACCGAGGGCATGGTCTCGACGACGTACATGCGGTTCATCGTCTTGCCTGCTTCGTAGCGGTGCCTCTGGGCGTACGCCGCGGCCATGGGCAGAAATCCGGGCTGCGCGATTCCGCCCAGGAAGTCCGCGTCGAGCGAGAGGATTACGTCCGCGTTTTCGAGCCTGTACTGCACATCCAAGTAGCTGCCAAACGCGGCCTTCGACGCGGCGCGCGACGAGTCGCGATTCACCGGCTCCCACTGCACAAGCCTCGCCTGCGGAAACTTCGCCTGCGCCTGTGTCCACTGCGCGGCAAGCGTGGGCGAGGTGATCGTCTCGCTGAGGAAATAAATTCCTTCGCCGCCGTTCGACTTCTTTACCGCCGACGAAAACGCCTGCTGGAAATCCGCCCACTCGCTGGTCTGCCCGCGCAGGCGCACCTCCTTCGAGCGGTCGGGATCGTACAAATCGAGAAGCGTGGCCTGCGTGAATGCGTCGGACTTGCCCTTCGACATTGGGTGGTCGGGATTTCCATCCACCTTGATGGGGCGGAACGCGTCCGACTTCACCAGCACCGGGATGGCGCCCGTCGGGAAGGGGAAGGCCGTGGCAAAGTACATGGGCTTGCCGAGGATGAGGTCCTCGGGCTGCTTCACATAGGGGAAGATCGGCTCATCGGGCTGCTTGGTGCATCCCGCAAGCCCGGCGAGCGCAAGGGATGCGCCCATCACCTTGAGAAATCCGCGGCGGCTGACCCCGTCCGTCCACTCGCCGGCCGAGCCTCCGGCAATGCGGGGAAACTCCGTCTTCAGCATCTCGTGGAAGGCGGGCGTCTCGGCCAGCTCGTCCAGGTTCTTCCAGAAGCGCTTGCCCTGCTTGCCGTCGAGCTTCGCGCGCACCTCGGCCAGCGTCAGTTTTGCTATGTTTTCATACCCGACAGAGATCGGCCCGTCGTCCGCGTGCGCAGGCGCAATCGTGGTCACAAGCTGCGCACTCGCTGGCCTGGTCTCCATTCCGGTCTGGCGTGTCGTCTTCATCGGTGGCATGTCTCGCAGCTACTGAGTTCGTTGGGTGGTCGGATGTGGTACTGAGAGGTCAGGTAGCGGCCAAGGTCGATCTGGCTGGTGAACTTGCGATATTTACTAGCTGAAACCAGGACAGCCATCGGCGGCCCGTCACTCTCGGTCTGGCCTGCACCGGTCGCGTGCGGCTGCGATTCCATCCCCGCTTGCGCCTGCAGCATTGCGATCTCTGGATTGCCGCTGCTCGATGGGTCTTTTGTTACGCAGGCCACGCTCTCTGCGGTGGGGCCAGCGCCGGACGCGCCCTTGCCTGTCGGCGCGCACCAGACGGGCTTATCGGTGGAGGGCCCCGTCCACGCCATGTTGTAGATCTCGCTGGTGGGCCGCAGATTCACCGCTGGGTTGCGATGGCAGTTGAGGCACCACTCCATCTGCAGCGTGTTCTGCATGTACATCAGGGGCATCTGGTCCACGCGGCCATGGCAACTGGCGCAACCGATCCCCTTATTCACATGGATCTCGTGGTTGAAGTAGACGTAGTCGGGAAGGTCATGCACCTTGACCCACTGGATCGACGCGCCTGTGGCCCAGCTCGCGCGCACCGGCTCCAGCAGCGCGGCGTTGGTCCATATCTGCGAGTGGCAGTTGATGCAGGTCTTGGTGGGCGGAATGCCCGCATAGCTGGAATTCTCCACCGTGGTGTGGCAGTACTGGCATTGCAGGCCCAGGCCCTCCACATGGTGCTTGTGGCTGAACGGGACCGGCTGCTCCGCGCGCTGGCCCTGCCGCGTCACCCACGGGGAACGCTGCAACTGGTCCAGCGTGACGCCGAGCACGACGACGAGCAGGCCCGTCAGCACCAGACTGGCCCGTGCCAGTGCGTTCGAACTGCGATAAAAAACCTGCCCCATGCGTGCTTTCCCGTCTCCTCAGCGTTTCTGAGTGGTAGGTTATGGATGCTTTCGCGGAATGATTCGTTTCAGCTATTTTTTTCAGTGGGTTGCATCTGAGCGGTTGGGGCGCTGGCGGAAGCCCAAAGACTGGTGCAAACTCGTCCGCCAACCCTGCGCTCCGCGCGCCACAAGACACACCACGCCTCGCTGCGATACCGTCGAGAGATGCCTCGTCCGCGCCAAAGCCCGCGCCCTCCCCGCTACGACTCCGCCGTCGCCTGCCGCGAGTTGGCCGCCGCCGACCCCAAACTCGCCCGCCTCATCGCTCGCGCCGGGCCGTTCACCCTGCGCCTGGCCAGCGCGCAGTCGCCCTTCGAGGCGCTAGCGGAGAGCATCGTCTACCAGCAACTGAACGGCAAAGCCGCGGCGACGATTCACCGCCGTCTACTGGAAGGATTCGCGCCGGTCTGCGGAGTGGGCGCGAAGGGCGATCCGATCCACTTCTCCGCCGAGCACCTGATCGACTGCCCCAACGAGCAACTGCGCGCCGCGGGCCTCTCGCACAATAAATCCCTCGCGCTGCGCGATCTTGCCGCAAAGACGATCGACGGCACCGTTCCCACACTGGCGCGCATCCGGCGAATGACGGACGAGGCAATCATTGAGCATCTGACCCAGGTGCGCGGCATCGGGCGCTGGACGGTGGAGATGCTTCTGATCTTCCGCCTTGGCCGCCCCGACGTTCTGCCGGTGAGCGACTACGGCGTGCGCAAGGGCTTCGCGCTGACCTTCGGCAAGCTGAAGCCAACGGACAAAGTAACGCCAGCCGACCTGCCCAAGCCAGAGGAGATGGAGAAGCGCGCAAAGAAATGGCATCCCTGGTGCTCGGTGGCAAGCTGGTACCTATGGCGCGCCTGCGATTTGGCTCAAAATAAACTGAAGCCTTAGCCTTGAATCTTCCTCGAAGTCGTCTTTGGGCAGACCATCGCCCTGCGCGAATGCGCCCGGCGTGGGAGCCTCCTATAATTCCATAGTGAAGTCTGAAAGCTCTCCGAAGGACGCGAAACCAATCTCCCCCTCCGCTGCAACCCAGCGATACGTCTGCGTGCATGGCCACTTCTACCAGCCGCCGCGCGAGAATCCCTGGCTGGAGACGGTGGAAGTGGAGGACTCGGCCGCGCCGTATCACGATTGGAACGAGCGCATCAGCGCGGAGTGTTACGCGCCCAACAGCGCCTCGCGCATCACCAACCGCAAGGGCGAGATCGTGCGCATCATGAACAACTATGCGCGCATGAGCTTCAACTTCGGCCCCACCCTGCTGAAATGGATGGCGGACAATACTCCGCGCACCTATCGCACCATTCTGGACGCTGACCGCGCCAGCGCGCAGCGCTATGGCGGCCATGGGTCGGCGATTGCGCAGGCCTACAACCACATCATCCTGCCGCTGGCCATCCGGCGCGATGCCATTACGCAGATCCGCTGGGGCATCGCCGACTTCGAGCACCGCTTCGGCCGCCGGCCCGAGGGCATGTGGCTGGCCGAGACCGCCGTCAACCGCAGCGTGCTGGAGATGATGGCCGCCGAGGGAATCAAGTTCACCATTCTCGCTCCACATCAGTGCGCGCGCGTCCGGCAGTTCGCTACGGACAACTGGCTTCCCACGCCCAACGCTGCCGTCGACACCACACGTCCCTACCTGGTTCATCTCGATCAGGGACGCAGCATTGCGGTCTTCTTCTACGACGGCCCAGCCTCTCGCGCCATCGCCTTCGAGGGCCTGCTCAACAGCGGCGAGGCCTTCGGCAGCCGCCTTCTGGACGGCTTCCACGCGCCCACGCCCAACTCCCCAGACAGGGTCCAGCTCTCGCACGTCGCAACCGATGGCGAGAGCTATGGCCACCATCACAAGTACGGCGAGATGGCGCTCTCCTATGCCATGCACTGGATCGAGTCGAACGGCCACGCAACGCTCACCAACTACGGCTACTTCCTGGAAATGTTCCCGCCGGAGTGGGAGGCCGAGGTGGTAGAAAACACCTCCTGGAGTTGCGTGCATGGGGTAGAGCGCTGGCGCTCCAACTGCGGCTGCAACAGCGGCAAGCCTGGCGTGAACCAGCAATGGCGCGCGCCCCTGCGCGAGGCACTCGACTTCCTGCGCGATGCCACAGCGCCGCTGGCCGAAGCGCTCGCTGCACCGCTGCTGCTCGACCTGTGGAGTGCGCGCGACGACTATATCCACATTGTCCTCGACCGCTCGCCGGCGTCGGTCGACCGTTTCTTCGCACTACACGCCAAGCGGCACATCACTTCCGAAGAGCGCATCACTCTGCTGGAACTGCTCGAGCTGGAACGCCACGCCCAGCTCATGTACACGAGCTGCGGCTGGTTCTTCGATGAGATCTCCGGCATCGAAACCATCCAGATCATCGCCTACGCCGGCCGAGTGCTGCAGCTTGCGGCCAAGCTCTTCGGCCCAGCAGGCGCAGCGCTCGAAGACCGCTTCCTGGAGATTCTCGCCCGCGCCAAATCCAACCTCCCCGAAATGGGCGACGGCGCCAAAATCTACCGCCGCTACGTCACCGGACTGCGCATCGGTCTGGAGCAGGTGGGCGCGCACTATGCCATCAGCTCCATCTTCCGCAACTATCCCGAGGACGGCCATCTCTTCTGCTTCGACATGCACCGCGACTCCTACGAGAGCTTCACCTCTGGCCGGGGCAAGGTCGCCATCGGCCGCGCCCACGTCCGCTCCCGCATCACCGAGGAGAACGAGGAGATATGCTTCGCCGTGCTGCATCTGGGCGACCAGAACCTCTCCGCCGCCGTGCGCCGCTACTCCACCGACGGCCCGGAGAACGGCGCGGCCTTCACCGCCTTCTCCAGCGAGATCCGCACGGCCATACAACGCGCCAATCTTCCCGAAGTGATCCGCCTCATCGACCGCTTCTTCGGCTCCATCACGTACTCGCTCACCTCGCTCTTCGCCGATGAGCAGCGACGCATCCTGCGCACGATTCTCAACCAGACGCTGGCCGAGATGGAAGACTCGCTGCGCAAGATCTACGAAGATCACGCCTCGCTGCTTCACTTCCTCACCGAGTCGGGCGTGACCGCACCGCCCGCTCTTGCCATCGCCGCCAACTTCGCCATCAACGCCAGCCTTCGCCACGCCATTGAGGCGGAGAACTTCGACGCCGCCGCGATTGAGGCACTCTTTCTGCGCGCCGCCACGGACCACGTCGCCGTCGATACCCCGGCGCTCAACTTCGCCGCCGCGGAGCGCATTAAGCGTGCCATGGTCCAACTCGAGGCCACCGTCAAGGCTGGCCAGCCACCCGATGCGGCCCTGCGCACCGCACTCTCCATTGCCCTCGCGCTGCACACCATGCCGTTCGACGTCAACCTCTGGCAGGCGCAGAACATCTGGAACGAACTCTTCCGCCGCGAAGACAGGAGCAACTGCTCCGCGGAGTGCAAGCTCACCTTCAAGAAACTCGGCGAAGCCCTCTACATCTGCGTCGACCAGCTCGCCATCGACGAAGACATCTCCATCCTCTGACCCATGCCGCCCGCACCCGCACTCCAGACCCTCATCCCGAAGCGTCCGGCTGCCAACACGCTGGTTCTGCTCGCGCTCTGGATCGTCTTCTACGCCAGCTTCACCCTCTTCACACCGCCGTTGCTCGATGACGCCGACTCCGTCCACGCCGAGGTCGCACGAGAGATGCTCCTGCGCCACGATCTCGTCACGCTCTACGCCAACGGCATTCGCTATCTGGAGAAGGCGCCGCTGCTCTACTGGTCGATGGCGGCCAGCTTCAAACTCTTCGGAGTCAGCGCCGCCGCCGCCCGCTTTCCGCTCGCCCTCGCGGTTCTGGCGCTCGCCTTCGCGGTGGAGAGCTTCGCCCGCCGCGCCTTCCGCAGCGCACGCGCAGGACTCTACGCTGCGCTCATCCTTCTCTCCTGCTTCGGACTTTTTATCTTCACCCGCATCACCATTCCCGACGCGATGGTCTGCCTCTGGCTCACCCTCGCTCTCCTTTGCTTCTGGCCGAGCGAAGAATGCGTTGACGGAGATTCACGGAAGTTGAAGCTCCTCTGCTGGGCCTTCGCCGCCTGCTGCGCCCTCGGCGTCCTCACCAAGGGGCTGATCGGCGCCGTCTTTCCCGTCGCAATCGTCCTGATCTATCTGCTGCTGACGCGCGGCTGGAAGGGGGCCATCGCCCGCGTTCGCGAGTTATACCCGCTCTCGTCATTCGCCGTTTTCCTCGCAATCGCCGCGCCGTGGCACATCCTCATCGCTCTGGCGAACCCGACGCAGGGCCATCCCGGCGGACTCGCGTTTTCGCATGGCCACTTCGCGGTGCCGATGCCGACCGATGGCAACGTCCACGACTGGCTCTGGTTCTACTTCGTCAACGAGCAGCTTCTGCGCTACCTGAATCTTCGCGTTCCGCGCGACTACGACACCGTCCCGTTGTGGCTCTTCTGGGGGCTCTGCCTCCTCTGGCTGATGCCATGGTCGGCCTACGCATTCAAAGCCATAGCCCGCGCCATTCCTCTCCGCACCCAGGCGTGGCGAGAACGCCTCCGTTCCCACACGCTCACGTCGCTGGAACGCACTCTGCTTCTGCTCACTCTCTGGGCTCTCGTTCCGCTGCTCTTCTTCAGCTTCTCCACGCGCCAGGAGTATTACGTTCTCCCCGCTCTTCCTGCGATGGTTCTCCTGATCGCAGGCTGGTTAGCGCAGGAGAGCGACTCCGATCCAGCAAAAAAAATCCGCCGCGCAAACCTTCGCGCAACCACCGTCCTGCTTGCACTCGGCGCAATCTTCGCAGCCGTCGCGCTCGTCTTCCTGCTGCACACCCGCGCCCCCGCGCCCTCGTCCGACCTGGCCCAGCTCCTCCAGCAAAACCCCGCAGACTACGCGCTCAGCATGGGCCACTTCCTCGATCTCAACGCAGCAGCCCTCGGCCTCTTCCGGCTGCCGATCGCGCTGGCCGCCGCTGCGCTCTTCCTCGGCCCGCTCTGCGCTTTCCTCCTGCGCAAAAAAAATCGGCCCCAAGCCGCAACCCTCGCGCTGGCCGCGGGAGCCTTCGGCTTTCTCCTCGCCGCACACCTTGGTTTACGAATCTTCGCGCCGGTACTCAGCTCCGCGCAGCTCGCGCAGACTATTGCGCCGCAAGTCCAACCGCAGGACCTCATCGTCATCCATCAGGAGTACGAGTTCGCCAGCACGCTCGGCTTCTATCTCCGCCGAGACGATCTGCACATCCTCGATGGCCGCAGCTCGAACCTCTGGTACGGCAGCTTCTTCCGTGACGCGCCGGCGATCTTCGAGACGCCGCAGAGCCTCGCGCAGAAGTGGCCCGGCCCGCAACGCATCTTCCTCTGGCAAGACCTCGCCAATCAGCCCAGCCCGCTGCCTGCGTTGCCCGGCCCGGTCTACGTTATCGCCAGCTCCGGCGGCAAAGAGATCGTCAGCAACCAGCGCAACGCGCCGCCCGAAATACTTGACACCGATCTACACCGATGAAACCGATTAACAAGAATGGGGGTGTAGTTCCTTCGAATTTACTTCTTTTGAATCGGTGCTTGTCGGTGTAGATCGGTGTTAGGCCTTACGATGCCCGACTAATTCGCCCGTTGCGTAGCCGGAAGCGTTCGCCACGCCAGACGATTGTGTCGGAGGCATAGCTCCACGCCCAGAAGCCGAGGCCGAAGAAGTCGCGTAACGGCAGCAGCCAGATGTCGCGCAGCACCTGCGCATCGCCCAGCAGGCCGACGCCGACCGTCAGCGCCACGGCAACCCGCGCCAGAACTACGAGGCTCAGCAGGGTGAAGCTCCACAGAGCGAATCCGCTGGCCACGCAGTTCAGCACGGCCCACGGAATGCAGTACGTAATCCCCAGCCCCAGGTAGCCCCATCGCCGCGAGTCGCGCGTGGTCCGCGCCCAGCGGATCTGGTGTTCGCAGAAGCCGCGAAAGTCGTACGCGGGCACGGCGGTCTCGACCACCTCGCCGCATAGCTCGACGCGGTATCCCGCCTGCGCGATGCGCGCGCCCATCTCGTAGTCGTCGGCCAGCGAGTCGGCCAGCGGCTCCAGCCCTCCCGCCGCAGCCAGCGCCGCGCGCGACATCGCCAGCGTCGAGCCAAGTCCAAAATGAATGCCGCCTTCGAGCTTGCGCGCCGCCAAGCACTCCCGCCATAAAGTCGGTTGAGATTCCCAGCGCCTCCAACCGCGCCCACAACGTCAGCGCCTTGCCGTCAACGGCTGTCCGCCCGCGATAGAGCGCCGTCACCATGCCCACCTTCGCGTCGACAAAACCGCGCATCACCCGCGTCAGATAATTCCGCGAGACGCAGATATCGCTGTCGTTGATGAGCACATAGTCGTACTTTGCCTCACGCAGCATCTGCACCAGATTGCTGACCTTGCCCGAGGTCCCCAGCCGCTCCGGGCACACAATCAGCCGGAGGTCGCACTGGGGAAACTCCAGTCGCAGCCGGGCTATCTCTTCCACAGCGGGATCGTCCGCGCTGCCGACGCCAAAGAGAATCTCGAACCGGCCCGCATACTGCTGCCGGCAGTGGCTCGCCAAGCCCGCATACATCCGCGCGTCCACGCCCTTCACCGGCTTCAGGATGGAAACATCCGGTGCGAACCCTGGCGCGTTCGCCTCCGCAGCGGCAATCCGCCGGCAGTCCCGCGCAAACTGCCGCGCTCCCGCCAGCGCCAGCAGCATGTAGACCAGCCCGCCCACCGTCAGCAGCGTTGTCGCGATCTCGACCGCCGTCGCCATCATGCAACCAGTCTACCCAACCGCCGCGCGCAAAGCGCCGTTACTCGTAGCGCAGCGCCTCGATGGGGTCGAGGTTAGCGGCCTTCCACGCCGGATAGATGCCGAAGATGAGGCCGATCGCGCAGGAAGACAGGAAGGCCGTTGCCACCCACAGCGGTGAGAGCAGCGCTGGAAACCAATGATTCACCGTAAGCGCAATCCCGCTGCCCAGCAGCACTCCGATGACGCCACCCACGGCGCACAGCGTGATCGCCTCCAGCGTGAACTGGGCCAGAATCGTCCGCTTGGTGGCGCCGATCGCCTTCCTCACTCCGATCTCGCGGGTGCGCTCGGTCACGCTGACCAGCATGATGTTCATCACGCCCACCCCGCCCACCATCAGCGCCACGCACGACAGCGAGAACATCAGCAGGAAGAGCCCTCCCGTAATCTCGTCCCACAGCCGAGTGATGGTGTCCGTGCCGAAGATGGCGAAGTTGTCGGGCTTTTCGTTGAGCACCTTGCGCCTCCGCCGCAACAGCTCCGTCAGCTCATCCTGCACCGTCAGCCGGTTCTTGGGATCGTCGTACTTCAATGTGATCCAGTAGTCGAGTTCCTCGGGGTGCATGTAGTGAAACGTCGTAATCGGGAAGTAGGCCTGGTTGTCCTGCGGGTTCTTGCCTCCGCCGAAGGCCTGCTTCTGTTTGTCCAGCACCCCCACCACGGTGAACATCATCCCGGCGGCCTCAACCTCGCGGCCGATCGCGCTCTGCCCAGGGAACAACTGCTCCGCCGTGTCGTAGCCCAGCACCGTCACCCGCGCCGCGCGCTCCTGGTCCTGTTCGTTGAAGAAGCGGCCATCCAGCATGTCCAGATCCGAGACGTCCTTCTCATCCGGCGTGTTTCCCGTCAGGATCGTGCCTTGCATGTTCTTGCCGCCGCCCTTGATCGCGGTCACGCCGCTGCGCCCCGGAGCGGAATTGTCGGTATATTGCAGCGCCGGCGAGACGGCCACCACGTGGGGTAGCAGGCGCATCGCCATCGCGTCGTCGTAGGTCATCTGCTTGCGCGTCAGCATCTCGCTGGTTGGGCGTCCGGTGAACGCGGGAAAGCGATAGATAAACAGAACGTTCGAGCCCAGCGACTGCACCAGACCCTCCACGCCGGAGTTCAACCCATTGACCACCGACGAGATGGTAATCACCGTCATCACGCCGATCACGATGCCGAGGATGGTCAACCCGCTGCGCATCTTGTTGGCGCGCAGCGTACCCAGGGCCATCGTCACCGTCTCTTTGAAGTCGCCCATCCGCATCTAGTTCTTGCCTCTCACTTACCACTGACCACTTACCACTGTTTCAAAGCTCCGCCCGCAGCGCCACAATCGGGTCCAGATTTGCCGCCTTGCGTGCCGGATACACACCGAAGAATATCCCTGTCGATGCAGCCATCACCAATCCCAACATCACGCTCCATAGAGCAATCGTCGATGGGAACCCAAGCGCCAGCGTTACTCCCTGCGCCACTGCGAGGCCAAGCAGCACGCCGAGGAACCCGCCCACCAGCGCCAGCGCGCACGACTCCACCAGAAACTGCAGCATGATGTCGTGACCGCGCGCGCCCAGCGACTTGCGAATCCCGATCTCCCGCGTCCGCTCGGTCACGCTGGCCAGCATCATGTTCATAATCACGATTCCGCCCACCACCAGCGAGATCAGCGCGACCCCTCCCATCACCGCGCCAAACATCCCCGTCACTTTGGAGAAGAACCCCACCAGCGTGTTGTTGACGTCCAGCTCAAACGAGTCTTCCGCGCCCGGCGCGTCGTGCCGCCTGGAGCGCATCAGCACGCGCACTTCGTCGCCCGCCGCCTCCAGCACGGGCCCGGCCGACCCCGCCTTCACATAGATGGTCACCGACTTCATCGTCCCGTAGGTTTTTTGGTATGCCGTCAACGGCACCGCAACCCAGTTGTCCTGGCTCATTCCTAAGGTGCTGCCCTGCTTCTGGGCCACGCCCACCACGGTGTACGGCATCCCATCCACGCGCAGCTCCAGGCCCAACGGATCGACCCCTGGAAACAGATTGTCTCGAATGTCTGTCCCGATGATCGCCACCTGCGACGCATGTTCCTCGTCGACCGCCGTAAATCCGCGGCCCTCGGCGATGTCCAGGTTCTGTAGCTGTGGCATCTGCCATGTGTAGCCGCGGACCGAGGAGTCGGTCACCGAGTTTGTCCCGCGCACCACCTTGGCCGTGGTCGACTGTACCGCGCCAATCCCGGTGCAGCGCGTGCAGTTGTCGCGCACATAGGTGTAGTCGTCGAAGAGCAAGTTCTTCCGCCTCTGATAGCGCTCGTAATCCTCCGAACTGAAGATGATCGACGGCATCCGCGAGACCGTGAAGACGTCCGCTCCATAACGCGTGAACTTGGTGGTCACATAGGTCCTGGCGCCGTTGACCAGCGTCGCCACGGCGATGATGCTGGCCACGCTGATCATCATGCCCAGCAGGGTCAGCACCGTGCGCAGCTTGTTCTGCCACAGGGACTGCAACGCCAGCTTGATCGCCTCTTGGAATTCCATCGCTCTGGGTAGATTGTACGCATCCGCCGCGCGATCAGTTCACTCCCACAGCCTGTCGCAGAATCCTCTTGACACGAAGACGCTCTTTGTACTACTTTGTAGTCCATATGAATCCCGAACGTACTCTCGGCGAATTCGAACAGATTGTTCTGCTGGCCGTCCTCCGGCTCGGCGAGCGGCCTACGGCGTCACAATTCTGGACGAGATTGCCGCCAAGACGGGTCGCAACCCCGCCCCCGGCGCGCTCTACACCACGCTGCACCGCATGGAAGACAAGGGCCTGGTCACCTTCCGCGACGGTAGCCCCACGCCCGAGCGCGGAGGCCGCGCCAAGCGCTTCGTCAGCGTCACCCGCGACGGCCGCAACGCCCTGGCCAGCGCGCAGTCCGCCTACCGCAGCCTGCTGCAAGGCCTCGACCTGCTCGACGCAAAACTTTTCGGAGGCGCGTATGCCTGAGTCCATCTCGTCCGCTAGAACTTCCAGCCCCGCAATCGTAGAGTGGCTCCTTGCCCGCGTCACCGATCCCACACGCGCCGCCGCAATGCTCGGCGACCTGACGGAGATGGCCGCCACGCGCAGCCGCCTCTGGTTCTTGACCGAATACATCCGCACCCTCATCTCCCTCGGATGGCGTACCGGCGGTTCGGCATTCATCCTCGCCTTCGTCTGCGTAAGGTTCATGTCCGGAACGTCATTTGGTGGCTGATGAATCACCGAACTCCCCATCTGATGGACGCCGGCCTCTTCGGCATCTATAACCCGCACGTCAGGCTGATCTCGTGGAATCTCTCGATGGTGATGGCCCAGTTTCTGTGCTTTGCCACTCCCTTTGTCGTGGTTCGCTTCGGCATGAGCGATCGCCTGACGCGACTCGCGTGCGCGCTGTCTTCTCATCTCCCTGCCCGTCTATACCCTTCGCCCATGGGTCATGGATCTGTCCGGCGTCGCAACCGTGCTCGTCCTCGCCGCCGCACTCGGTTCGCCCCGCTCATTGGGACGCGACGACCCTTTTGGCGCATCCTCGCGCTGCAACATTTGTTCTCGCCCGCCGGTTGCTGGATCGAGATCACAACCTGCTGTTTCTCCCAATCCACCGCTACCCGCACGTTTTCCGGATGCCCGCCTCGTGGGTCGTCGTCAGCGACGCCGCTCAGCTTTGCACTGGCCGCCATCGTCTGCTTAATATCTGTATCGCCGGCTGCTTCAGCGGCCACCCGCATCGTGCGAGAATACGGTCGCATAAGGACTACGTTTCAATTTGAGAGCTAAATTGAAACGTTACCATCCCATAACTTCAAAACTTGAAACGATGTTTCACGCCTCAACTGCATACACTTATCAGGCAGGCGGCTGGATGATCGCTGCCTCCCGCGTCCAGGCCTCTCGCCAGGCCGCACGTCGGGAGGGGGAGGAAAGTCCGGACTCCGCAGGGCAGTGTGCCGGATAACGTCCGGGATTTGTGCTTCAAGGCGCAAATACGGCCAGTGCAACAGAAAATATACCGCCCACGAACGGACGGCATGGCGCAAGCCAAGCCGGGCAAACCGCCGGGGGTAAGGGTGAAAAGGTGCGGTAAGAGCGCACCGGACGGCCAGTAATGACCGCCGCATGGTAAACCCCACACGGAGCAAGACCAAATAGGCAGGGATCGCGCCCGCACTCTCCAGCGGGCACGAGCGTATCGGCCCGATGCGCTCAGGCGGAGAGCTTGGTTTGGCTTCGGCCAGACAGCCGGAACTTGCGGGTAGGTTGCTGGAGCGGCGCGGTAACGCGTCGCCTAGAGGAATGATCGTCTAAAACAGAATCCGGCTTACGGGCCGCCTGCAAACAGCGTGGCCCCGGAACTCCTTGCAAGGAGTTCCGGGGCCACAGCATTTCAGGCGACTATCTTCTGCTCAATCTCTTCACTGCACGCTGTGACAGCTACCTTTGGGATCTGTGGCTAAGCGGCCTGGATGTTCGAAGCCTGCATACCTTTGGGGCCCTTGGTCGCTTCGTAGGTCACTTTCTGGCCTTCCTGAAGCGACTTGAAGCCGCTGGATGCGATTGCGGAGTAGTGGGCAAAGAGATCCGCGCTACCGTCGTCCGGGGTGATAAAGCCAAAGCCTTTTGCGTCGTTGAACCATTTCACTGTACCTGATGCCATTTAACACTCTCCTGCCGCGCGATTTGGTGCGCCTGCACCTTCAATCCTACTCTGTAATCGGGTTCTCTCCTGACGAGATTCACAAATAGAGGACACTTTGGTGAGAATCCTGCGGGCCGCCTGCAAGGGACGTGGCTCCGCACTCCGCAAGGTCTGCGGGGCCACCATCACCCTCCCCCACAGGGCAATCGCATGAATCGAAAAAATCTTCTGCGAATTTCCCAGCAAATCCGCATGTCAAGCCCCTCGCGCCTCCAATATCCCCCTAACAAACACCAAATAAACAACTTAAACCTTTAAACAGGTTGGCATAGTAGTTATGCTCCACCGCGTATAATTAAATCAGTAAGCAAAACCAAACAGACCCGGCCAACTCGCCGGGCCTTCGCTTTTAACCCTCAACCGCAGAGACGAAGTCCAGACTTAGTCCAGACCTGTTCAGACTTAGTCCAGACTTAACATGCCTTTTTTGAATACTTTACGCTATTAGCACCGGGGGGGGTACCCTCCAGCAAATCATCAACTGTTCATGCGACTGCCTGCCCTCCACCATTCGAGAGATGCTCTCGACTCAAACCCTGGAGTAATGTTAAGGACGAATCCTTGAAGAATCGTCTCTGACGTGAGAGGAAGTAAATTGAGCAAACTGGAAGGCATCTTCACGCCGCTTCTGGTTCCGTTGGACGGTCACGGCCAGATCAACGAGGCCGAGTTGCGCCGCTTCGTCAGTTGGCTGATCGAGCGCGGCGTGCATGGCCTTTATCCCAACGGCTCGACCGGCGAGTTCACCCGCTTCACTGCGGCAGAGCGCCGCCGTATCGGCTACATCGTCGCCGACGAGACGGCCGGCCGCGTTCCCATCCTGGCCGGCGCCGCCGAAGCCAACGTGAAGGAGACGCTCTTCGCCTGCCAGGCCTACGCCGACATGGGCGTGCGCGCCGTCGCCATCGTAGCCCCGTTCTACTACCGGCTCGCGCCCGAGTCGGTCTACGCCTACTTCGCCGAGATCGCACGCAACTCGCCCATCGACCTGACGCTCTACAACATCCCCATGTTCGCCAGCCCCATCGACGTGACCACCATCCGCCGCCTGGCCGACGAGTTCCCCCGCGTCATCGGCATAAAGGACTCCTCCGGCGATCTCGCCTTCATGATGCGCATGATCGCAGCGATCCGTCCCAACCGGCCCGACTTCACCTTCCTCACCGGATGGGAGGCCGTCTTGATTCCCATGTTGAGCATCGGCTGCGACGGCGGCACGCACGCCTCGTCGAACGTGGTCCCAGAGATTACGCGCAAGATGTACGACATGTACCGCGCGGGCGATACCGCCGGGGCCATGCAGTGGCAGTACCGCATCCTCGAACTGTTCGACGTGATGCTCAACCCCCCATTCGAGTTTCCCGACGGGTTCCGTGCCGCGGCCGAACTGCGCGGCTTCCACTTCGGCCACACCCGGCTGCCCCAGACCAGCGCGCAGCACTCCGAGCACAAGATCCTGAGCAACGTGATGCAGTGCATCCTGGCCGACTTCGAGCTGGTGACCCCGCCCGCCTCCGGATGCCCGGTGCGAACCGGAGAGATTGCGCACGACAAGATGGAGCAGATTGTCAACAAGGTTGTGCATGAGATCAAGAATCGGGGGCTCTTCTGATTGAGGCGCTGGCCATCCTCGAGATCGGCGGCTGGTCGCCGGCCATGGTCGTTCTCGACGCCATGGAGAAGACCGCCAATGTCCGCGTCGTGCAGACGGAGCTGAACGACGCACCCGGAGTCTGCATCAAACTCGCCGGGCGCATCGGCGACATCCAGTCCGCAGCGCACGCCGCGGAAGCTGCCGCGCAGGCCATGCAGATCCCCATCATCGCGCACGTCATCCCGCAGCCGGCGGAGGGCTCCCGCGCCGCCTGGGAGGCCGCGCCCGACTTCAACCCCCTCATCGAACAGCCGTCCGTCCAAAGACCGGAGAACACTATGAACGATCAAGCCAGCTTTGCCGTGGGACTCATCGAGACCCAGGGATTCACCGCCGCCTTCGAGGCCATCGACACCGCTCTGAAGACCGCCAACGTCGAGGTGCTGGCCCGCGAGAAGCTGGGCGGCGGCTATATCACCATCATCATCAAGGGCGACGTTGCCGCGGTGCGCGCCGCAGTGGACGCGGGCAAGGCCCATGTGGAAGGACTCGGCAAGCTGATCGCCGCCCACGTCATTCCCAGCCCCAGCCAGGGCGTCCTCTCGCTCCTGCCCAAGTAGCGCGCGGTTACAGTTCCGGAACGCCCCTCGCAATCGATGGGTAGCGATCTCCGCTCGGCGTCACCTGATGGAGTGCATGGCCTGCTGGCTGACGGCGGGCGTCGCCACAGCCGAAGGACCGGAGTTGAACAGTTGCGGGCCGCATTCGCTCAGCACGGTCATCACGACCACAAACAGAAGCGGCCAGAAGAACAGCCACAGCTTCCGTGCAAATTCGTCCGAATTTTCTCGAAGATGGTTCATCGCACTCACCCTGGACCGGGCGCCGGTTTCAACCAGCGCTAGTCAAAGGAGATGCTTTTCTGCGTTAAGAATGGGTAGGGATTTTGCTAAGAATTCGTAAGTATATGGTTCACGCGGGCGTTCAGCGAACCGAAACCGCGCGTGCAACAGACAACAAAGAACACACAACGAACAACCGCCGTCAGTTGGTCACCACATGCATGGCAAAGCCCGCGCAGGCCACCGCGATCAGGTCCTCCACCAGCGCAACCATCCAGTCCGGGCAGCCTATCCTCTCCACCAAGTCGCGCCGGATCATGAATCCGGCGAAGGCCCCCAGCGCCGCACCCACCACCCCCAGCAGCACTCCCTCCAGCCCCGGCCCAGCCATTGCCGTGGCGGCGATGGAACCGATCATCCCGCCAAAGACCAGCCGGGTCATCAGCGGTGTCGCCGAAATCCGGTCGGGGGTCCGCGGAAATTTGTCGGCGACACACTCCGCCAGCGCCAGCACGGTGAACGCAGCAACCGCCGCAACGCTGGCAGTCCACGCCGCCCAGGTGTTCTGCACGGGAAGGTAGCCGAGGTAGGCAAACCAGCACAGCACCGCCATTGGCGTCATCGCGCGCAGCCCTGTTGTCACGCCGAGTAGAGGGATCGCCAGCAACCAGGAGAGCATCGCGATCAGCATGGAACCACCTGTGGAGCACCGCGCGGATGACTGCGCTTGAAACCGCGCTGAATGTTAGATGCTCCTTCTGCCAGCCAAATCTCTGGTGATGGAGAGTGTCTCACGCACAGGGGGCATTTGGGTACAGCTTCGTAGGTCAAGCCGGTCGAAGATTCATGCCCGCAGCCACCCATACAGCGGGAATTGCTCAGCCATCTCCAGCACTTCACCGCGGATCTGCGCCAGCTTGGCCGGGTCTGCCCGGTGCTCCAGCGCCGAGACGATCCAGCCCGCGATGCCACGCATCTCCGGCTCCTTCATGCCGCGCGTGGTCAGGGCCGGCGTACCGATGCGAATCCCACTGGGCTTCATTGGCGGGTTAGCATCGTACGGAATCGCGTTCTTGTTCACCGTGATTCCCGCCTGGCCCAGCGCGTACTCGGCCTCGCTGCCCAGAATTCCCTTCTGGAAGACATCGACCAGGATGAGGTGCGTGTCCGTTCCGCCGGAGATAATCCGGTAGCCTCCTTCGGCCAGCGCGGCGGCCAGCACCTTTGCGTTGGCCACGATCTGCCGCGCGTACTCGGCAAACTCCGGCTGGAGCGCCTCGCGGAAGGCCACCGCCTTGGCTGCAATAATGTGCATCAGCGGGCCGCCCTGCTGCCCGGGAAAGACACTTCGGTCAATCGACGCCGCCAGTTCCTGCCGGCACAGAATCATTCCCGCGCGCGGCCCGCGCAGGGTCTTGTGCGTGGTCGTGGTGACGACGTGGGCGTGCGGCACCGGCGAGGGATGCACTCCGCCGGCCACCAGTCCGGCGAAGTGCGCCATATCGATCATCAGCGACGCGCCGACTTTGTCCGCGATCTGGCGCATCCGGGGAAAGTCGAACTGGCGAGGATAGGCGCTTCCTCCGCCGACGATCACCTTCGGCTTCTCGCGCAGGGCGGTCGCTTCCAGCTCGTCGTAGTCGATGGTCTCGGTGTCGCGCCGCACCTGATAGCCAACCACGCGATAGAGCTTGCCGGAAAAGTTCAACTTGTGGCCGTGCGTCAGATGCCCGCCATGAGCCAGATCGAGGCCGAGAATCGTATCGCCCGGCGAACACAGCGTCATATAGGCCGCCGCGTTGGCCTGCGAACCGGAGTGCGGCTGCACGTTCACATGCTCCGCGCCAAAGAGCCGCTTGGCGCGGTCGCGCGCCAGGTTCTCCACCACATCGGCAAACTCGCATCCGCCGTAGTAGCGCTTTCCGGGATAGCCCTCGGCGTATTTATTGGTGAAGACCGTGCCCGCCGCCTCCAGCACGGCGCGGCTGACAAAGTTCTCCGAGGCAATCATCTCCAGCCCCTCGTGCTGGCGCATGATCTCGTGTTGAATCTGGCTGGCAATCTCCGGGTCTGCGACGGCAAGGGAGGCACTCATATCGATTGGCATTCCTCTATCTTATGACATCTCCGCCGCGCCTCCTTCCGCCACCTCGCAGGTCTGAGGGCAATCGCATGAACAGTTATTTCTGGTGGGTACCCCCTGGGGAAAATAGCGTGAAGTATTCAAAAGATGCGAGTTAGGCTCGCGCTAGGCGCGTGAGGCGTATGGAAGGCGAAGAGGCAGTTGCAGGTTGTAGGTTTTAAGTTGTAAGTGGAATGCGAAGGGCTGGGCTTCGGCGTTCCTGCGGCGGTTTTGGTCATGCGGATTCATCCTTTGTATGCGAAAAAGTCTAAAGTCTTCAAAAAAGGCATGTTAAGTCTAGACTTTTTTGGGAAGTCTTCAATACAGGCATGTTAAGTCTGGACTTTTTTGTTTAAGTCTGGACTTGGTCTGGACTTGGTCTGGACTTGGTGGAGACGGTTGAGGGCCACAGCAACTTTACCGACGGGAAGAGTGTTGCGCCTCGATCAAAATGCGGGGATTCTTCCCCTTCGGCAAGCTCAGGGTCAGAATGACAATTCATTTACCTCCATACCAATCGTGAAAGTGCTTAAAAGCGAAGGCCCGGCGGTTGGCCGGGTCTGTTTGGTTTTGCTTACTGATTTAATTATACAGGATGGAGGGAAACTACTATGCCAACTGCGGGAGACTAATATTTTGATTGTTTTGATGGAGTTAGGTGGTTTTTCGTGGTGGAGGGGGCTTGACATGCGAATTTGCTGGGAGATTCGCAGAAAGATTTTCGATTCATGCGCTTGCCCTGTGGTGGCGAGCCCAGAATGCACGCTAACACAGAAGTGCAATAGGGGGATGGCTGAAGTGGAATGGGCAAGATAGCCCCAAGGGCTGATTCTGGAAGGGTCGGCAGCGCCACCACGCGCTCCGGCAGAGCAGGGGGATCTCTCGATGCACAGCCTTCTGGTTGCCGCTCTCTTTGTCGGAATGGTGATCGCACCCTGCGTGGTCGCAATGTTCACCGGCATTGAGTAGCCTGCAATACCCTCCGCGGCCTGTCCTGATTCTCTTCCCCCACAACCAGTCATTCTGAGCGGAGCGTGCCCGTCGCGTACTGGCGTATGCCGAAGAGCGCGGTGCCGATGCGGATGCAGGTGCTGCCCTCCTCGATGGCAACAGCAAAGTCGTTGGACATACCCATCGAGAGCTGGGTGAGCGAGGGGCAGGCGGCCAGCGACGTGTCGCGCATGCGGCGAAGTTCGCGGAAATAAGCGCGCGATTGCTCGGGATCGTCGGCCCACGGAGGCACGGTCATCAGGCCGGCAGGGATAAGATCTTCCAGCGGCGCGAGGGCCGCGAGCAGCGTGGGAAGCTCGGCGGGCGCGACGCCGTGCTTGGACTCCTCGTGGCTGAGCTTGACCTCGATCAGAATGGGCAGCCGCTTGCCCAGCGCGCGCGCGGCGGCATCGAGCCGCGTCGCAATCTTCAGCGAGTCGACCGCGTCGATGGCATGGAAGAGTTCCACGGCGCGGGCGGTCTTGTTGGACTGCAGCGGCCCGACGAGGTGGAACTCGGCGCCCGGGAGGTGGGCGAGGGCGAGGGATTTCTCCTGCCACTCCTGCACGCGGTTTTCGCCGAAGAGGCGCAGACCGGCGGCGTAGGCCTCCATCACGGTCTCTGCGGAGTGCGTCTTGGTGACCGCCATCAGCGCAACCTCGGCCTCCGGGCGGCGGGCGTGGCGGCAGGCCTCGGCGATCTGTTGGCGGATGCAGGCGAGGTTTGCGGCGAGAGTCATGCTAGAAGCATCTTATGGCTTTTCAGGTGGAATTCTTCGTGCAATTCAGAGAGGAAATCGATGGGCGCTCGCGTGTGGCCGATAGTGTTGCTGATTGGGTCGAACATCTTCATGACCTTCGCGTGGTATGGCCACCTGAAGTTCAAGGGAGTGGCGCTGTGGAAGGTGATTCTGGTGAGCTGGTCGATTGCGTTCTTCGAGTACTGCCTGCAGGTTCCGGCCAACCGGCTCGGCTCCGAGGTCTACTCGCCGGAGCAACTCAAGGTGATGCAGGAGGTGATTACGCTCGGCGTCTTCGGTGTCTTCACGGTGTTTTACTTCGGCGACAGGCTGCACTGGAACCACGCTGTAGCCGCCGGATGCCTGGTGGCGGGGGCGTTTTTCATGTTCCACAAGTTCTGACTCTCAGCGCAAATTCAAAGCGGGCCGATGCGTGTGTCGCATGGCCCGCCTTGGAGCTTGAAGCTACGGTTAGTGGCGTGAAGCGGCTAGTTGAAGGTTGCAGACACCGTCACGTCGTTCGACACAATAACGCTGCATGAAGTGGGCGACGTGACCGTGCAGTTGCCAGACCACGAGCCAAACGTCGTTCCTGGAGTCTCGGTCAGGGTTATTGGCGTCCCCGCCACGACCTGAGCACTACAGTTTGTACCTCCGCCGCCGCAGTTGATGACCTGCGTTGTGCCGCTCATTCCCACCACCGAGCCATTCTGGGTACCAAGCAAGGTGACCGTCAGCACCGGCGGCGGCGTGGTGGTTGCAGAGGTGTATTGAGAGGTCACCGTCACGTTGATCGAGGATGTAATCACCGAGTTGTTGCCGGTAGTCGTCGGCGCGATAGCAGTAATGACCGTACCATCGCTAAGACCGAACGCAGGGTCGGCATTCGATCTCACCAGTCCCGTCGCGGAGACAGAAGCGACCCCTGGAGAACTTGAGATCCAGGTGACAGTGTTGGTCAGGTTCTGGACCTGTCCATTGCCGGCGAGGTTGCCGATTGCGAGAAGCTGCGCTGTACCACCGGGCCCCACGAATGATTGCGCTCCTGGAATGATGATCAGGGTTGGCGTTTGCGGAGTCGTCGCATTATTGGACACAGTCAGCAACGCTACCGCAGAGACTGCGCCGGACTGTGCCGTGATCAACGTAGAACCGAATCCGGTTGCCGTCGCCAGCCCGGCCGACACCCCGCCCGCAATGATGGTGGCGACCTGCGAATTGCTGGAACTCCATGTCACTTGACCGGTCAGATCCTGCGTGCCGCCTACGCCAGTCAGGTTTCCAGTGGCGAAGAACTGCGTCACCTCTCCGGTAAACGTCTCGGTCTCCGAGTTTGGAGTGATGACGAGCGTCGGAGTTCCCGTTCCCGACGCCGAAATGGTCACGCTGAGGCTGGCGGTTGCACTGAGTCCGCCTGCAGGGGCGAGGGCCACGATGGATGTCGTCCCTGCGCCGACGGCCGTTGCCAGTCCGGCGGCGTTGATGGTGGCGACCTGCGCATTGCTGGAGTACCACGTCACCTGGCTGGTCAGGTTCTGCGAGGTGCCTACGCCAGTCAGGTTGCCGGTGGCGAGAAACTGTGTCGTCTCTCCGGCAAAGGTCTCTGAAGCCGAGCCCGGAGTCACTGTGAGCGTCGGGGTTCCCGAACCCGATCCCGATGCCGGGAGCGTTACTGTGACGGTCGAACTTGCATTGAGCCCGCCGGACTCGGCGATGATTGTCGTTGTTCCGGCGGATACGCTCGTCACCAGCCCTGTTGCGCTGACTGTAGCAACCTGCACGTTGCTGGAGAGCCAGGTCACCTGGTTGGTGAGGTTCTGTACGCCTCCGACGCCGGTCAGGTTGCCGCTGGCGGTGAGCTGCGTTGTCTCGCCGGCGAACGTCTCCGCCACTGTGTTCGGGATCACCGAGATAGACGGAGCGCCCGACGCCGCGATCGTCACTCCCAGTGTCGCGTTTGCAGTGAGTCCTCCGGACTCAGCGATGATCGTGGTCGTTCCGGAGCCCACTGCCGTGGCCAATCCAGCCGCATTGATGGTGGCCACCTGCACATTGCTCGACACCCAGCTCACCTGATTGGTCAGGTTCTGTATGGCGCCGATGCCGGTCAGGTTACCGGTCGCGGTAAACTGCGTCGTCTCCCCTGAGAACGTCTCCGCCACCGAACTCGGGACTACGGCGAGCGTCGGGGTTCCCGAACCCGATCCCGAAGCCGGGACGCTCACGGTCAGGGAAACGGTTGCATTCAGTCCTCCGGACTCTGCGGTGATTGTGGTTGTCCCTGCGCCGACTGCTGTTGCCAATCCAGCGGAGTTGATGGTGGCAACCTGCGCATTGCTGGAGAGCCAGGTCACCGTGTTGGTAAGGTTCAGCGGGCCGCCGACGCCCGTCAAGTTGCCGCTGGCAATAAACTGCGTCGTCTCGCCGGCAAATGTGTCCGATGCCGAGTTCGGGGTCACTGTGATCGACGGGGTCCCTGTTCCAGTGCTGGAGATGGCGACGGTGACGGTCGCGCTTGCATTGAGTCCGCCGCTCTCGGCAACGATCATCGTCGTTCCAGCGCCCACTGCCGTCGCCAGCCCGCTGGAGTTGACGGTGGCGACCTGCGCATTGCTGGAAAGCCACGTCACTTGGTTCGTCACGTTTTGCGCGTTGCCGATGCCGGTCAGGTTTCCGGTGGCTGTAAACTGCGTCGTCTCCCCGACAAACGTCTCCGCCGCCGTGCTTGGGAGGATGGTGATCGAGGGGGTGGATTGTGTCGTCGATCCCGCCAACTCCACCGTGAGGTCAGAGGACGCAATCGCTCCATCGGATGCCACGGCCGTAATCTCGACATATCCAGCTCCCACCGCCGTCGCCAGTCCGGAGGAGTTGATGGTGGCAATATTCGGGTTGCTGGTGGACCAGGTGACGGAGTTGGTAACGTTGGCTGTCGTCATGGGCCCCGAGCCCATTTGTTCCTGTGCATACGCCGCATACTGCGCCGTCTGGCCAGCGGCGGTCAAAACCTCAATCCCCGGGCCGGGAATGATTGAGAGGGTTTGCACCTTGTTGCAGGCCGCAAGCGACAGGGCGAGCGGCAAGCCAAGCAGAACCAGTAGAAGGGACGCACGGGGGCGCAGGGTCATGGGAAAATCTCCTACCCCAAAGCTACTAAGTCCCGCCCGCAGAACACCATGCCACTTTCGCTATGCGTATGCAACTTTTGTGCCAAGCATGGCCCGCATTTGTAAACCGGGGTCTGATGCGGGGGTCGAGGTCTTGCGCCGCTGCGCGGATGGGCTTGGCGTTGCGCCCCAATGCGCGTAGAAGGGACAGATGGAGATTTTGACCTCGGCGGAGATGGGCGCGGCAGACCGGCGCACGGCGGAGCAGTTCGGCGTGCCGCTGGTGGAGTTGATGGAAAACGCAGGCACGGCGGTCGCGCGCTTCTGCCTACGGCGCTATCCGGCGGCGCGGCGGGTCGTCGTGCTCTGCGGCAAGGGCAACAACGGCGGCGATGGATTCGTTGCGGCACGCGTGCTGGCGGTGGCAGGCGTGGGCGTCGCGGTTCTGCTGCTGGGGCGCGAGGACGAGGTGAAGGGCGAGGCGGCGGCAGCGCTCGCGCGGCTCCGCGCGGAGGCTCCGGCAATCGCGATCAGACCGCTGGACAATGAAGCTGGCCTCGCAGCCATGAGTGACACGATAGCTTCGGCGGAGTTGCTCGTCGATGCGGTGGTGGGTACCGGCTTCAAGCCGCCGTTGCGTGGATTGCCTGCGGCGCTGCGGGAGCTTGCGGCGAAGTCGGATGCGCCGGTGGTTGCGGTCGATCTGCCGTCGGGATGGGACGCCGACTCTATCGGTCAGATTGCGCAGGGTGCATTCCGCGCCGACGCGGTGGTCACATTTACGCGGCCGAAGCTGTCGCATGTCTTTGGTCATCTGACCAGCGCGACGTTTGGCCCGGTCGTCGTTGCGGAGATTGGCTCGCCCGCCGAGGCGATTCAGTCAGCGAGCGGATTGAGCTGGGCAGGCACATCGAAGACACTCGCCGAACAGCCGCGCGAGGTGAATGCCAACAAAGGGAAGTTCGGCCATGTGCTGGTTGTCGGAGGAAGCTATGGGACAGCCGGCGCGCCTTCGATGGCCGCGCTTGCCGCGCTGCGCTCTGGCGCGGGACTGGTGACGGCCGCGGTGCCGGAGGTGGTGGCAGATACAGTGGCGTCCATTGCGCCGGAGTTGATGGTGCGGCCGTTGTGGCAGTCGGCCGCGACTCGCAGGCAGGAGAGATATGGAGTTCCTTCGGAGTCGAACCTTGAACCGGAGCGGCTACAGGAACTTCTGAAGGGCATCGATGTGATCGCAATCGGGCCGGGGCTCTCCACCAGGGAAGGCGCCTCGGAGTTTGCGCGGGAGTTTGTGGCGAAGACAACGCTGCCGATGGTACTCGACGCCGATGCGCTCAACGCCTTTGCCGGGAGCACCGAGTTGCTGAAGCGCGCGACGGCGAGCAACGATGCGAACGAAAAGCCGCGCACACTGGTGCTGACACCGCATCCCGGCGAGATGGCGCGGCTGGCGGGGATAACGGTAAAGGCGGTCGAGGTTGATCGAGTGGGGCTGGCGCGGCGGTTTGCGGTGGAACATAAGGTGACCCTGGTGCTGAAGGGATGGCGCACGCTCATTGCCCATCCCAACGGGCGAATTGCAGTGAATACCAGCGGCAACCCGGCGATGGCCAAGGGCGGCAGCGGAGACATCCTGACCGGAATCGTCGCCGCAATGCTGGCCCAGTTCCCGGAAGACGTGGCCCGCGCGGTGGAGGCTGCGGTCGCGCTGCATGGGCTCGCCGCGGACTTCGCGGCGCACGCGATGGATGAGCATACGGTCCTCGCCACCGACACGCTGGCGCATCTGTCGGATGCCTTCCGCTATCGCGCGAAGGACGCCGATGGCCTGACCTGGATCTGCGGACTGAATCATGAAGGCAGGGGACGATGAAGGAAAAAAGATTCAAGACGCGGTCGGTGGAGGAGACGCTGGCGCTGGGAGAGCGCATCGCCGCGATGCTGCATCCGCCGCTGCTGGTGATTCTGCGCGGCGAAGTGGGCGCGGGCAAGACCACGCTGGTCAAGGGGATCGCCGCGGCCCTCGGCGCGGCCAGCGAGGATGAGGTGACCAGCCCGACCTTCACCATCGTCCATGAATATGTGGGGCGCGAGGTGCGGTTGTTTCATCTTGATCTATATCGATTGGAGACGGAGGAGCAGATCGCCGTGCTCGGCATCGACGAGATGGCGGGCTACCCGGATTCGCTGCTTCTGGTGGAGTGGGGAGAGCGATTTGAGAGCATCGTAAACCGCTCCGCCGGAGAGATCTACATGGAGCACGGCGAGGGCGACGAACGCGGCCTGATCGTGCGGTTGAAAGAGTAGTTCCTTTACGCGGCGGGGTCGAAGATGGGCCCTCGCGCGCGACCCATATAACGATAGATGGCGCACTCTTCGTCGCCCGTGGAGCCATACTCCTTCTGCTGCGCGATGGCTTCGCGGTCGGCGGCGTGGTCCTCCGGCGACATGGGGACGTTTTCCCGGAAGAGCTGCATAAAGCCGGGATTGCGGTCGAGAACGTCCGCGCATTCTGCGTTGACGTAGAGCAGGTCCAGCGCATCCGGCCGCCTGGCAAACTGCGTCTCAATGCGGCGCAGCAACTGCTTCAGCACCGGCGCCTCGAAGGGGTGGAAGAGGAAGAGCAGCGTTGGTGTCGCCGGCAGTTCGTACTCCAGCGCGTCCTGCTCGACGACCTCGATGGGAACGATGCGCGCGGCGGTCGAGTCTTCGCGGTTCGCGCGAGTCCAGCGCTCCACATTCTGCCGCGCGATGGATGCCAACTCGGGGTTCAGCTCGATGCCGACAACCTTGCGGAAGCTGTACTCGCTGGCAACCAGCAGGCCGCGTCCCTTGCCCGCGCCCACGTCGACGAAGGTGTAATCCTCGATTGGGTACGGTGGCCCGCACTCGCGCCAGTGCCCGATCAGCGCGCGCAGGATGCTGGGCGCAACGCCGTAGTACGCCGTGACGTGCTCGTCGTTGGCATGGCCCGTAAGCAGGTGTTTGGCGGGAACCAGGCCGCTGGTGTCCACGCCGTGCATCTGGTCGAAGGGATGGATGGGAAAGCTCGTCCGCTGCAACAGATCGCGCGCTCGCCCGGGTACAGGCGCAAGCGCGAGACTGTGCATGGATTGGGCAGCTTCGGCTTTGGATCTGCTGCTACTCATCGCGCGTCTCAAAACTTTCTTCAAAATCATTGCGAGCTATCGCAGTCGTCACACGCCGAGTTCTTTGCGGATGGCGTTGGCGATGGCGTTGGCGTGCTGCTGCATGAGGGCTTCGGATTCGGCCTCGATCATGACGCGGGCCAGCGCTTCGGTTCCGGAGTAGCGGATGACGACGCGGCCCGAGTCGGCCAGCGCGGCCTCGGCGGCGGCGATGGCGGCGGCGACCGTGGGGATATGGTCGAGCGGGCGCTTCTCGCGGACGCGTACGTTGACGATGATCTGCGGAAAGGTCTTGAGGTCGGCGGTGAGCTGGGCCAGCGTCTTACCCGCGCGATGAAGGATATCCAGCAGCAGCAGCGCGGTGAGCAGGCCGTCGCCGGTGGTGCTGCGGCCCGTGAAGAGGATATGGCCGGACTGTTCTCCTCCCAGCGCTGCGCCGGTGGCCAGCATCTCTTCGAGGACGTACTTGTCGCCGACGGGAGCGCGCAGCATTTTTATGTTGGAACGCTTCAATGCTGCTTCCAGGCCCATGTTGGACATGGTCGTCGCCACGATCGTGGAGTTGGGCAGCAGGCCGCGAGCGGCGAGGTCGCGGGCCGCGAGCAGCAGGACGGCGTCGCCGTTGACGACGTTGCCGTGCGCATCGGCAAACATGGCGCGGTCGGCGTCTCCGTCGAAGGTAATTCCCATCGCGGCGTGGTGCTGGACGACCTCGGCGGCGACGGTCGCGGGATAGAGCGCGCCGCAGTTCTGGTTGATGTTGCGGCCGTTGGGTGAGGCGTGAGTGAGGATGACACTGCCGGCGAATTCCGCGAAGAGCTGGGGCGCGATGGCGCTGGCTGCACCGTTGGCGCAGTCGATGACGATGCGCTGACCGTCGAGCGAGAGGCCAGGGACGGCGGCGAGCAGGGAGCGGATGTACTCGGCGCGGTCGGATTCGTTGACTTGAGGTGGCACAAGAACAGAAGCAGATCCCTCCCCTTCGACTTCGCTCAGGGTGCGGGATGACAATTCAATGCGGCGGAAGATTTCGGCTTCGATGGCGAGTTCGGTCGAGTCGGGCAGTTTGTATCCGTCCGGGCCGAAGAGCTTGATGCCGTTGTCGACCCATGGGTTGTGCGAGGCGGAGATGACGACGCCGGCGGCAAAACTATGCGCGCGAGCGAGGAAGGCAACGGCGGGCGTGGGAATGACGCCCGCGCTCTCGACGGTCGCGCCGGCGGCAACCAGGCCCGCGGTCAGCGCGGCGGCGATCCAGTCGGAGGACTCGCGCGTGTCTTGTCCGATCAAAACGCGTGGCGAATCGCCCAGGTGATGCGCCAGCGCGAGGCCAACGGCGTGGATGGTGATGGGGTCGAGCGGGAACTGGCCGGCGGCACCGCGAATGCCGTCGGTGCCAAATAGCTTCTTCATCAAATCTTTCTCCACATCTATTATCAGGCGTATTGCAGGCGCGTGGCAGTGAGCCTTTTGAGTCAGGCTGGAACCGTCTGCGATGAGTCTCAGGTTTCGATCACAGTTGCCGGTCTGCGAACTGCGGTCAATGCATCGAGCTAGCCGCCGGTGAGATGGCGATACTCGAAGAACATGCGCACGCGCCAGCGCAGGATCATTCCAAAGGCAAGCACAAAGAAGAGCGCGGCGGTTTGCTTCACATCCACGAACCGGTCGAGGTAGCTGTGGGCCAGAATCCGAATGGCGGCGAGGACGATCACCACAGCGAAAAAGACGTTGGAACGCTGCATCATGATGACTTCGCCGTCGCGCACCAGACGCGATGTGCGCAGCAGTGGATAGGCCAGCACAAAGGCACCCAGCAGGAAGGCGCAGGCAGCCCAAAGCAACGGAAAGCGGAAGTCGCGAACCAAAAACATTGAAAATCCGGTTGCCATGCCGATGGGCGGGATGAGGATTTTTTTGGCTGTGACGGCGGTGCGACCCTCCTGCACGCGCCAGACAAGGACCGCCGACGCACCCACAAGAGAAGCGAGCAGCGACAATTCGCGAAGAGGCAACTGAGGCAACATAATATCTTTCGCAAGAAGCTGGATGCGGGGCCGGGGGAATTGGTTTCGGAACTCTGTGACCATTATGCCGGTTTGCGCGGCTCTCTGCCGTCTCGCGGCCCTCGAGTGCGGTGCAATCGCAGGAGTGCGTTGCCGTTTGTCCGCTGTTTGATCGCTGTTTGTTCTCCCCCTCCCCCTGCCATCCCCCCTGGCGGTGGATTGGTGCGTAAGTGATTTGTTATGTGGTGGCCAGAGGGATAATACTCCTAATGGAGATCTTGGAAGCAAGCGGTTTGGAATCAGTCGGTTACGCGGGATGTGGCTGGCCATAATATTGATTGCGTTGAGGTTGCGGCTAAAAGATTCAGGACATAAGGGTTAGGGGTGATTTCCTGAAGGTATAGCGGAGCTACAAAGGCAACGACAGAGATTCTGAGCTTCGCTCAGAATGACGAACAAAAACAAACAAAGGCCAATACGGAGATTCTGCCCTTCGACTGCGCTCAGGGCAGAATGACGACTCATGGGGCTTCGCCAGAAAGACGACTCCAAGGGCTTCGCCAGAATGACGGCCCGTGTGGTGGTTGCGGGTAAAAGATTGATTCTGTGCTGCTTATTCGGTTGAGAAAGAACGGTTCAAGTGGGCGGCGGGAGTTTATTTCCGCACGGTCAAAGCTGCCCCTCGATGGATTTGATCCATATATTAATTGTAGCAAGCGGAGCATAACTAGTATGCCAACTATTTTTCGGAGTGAAGTGGTTGATGGGGCGGGAGTTAGCTGGATTTTTTGGTGTCGAGGGGCTTGACATGCGGATTTGTTGGGGTTTTTGAGGGGTTCGACGGCGATTTTTTTCTGTGAGCAATTGGCGGTGGGTTGAGGCTGGGTGGACGGCATAGAACAGACAACGGCAAGGGCGAATACGGAGATTCTGGCTGCGCCAGAATGACGACGTGTGGAGGCTTCGCCCGAATGATGAGCAAAAACAAGCAACGGAGAAATGCGGGGGTCCCTCCACTGCGCAACGGACGATGAGGCCGTCCGTTGCTCCGGTCGGGATGACGGGTACAGGCTGCGCGCTCCGGTCGGGATGACGGCGCGCGGTTCTGCATCCCACCCATCGCGATACAACTGCGATGGATGGGGCACCTGTTCATCTTCGACGAGTCACGGATAAGGCACCCGGCACCACAGTATTGCGCATAGAAAACGCCGCCCAATTTCAGGCGGCGTTTTCCATGCTTTACAGGACAGGAATCAGGCGTTTTCCTTGGCTTCGATCCTCATGCCGTAGAACGACCGGTGCACGAAGAACGCCGAGACGAGGAAGAATGCGACTGCCAGCACGTGGGTAAGCATCGCGTTGCTGGAAGTGAGCGTGACGGCGAGCTCGACGGCAAGCAAACCGAACAGGGTGGTGAACTTGATGATCGGGTTCATGGCCACCGAAGAGGTGTCCTTGAATGGATCGCCGACGGTGTCTCCGATGACGCACGCGTCATGCAGCGGCGTTCCCTTCTCTTTCATGTCGACTTCAACGATCTTCTTGGCATTGTCCCATGCGGCGCCGGCATTGGCCATGAAGATGGCCTCGTACAGGCCGAAGATCGCAATGGAGAAGAGATAGCCGATGAAGAGGAACGGCTCCATGAATGCGAAGGAAAGAGTAGCGAAGAAGACGGCGAGGAAGATGTTGAACATGCCCTTCTGCGCGTACTTGGTGCAGATTTCGACGACCTTCTTGCTGTCGCTGACCGAGGCCTTCTCCGCGCCTTCCAGGTGGATGTTGGCCTTGATGAACTCAACCGCGCGGTAAGCGCCGGTGGAGACGGCCTGCGTGGAAGCGCCTGCGAACCAGAAGATGACAGCTCCACCGCAGATGAGCCCGAGCATGAAGGGCGCGTGCAGCAGAGAGAGCTTATCGACGTTATCTGTCAGTCCGTGTGTGAGGGCCATGATGATGGAGAAGGTCATGGTAGTTGCGCCGACGACGGCAGTGCCGATGAGCACCGGTTTTGCCGTGGCCTTGAATGTATTGCCGGCGCCATCATTGGCTTCCAGCAGATGCTTACAGCGTTCGAACCTGGCGTCGATGTTGAAGTCCTTCTTCAACTCGGCTTCGATTCCGGGGACGTCCTCGATCAGCGACAACTCGTAGACGGACTGCGCATTGTCGGTTACGGGGCCGTAGGAATCGACGGCGATGGTGACCGGGCCCATGCCGAGGAAGCCAAAGGCGACGAGGCCAAAGGCAAAGACGGCGGGAGCGAGCATCTGGTCTGCCATGGATGGGCCCTGACTGAAGAAATAGCCCATTGCCATGAGGGCGACCATGCACAATCCCAGCCAGTAGGCGGAGAAGTTGCCGGCCACGAAGCCTGACAGGATGCCAAGGGAGGCCCCGCCTTCCTGCGCGGATTTGACGACTTCCTTGACGTGGGTCGATTTGGTTGAAGTGAAGACCTTGACCAGTTCGGGGATGAGGGCTCCGGCCAGGGTTCCGCAGGAGATGATGGAAGCCAGCTTCCACCAGAGGGTTCCGTCACCGAGAGTGGGGATCATCATGCGCGTGACGATGAAGGTGAGGATGATGGAGACGATGGAGGTGATCCAGACCAGCGAGGTCAAGGGCGCCTCGAAGTCCATATCGTCGGCGTTGGCGTACTTGGCGTGAGCGATGGCGCTATTGAGGAAGTACGCGCCCGAGCTGGAGAGCAGCATGGCCACGCGCATGACGAAGATCCAGACCAGAAGCTGGGCCTGGGTGGAGGGTTCCTTGACGGCCAGCAGGATGAATGTGATGAGGGCGACGCCGGTGACGCCGTAGGTTTCGAAGCCGTCTGCGCTGGGGCCGACCGAGTCGCCCGCGTTGTCGCCCGTGCAGTCGGCGATGACGCCGGGGTTGCGCGCATCGTCTTCCTTGATTTTGAAGACGATCTTCATGAGGTCTGCGCCGATGTCTGCGATCTTGGTGAAGATACCGCCGGCGATGCGCAGGGCCGCGGCACCGAGCGATTCGCCGATGGCGAAGCCGATGAAGCATGGGCCGGCGTAATCGCGCGGGACGAAGAGCAGGATGAAGAGCATGATGAGGAGCTCGACGGAGATCAGCAACATGCCGATGCTCATGCCGGCCTTGAGGGGAATCTCAGAGATGGCATAGGGCTTGCCGCGCAGACCGGCGAATGCGGTGCGCGAGTTGGCGAATGTGTTGACGCGGATTCCGAACCAGGCCACGCCGTAGCTGCCGGCGATGCCGACGAGCGAGAACAGCAGGATGATGGGCAACGTGACCGCAATCGGATGATTCGCAACCGGGGCCAGAACGCCGAAGTAGAGCGAGATGATGACTGCGATGAAGGCCCAGAGCAGCATGATGAACTTGCCCTGCGTGACCAGATAGGTCTTGCAGGTCTCGTAGATCAGCTCGGAGATTTCGAGCATGGTGCGATGGACCGGCAGGTTCTTCAGTTGCACATAGATGGCCAGGCCGAACAAGAGGCCGCCGACACAGAAGAGCAGGCCGATCGAGAGAAGGGCGTGACCGTTCAGGCCGCCAAAGTTCGCGAAGTTGACGCTTTTCAGGTCCGGCAGTGTCAGGCTGGCTTCGCCGCCAGCGTGTTCCGACTGCGCGAAGGCGAATGTGGGAAGCATGAGGCAGATGAGGGCCGCCACGGTCTTGTAGTGGCGCTTGGCAAACTTGATGGAGGCTGCGATGTGTTGCATCGCGGGAGTTGCGGTGTCCGACCCGACCACCTCACGCGTGAAGAGCCACGCCACAAAGAGCGACAACACACTCACGGTTAGAAACAAACATATCCAGGCAGTAACAGACACAATTCCTCCCTCTCAACGATACTTATTTGGATTTCCTTGATTGGCATTCCGGGACGCTCCCAAAATGCCTTTTTTGCCAACATAATAGATGATACCAGCTAGTCAAGGCGGGCAGTGTGACAGAGAACACATGCGGGAAGTGGCGGCGAGGCGGGGGTTCTGTTTTGGGCGCGCGGGTGGAGGCGGCTGGGAAAGCCTTATTTTGGCATCAGCGGAGTCCTCGCTGCGGCCAGAGGGCCGGCGGCGGGCTGGGAGCTTTTTGCGCGGGGAGAGACTTCCAGGGCAGAACAAAGCTGCGGTGCAGGACGCCGAGAGGAGCGTGGCGTCCTGGATCGGCGGAGGGAGGCGCAGAGGATGCGGGAAATGGGATGAGCTTCGCCCGGCGCGGGGTGAGAACGACGACCGGAGCGGCGGGTGGCCGGCGTATGGCAGGCTGCGACCCGGCGAAAGGCTGATAGAGTGAAGTTCGGGCGCGACGGATGACCGAAGCCAGCGTGCCGGAGAGATCGGCAAGGAAAACAAGGAGAGAGTGTCGCGCATGATTCTGCAGGGCCATTTTCTGTTCGCTCCGTCGCACCGTATCCACTTCATCGGCATCGGCGGGATTGGCATGAGCGGGATCGCGGAGATTCTGCTGACCATGGGGTATGCGGTTTCGGGCTCCGACCTGCGGCGGTCAGCGGTGACGGAGCGGCTGGCGGGGATGGGGGCGACGATCTACCAGGGCCACGCGGCTGCGAATGCGGCGGCGTGCGACGTGGTGGTGACCAGTTCGGCGGTTCCGGCAAACAATCCCGAGGTGCTGGAGGCGCGGGCAAGGAAGATTCCGGTGATCCAGCGCGCGGAGATGCTGGCTGAACTGATGCGGCTGAAGTACGGCATCGCGGTGGCCGGAATGCATGGCAAGACAACGACGACCTCGATGATTGCGGCAGTGCTGGGCGCGGGCGGCGGCGAGGGGAATCTTGATCCGACGGTGGTGGTGGGCGGACGCGTGGATGCGCTGGGATCGAATGCGCGGCTGGGCAGCTCGCAGTATCTGGTGGCCGAGGCGGACGAGAGCGACAGGAGCTTTTTGAAGCTGTCGCCGGTGCTGGCCGTGGTGACCAACCTCGACCGCGAGCACATGGACTGCTATCGCGATATGGCGGACGTGGAGGGGGCGTTCGTGGAGTTCATGGACCGCGTGCCGTTCTATGGCGCGACGACGGCCTGCGTGGACAATGCTCTGCTGCGCGGAGTTCTGGAGCGGGTAAGACGACGGGTATATACCTACGGCGAATCGGCGGGGGCGGACTTCCGGCTGCAATTGCTGGAGAAGCCGGCGGGCGGGCCGCGCGAGGACTTCGGGCATTGGCGGTTCGAGGTGAACTGCCGGGGGGTGGTGCTGGGGCCGTTCACGCTGCACGTTCCGGGTCGGCACAACGTGTTGAATGCGACGGCGGCGATTGCGATTGGGGTGCAGCTTGGCGTCTCGCCGGAGGGGATTGCGGCTGGGTTGGCGAGCTTTAGAGGAGTGGACCGGAGATTTCAGATCAAGGGAGTGGCGCGCGGCGTTACGGTGGTGGACGACTATGGGCATCATCCGACGGAGATTCTGGCGACGTTGAGGGCCGCGCGCGACGCAGGCTACACGCGCGTGCATGTTCTCTTCCAGCCGCACCGCTACACGCGTACGCGGGACCTGGAGCCGGAGTTTGCGCGGGCGTTTGCGGACGCGGACACGGTGCAGGTTCTGGACATCTACGCGGCCAGCGAGCAGCCGATTCCGGGCGTCGATGCGGCGGGGCTGGTGGAGGCGATCCAGCGGACGGGAACGGTGGGCGGCGGCGTGGAGTATGCGGAGTCGATGGCGGCTGGCGTAGAGGCGCTGGCGCAGGCGGCGCGCGAGGGGGATGTGATTCTGACACTGGGCGCGGGGAGCGTCTCGCAGGCGGGAGCGATGCTGCTGCAAGCGCTCACGCAGGGCTGAAGCTGACGTGACGGAATAGGACTTCCACCGATTCGCCACGTCCAGATCTATCGTTACGTAATTTTTGGCGGACCTATCCTTCCCAGATAAATCCGCAACCACCGCATCTGGTCGGTCTACGTCCTGCCAGCAAGGCGAGCAGCCCGAGCGGGAAGAAGCAGATCGCTACAATAATGACCCATGCCGGATACCCCGACATCTGGACGAGGATACCGCACTTTGGACATGAAACTATTCTTGCCATTGAGGCTCCTCCAACAGTTCGCTCTACCCAGCCAGTTCACAAACGTGTACTCACTATCCACATGACTGCAGGAGTTCGCAGTTTCCTTATCGTGCAAATCTCCACACTACGCGTTGAAGGTAAATCCGCACTTTGGGCAGGTCGATGGCTTACGCCCGGCAAGGAGAGCGAGAAGGCCGATAGGGAAAAGACAGATGCTGACGATGATCGTCCATACTGGGAAGCCCTGCTTCTCAGTGAGCGTGCTGCATTTGGGACAAGAGATGAGCGCCAAGGCTGAATCCTCCAAAACACAGTCTCTGGATCCAAACAACGATCAGACATGCCAACGCCACGCTGGATCCTTGTTTAGAAAGTTGATTGATTGCAAGGCGCGTTCCAGCCGAGACGATGGCGAGGGGCCGAGCGACGATTTGGAAACAAAGCAAACCGGCCAGAACAACTCCGGCTGGATTGAAATGAAAGGCTTGAGCAAAGTGCAACTGGAGCACTGACGTCATTGAGTGCAGAATTCCGCATCCCGGACATGGAACGTGGAAGACCTTTTGCATAATGCAAACGTGAGGGAGATGCGTTATAAGAAGTGGGGAGATCATGGCGATCATGCTTGAAAGAAGCAGACCTACATGGGGTCGAAGTTCGTCAGGCACGCCCGCTTTGGCAAGCGCCCATCGCGGACATATATCAATTTCCACGACTTGCATCTCCAATGATAGTTTTCCGAATTGACCACATAGACGACCACCGTGAATGTCAAAGAACGTTTTGCCGGCGGGTTGCTGAGTGGGTACGCGGGTGAGATTAATGTGTGGGAGTGGGTGCGGGTGCGGGATATGATGGGGTCTGGCGATTCCTCGCGACCCTTGCTCAAGGTTTGCGATCAGGCAATCTATTTACGAGGGGTGACACGGCGGTGCTGGATGCGCCGGAGGCGGATCGCGCCCGCGCGGAGGCACGATTTGCAGGGGAAAGGCGGCGAGCGGCGGTGACCGAGATGCCTTTGCGGCGGAACACCTCCTACGCCAACGATACCGACGACTCTTCCGCGGAGGACGAGTACGAGCAGCGGCCACAGCGGCCGCGAGTTCACCTGAGCTTCCACGGCGGGCTGGCGCCGAAGTCGCTGTGGGGGCGGATTGCGATGGGCTGCGTGCTACTGCTGTTGATCGGGGCGGGCGTTGCGGCCCTGCTGGCGGTGCGCAACTATCTGCTGCACGATGAGCATTTTGTGGTTCAAAGTTCGGAGTCGATCCAGATTGCGGGCAACAGCCGGCTGAGCCGCGCGCAACTGCTTAGCGTCTTCGGCGAGGACGTGGAGCGCAACATCTTCAACATCCCGCTGGCCCAGCGGCGAGCAGAGCTGGAGAGACTGCCCTGGGTGGAGCACGCCACGGTGATGCGGCTGCTGCCCAACCGCGTGCGGGTGGCGATTGTGGAACGGACGCCGGTGGCGTTCGTGCGCCAGGGACCGGAGATCGGACTGGTGGATGCCCACGGCGTGCTGCTGAATCTGCCTGGGCCGGATATGCCGGGGGCGGGTTTGGAGGACGCAGGCGGGCAGCAGAACGCGGCGACTGCGCAGTACTCGTTTCCCGTGCTGACGGGGATCTCGGCTGAGGACCCGCTGTCGACGCGCGCGGCGCGGATGAAGATCTACATGGATTTTGTCGCGGCGCTGGATGCTACAGGCGAGAAGATCTCTCACCGGCTAAGCGAGGTGGATGTATCGAACCCGGAGGACGTGAAGGCGATCCTTCCCGATCCTGCGCCGGGTGGCACGGATACTGCGTCCAGCGGCGCGGACGTTCTGGTTCACTTCGGCGATGGCAGGTTCCTGGAGCGGTATCGCCAGTATGAGCAGCATCTGGCGGAGTGGCGCGCACAGTATCCCAGGCTGGCTTCGGTCGATCTGCGCTATGAGCGGCAGGTGGTGCTGGAGATGCAGCCCGGCGAGGCAGCTCCGTCTGCTGCTGCGGCCAGCGATGCGGCAGGTGCTTCGGCAGCGGTAAATGCGTCCACTGAATCCAGCGGCGCGGAGCAGACAAAGCCGCAGACACAGAAGGCCGCGGCCACTGCGATGAGTCCTGCTGCCGCCGCGAAGGCGAAGCGTCCGGTTGCAACGAAGTGGACGACCGGCAAGGTTGCGGGCAAGCGGACTGTCTCCGCCGAGCAGGGGGCGTTGAGATGAATCCCCGGCAGGAGAACCTGATCACAGTGCTGGACGCGGGCAGCAGCAAGATCTGCGTTCTGGTGGCGGAGCTGCAGGATGGCGTGCTGCGCTATCGCGGCCACGGGATTGAGCCCGCGTGCGGAATGAGGAAGGGGCTGATCGCGGAACTGGGCCCCGCAGCCGCGTCGATCAACCGCGCCGCGCAGGCGGCGGAGCGGGTGGCGCGCACAGACATCGAAGACGTAGTGGTCGGCATCGGGGGAACGCATGTTCGCGGAGTGAACAGCCGCGGGGGAATCTCGCTGGGCAGCCGGATGCGCGAGATCACACGCGAGGAGGTGCGGGCCGCGGTGGACCGGGCACGCTCGGTGGCCCTGCCGCCGGACCGCGAGGTGCTGCACCTGCTGCCGCAGGAGTTCATCCTGGACGACCAGGCGGGGATCCACGATCCGATTGGGATGGTGGGCAACAAGCTGGAGGTGAACCTGCATCTGTCGACCTGCTCGGGCGGCGTGGCACAGAGCGTGGTGACGTGCGCCAACCGCGCGGGGCTCGAGGTTGGAGACACAATCTTCGAGGGCATCGCGGCGGCGGAGGCGGTGCTATCGGCCGACGAGCGCGAGCTGGGCGTCTGCCTGGCCGACATTGGCTCCAGCACCACGGAGCTGGCGGTTTATTTCGAGGGCTCGATCGCGCATACGGCGGTGCTGCCCATCGGCGGCGACCACTTTACGAATGACCTTGCCGTGGGCCTGCACGTCTCGGTGGAAGAGGCGGAGCAGTTGAAGCGGGAGTATGGAAACTGCGTGGTGACGGCGGTGCCGCAGTCGAACGAGATCGAGATTGGCTCGAACCTGGCCGCCGGCTCACTCAGCGGCGACGGCCCGCCAACGCGGCTGGTGCGGCAGAGATTTCTGGCCGAAGTCCTGGAGCCGCGTGCGCGCGAGCTGTTTACCATGCTGCGCGACAACCTGCGCCAGGGCGGAGTGCTGGAGGCGCTCGGCGCGGGATGCGTGCTGACCGGCGGCGGAGCGCAACTGCCTGGACTGCTGGACAACGCGGAGAGCCTGCTGCGCGTGCCCACGCGGGTTGGCTCGCCGGTGCCGCTGTCGCGGATGCCGCCGGAGCTGGCGCGGCCGGAGTTCGCCGTTGCCATCGGAATGCTGCTGTATACCCACCGCACCCAGGTGCGCCGCGCCAGCGAGGAGCAGGGCCTGCGCGCCAAGCTGAAGGCCATCTTCGCGGGGAGTTATTAGAACATTCTTCGGATGATAGAGTGTCGCGGCCCGAATGAAATACGGGGATTCTTCGCTGCGCTCAGAATGACAATCCACCATTAACTCAGGGATTCCGCCATCAGCGGGCGAAGTCCTTGCCGCGGATGATGGCGACGGCGGCGGCAAGCGCGGTGGCCCACTCCTTCCAGGCGGAGAGCGGAGTGGAGCCGAGCGCCTTGACGTAGAGGCTAATGGCGAAGCCCTCCTGTGGACCATCGAAGTCGAGCAGTGCGGGGCGCAGCACGCAGTCGAGCATGGCAGAGGGACGGTCCAACGGAGCAGCCAAGCGGGTGAGACTGCGCAGGACCTGCTCCTGCCGGTGGAAGGAGCTGAAGAGCGAGCGCTCGCGCCAGACGAGGTCGATGTAGCTGGCGAATCCGACAGACGCGTCGGCGGGACGCGCGTCGAGGTTGAGTTGCAGATGCTGCAACTCCTCGCTCATCGAGCGGCCATGCGTCGCACTTTGCGGTGAAGACGGGCGAACGCGTGGCATTGAGAGCGCGCAGAGCCTGCATCAGCGGCGGATGCTGCTCCGCCTCGGCGACAGCGTCGAAATCGCGCGGGACGGCGCGCAGATCGACGAAGGCCATCTTCCCGTCGGGGTCCTTCCATGGGACGACGAGGACGGGGTCATCGGCGGCGCATTCGGCGGACCACTCGGCAAGCATCTCTCCATCATACAAAGCCGCGCGTCACAGGCGGGCTAGATTGGGGGGACGCGGCTGGCGTCGAACTTCCAGTCGGAGAAGGCGATGACGTAGAGCACGATGAGTTTGACACCGGGGATCATCATTAGAAGGCTGAGCGCGGGCGCGAAGCCTGCCTTCTTGAAGATCATCCAATACGGGATGATATACACAACAAGAAATACGGGGAGGAAGAAAAAGAGGATAAGCAGGTGCCACGGCTGGAAGAGATCGCCCATATGAACCTCGGTGGTTTTGAATTTTGTCCAATGCTAGGCGCGCGCAGATAGGCGGTCAATCGAAATGCCGTTCGAGGGAGGAAGATTGTGCGGTGTGAGCTTCAGGCGTAGGTGAGGATGAAGCGGAGCAGCGTGGTCTCCGCCCAGTAGCCGTCGTCTCCGCTGGCGTGGCCGGGGCTGGCGAGGAAGGCGCAGTGTCCGCCGTACTGGGATTCGAGGAGGCTGATATATGGATTGGCATCGAGTGCTGCCCGTGTTTCCGGCGTAATAGGGACGAAGGGATCGTCGAGCGCGTGCAGCACAAGCGTTGGCACCAGGATGCGATCCAGGACGCGCGCCGCGGAGGCGCGGAAGTAGTAGTCGTCGGCGGAGGCGAAGCCGGAGTAGAGCGCCGTGACGCGCTCGTCGTACTGGCGCAGGGAGTGGATGCCGGCGGCGCGGCGCGCATCGTAGGCGCGCGGGAAGAGGCTGGCCTTGAGCCGCAAGCGCTTGATGAGACTGCGCAGGAAGCGCCGCTCGTAGAGCCGGTTTGCAGGACGGTGCAGGGCGTCGGCGGATGCCGCAAGATCGATAGACGGCGAGACGGCGACGACCGAATGCAACTGGCGCGGCGCGTCCGCTCCGAGCTCTCCGGCCAGCTTGAGCACCAGGTTTCCGCCCATCGAATAGCCAACCAGCGCGACGCTTAGCAGATGTTCGCGCGCGATGAAGTGGCGCAGGACGACCTCAACATCGCTGGAGAGTCCGGAGTGGTAGAGCGTGGGGGAAAGCCGCTCCGTGTCGCCGCAGTTGCGCATGTTCATGCGGATGATGTTGGCACCGGCGCGCCACATCTTGTTGGCGTTGCCGACCACATACTGCGACTCCGACGAACCCTCCAGGCCATGCACCAGGACCACGGTCGGGCGCGCGGCCCGCACCGCCGACGGATGCCAGTGGCACTCGCACAGCACACCGCTTGCGATCTGCGATTCGCTGGCGGGCGAGACCTGGACCAGCTCCGGCACCGGCGGAGGCAGAGCGTTTGTACGCGCAAGGAAATTGCCTGCGATCGTCTGCAGATGGCCGTTGCTCATAAAGCGTCGCGGCACAAAGGGACGCGCCTGAAACCGGGCCGGAGCGACCGTGCGCTCCACCGAGAGAAGAGCGCTGCTGACATCCGAGACGTCTTCGTCCTTGATTGCGGCCTGGCCTGCGCCGTTCGACGAATCGAGAATATTCGCGCCGCTCATGGCTTCCCTGCCTTGGCCGCATCGGTGCTGTCCGCCGAAGACTCGGCGGCATATACCGCAGCCGGGATTCTTCCTGGCGCAATAGCGAACGGTTGTAAGATGTTGAACGAGTGGATCAAGGTTGAGTGGGTCAAGGTTGACTCGGAACCGGAAGATCTACATCTACGCCAAGGATCAGGTTCAATCAGGAGAAGATTGGGGCGGCTACTGGGGTTCGAACCCAGGACATCCGCTGCCACAGAGCGGCGTTCTGCCACTGAACTATAACCGCCACATAATTGAGATTATAGCATCGGCGATACGGAAATATACGGCCATCTTTCGATCAAGCACGCCGCGCGGAACTGTAAACGCGGTCCGCGAACCGAAGGCGAGAGGCGAATCGTCAGTCGCCGTCCCATTGGAAGACGTCCTCGGTCTTTACGCCGAAGGCTTTGGCGAGTCGAAAAGCGAGCAATAACGAAGGCGCATACTTGCCTGCCTCCAGCGCAATGATCGTCTGACGAGCTGCGCCCACGCGGTCGGCCAATTCCTGCTGCGTCATCTCTCCGTGATCGAAGCGCAGTCTGCGGATGCGGTTCTTCAACTGCGCGCTCTCAGAGGGTGTCATCGCCGGCGCTCCTCCTGTACTGCACCAGAATCGCAATCGACTGGGTCAACCTGCCAAACAATCATGCCGAGAAAGACAAGTAGCGGTAAGAATCCGACGGGAATGGTGGCCTGATGGCGAACGTAGCTCAGATACGCCCAGACGCCCATGCAAAGGAAGACGAAAACCTCCCAAAACAGAGCCACGCCAATGGTATTGGCTCGCTGGTAGATGAGTGCTTCGCGCTCATCCAGATTCACCCTGGCGTGTCGTTTACGGTCATGCAGAAAGTAGTTGCCCAGCCCCCAAAGGCCGCAGACTCCGAACATTCCCAGCGCAGGGAGCGCGGCTACCGCCAGCGACCGGTGGAAATGCCACGCGAAGAAGAAAAGGGTCATGAAATATAAGGCCACGGCGACTGCGAAGATGATCAGGTTGAACCAGGCCAACCTCTGAAGCGGAGCTAAGGGAACGGTGTCTTTCATACTGCCTCCAAATCGATATCTGAACTGATAAGTCATCTGTAACAATCATAATGTACGTTACAAAAGACATTATGTCAACTGAAAATTACACGTGTATCTCTTTTTCCAGTTTTTTCACCCCGGACTCGCGCTTTTGTGCGCAGCATCTCTGGACGGCGGCAACGGAGATAGTCCCTCACAACGAGGACTCAGTTTTCCGCAGGGATGAATGGAGCGGATGTTAGAGGAGGCTTCAGCGGAATCGCCGCAGAGCTATGCCAAGCGATAGCGTCGCAGCAGGTTGGTTAGTATGTTGCGGCGAGTGGGGTAAGATTGAAGGAAGTCGGGGCGTAGCGCAGCCTGGTAGCGCATCTGCTTTGGGAGCAGAGGGTCGTCAGTTCGAATCTGACCGCCCCGACCAACACATTTCATTAAGAATCAAGCAGATGGGGCGATTTCGCCTAGTTGTGCCTCGCCACAATTCAATCCGGGGGCAAAACGGGCATAGTGAATGAACTCAGAGTTGAGCTTTGCAGTACTTTTCGACTGGAGAAGGTTTTTCGGTGATGCGAGAGAACCACGAAAACGGTGCCGGGGCCGATGCGTCGAGTCTGCGGGTACGCTTCTCCCGTGGCTTTTCGTCAACTCTGTGAATAATTTCGCAACGAAAGCTCAGGCAGCCAGATCGTAGCGATGATGCAGGCCACCTCGATCACTTTCATCTGGAATATTCAAACGATGGACAGCAACGGCGACTTCGTCCAGACTACCGTGAACTACCAGCCGTAAGGACTGTAGTGCCGCGTTATATCTGCCGTTCCTGGTCCCGAATCACCGGGACCCAGGAGAGGGGTGCCCAAATCCTTGCTCAAATGAAAAACCCCACATCTCAGAATCGAGATGTGGGGCACCTACTTCATTGGTAGGCAGCTTAGATGGAGCTCATGTTGTGGAGGAACTCCTGGTTGTTGCGGGTCTTGGCGAGCTTGTCGGTGAGGAGTTCCATGGCCTCGACGGGTGAGAGCGGGTTGATGACCCGGCGCAGAATCCAGGTGCGCTGGAGCTCTTCCTTGGGGATGAGCAGCTCTTCCTTGCGCGTGCCGGAGCGCTGGATGTCGATGGCCGGGAAGACGCGCTTATCGACCAGCTTGCGGTCGAGGATGACCTCCATGTTGCCTGTGCCCTTGAACTCCTCGAAGATGACCTCGTCCATGCGCGAGCCGGTATCGACGAGAGCCGTCGCGATAATGGTCAAGCTGCCGCCCTCCTCGATGTTGCGGGCCGCGCCGAAGAAGCGCTTGGGGCGTTGCAGGGCGTTGGAATCGACGCCGCCGGAGAGGACCTTGCCGCTCGGCGGGACGATGGTGTTGTAGGCGCGTGCAAGGCGGGTGATGGAGTCCAGCAGGATGACCACATCGCGCTTGTGCTCGACCAGGCGCTTGGCCTTCTCGATGACCATCTCGGCGACCTGGACGTGGCGGGCGGCGGGCTCGTCGAAGGTGGAACTGATGACCTCGCCCTTGACGCTGCGCTGCATGTCGGTGACCTCTTCCGGGCGCTCGTCGATGAGCAGGACGATGAGGACGATCTCCGGGTGGTTGGTGGTGACGGAGTTTGCGATGGACTGGAGGAGCATGGTCTTGCCGGTGCGGGGCGGAGCGACGATCAGGCCGCGCTGGCCCTTGCCGACCGGGGTGAGCAGATCCATGACGCGACCGGACATATGCTCGCGGTCGGTCTCCATCTTGATGCGTTCTTCAGGGTAGAGGGGGGTGAGGTTGTCGAAGAGGATCTTGTTCTTGGTCTCCTCGGGCGACTCGAAGTTGATGGCCTCGATCTTGACCAGGGCGAAGTACTTCTCGCCCTCGTGCGGCGGGCGGACGTTGCCGCTGATGGTGTCGCCGGTCTTCAGGTCGAACTTGCGTATTTGCGAGGGCGAGACGTAGATGTCGTCCGGCCCCGGCAGGTAGTTGTAGTCGGGCGAGCGCAGGAAGCCGTAACCGTCGGGCAGGATTTCCAGCACGCCCTCGGCGAAGATGTGGCCCTCTTTTTCGGATTGGGCCTGAAGAATCTTGAAGATGAGGTCCTGCTTGCGCAGACCGCTGGTTCCGGCAATGTCGAGGCCGCGGGCCAGCTTGGTCAGCTCGGCGATATTGTGATCTTTAAGTTCGGATATTGTCATGATTTACCTGAGATTTACCTAATTTTTCGGGGGGATTTGGAACTGAGGAGGGGAGTTGCCGGGCGGGAAACGCTTGACAGAGCCTGCTTTGGAGAAAGAGGGGTCGTGCGGTGTGCCGCAGCAGCTTATGGGATGAAATGAATTATACGCTGACGGGAGGGGTTGATGCAGATGAACTTCCATTGCAGGGAAGTGGCGGCAGGGCCGCGCGGGTCAGGCCGCGCGGCGTTCCTCAAGGCTGTCGACGGCCGTCTCAGAGGCTGCGTCCATGGGAATGGTGTCCTTGAAGCGATCGAAGACTTCGTTGGTGGTGTCCTGGACACGAGTGTTGGGTTTGTGCAGCTTGCGGGTTGCCTTGGAGGCAAGCTGACAGAGTTCGTAGCGATTGGTGACGTGAGCGAGTGCTCCAAAAATTAGGTCTGAGCGCATAAATGTACCTTTCGTTTCGTCGCGGCGAAGGGGTAATGTCGCGTCTGGCATCGACTTGCTTCGGACCGCAAGCGCGATCTCCGATGTCTGAACTGGACTTTATAAACTGATGAATAAAAACGACTTGAAGCAACGAATGATGCGAGTACTGAGGTCGCCAACTCCAGACCCTAAACAAATGAGATGCAAGGACTCGGGAGGTGGTTACAGTCTATCTAAAGAATATTTTTATTCCTGAAGCGTGATCGTAAAGACAGTGCTTCTGTATGGCGCAGAACCCCGCGCTCATTTGATCTATATCTACATCTCATACAATTCGGAGCGGGTTGCACTCCTGCGAACTAACACGAGCAGAGGCGAGAAGTCGTTGCTGTGAACCCGCCAAAACCATACTTGCGGACTGTCCAGCGTGGAACAACTTGTTATAAGAAAGATAAACGGTATAGCGGGCTGAGTCAATACTTATTTTGGGAAGTTGTGAAAATAAATATTCCATAAATGGGAAGTTGCGAGGTGCTGGAGAAAAGTCCACGAGGCCATTCTCCAGAGAACAAAGGCTGCACGCGTCGACGCAAGGAGTCAGAACCATCTAAGGAAAACAATTATAATCATCAACTTAAGTGTCCAGGCCTGGTTGCTGCGGGCTATGCCCAGTAGCTTCGGTCCAGCGTTCGGTACTGGATGGCCTCGGCGATGTGCTTGACGGCGATGTCGGGCTCGCCGCCGAGGTCGGCGATGGTGCGAGCGACCTTGAGGATGCGGTCGTGGGCGCGTGCGGTGAGGCCCTGCTGCTGCATGGCGCGCTCCAGCAGGCGCTCGGCGTCGGGGGATAGCTCGCAGAATGTGCGGATCTGCTGGGTGTTCATCTGCGAGTTGGAGAAGATGGGCTTGGTGGCGGACTTGGCCGAGGCTTTGCCGCGTTCGGGCTGGCCGTTCAGCGGTACGGCGAAGCGAACGTGCTGGCGCTCGCGGGCGGCCAGGACGCGGGCGCGAATTTCGGCGGAGCCTTCGGCGGAGGCGCTGCCGCGCAGCTCCTTATACTGCACGGCGGGAACCTCAATGTGGATGTCGATGCGGTCCAGCAGCGGGCCGGAGACTTTGCTGACGTAGCGCTGGATCATGGGCGGCGTACACATGCACTCGCGCGATTTGTCGTTGAAGTATCCGCAGGGACATGGGTTCATGGCGGCGACCAGCATGAAGCGCGCGGGGAAGCTGAGCGACATGGCCGCGCGGGCGATGGTCACGGTGCCGTCTTCCAGCGGCTGGCGCAGGACTTCGAGGACGTTGCGCGGGAACTCCGGCAGTTCGTCCAGAAAGAGCAGGCCGTTGTGGGCCAGCGAGACCTCGCCTGGACGCGGAATCATTCCTCCACCGATCAGCCCTGCGTCGGAGATGGTGTGGTGCGGCGCGCGGAAGGGCCGGTGCGTCACCAGGCCGCGATCGGCGTCCAGCACGCCGGCGACGGAGTGGATCTTGGTGGTCTCCAGCGCCTCATCGAAGCGCAGGGGCGCAAGGATCGACGGCAGGCGCTTGGCGAGCATCGTCTTGCCGGAGCCGGGCGGCCCGATCATCAGAATGTTGTGTCCACCGGCGGCCGCGACCTCCAGCGCGCGCTTGGCCACCTGTTGCCCGCGCACGTCTTTGAAGTCGTAGGGGAAGTGTTGCAGCTCGTCGAGCAGGCTGGCGGCCTCAATGCGCAGCGGAGTCGCCTTGATGCCGCCGAGTGCGGCGGAGTTGAGCAGTTCGCGCACGTCGCTGAGCGTCTGCACGGGATAGACGTTGACGCCCTCGACGACCGCGGCCTCGCGCGCGTTGGAGGCGGGAATGATGAGGTTCTTGATCCCCTTGGCTCGCGCGGCAATCGCAATCGGCAGCATTCCCTGCACGGCGCGCAGCGTGCCGTCCAGGCCTAGTTCGCCGACCAGCAGGAAGTTGGAGATGTCCTTGATGTGCAGCCCGCCGTATGCGCCGAGAATGCCTATGGCGATGGGGAGGTCGAATCCGGAGCCTTCTTTTTTGATGTCCGCGGGCGCGAGGTTGATGGTGATGCGCGTGGGAGGAATGTCGAATCCGGAGTTCTTGATCGCCGAACGAACGCGGTCGCGGCTCTCGCGCACGGCGGCGTCGGGCAGGCCGACGGTGCTGAACTCTTCCTTGTTCAAGAATCACGCCGGAGAAGTCGACCTCCACGTCGATAATGTGGGCGTCGATGCCATAGACGGCGGCGCTGCGAGCTTTGAAGAGCATATTGGCGACCGAGGCTCTGCGTAAAAGCGGCCGGGATGAGTCTAGCATTATGGGTCTGTTGCAAGCCCGTCGAAGCGGCGGTTATATTCTGCCGACGACATGATTTTCGCAATTCTCCTATGGCAACTTCAGTGTTTTGCATCACACTTACAACAGATCGAGATGGACGGGAGCGGAACGTGGAGACGGAGATGAACGCTATAGCCAACCGTGTGCGAAAGAATCTCTTCAACTGGAAGCGGAGCGGGCTGCTTCTGCTCGCTCTTGCCTGCATGGTGAATGCGGCGGGGAGGGCCCAGAGTGCTCCTGCCAAGCCTGCCAGCGCGGCGGCGGGCAATCCTGCGGCTGCAAGCAATCCTGCGGCGGCGGGCAATGAAGAGGAGGCACCGGCGGTGTCGCTCTCGCTGACGGCGACTGCCGGGCAGCGGACGGATGCGGCGTGGAAGATCCTGACCGATGCGGCAGGCGACGCAAAACATACGCAGACGCGGATTCAGTCGCTGGCAGCGCTTAGCCTGCTGCGCAGCCCGCGCTCGGCGAAGATGATCGCCGATGCGATGCTGGAACCGGACCTCGACATTCGCACTGCGGCGGCGCTTGCGGCCGGACAGACGAAGGACCGCAACCTCGCGGCCAATCTGCGCAATCTGCTGGACGACAAGGAGCCGCAGGTGGCGTTCACCGCGGCGATGACGTTGTGGAAGATGGGAGACAAGTCTGGCGAAGACATCCTGATGGCGGTGGTGGATGCAGAGCGCAGCGCGGGGCCGACGATGATGCACGGCACGGAGCACAAGATCGACAAGGACCTGCACAATCCGGCGATGCTGGCGCGGATGGGCGTCATGCAGGGAGCGTCGATGTTTCTGGGGCCGTTTGGCTACGGGATCACGGCGTTCGAGTTCATCCACCAGAGCGGCGGCGACCTGACTCGCGTTGCTGCCATCGAGCAGATTTCGCAGGAGAAGACGGAGCCGATCCACAAGGAGTTGCTGGCCGCGCTGGCGGACAAGGACCCGGCGCTGCGCGCTGCGGCGGCCAAGGCGCTAGCCGACTATCACGACCAGACGACGTCGATGGCGATCTACGCGCTGTTTGCCGATACGAAGTATCCGGTGCGGCTGACCGCGGCGGCGGCGTACCTGCGCACGACCGGAGTTCCGGGGCCGTTGCTTCCGGCGATTGCCCGCGGCGCGAGGATCGGGCGCTAGCCGGACAGTAGCGCGGGCGAATCTTTTCCAGCAGCAACTATAAGAGGTACTATGCGATCGCCCACCCTTCGCCATAAAGAAGCGAAGAATGGCACCCCACTTTTGGGGGGAATCAAGATTCCAAAAACTTATGGTGGGCCACGTGCCCCGTACCATCTCCCGCAGAAAGTGCAGACCTAGGGACAGCATCTCGCGGATAATGTTCTTAGGCCGATGGATTTTCTGACGGAGTACAAGAACGCGCTGTTTCTGATCGCGGTGTTGCTGGCGCAGGCGATTGCGCTGGCGGTGCAGGTGCGCAGTCCGGTGGACGCCTCGAAGCCGGATGGGCCCAGCGTGCGGCTGATCCGCATGTGGGCCATGACCTCGGTGACGCCGGTGGAGCGGGTGACGCACGCCTTCGGCAGCGGCGCGGGCCACGCGTGGTCGGAGTACATCGACCTGCGCCATGTGCGCCAGCAGAATAAAGACCTGCAGCAGCAGTTGGCGCGGGTGCGCATCGATGAGGCGGCGATGGCCGAGGACGCGCTCCAGGGCCGCCGCTTGCAGGCGATGCTGGGCTTCAAGGAGAGCTACGTTGGCACGACCGTTGCGGCACAGGTGATCGGTACCAGCGGAAGCGAGCAGTCACGCGTGCTCACCATCGACAAGGGATCGCGCGACGGGCTGCGTCCAGACATGGCGGTCATCACGCAGGATGGCATTGTGGGCAAGCTGCGGGACGTCTTCCCGACAACCTCGGAGGTGCTGGAGATCAGCGACCAGAGCTCTGGCGCGGGGGTGGTGCTGGCCACGACGCGGATTCGCGCGATCCTGCGCGGCACGCTCGCCGGGCGGGTGCAGATCGGCAACCTGACGGCGGACTCGCGCATCCAGCCGGGCGAGCAGGTGCTGACCTCGGGCGGCGACCAGGTGTATCCGCGGGGACTGCCGGTGGGCGTCGTCGAGAGCATCGCGCCCGACCCCGACCACCAGCCGTATAGCGCCATCCGGGTGCATCCGGCGGTCGATCTGGACCGCGTCGCAGAGGTGCTGGTGATTACGGGAACGCAGTCGGACCTGTCGCAGGCGGCGCAGCAGGACATGGCGGCCGCCGAGGTGCAACACGCGGCCGACCTGAGCGCCGCGCGGCTGCCCGGCATTCACGACGACGCGAATCCGGCTGCTGCCGCAGGCGCGAATGGAGCTGCTCCGGCCACTACGCCGATTGCGCCTGTCGTCCCGCATCCGCTGCCAGTGCTGCATCCGGACCGGTTCACGAGCGGATCGACGCCGCCTGCAACGGAGATGACACCCGGTGGGGCGAATTCAGTGCAGAACGGCCAGAGCGCACCGAGCAGCACGCAGCCTCGACCCTCTCAGCCTGGGGCGACGAAATGATGGTCACACGCAGCTACATGTCGCGCCGCGAGGTCGAGCAGCAGAGTTTCTCGCTTTCTGTAACGGTTCTGGTGCCGCTGGGCGCAGTGTTGCTGCAGGTGCTTCTGCCGCGAGTGTTTCATGGGCTGGCGATTCTCGATCTGCCGTTCATCGTGACACTGTTCTTCGCCATCAGCCGGCGCAGCCCGATTGCCGGGACGGTGACGGGCGCGTGCCATCGGGCTGCTACAGGACGTGCTGACCGGCCAGCCGATCGGCGTCAACGGCATGGCGAAGTCGGTGATTGGGTACGCGGGAGCGAGCCTGGGAAGCCGGATCGACGTGGACAACACATCCACGCGCGCGTTGCTGGCCTTCGGATTTTCGCTGCTGCAGAGCGTTCTTCTGTACCTGATCGAGCGGCGCCTGCTGGGCATTCGCGCCTTCCACCTGATGTGGCTGCACGAACTGCTGCGTGCTGCGGCCAACACTGCAGTGGCGCTGCCAGTCTGCTTCCTGCTGGACCGCACCAGGCACCAGGAGTAAGGTCTCGTGCGGCACAGTGCCGATGCTCCAGGCGGAAACAATCAAGCTGGAGGCAGAACAACGTAAACTGAGGCAAGCAGGACTCGTCAGCATGGAGCTAATTTCCAAGACCGAAATGCACGCGGACCGCGACGAGAAGGTTTCGGCGGGCAAGCTGCACGCAACGCAGTACATCGTGGTGCTGGTGCTTGCGGTGCTGGCGGCGGGAATGTGGCGGCTGCAGGTGCTGGGCGTGGACAACTACCGGATGCTGGCCGAGGCCAATCGGGTGCGCAAGGAACCGGTGCGCGCGCCGCGCGGCAAGATCTTCGACCGCGAGGGCCGCATCCTGGTGGACAACTACCCGTCAGTTTCCTGCTTTCTGCTGCGCGAACAGGCCAGGGACCTGACTGCCGACATTCCGCTGATGGCACGCGGACTGGACCTGCCGGTGGATGCGATCCAAGCCACGCTGCGCCGCTACGCCAGCTCGCCGAAGTACGTGCCGATCCCGCTGAAGCAGGACATCACGCCGGATGAGCAGGCCTTCATCGAGGCCCATCGCAACGAGCTTCCCGAACTTGAGACATTCGATGACCAGCGGCGGCTGTATCCTCGCGACGGATTTGCGGCGCACCTGATCGGCTATGTGGGCGAACTGTCGACAGAGGACCTCAACAGCACCAAGTTCGACTTCTATGAGCCGGGAGACGTGGTGGGCAAGAGCGGCGTGGAGGAGACCTACGACGAACTGCTGCGCGGAAAGGACGGATCGCGCGATGTGATCGTCGATAGCCACGGCAGGGAGGTCGGGCAGCTCGGCCAGCAGGTTGCGGTCCCCGGCAAGGACCTGCGGCTCACCATCGACCTGGACGTGCAGCGCGCGGCGGAGCTGGCCATGGAGGGCCATAACGGCGCATTGGTGGCGATGGACCCGCACACCGGCGAGATCCTGGCCATGGTCTCGCGGCCCACCTACGATCCCAACCAGTTTTCCGTGCGCCTGAGCAGGGACTACTGGTCGCAGATCGTCAACAACCCCGACCACCCTATGATGAACAAGACCATCCAGGCGCAGCTTGCGCCGGGTTCGACCTTCAAGATCATCATGTCGCTGGCGGGGCTGGAGGAGGGCGTCGCGCAGTCGATGCATGTGATGTGCAATGGCGGCGCCACTTTCTACGGACACTTCTTCGCCTGCGACAGGCACCACGGCATGGTGGACATCGACCATGCCATTCCGTGGTCGTGCGACACGTTCTACTACACGCTGGCAAACAAGCTGGGCATCGATACGATTTCCAAATATGCGACCGAGGTCGGCCTCTCGCAGAAGACCGGCATCGACCTGCCTGACGAGGCTAGCGGCACGATGCCTTCGACCGCATGGAAGATGAAGACACAGCACGATAAGTGGTACGCCGGCGAGACGATCTCGGTGGGGATTGGCCAGGGCGCAGTGCAGGTGACGCCGTTGCAACTCGCGCGGGCCCTCGGCGGCATCGCATCGGGCGGCGTGCTGAAGCGGCCGCACGTCGTCTTTCCCGACGAGCTGCCGCCAGAGATGGCCTCTGCCATCGAATCCACCTTCCCCGGCAGCGGCGACCGCGTAGTGCCCATCACACCGGAGAACTGGGAGACGATCACCGACGCCATGGCTGCAACGCTGGGTCCTGGCGGAACAGGCGCCGCCGTGCATCTGGAAGGCATCGACTTCGCCGGCAAGACTGGAACCGCCGAGGTCGTCAGTCACAGCGCTGGCGCGAAGAGTCTGGGGACAGGAAACGAACGCGCCAACGCCTGGTTCGTCGGCATGGCGCCGCGCCGCAACCCGGATATCGTGGTTACTGTCCTATGCGAGCATGGAGGCTGGGGAGCCGAAGCCGCCGCTCCCCTCGTCGCCCAGGTCATCAACGCATTTGTGAACAAGCAGCGCAAGCGCGAGGGCAACCTGCTGCGCGTGGCGGACGCGCCCAAACCGGCAGCCACTCCTGCGCCGAATCCAGACGGCGTGCCGACCGCATCGGCCACTCCAGCGGTGCACCCCGGGGCCGCGAACGCGCCAGCGGTCAACCGGCCTTGACGATCCAGCTCCCGAAGACGATCCAGCCCATAGAATAGAGTCCGAACTCATGCGCAGCTTCTCCTCATCCCGCGACTTCGACTGGATGCTCTTCTGCCTGGTGCTGCTGGTCTCCGCGCTCAGCGTGCTGGAGATCCGATCGGCGACGTTGCCCACCCGGTTCCACGACTTCGACCACAAGCAGATTGCCTTTCTGCTGGTCGGCATCGGACTGATGTTTCTCATCTCGCGGATCGACTACCACCGGCTGGTGGATCTCGCACCCTGGGCGTATGGCCTCGGACTTCTGTCGTTGGTGGCCGTAAAGCTGGTCGGCACAACCGTGATGGGGGGCAAGCGCTGGATCAATCTCGGCGGCGGCATCCACTTTCAGCCGTCGGAGTGGGTGAAGCTGATCCTGATCCTCGCCATAGCCCGGTATTTCTGGGGCCTCGCAGGGCGCGAACTGAGCTGGCTCGATATCGGTAAGGCCTTCGCGCTGGTCTGCGTGCCCATGGCGATGGTGTTGATCCAGCCGGATCTGGGGACAGCGCTCACCTACTTCCCAGTCCTGGTAGTGGGGCTGTTTCTGGGCGGAATTCGTTTCAGGCAGGTGATGGTCCTCCTTCTGGGGTTCGCCCTTCTGATCGGCGGCGCATGGATGAGCGGAAAGCGACTAAAGCCGTACCAGATGGCGCGCCTGACCAGCTTCGTCGATCCCGGCAGCGATCCGCGAGGCGCCGGATACCAGATCCTGCAATCGAAGATCGCCGTCGGCGCCGGCGGGCTGTGGGGCAAGGGGACCAATCAGGGGACGCAGACCCAGGGCGACTTCCTCCCCATTCCATACACCGACTTCATCTTCGCCGCCTTCTGCGAGGAGCACGGCTTCGTGGGCGGCATGGGCATTCTGCTGCTCTACTTCCTGATCCTGATGCGTTTGATCGAGAACGCGCAGCAGGCCTCTGACATTCCCGCCACATTCATCGTCATGGGGGTGGCGGCTGTGCTGCTCTTCCAGATTGTGGTGAATATCGGGATGGTCGTCGGCCTGATGCCGGTCACCGGCATCCCGCTGCCCCTGATGAGCTACGGCGGCTCGTCGATCCTGTTCACCTTCCTCGCCCTCGGCATCGTGATGAACATCCGCATGAGGCGATTTGTGAACTGAAGGGCGGACGAACTTGGCAATGCACTCTCGTTCAGGCAAAGACGATGGACATGGAGCCGTGTACTTTGGGCGTAGGAGTCACGGTGATTTCAACGTCCTGGCCGAGCGCCGTCAGGAAATCAATCAGCCGGCCAATGGAGAAGTTGCCCGCTCGATTGCGGGTCAGGGCCGAGACGTGGGGCTGCTGAACCCCAAGAATCTTCGCGGCCTCCGCCTGGGTGAGGCCTCGGCTCTTGATGATGAGAGCAATCTGCAGAGTCAGTCGCGCCTTGGTCAACTCTTGATCTGCGTTCGGCAGGCCAAGATCGGCAAAGACGTTGCCGCTGCCTTCGATGACGCCGTCAGTACTGGGTGCCTTGCGAGTGGTCTTCATGGTCAACTCAACCTTTCCTTGTAGTGGCGAACGGCTGTGGCCAGCCGCTGGCGAATCAGGTCGATCTCAGCCTTCGGCGTCGCAATCCCCGACTTCGATTTCTTCTGGAAGGCGTGCAGCACATAGACCGTATCGCGAAGACGAACGGTGTAGACCGTCCGCCAGGTGTTGCCGTCGAATGGTGCGACGATCTCCATCACGGAATGACCGCCAAACCCTTTCAACGGCTTGGCTGCGGGATCGGTTTCGCCCTTCTGCGCCGCATACAGAGCGTGGCCGACATCGCGGCGTACCTCTGGCGGAAAGGACTGCAAATCCTTCTGCGACGATCCGACCCAACGGACGACCTTCAGCTCTTCATCCATTATACCAATATACGTCTATTTGTATTTATACGGGAACTCTTTCTTCCGCTCTCGATCTTTGCAATCGCTTGCAATTTGTTCGTTTATAAACGAAAATCTGACAATAGAGGGTTTAGCGATGAGAGATAGAGCACACGATGAGGCCATGGCCGAGCTGTTTCAGCAGGATCCCGCATACGCGCTGGAGCTGCTGAACAGCATTCTGGAGGACGGCGAACAGAGTGAGCTGCTGATCGCACTGCGCCAGATGACCAAGGCCTTTGGCGGCGTACAGAGCGTGGCCGAGAAGGCCAACCTGAACTCGACTCAGCTCTATCGCACGCTCTCCGAAGAGGGGAATCCTGCTCTGAGCAGTCTGGCCGCAATTCTCAAGGCGATGGGACTACGCCTCGCCGTCGAACGGGTCAAGGCAGCCTGAGCCACTGCTGCGCAATCCATGATTTCCGACCCGATCGAGAAGATCGCCAGTGACGAGTCTGAGGCGGGGAACACGCTGACGGCGATTTTGGTGCATACTGGATATATAACCGGCTGTACCACCCAGGCCGGAGCAACCCACCGCTCCCGTTGGCGCCAGGCGCCGGGTATGCGGCGCACGATTTATTGAAGATTTTTGAAAAGGCCGGCCAGGCAGGGATCAAGTCCGTTGGCCGGACAGGTTTGAAGGGAATGATTGCATCCGGATGGCGAACGGCCCCGCCTCAAGTTGGATCTGAGGTTGATTCGGTCACAAACTCCGCATGCCAGGTTTTGCTCGAAGCGTCCCAAGTGTCGCCGATCGTTTTTGGTATCAACCGGAATGCAGCCAATGCCGGTGCAATCTGGACGCAGTCTGGGGTGGGTCATGACCCCCGTCCGCAGCCATCGGTTACCACACTTCCAGCTCCCACACGCCTGTCCGCACCCTCGGTGAGCAGCGACTAGCAGCAAGCTAGGGCTCCTCCAATCCTCTCGCCTGCGTCTGCAGCCCGTACCTCCGGTTCTCAAAACCGGAGCGGGCAGAAAGAGCAGGAACATGTCGAAAGAAATCTATATCTCCAGCACGCCCCACGAGACGCGTCTGGCCATCGTCGAAGACGAAGCCCTCACCGAAATCTATTACGAGCGCGAGAACGAGTACACGCTCGCCGGGTCGATCTACAACGGACGCGTCACGCGCGTTCTGCCGGGCATGCAGTCGAGCTTTGTGGAGATTGGCCTGGAACGCGATGCCTTCCTTTACATCACGGATTTCATGGAAGAAGCACCGGACTCGGAGGAGTTTGACACCACCCCAACCGGAGACCGCGCAGTGCGCGCGCCACGCCTGACCAACGGCGAGCAGGCCACTGATACGGGCGGACGCGGCGGCGAGCGTGGCGGCAGAGGACGGCGCGGCGGACGCGACCGCGATCGCGATAGAAATGCAGACCGTCAGGGAGGCTCCAGCGCAGCAGCGCAACAGCAGGACGGCGGGCGCGGCGATGCTCCACGCGGCGACGTTGCAGGCACCGACGCAGACAGTGCGGCCCCCACAGAGTTCAACGAAGGCCCCGAGATTGGCGAAGGCGCTCCCGGCGCCGATGGAAGCCGCCGCTGGCGCGGTCGGCGCGGCCGCCGTCGCGGGCGCGGAGGAGACCGGCAGGCAGGCGATGCTGTGGGCCAGGCGGGCGACTCGACGCAGGAGAACTCCGATGCACCGGCCTACCCCGCAGCTCAGGGCTACTCCGAAGTGCCGGGCTACGACGACGATAACTTATCGTACGAACGCGATTCCATCCATGAGATCGATGGCGAGGCCATCCATCCATCCATATCTTCTTCCGACCGCAGCCAGGACAGCCCGCGCAGCAGCGACAGCTCACGAGACAATAGCCCGCGCGGCGACCGCTCCGGCGACCGCGGACGACGCGACAGCGGACGCAGCCGCGACGGTCAGCGCGGAGACCAGCGCCCGCCCCGCGTTCCCCGGGGATTCGAACCCTCGCGTAACCTCTACGGCGTGGACAGCGACAGCGGGGAGACCAGCGGCACCGGCCCCATCGCCAACGCCTATCCCGACGAGATCGAGGCTGGCGCCGAGCCGATCATTCTGCCCGGCGAATCGCTCTCCAAGTACCGCAAGGGCGGCGAAGAGCAGGCCGCTTCCAAATCCGCGGAATCGAGCTCGGGTACGCTCGCGCCGCCGGCCAACCTCTACACCCTCGCGGCCGGCTGGGACGGCGGCGCAACCCTGCCCGGCGAGACGCTCTCGCGGCGCAGCCCGGCCAACTCACGCCCCGACTCGAACTCCGGCTCACGCCACGACTCGCGTTCCGACCCGCGTGAGGGACGCAACCGGCCTTCGCGCAACTTTGAGCGGGAGCCGAGACGTGATGGCCGCCCCGACCGCAACGACCGCAACGACCGCAACGACCGCGGCGAGAGCCGGCGAGACAACCGTGCCGACCTCCGCAATGACGCTCCCGTTGCTGCCGCCGCCGCAGAGCCCATCCAGCAGTTCGAGCGGCCCAACATCGCAGAAGCTCAAGCCGCCGAAGTCCACGAAGCTCCCGGAGCCGCTTTGCCGGTCGTTGCGGAGCCGGTAGCTGTTGTCGCGCCGGATGCGGCTGTGGCTGCCGCACCGACGCCAGCCAAGCAGGTTGAAGTGGAGTACGAGCCAGAGGATGCCTCGGCCTCCTACCGCGTCGATCCCGTGCCGCCCATCGAGTTTCGCCAGAGCGCGCCATACCTCGAACCAGTGCGGGAGTCGCCAGCCGAAGCCGCCTCCGAGGCCGTAGCCGTTGCGCACGACATCACCTCCATCACTCCCTCGGGCGATATGCACTCCGAGCCAGTCGAAGCCCAGCCCGCCGCTGAGTCCCTCCCGCAAGGCGAGGCCGGCTTCGCACCTGGCCCCGGCCAACTCGCCGAAGAGGTCCTCGACGTGGAAGATTCTCCGGCCCGGAGCATCCATGCCAGCTCCATCGAGGAGATCGACGACCTGGACGAAGAAGAGACGGTGGAGGGCGCGGCCGATCTTGGCAACATGCTGCGCGAGATGTCCATCGACCAACTCACTCGCACCTCGCCCCAGGTGGATGAAGAGGATGAGATCGAGGAAGACGACTTTGAGGAAGACGACCTCGACGAGGAAGATCTCGAAGAAGAAGACGAGGAAGACGACGAGGAAGGTCAGGACCAGGAAGGCAGCGACGGCTCAGAGCAGTCGGGCGAGCTCGACGAACAGGCAGCCCGCACCGGAACCGCTGCCGATGCTGAGTTCTTCGAGGCGCAGTTTGGCCAGCCGGAAGAGGCGGACCGCAGCGGGGAGCAGACGGGTGCCGACAGTTCCCGTCAGCAGCGCGGACGCGATTCTGAACGCCGCCCAGGACGCCGCGATGGACGCCGCGATGGCCGGCGTGGCCGCAGCGACCGTGGAGATCGCGGTGACCGTCCGCGCAACACCGGCGGCTCCGGCGAACGCAGCGGGCGCTTCGGACACAACGGCGGCGGCCATGGTCGCCACACCATGCAGACCACCAACCTGCCCGCCATCAGCGACCTGCTCAAGCCCGGGCAGGAGATTCTGGTCCAGATCGCCAAGGAGCCCATCGCCAAGAAGGGCGCGCGCATCACATCGCACATCGCGCTTCCCGGCCGCTTCCTGGTCTTCATGCCCACGGTCAACCACACCGGCGTATCGCGCAAGATCGAGTCGGACGCGGAGCGACGCCGCCTGAAGGAGATTCTGCTCAGCGAGAAGGGCGACGCCACCGGCGGATTCATCGTTCGCACCGCCGCCGAGGGAGCCACGGAAGAGGAGCTGCGCAGCGACTTGCGCTTCCTGCTCAACCTCTGGGCCGACATCAAGGCGCGGTCGGAATCCTCCAAGTCTCCCGCGCTCATCTACCACGACCTGAACCTCATCGAGCGCATCCTGCGCGATCAGGTGACGGACAACTTCTCCGCCATCTGGGTGGACACCGAGGCCGAGTACGAACGCGTCCTGCGCTTCCTGCAACGCTTCCAGCCCTCGCTCATCCGGCGCGTCAAGCTTTACCTGAAGGACACGCCTCTCTTCGAGCAGTTCGGCATTACGGAAGAGATCAACAAGGCGCTGCGGTCGAAGGTGTGGCTGAAGTCCGGCGGGTCGATCGTCATCAACCAGACCGAGGCGCTGGTGGCCATCGACATCAACACCGGCAAGTACGTCGGCAAGACGGCGCGGCTGGAAGACACCATCGTCAAGACGAATCTGGACGCCATCCCGGAGATCGTCCGCCAGATCCGCCTGCGCGACCTGGGCGGCATCATCATCATCGACTTCATCGACATGGACGAGCGCAAGAACCGCAACCGCGTGATGGCTGCGCTGGAAGACGAGTTGAAGAGTGACCGAGCTCCGTCCAAAGTGCTCCAGTTCAACGACTTCGGCCTGGTCGCCATCACCCGCAAGCGGGTCAAGCAGTCGCTGGAGCGCACGCTCTCCACCACCTGCACCATCTGCGACGGCACGGGAATGGTCAAGTCGCCCATTACCGTCTGCAACGACATCTACATCGAGATGCGCAAGATGCACAAGACGCTGGACCGCGGCGACATCATGCTGCGCGTCCATCCGGAGGTCGTCAAGCAGCTCAAGGCATCGGGCGCAAAGTGGCTGCTGGAGATGGAAGAGATGGCGGGCAAAACGATCCTGGTCAAGAGCGACCCAGCCCTTCACCCGGAGCAGTTCGACATCCACTAAGCCAAACGCCGCTATATTTGTGATCCAAATGCGCAATAGCGCGTCTTATCTAGCAGTGAGAGGATGGAGTTGGGCCGGAGAGTAACCGGCCCAACTGCATTGCTGCGCTGAGACGGCACAACAAACTCAGGCGATTCGGGTTCAAAAGCTCGAAGGACTTTGCACTCAAAAGGGAGTCATTAAACAAATGAACATTCACCGTAGTCTCTTCGGTATTGCGTGCCGCGCGGCGGCATTCAGCTTCCTGATGGCGGGAACGGCCCTGCTGGCGCAGACCACCTCCGCCGCATCGGCAGTGAAGGCGCCAGTTCTGCTGGCATCCGAATCCGCCCGGACAGACCTCGCCTTGGCCGTCCAGCAGCAGCTCGTCCTCTACGGACGCCGATGCCGCCACCGATTCCGCAGCCCGCTTCAATCTTCTCGGTGCCACCCAGCCGCCGCCGCGCCGCCGCTACGGCCGGCCCAACTACTCCAGCGGCAACACCAACAAAGACGGCTCCCAGAAGTACACCTTCCTGGCCGGAATGGGCTTCGCCTCGCCCATCGGCAACACCCATAAGTACGAGACGCCCAGCTACGATTCCAGTTCGGCGGCGGACGAAACTTCAACAAGGTTGCCGGCCTGCTGCTGCAGTTCGACTACGACCACTTCGGCCTGCAAGGCGCCACGCTCGCCAACCAGAACTATCTCTACGACTACGGCTGCACTACATGCTCAGATTAATAACGGTCTATGCGGTGTATCGGGCCTCGACGGCAACAACCACGTCTGGTCGTTTACCCTCAACCCCACCTTCACCCTTCCCACCGAGGGCTCGCTGGGTGCCTATGCGGTGTTCGGCGGAGGTTTCTACCACAAGGTCACAAACTTCACCGAGCCCACGATCGAAGAGAGTTGCTACTACTACTGCGAGGAATATCAGGTGAACTCAAACATCGACCACTACACCAGCAACGCGGTCGGAGTGAATGGCGGTTTCGGCCTCACCTACAAGATCTCCAAGTTCTCCAACGAGCGCTTCTACATGGAGGCGCGCTATGTCTACATCCCCAATTCACAGCGCTACGGGGTCACAGCCTCCAGCCCGGTATCCGTGCTGAATTCATATACCGGCTACAACCTCTATCCCCAGAACAGCAACCGCACCACATACATTCCTGTGAAGTTCGGCATCCGCTTCTAAGCCGTCTGCAACTTACCGCAAATCCCACGCGAGCCCGGCCAACCCGCCGGGCTTCGCTGCGTCTGACGCTATTCTGCTCTACGCAATCCACGGATTGACGACCGTGACGCCGCAGTGTTCAAAGTCGCTGACGTTTCTAGTAGCTACCGCAGCGCCCGCCGCGACTGCAATCGCCGCAATCTGCGCGTCCAGCGACGACATGCTCAGCCCAAGCCGACGCTTTGCGGCTCGAATCGTAGCGTAGTGGACCGCCGCAGTCTCGTCGAAGGAGAGGATTTTGCCAGCCATCTCCTGCCCGAAAAAATCATCCGCAAACCTGCTCAGTTGGACGCGACGGTTTCCCTCCGGCAACAGATTGAGGCCGTAAAAAACCTCGGCCAAAGTTACGGTTGTCGTGTAAAGAGAGGCTGAATCCTGCCGCTGGTACCAGGCAACGACTTTCGGCTCAGGCACGCTGCGGGTGATCTCGGAGATGACGTTGGTGTCCAGAATGACCATGGCGGATGTCAACGGAAGTCGGGCGGATCATCCGCTAGTTCCCGCGGCGGGATGTCGATCTCCATCGGCCCATACTTCTTCACCAGCCTGCGCACGCGGAGATACAAATGCTCCTCCGGCTCCTGTTTGTCCGCGGCCTGCTCCAGAATGGCGCGCGCCTCTGCCTCCATCGACCGCCCATGCACTGCGGCGCGGATGCGGATGCTCTCCTTCACCGAGTCTTTGAGGTCGCGGATGTGTAAGGTCGCCATGCAAGCAATGCTAGCACTGCTTGCATTCGGCCGCAACAGCAGCACGACTCAGATTCCCATCGGGTAGGGCTTCTCGTGCATGTCGGGCGAACCGCTGGCCTCATTGCCGGCGCGCTCGAAGAGGCCCTGGAAGAGGCTCAGCAGCCCGGTGTACCAGTAGCCCAGCACGAAGAGAAACAGAAATGGGATGGTGAAGTAGTTCTCCGTCGTTACTGCGTACCAGATGGTCCACGCGAAGTAGGTCCCGATCAGCAGCTCGATCCACGGGACAATCCCCAGCCGCTTGCGATAGACCTTGGCCTGGCTGGCCTCGCCCTTCTTCTTCACCCGGTACTTCGGCGTGCGCGCAAAGGCCGTCTTATAGCCGAAGAGCGCCTCCATCACCGCCTTGGTGTTGGTGATCGTCAGCCCCACACCCAGCGCCAGCAAGAACGGAATATACAGAAACGTCTTGTACCAGGTCTTGGGAAACAGCTCCTTCTGGCTGACCAGATAGAAGGTGGAGACCGACATCGTACTGGCGATAAACAGCGGCAGGTCGATCAGCAGCATCTGGATGTAGCCCTGCCAACTGCGGATAATCATTGCCGGCATCAGCAGCACCGAGAGCACAATCATCAGTGGGTAGCTGATGTTCGCCGTCAGGTGGCACCACGCCTGGACCTTGGTCTCAAACGGCACGTTGCTCTTCATCACGCGCGGCAGAATCTTCTTTCCTGTCTGGATCAGCCCCTTGGCCCAGCGCGCCTGCTGCGTCTTGAAGGCGGTCATCTCGATGGGCAGCTCGGCAGGGCACTCGACGTCCTGCAGGTACTTGAACTTCCATCCCGCCATCTGCACGCGATAGCTGAGGTCGGTGTCCTCGGTCAGCGTATCGTGCTGCCAGCCTCCGCCGTCGCTGATGGCCACGCGCCGCCAGACGCCCGCCGTGCCGTTGAAGTTGAAGAAGACGCCGGAGCGCGAGCGTCCGCCGTGCTCCAGCACGAAGTGGCCGTCCAGCAGGATCGCCTCCACCTGCGTCATGAAGCTGTAGTTGCGGTTGAGATGCGTCCAGCGGGTCTGCACCATGCCGATGCCCGGTTCGGCGAAGTGGTCCACCACCTTCATCAGCCAGTCTGGCGCGGGCACAAAGTCGGCGTCGAAGATGGCAACCAGCTCGCCGCGCGCCACCTTCAGTCCCTTCGTCCAGCGCGCCCGCCTTGTAGCCATGGCGATTCGTCCGATGCAGATGCACGATGGGTTGCGGTGCCATCCCCGCAAAGCCGTGCGCATAGCGCTGAACGATCTCTTCGGCCACCTGCACCGTCTCGTCGGTCGAGTCGTCGAGGAGTTGAATCTCGAAGCGGTCGCGCGGATACTCGATGCGGCAGACCGCGTCTATCAGCCGGTCGATCACAAACTGCTCGTTGAAGATGGGCAACTGCACGGTGACGAAGGGTAGCTCGCCAGGGGCAAAACGGCCACCCGGCTGGTCCCACACTGATTTCTTCTTCTTGTTGTGGTAGTAGAGCCACACCAGTTGGTAGCGATGGATTCCGTAGAACGCCAGAATCACCATGACGATGAAGTAGGGAATCAGAATCGCCAGATCGAAGCCGTTCCAGCGGTAGAGCCCGCGGAAGGTGTGGTCGCCATAGTGCGTGTGCAGATAGTGGCCAAAGCCCTTCGAGGCCAGAATCATGGCCGGAAGAGCGTGCAGGTTGTTGAGAAATGAGAGCAAAAAGAGACTCCGCGGACAGTTTTCCGTCCGAGTCGATTCTACGCGAACCCGCTATTCCGGGAGACGATCTTCGTAACGATACAGAAAATCCGCCGGGCTGATGACATACACCCCCGAGACGCGCGTGCCGTAGAGATGCCCAAAGTGGCTCTTGTCGCCAGTGATGAGATAGTCCACGCTGGCCGCAATCGCCGCCGCGAGGATGGGGCGATCCTTCTCCACCAACCCGACATTCGCAGGAATGAGTTGGACATCTGCGTCGCTGACAAACTCAGTCTGCGCGAGCAGGCTCTCAAACCGTTGATTGTGGCCGATGGAGTTGATATTCCGAGAAACCTCACCGACAACATATTGCGAGATGACGACCGCTATATCTCGGAGCCTCCATAACTCGAGGAAGCGAGACCTCTGATCGCGCGAGGCGGAGAAGACGACGTTGGAGTCGAGATAGACGCGAAGGGCTGGGAACTCAGGCAATCTGCTTCTCTTTCATGAGTTCCGCCCGTCGCCGCTTCCTGCGTGCGTCCCACTCCGCATCGGTAGGCAAACCGTCTCGGTGGTTCGGCTCCAGCCCATTGATCTGCGTAGGGTCGACACCCATCTGCAAAACATCCTGGAGATTTCTGTCCCACTCTTCCTTCGTCATCGAGTTGATCAGGATGAAGTACGCCTTGCGTTGCGGCGACCAGACCTCCGGCTCGTAGACAAACGCCGGGCGGATGCGAATCTCGCCGTCCCTGGCCTCGGTTACCAGCAGCGACCCATCCCCCAGCCCAAACTGCTTGCGCAACTTCACCGGCAACACAATCGTGCCGCGCTTGCCCATTTTGATCGTCGTCGTCGCCATTCTTCCAATCCTCTGAATTTCAGAATATCAGAAATTCAGAGAAGTTGAGATTACTCCAACAACGAGACTTGACGAGCGCATAGACAACGTATATACGTTATCCATGGACGTGCTCTACCAGTTCGGCTCACTGGATTTCGTCTGGGATGTACACAAGGCTGCTGCAAACGTCGCCAAGCATGGTGTGCGATTCGAGCAGGCGTGTGAAGTGGTTTCGATCCCTTGGTGCGGGTCGTGGATGCCGGCGCGATGGATGAGGCGCGGGACGGTCTCCTCGGCCAAACCGACCACGGGAGCCTGTTATTCGTTGTGCATATCGAACTCGAGGATGAATCGATCCGCATCATCTCCGCACGGATTGCAACGGCCACGGAAAGGAAAAACTATGAAGAGTATGCGTGAGCGACTGAAGACCCGGCTGCGCAAAGACCGCCCCATGACGACTATCAGCATCCGCATGCCGGAAGACGTGATCGAAGACCTTAAGGAGATTGCGCCCGCGCTTGGAATGTCGGGCTATCAGCCTCTGATCCGCGCCTATATCGGGCAGGGTCTGCGCAGAGATCTGGAGCGCCTCGACAACTCGCAAATGCAGGCAATCACCGAGAGCCTGCGCAAGCAAGGCGTCGCCGACGAACTCATCTCCGCCGCCATCGCCGATGCCGGGTTGAAGACGGCATAGCATGTATACACCCAGCATTTACGCCCTCGCTGACGTTGTTTGGCCAGCGCTTCTGTTTGCTTCCTATGAACGCGGAGTGGCGGCAATTGTTACAGGTCTTATCGCCGAGTTTCTTGTGCTACGGTATGTCTTCCCCATGGGTTGGAAGAAGGCCATTCTGGTCGACATCACCATGAATTTTGCTTCCTCGCTTGTGGGCGCATTCGCAATCCCGCTAGCCGGTCTTCTGTGGGAGTTTTTTCCAGGTGTTCTTATTTACAAAATGCTAAACACGGGCACATTCAACCCCATTACATGGGCCGCCACATGCGTTATGGCGATCTTCATCTCGACCGGGATTGAAACCTGTGTTGTGCGGTATGCATTTCACTTTCAGATCACGAAGCGTCGCTTCTGGGCGGTTGCATTAGCCAATCTGCTTAGTACGATCATTGCGTATCTGAGTATGATCAAACATCCACCGCAGTTCTAATTCAGGAACATCATGCGGTAGGGGGTGTCGCGCTGGACGGGCTGGAAGCCGGCGTCGCGGATGATGCGGCGGAGGTCTTCTTCGCTGGCGTGATTTGCGGTGGCGGCATACTCCCCAAAGCCAGCCTTTGCGCCGATTCCCTGCGGAGTGACCGAGCCGGCGTCGTTGGCGCCGAATCGCAGGCCCATCTGGAGGACCTTCAGGCCTTGCGATGCTCCGTTCAGTTGGATGTTCTCGATGTTGTCTAGGAAGACGCGCGCAACCGCCAGCGTCTTCAACTGCTCGACGGCGGTCACGGCATCCAGCTCGCGCCCGCTTGCGGCCTCGGCAGCCACGGGGACGAAGGCTGCAAATCCGCCTGTCTCCTCCTGCAACTGCCGCACCGCCTCTAGAAAATCGACGCGCTGCTCCAGCGTCTCACCCGCGCCGAATCGCAGTGTCGCAACGGTTCGCATTCCCAGCCCGTGCGCCGCGCGATGTACCGCAAGCCACTCGGCTGTGCCGCAACATCTGGGGCTGCATTGCGTCTGCGCGTCATCGCTGGCAATCGAGTCCATCCCCGCGTCGCGCAGGCGCGCAATCGTCTCTCGCACCTCATACCCGCGATCCTTGGCCAGCGCCACAATCTCCGTCGCCGATGGCCCTTCGATCCACAGCGAAGGAAAGTTCTGGCGGATGCCGCGCAAGATTCCCTCGAACCACTCGATCCCGCAGACCTGCCCCTCAGAGCCAGTCCCGCTAACCAGACGCACGCCGGTCGAACCCTGCTCGACCGTCTCGCGAATCGCTGCGCAGAGTTCCTCGATAGAAGAATCACTCGTGCGCAAGCGGATCGCGCCTTCGACCGCGTAGCTGACCACGCCCTCGGGATGCAGCCGCCGGCGCACGGCGTCGGCCTCCATGCCAATGCCGATCAGGTCGTCGCTCTGGAAGCACTCCAGAGACTCTTTGCGGCTGATTCCCATGGGCTCTATTCTACTGCGCAGGGTCTACTGGCGCAGATGCCGCCGCGCCGTTCGACCCAGCTCGCCGCTTCCGCCACTCCAGCAGCAGGGCCAGCGCGGAGAGCAGAAAGATGGCCGCGATGATGCCCTGCGACCAGACGCAGTAGATACACCACATCTCAATGACATAGGCCTCGATGTAGCTGAGGAACGCGGCGAAGAGGAAGCCGACCTGTGCCAGCTCGAAGACCAGCCATGTCCGTCCCAACAGCGCCAGAATCGCAATCACTGCGTAGGCCGCAATACCCAGTGCCGCCACTGGAACGTGCGGCCTGCTTGGCGGCGCATCGCCATCCATCTCCTCGCTCGTCTTGGGCAGAAACCACGAGAAACGGCTGTGGCCGACGGTCCCGCAGTCCCAGTGTTCGCTGACCGCGCAGGGCGGCGGCGCGTTCGAGTCCATCAGGTGGACGTGCAGCGCCATGGAGCTGACCACGATGCCCGCCACTGCCAAGAGTGCAATCGCGTACTTCAGTACAGATTTCATGCTCTCCATCTTAGAGCATCTCGCCTGTCCCTACCCTACTGAAAAGATTCAGGAGGGCCGTTTTTCTTGGGAAAATGCGGCGCGGGCAGATCGCCTTCTTCGGGTATCAACCGGGGAAGCGCGCAACAATGAGTGCGCGCAAGGGTTCCCTATAGTGTCGGCGAAACTGCTTCGATTTCCCTCCCGCAGGCTCATCTTTCCGCGCCTGGCTCCGATAAACCAATCAGGAGCGCTGAAGCTAATCCAGCGTCGTTAAGGCTTGCAATGACCAGCAACGATCTCTCGGACGCAACCATTATCACCGCCAAGGACGCCATCTCGCGCCATATGCAGTGGAAGATCACGCTCCAGTTGGCCATCGCGCTGAATGAGCCGCTCAGTCCCAGCGCCATCCGCGCCATCCAGCATTCGGAGGAGTGTCCCATTGGCAGATGGCTCGTTTCGCAACACACCTTGGGCATTCGCGACACACCGGAGTACCGCGACCTGGCCGCCCGGCACGAGGAGGTCCATCGCGAGCTGGCACAGATCGCATCCTTGATCAACAGCCGGAAGTACGGGGCCGCCCGGCGTGCGCTCGACCCGAACAGCAGCTTCCGGCAGGCGGCGCTGGCCATGGCCTGCGCAATCACGGCATTCGATAGCATCCAAACAATTGCAATCGCAAGCTGATCGCCCGCCGCATCCATCCCGTCTATACCGTCCGCTTATCCATCCCATCCGTTCCCCGCGCCGTCGCCCGCGCCCGCCGCGCCAATCAGGCCTCTTCCGCTTCCGCTACACTGGGAAGTAGATAATGTTCATCGATGAAGCCAAAATACGTGTAAAGGCAGGGGGCGGCGGCAACGGCTGCATGGCCTTCCGCCGCGAAAAATTCGTCCCCCGCGGCGGTCCATCGGGCGGCGACGGTGGCCACGGCGGCGACGTTCTAATGTCGTCCTCGCTCTCCCACAACACGCTCATCCACTTCCGCTTCAACCCCGAGCACAAGGCCCAGCGCGGAGGCCACGGCCTCGGCTCCAACATGTCCGGCGCGGCGGGAGAGCATCTGACCCTCGAAGTTCCCCTCGGCACCCTGCTCTACGACGACGCCACCGGCGAACTGGTCCACGACTTCAGCCGCCCGAACGAGACCATCGTCATCGCCCGCGGCGGACGCGGCGGACGCGGCAACCAGCACTTCGCCTCCTCCACCCACCAGGCACCACGCGAGCACGAGTTGGGCCGCGCCGGTGAAGAGCGCAGCTACCGCCTCGAACTCCGCCTGCTGGCCGACGCCGGCCTCGTAGGCTACCCCAACGTGGGCAAGTCCACGCTGATCTCGCGCCTCTCGTCCGCGCGGCCAAAGATCGCCAACTACCCCTTCACCACGCTCCAGCCAAACCTCGGCGTCGTCCAGGTTGGCGAGTTTCCCCACATCCAGTCCTTCACCGTCGCCGACCTGCCCGGCCTGATCGAAGGCGCGCATCTCGGCGCGGGGCTGGGAATCCAGTTTTTGAAGCACATCGAGCGCACCTCGGTCATCGTCCATCTGGTCGATGTCTCCGACTCCAGCGCCGCAGGCGGAGGAAGCGCAGCGGCGAGCGGAACCGACCGCCCCGACCCGGTCGCCGACTTCAAGGTCATCACCAGTGAGCTTGCCACCTTCGATCCCGCGCTGGCCGCCAAGCCGACAATCCTGGTCGCCACCAAGATCGACGTGGCCAATCCCGCCAAGCTCAAGCGGCTCGCCGCCTACGCCAAGCGCCGCAAGCTCCCCTTTTATGCCATCTCCGCAGTCACCGGTGAGGGCATCGAGCCGCTCAAGTACGCCATCAGCGAGATGGTCGCCGCGCACCGCCCCGCCCCCATCGACCTCGGCGAACCAAACTCGTCAACCCCTGTCTCCGGCAAGCCTTTCAAGCACAAGCCCGCCTACCCGCCGCCCGCGCCACACGCCCGCGGCCGCGCCCGATAAGCCCGCCGAAAATCTCTTCCTCCCCAGGTTGATTGCGATTGTTCGTCGCGAGGGATTCATGCAATCCGGCGGTCTCCGCGCGCGTATCGTTGCCTTAACCAGTCATCCCACCACAGAAAAGCGAGACTCCGATGAAACTGCGCTGGCTGACAATCCTTCTTGCTCTTGCCCCCTTCTCCGCCTCTGCGCACGCACAGATAGGCGTCTACGGTGCATTCAATTCCGTCCGCCTCACCGCGTCCAGTGTTGGCAGCTCCGCGCAGACAACCGCCTGGTACAGCGGGGCCGGGGCCGGCGTCTACTACAACTTCGTTAAAATGGGTCCCATCGCGTTGGGGGCGGACCTGCGCGGCAACCTGCTGTCGGGCAACCAGCAAAAGTACCGGAGCGCTCTCTTCGGGCTGCGCCTTGCGGCCAAGCCTCCTGTTCTCCCGATCAGACCGTACGTCCAGGCGTCCATCGGCGCAGGCGGCGCCAGCCACAGCGGCTTGAACGGCGTCGGAACCATCTACAGCGACAAGTTCCAGTATCTGGTCGCGGGCGGAGTGGAATACACCGTCGTTCCCCACGTCGATTTCCGTGTCGTCGAGGTGGGATACGGCAGAATGACCGGAATCAGCAGCGGAGGAACGGCGCCTGTTGCAACGCTCTTCAGCATCAGCTCCGGCCTTGTCCTTCGCTTCCCCTGACACGGCCTTCGTACGCCGCGGTCCGGCCTTCCCGGCAACCTCGCTCCTCATCCTGTCGAATCTTTCTATAGACTTGATAGTGCGCTGCATTTCTAAGCCGCGCCGGCTTGCGGCGCGGCGTCAGCGTCACCATTTTATTGAGGATTTCCCATGAAGCTTCGCAGCATTGCCGCAGTCGCTGTTCTCGCTCTCGCGACCGTCGCGGCCCAAGCCCAAAGTCAGGGTAACGTCGGCCTCTATCTCAACCCCGTCGCCATTCGCGTCAGCAACTCCAACGCCGACGCCGGCCCATACGCCTTCCTCGGCCAGAACTCCACCTCCCAGGTCTTCTATGGCTACGGCTTCGGTGGTTTCTACGACTTCTTCCACAGCGGCCCGCTCGCCGCCGGCTTCGACGTCCGCGAGAGCGACCTGCACGCCAACAACGCCATGCTGCGCAGCTTCCTGGTGGGGGCGCGCGTCTCCGCCAAGCCCTTCTCGCGCCCCTTCAAGCCCTACGCCCAGATCTCCTTCGGCCTGGGAACCACCAAGGCCCCATCCAGCACCATCCACATCAGCAAGTTCGATTACGCCCTTTACGGAGGCGTCGATTACACCCTCCAGAAGCACATCGACTTCCGTGTCCTGGAGGTCGGATACGGCTCCCTGACCACCATCAGCAGCGCCGATGTCGGCGGCGGCAATACCCTCTACGTCCCCGCAGCCAACCAGGTCAGCTTCAGCTCCGGCCTCGTCTTCCGCTTCTAGACCCTCCCGCCTTTCGCCTTCGGAGGCGCTTGGCCGCCGGGCCGGAAGCCTCTCCTCCGGCCCGGAAAACTCCCCGCTATAAAAAATTGCTGACATTGGCGTTCCATTTCTATATGCTCATCGGTGCGCTAATAACTCCTCGCAAAAGGAACACCAATGAAACTGCGATCCATAGCTCTTGTTCTCACCATTGCCCTTGCATCTGCCATTGCCCACGCACAAGTTGGAGTCTATGTCACCGTGGACGGCCAGCAGTTCAACCAGATGGGAGTCAATGTCAATCCCACTACGGGCGGACAAGTGGACCGTCCAATCCTCATTGGGCCTGTCTACGGTGTTTACTATGACGTGACCCGCCTGCCCTACATCGGCAAGCTCAAGACAGGCCCCGTCGTTCTAGGCATCGATGGTCGCGGAGACACCTTCCGCCTCAACGAGTACGGCGCCCAGTTCGAGCGTCAGGATGGCCTCTTCAGCATCCGCGCCGCCTCCAAGAAGCCGCTCTATATGAAGACCACTCCTTACCTCCAGGTTGGCTTCGGCGTCGGCCACACCAGGACCCCGTTCCGCACCACATACAACAACAACTTCCTCTATCAGGCCGGCATTGGCGCAGATCACCAGCTCAGCCACAGGATTGACTGGCGTTTGTTCGAGCTCAACGCAAGTGTCCTGAAGGACTTTCCCACCGGCTATTATTCCTACAACGGCGGCATTGGCAATAACCAGAGCAACTACCAGCTCACCTTCGGCACGGGCCTCGTCTTCCGCTCGCGCTAATCCGGCGCTGCAAGTGTGAATCGCCTCACCCCTTCAGAACACTGTCCTGAAGGGGTGGCGTGTTTATGGCGGACCAAGTCCCGTCCCTCCTCGCTTGCTCACTCACGCCACTCCCCATTCCTCCATAGTGAAAATGCTCTAGCATGACAGAATGCGCGTAGCCTTCTTCGGTGGCACATTCGACCCCATCCATCGCGGCCATCTGGGCCTGGCCTCCGCCGCGGCAGACGCCTTCGCGCTCGACCGTGTCCTCTTCGCTCCCGTAGGCCAACAGCCCCTCAAAGCCGCGCCCGCCATCGCCAGCTTCGCCGACCGCCTCGCCATGGCCCGCCTCGCCTGCACCCCCGAACCACCTGCAACCGGCCCCCACTTTTCCGTCTCCACCCTCGACGCTCCACGCGCCGACGGCGCCCCAAACTACACCGTAGATTCGCTCGCCGCGCTCGCCCGCGAGCTTCCCACCGCATCCCTCTTCCTCCTCACCGGTGCCGACAGCTTTCTCACTCTCCGCCGCTGGCGTTCTCCCGATCGACTGCTCGCGATGGCCGAGTGGATCGTCGTCAGCCGGCCCGACTTTTCTCTCAGCGAGGCCCAGATCGCGCCGCTCGACCTCACCCCCGCACAGCGCGCCCGTGTCCACCTCCTCACCACCCTCAACGAAGAGGTCTCCGCCACCGGCCTTCGCCGCCGTCTCCAGGCCGGAGACCCCTGCCCAGGCCTGCTCCCTCCCGCCGTCGCCTCCTACATCCTCTCTCACCACCTCTACCGCTGAACCCGCCAATGCTCTAGACTCAACCGGTATGGCGATCCGTTCCGATGGCGATGGCAGGCAGGGAACCCTGGCCGGTCTCTGGCTCGCACCCACGCGCCGGCGCGCGCCCCAGCGGCCCGCCCCGCCGGAAGTTCCCGCCTCGTCCCTCGAACCCCTCGCCCCGTCCCTCGAACCCCGCACAGGCACCGCCAGCGCTCCCTGGAGCGTCCGCGACCTCGTCACTGACCTCCGCCAGCACGTAGAGGCCGACTATGCCGACCTATGGGTCGTGGGCGAGATCTCCAACTGCCGCGCCGCCCCCTCCGGCCACGTCTATTTCACATTAAAAGACGGCGAGGCGCAGCTTCCCGTCGTGCTCTTCCGCCGACAGGCCCAGCTCCTTCGCTTCCACCCGCAGGATGGCCTCGCCGTCTTGGTCCGTGGCCGCGTCTCCGTCTACGAGTCGCGCGGCCAGCTCCAGCTCATCGCCGAAACCCTCGAGCCACGCGGCGCCGGAGCGCTCCAGCTCGCCTTCACCCAGCTCAAGGCCCGGCTCCTCGCCGAGGGCCTCTTCGACGCCGCCCGCAAGCGCCCCTTGCCCGCCTTTCCGCGCACCCTCGGCGTCATCACCTCCACCAGCGGCGCAGTCCTCCACGACATCGTCAAGATCGTTCGCCGCCGCCACGCCCGCCTCAACCTGCTCGTCTATCCCGCCACCGTGCAGGGCCCCGAATGCGCCGCCTCGGTCGCCGCGGGAATCCGCTGGTTCAATCAGGGCCAACCCAATCCGGGACAGCAAAAAAAGAATCAGCGCAAAATCAATCAGCCCAACAAGCTCCCCGCCCAGGTCGATCTCATCCTCATCGCGCGCGGCGGAGGTTCGCTGGAAGACCTCGCCGGATTCAACGCCGAGGCGCTCGCACGCGCCATCGCCGCCTCTGAATTGCCGGTTGTCTCCGCCATTGGCCACGAGACCGACTTCACCATCGCGGACTTCGTCGCCGACCTGCGCGCTGCCACGCCCTCGGCCGCCGCCGAGCTCATCACAGCCGCCCAGCACCGCATCGAGGAGCGCGTCGAGCTGCTCGCCGCCCGCGTCCTCCGAGCCATCCGCTACCAGCTCATGCTGGCCCGCCAGCGCCTCACTGCGCTCTCCATCTCCCAGCTGCAGAACCGGCTACAGGCCCTCATCGGCCGCCGCGCTCAGCGCCTGGACGACCTCCGACACCGCCTGCAGGCCGCCGCCAACCGCCACCTGCGCGCGCGTGCCAACCGGCTCACGGTCCTCGCCACGCGCATCCAGAGCCAGAACCCAGCCGTCCGCCTCGCCCTCGCCCGCCGACGGCTGGAGGCCGCCGCTCAGTCCCTCCGCCGCCTCGCCCACTCCACCATCACCGCCCGCGCCTCGCGTCTCGACCGCGCCCGTGCCCGCCTCGACGCCCTATCGCCGCTCGCCGTCCTCAACCGCGGCTACGCACTGGTCTACATCCAAAACGGCACCGCCGATGGTCAGCTCCTGCGCAACGCCGCCGATGCCCACCCCGGCCAGACCATCCGCGCCCGTCTCGCCCAAGGCTCCGTCTCCGCCGAGGTCAAATCCACCAACTCCGCTTGACCCCAGCCCTGACCCGTTCTCGCCGTCGCCTGTTTTCCGCTGTCATCCTGTGCGCAACGCACTCATTTCACCGCTCACCCGTGTGGCCAGCGCTACTCCCACTCGATGGTGCCCGGCGGCTTCGACGTGATGTCGTAGACCACGCGGTTGATCCCGCGAACTTCGCTCACGATGCGGCTGGAGATGGCGCGCAGCACCTCGTAGGGCAGCGGAGCCCAATCCGCCGTCATCCCGTCCTCCGAGTGCACCGCGCGCACGCAGCAGGTATAGGCGTAGGTCCGCTGGTCGCCCATCACGCCGACGGTCTTGACCGGCAGAAGCACGGCGAACGACTGCCAGACCTTGCGGTAGAGTCCCGCCGCCTTGATCTCGTCCACCACGATCGCGTCGGCCTCTTGCAAAAGCGCCACGCGCTCGGCCGTCACCTCGCCGAGGATACGCACCGCGAGACCCGGCCCAGGGAAGGGCTGCCGCTCGATGATTTCGTCAGGCATTCCCAGGTCGCGGCCGATGCGGCGGACTTCGTCTTTGAAGAGATCGCGCAGCGGTTCGATCAGCTTGAGCTTCATATTCGCCGGCAGCCCGCCGACGTTGTGGTGGCTCTTGATGGTCTGCGAAGGCCCTTTGACGCTGGACGATTCGATCACGTCGGGGTAGAGCGTGCCCTGCACCAGCCATGCCACCTCCTCACCGCCGGAGCGAGTCGAACCCTTCTCCGACGCAAAGATTTTTTTCGCCTCGTCGTCGAAGACCGCGATAAATTCGCCGCCGATTGCCTTGCGTTTCTTCTCCGGCTCAGTGACGCCGGCAAGTTTCGCAAGGAACCGCTCACTCGCATCCACCGCGACCACGCGCAACCCAAGCTGCTCGCGCATCGTCTTCTGAACCTTGGCGAACTCGTCCTTGCGCAGCACGCCGTTGTTGACGAAGATGCAGGTCAGCCGGTCGCCGATGGCCCGCGCCACCAGCACCGCCGCGACCGAAGAATCCACGCCGCCGCTCAGTCCGCAGATCGCGTGCCCCTCACCAACTTGCTGGCGCACTCGCTCGACGGTGGATTGGATGAAGTGCTCGGGCGTCCAGTCCGCCTTCGCGCCGCAGATGCCGAGTACGAAGTTGCGCAGCAGCTCCATTCCTTGCCGCGTATGCACCACCTCTGGATGGAACTGCACGGCCCAGATGCGGCGCGCCTCGTCCGCGATTCCGGCCAGCGCGTTGGCGGTCTTGGCGGTCTGGATGAAGCCCGCGGGCAGCGCCTTTGCCTCGTCGCCGTGGCTCATCCACACCTCGAGCGTGGCGGGAAGTCCGTGGAAGAGCTGCGTCTCGGCGATCACCTCCACCTGCGCATGGCCGTACTCGCGCGCGGGAGCAGGTTCGATCCGCCCGCCCAGGTGATGCACGATGAAGTGCAGCCCGTAGCAGATGCCGAGCACGGGAACGCCCATCGCAAGCAGTGCGGGATCAGCGGCCGGCGCGTCCGCGTCGTAGACCGAGCTGGGGCCGCCGGAGAGGATCAGTCCCAGCGGCTTGAGCGCGCGAATCTGCTCGATGGGCGCAGTACAGGGCAGCACCACGGAGAAGACGTTGAACTCGCGGATGCGGCGCGCGATCAGTTGGGTGTACTGCGAGCCGAAGTCCAGAATGACGATGGTTGAAGTGTCCACAGTGTCGATTGTAAATGGGGACCAGCCCGGCACTCATTTGGTCCGCAGACTTCTGCATGACGAGCGATTCGTGGTACTTTCTAACGCAGCTTTTCTATTGTGGGCCTTCTCCACGCACAGGTGCCAGAACTGGGGCCATCGACACCTGGGAAGAGAAATACTGAGACAGGGAAAACCTATGACCATCACACGGCGTTCTGTCCTTACTGCGTCCGCCTCACTGGCTGGCTTCGCGGCCCTCCAGCGGCTCGGCTTCGCGCAATCGGCTGCTGCAACAGCCTCCAACGCACCTGCACCAGACAGCTTTGCCCCAGTCGCCCCGCCCGCCACGCCGGCCGCGAAGGCGCTCTACGGCGACATCGGACCCGAGGCATGGGTCGAGCTCAACCATCGCCTGCACACGGTCAACGACGATCTGGTCGCGCGTGGCCTGCGCCACATTCCCGGAGTCGAAGGCACCTTCCTTACCGGCTATCCCTACAACGAGTTCTACGACTGGGACCTGTATTTCGAGAACCTCTATCTCTCCTACTACGGCGTCTGGCCGCTCTGCTTCACCAACCTGAGGGAGTTCCTCAACCGCGAGCAGCCCGACGGCTATGTGAACCGCAGCCTGATCAAGCAGCGCGACCGGCAGCAGTTCAAGCCCTTCCTCGCCCAGCTTGTCGTTCTCGGCGCCAAACAGAACCACGACGACTACGAATGGCTGCGCGGCAACTACTACGACCGGCTTACCAAGTACATGGTGAAATGGTTCTCCTACGACTCCGATCACAATGGCCTTCCAGTCTGGAACTCCGCCGACGCCGCTGGCACCGACAACCAGTGGTCCCGCGCGGGCGCGCTCAGCTCGTTTACGGTGGAAGGCGTCGACCTGGCCAGCTACCTCATCCGCGAGCTGCGCGCCATGGCCGTCATCGCCACCGCGTTGGGCAACAAGGCGGATGCCGCGGCCTTCAGCCAGCATGGCGACGAGGTCGTCAAGCTGATCAACACGGTCTTCTGGGACGAGACGCAGGGCATGTACTTCGACCGCAACGAGAAGACCGGCCAGCGCGTGACTGTCAAATCGGCCACTAACTTCACGCCGCTCTACGCCGGCGCGGCCACGCCGGAGCGCGCCAAGCGCATGATCCAGGAGCATTTGCTGAACCCGGTCGAGTTCTGGCTTACCTACCCCGTCGCCAGCTACGCCAAGACGGAGCCCGACTACTACCAGGGCTCCTACCACGAGTGCAACTGGCGCGGGTCCACATGGGCGCCCACCAACTACATGATCTTCCAGGGCCTGCAATCCTACGGCTACCACACTGAGGCGCGTGAACTGGCGAGGCGGCTCTTCAACATGGCCGTCCTCAAGAACCCGGTGCTGCGCGAGTACTACAACGCCGAGAGCGGCGACGGCCTGGGCCAGACCCGCTTCTGGGGATTCACCGCGCTCTACTACGGAATGCTGCTGGAGTCCTACGCAAACTACGACGCCTCAGGCCTCGACAAGCCACTTCGCCCCATCATCTCCCAGGAGCTCGGCGTCCAGTTCCCAGTGCTGCCGAAGATGTGGCCGACTGCTTCGAGCACCTGAAGCCGCTGAAGCGAGGATTGCATGGCAGGGCACTATCGTCGCGCGCGACTGCATCGACGCAGAACTTCCAATTGAGGAGTCCTTTTGGACGGCCCGCTCGTCTCCAACGTGTATCCCTCATCCGTTGCAGTAGTGCCGGCTTGCGCCACCGATCAACGCTTGTGCGGAGACGTTTTGCAGTGAGATAGTGGTGTGCGTTCTAGCGAGGTCATTCCGTGGTGCGGTCTCAATCAATCGGTCTCTTGCTCTCTCTCGCGCTGGCAATCCCTGCTGCCAGCCAGGTTCCTGCCCAGACTCCCAACCAGAATCCGGCGCCGGGTCCAGCCGGGCCTCGCGCGCAGGGTCGTACACCGGGTCCAACTGCTCAACCCGGGTTGCCCGATCCGGAGCGCAACGCGGGTGGCCGTCCGATCCACAATGAGGCCGAGCGCGCCGCGCGGTGGAAGGTGGTTGCGGTGCCGTACTCGCGGGCCGGGCTGACGCCCGCCGAGCAGCAGATGATCGCCAAACTCGCGGACGCGTGCCACCTGATGGATGAGATCTATCTGCGCCAGAGCGACCTGGGCGGCTGGGCTATCTACCATGTAACGCAGAACGCCGACCTGATCCGCCTGTTCTCGATCAACGGGAGCCGCTGGGACCTGGCCGACCGCAACTCCCCGGTCATCGGCGAAGAACCGCTGGTGCCGGGCCACGAGCTTTATCCGTTCGGAACCACCAGAGCTGTGATTGAGCAATACGCCGCAGCGCATCCGGACCAGAAGGCTGCTCTCTACAGCCCATGGACGGTGGTCCGGTCGGCGCCGCTTGACCTTGCGCCCGCTTTCAGCCAGCCGGTGGCAAGCGTTGCCGATCATCTTTTCACCTATCCCTATCACGAGGCTTATGCGGAGTGGGTGAAGCCGATTGCCGCCGATCTGCGTGCGGCGGCGAAGCTCTCGCCCGATCCGGCCTTCGCGCATTTTCTGAATCTGCGCGCCCAGGCCCTGCTCACCGATGATTACTACGCCAGCGATGTTGCATGGCTCGACCTGAAGAACCCGAAGATCGATCTGATCTTTGCGCCGTATCAGACGTATCTCGATGGCGTTCTCGGGGTGAAAACCTCGTATGGCGGGGCGATCCTGGTCCGCAATGAGGCGGAGAGCCGCAAGCTGGCAATCTATCAGCAGCACGAGGCTGCAATGCAGCAGGCGCTGCCGGTCCCTGCGGAGGACAGGCCTGCGAAGGAGGGCCGGGCGACTCCGATGGAGGTCGTCAACGCTCCATTGCGAGCCGGTGACCTGCACTATGGATACCAGGCCGTCGCGGACAATCTGCCCAACGATCCGCGCATCCACGCCGAGAAGGGGTCGAAAAAAATCTTCTTCAAGAACTTCATGGACGCGCGGGTGGAATATGTGATTCTGCCGGTCGCGCAGAAGATGTTGACGCCGGCCGAGACCAAAGACGTAAGCAGCGAGGGATATATGACGGGCACGATTCTGCAAGAGATATCGCACGGGCTTGGACCTGCGTATGCGCGCGTGGATGGGAAACAGGTCACGATCAATGAGGCAATCGGGCCGGCGTTCAGCGGGTTGGAGGAGGCCAAGGCCGACACGACGGGCATCTACCTTGCCAAGTGGCTGGTGGACCAGAAGCTGCTGCCGTCGACCGAACTCAACGGCATCTACGCATCGTACGTCGCAGGGATCTTTCGCACGCTCCGTTTCGGCACGGGCGAGGCGCACGGCCGCGCGGAGATGATGGAGTTCAACGTCCTGCTCGAACACGGCGCGCTTGCGCAGGGGGCCGATGGCAAGTACGCCATCGACTACGCAGCGATGCCTGCGGCGGTCGCGTCGCTCGCTCAGCAACTGCTCACGTTCGAGGCCCATGGCGACCGCGCTGGGGCTGAGGCGTGGTTCGCCAAGTACGGCGTTATGCCGCCGGCGCTGACCCGCGCTCTCGGATCAACCTCCGGCATTCCCGTCGATATCACACCCGAATTCGAACTCGCCCGCGGGGTGCGCCCATGAAATACGTTCTCGTCAGTCTGCTCGCTGTCTCTACTGCCTTCGCCGCCATCCCTGCTTCTGGCCAGCAGAAGCTCACGCTGCACCACCATGATGCTGCGCACCAGCCTCCTGGCACCATTGTGGTTCCGGCATCGGATTTCTTCGTGGACTTTCCCGAAGGCGATACCAGCGGCGGCGGCGGACGCCGTGGCGCGGCCACTGTGTGGGAATTCAATAACTCCTCGCTGACCCTGGCGGTCGCAGGCGACGTCGCCGCGAAGATTCCGGTCAAGGAGGGCGGCACCTATCACCTGTTTGTGCGTGGCAGCGGCACTCCCACGAGTTCGTTCCACGTCGCCATCGACGGCAAGCAGGATCCCGCCACCTTTGGTCAGGGAGCAATGCAACTACAGCGCGGGGGCGACTTCACGCTGAAGCCGGGAACGGTCGAGATCAGGCTCACTTCGATACAGCCCCGGCCAATATTTAACGTGCTGGTTCTCACCAGGAATGCAAACTTCACGGAAGACGACCTGAAGCCGCTGGAGCTGCCATCAGAGGTGAAGTTGCTGCACGAGTACACGATTGCGCCGTCCAACATCGTCAAATTTGGCGATGTTGATGGTTCTGGAAAATACGCGATCCTGGATATCACCAACAACTACTCCACCATCATGTATGCCAACGATGGCCACGTTCTATGGCGCTGGGATGCGCCGCCGACGACCCAGGGCGACCCGCGTGGCAACGAAGCGGCGGGAATCCTCTGGGACTTCCATCACACTGGTCGCGATGAGCTGGCGCAATGGCGCGAGACTCCCGACGGCAAGGAGTGGCTGGTGCTGGCCGACGGGCGTACCGGCAACGTCATCAAGCAGGTGCCTTGGCCGGCACCGCCCTTGCCCCATGTCGACAACAACTACCGCATGGCGGTGGCGAAGTTTCACAAGGATTCAGATGGGCCGGACACGCTGTTGGTGTTTGTGGATACGGGCGGATACATCTCGCTAACGGCCTATGACAAGGACCTCAATCAGCTATGGCAGCACGCCGAACACCGCTTGAAAGATTACTTCGGCCACTACATCTATCCCTGGGACGTCAATGGCGACGGCATCGACGAGGTCGTCATCAGCCACCTCTGCCTGGATGCGCAGGGGCACGAGGTTTGGAACAACGCCAAGTACTTCGAGGACAACCACGACCACATGGACGCGATGGAGTTCTTCGACATGAACGGCGACGGCAAGCCGGAGCTTCTGATCGGCCAGTCGGACGCCGGGACGCTGGAGTACAACGCGCAGAACGGGAAGATGATCTGGCAGAATAACTCGGACCACTCGCAGCAGGTGACGGCAGGCTACATCCTGGGCGATTCCAGGACGCCACAGGTGGTCACCAATGGAAGGACCTACGCGAACGGCCTCAGCGCGCAGCTTTACTGGTTCGACAATCAGGGTCGGCTGCTGGAAAAGTGGCCGGCGCATCCCCTGGGCGGGAATCCGAACTTTGTGCGTGGCGACTGGTTTGGAACAGGCAAGCGGACATATTTCTGGTACCGGTTCAAGCTGGAGCCGGATGGCAACGCGACCCTCTACTTCAAGGGGGAGGCGTACCACATGTTCGACTTCGAGCACACCGGCGCCGACCAGGTGATCACGCTGGACGGCCCGACGCTGCGTGTCTATGGGTACGCCAACATCACCCCGCACCCAAAGCCGTGCGATGCCGAGTGCCGCAAACTCATCGCCAACCATACGCATTACTAGGGCCGAATCATGGGAGCGCTGGCCGGTGCGTCGAGGACAAAGACAGTACCATCGCCACCAATCGGCAGAGTAATGCCTGGAGCAACTTTGGTTGTCTTGGGGGTCTGCGCGTTGCACTGAATCATGCCGGATTGAGCGATGACTGCAAAGAACGTTTGTGTACGTATGGAGAGAAAAATATCGCAAGCCATCGAAACGCAAAGCATTTTTGCAGTTACAGGTTGAACTTCTTGAAGATGCGCTCGGGAATGTGGCGGACGATGAACATGATGGGGAGGAAGATCGCGGGGACATAGAGCGTGTCCACGCGCTTATCGATCGCCTTGACAATCGTCGCGGCGACCTTGTTCACGTCGGCGAACTTCTCCGCGCCCTTCATCCCCGCCGTCATCGAGGTCTTCACTGGGCCCGGCTTGATTGTAATTACGGTCACGCCCTCGCGGTCCACGCGGTTGCGCAGTCCGCTCAGGAACGCGGTCAGCCCGGCCTTCGACGAGGCATAGATGTAGTTCGACTTGCGTCCGCGTTCGCCCGCGACGGATGAAAGAACGGCAAGGACGCCCGCGTGGCGCTGCACGCAGTAGTTCGCCAGCCACGTCAGCAGCGAGACTGGCGCTATGAAAGTTGGTGTATATGATCTGCGCCGCGTGTTCGAATTCCTGTTCGCCGCGCGCCTGGTCGCCCAGAATGCCGTGCGCCAGATACGCAATGTCCATCCCGGTCAGCGAGTTCACCGCATGAGTCAGCAGCTCGGCGTGTTTGTCTGTGTCGTCCAGATCGGCGACGGCTGTGCCCACGTACGACGCGCCGCGCAGCTTCAGGTCCGCGGCCACAGCGGCGAGTTTCTCCGCGTTGCGCGCGACTAAAAAGAGCTGCGCGCCCTGGGCCGCCCAGATGCGGCAGGTCGCCTCGGCGATGCCGGAGGTCGCGCCCAGCACCAGGATCTTTTTCGCAATCACTGCTTCGGAGCTTGCAGCAAGCACTGCATCCAAAGGCCGCGTAACAAGTGTGCTCATAGGGTCGATCCTCCTCCCGTGACGCGCTCCCAGAAGCTGGAGTTCAACCTTGGGTCGCGGTACTGCGCAAACTGCTGCCACTGCGGGTAGAAGGCCTGGAACTGCGCCGGAGTCATCGCCGCGTCTTTGGCGGAGTAGAGCCGTCCGCCAAACTCCAGCGTCATGTCTCCCAGCCGCTTGAGCAGCGGAAAGGTAAGGTCGGGTTTGATCGGGAAGTCGAGCGCCAGCATGATCCCGGCCTGGGGAAAGCTCATCATCCCCAGCGAAGGAATCTCGCCGAAGGCCTTCAACACCGCGAGGAAACTAGCCAAGCCAGACTTGGCGATCTCGCGCAGGATGGCGATCGTCCCCTCCTTCGCGTGCTGCCACGGGATCGCGTACTGAAACTGCACCAAACCGCGGCTGCCGTACATGCGGTTCCAGTGCAGCACCGCGTCCAGCGGATAGAAGAACGGCTCGTAGTCCTGCACCGTCTTCACGTGCGCCTTCATCTGCTTGTGGAAGAAGACCGAGTTGAAGAGGCTGACGGTCGTATGGTTGAGCGCAAATCCCGGCAGGTCGAAGGGGAAGACCAGCTTCGGCTCGGGCGATGGCTTCAGCTCGCCGGGTGCCTTGGAGTGTTCGCCCAGCATGAAGATTCCGCGCGCAAAGTTCCTGCCCGTCGAGGCGCAGTCGACCCAACTCACCGTGTACTCCACGTTCTGGTAGCGCTGCTTCAGGTCGAGGAACTCGTCGATGCCGTGGAACTGGATTCCCTCGTAGTCGATCTTGCGCGAGACGATCGGCCGCAGCTTCAGTTGCGCCCATGTGATTACGCCAGTCAGGCCCATTCCGCCGATCGTCGCAGCGTACCAGTCAGAATTCTGTGTGGGCGAGCAGAGCCTGCGGCTGCCGTCCGAACGCACCAACTCGAAGCTGGGGACGTGGTTGCCGAACGATCCCGCGGCCTCGTGGTTCTTGCCGTGGATGTCGCAGGCAATTGCGCCGCCAAGAGTGACATACTTCGTTCCCGGAGTCACCGGCAGAAAGAAGCCGCGGGGCACTGCGAAGTCGAGAATCTTGGCCAGCGAGACGCCAGCTTCGGCGGTCAGGATACCGGTCTCAGGATCGAAGTCGAGCAGGCGGTCCATCCCCGTCGTCTGCAGCAGATTGCCGTCCTTCAGCAGGCATACATCGCCGTAGCTGCGGCCCAGTCCCACGGGCAACGCGCCGTTGTGCAGTCCGGCCAACACGCCGGGAAAATCTCCCTGCCAGTTCAGTGGAACGATATTTGCGTTGTACTTGGGATACCGGCCCCACGACTCGAACGCTGCATGCGCGGCCTTTGCTGGTTGCGGTTCAACTGCGGACTGAGACATGGCCATAGGATACAACCTGTGCAGGAGCAGGGTTGATGAAAGCGCGTTTTCCGGACGGTACCGTGGGCCGCAACAACTATGAGGCAGGCCTGCGGCGGATCTGCCCCGGATCGACCAGATCGGGGGATGAGGGGACAACAGGCTGGTTGGCACCTGGATCGACGTATCCCGGACGCTGGCTCACCCACTGCCTGCGCAGGTCGGCGGCGGCGATTGAGGCGGTTGGCTGAAAGCGTGGGCCAGCCATGTAATCCAGAATGGAACGGCGCAGCGACGCAGCGCCCGCGCGCGAGGCGTTGATATCGACGCTACAGACCAGCAGCTTGCCAGTGCCTACGGAGCACTCGTAGAGAAGGCCCAGCTTCCAGTTGCGGTTCCAGTCGTCGATGGGCTGCACGATGGGTTGCAGCGACTCCGGCAGTGCGTCGAGGTTCAGCGCGCGAGCGTCGCCGGCCAGATCGATCCACTGCCAGTCGCAGTTCGACTCCGTCGGGAACCCCGCCAGCGCAGGGTGCTTCGCATCACTCCACAACCCAAGGAACGTCGTCCCGTTGGGATTCATCAGATGGTTCCAGAAGATGGGGACTGTCGAGAGTTTGGGGTTGGTGGAGTCGAGGTCGGCGGCCTGCGGCAGGAAGAGGACCTTGCCGCCTGCGGCCAGCCGCGCCTCGGCCTCCGGCCATGAGGTTGCAACCAGAACGTCCGATGGAACCGATGCATCTACCTTCGCGGGGTAGAGCCAGAAGTTCCATTCGTTCTTGAAGATGGTCGCGCCGTGCAGTTCGACCATTAGCTTGTATTGTGCTGGTGCAGGGAGTTTGGAGAGGTCTGCCGAGATGCTTCCCAACGGAATGTTCTTGCCTCGTGGCACAGCTCGCGCGGGCCAGTCGCCGCTGGCCACAATCTTGCCGGCAGTTGTGGCAATCTGCCACTGCGAACTCGTGCTGGCCAGCGGCGCGGGCCCGAAGTGGGCCAGTTCGACCTCGGCCTTCAGAGTCTCCGCCGTGGTATAGACGCGGTCTTTCAGCCGAGCCAACGGAACTGTAGCGTTGTTGAACTGCCGGAACTCGACTGGCCCGACGTAGCTCTTCGGCTCCCAGAACGCGTCCAGCAGTCCGATCAGCGCGCCGCCCTGGCCAAGGTAGTCGTGCAGGTCGAGCAGCTCGTACCCGCTGTAGCTGGGCGTGCGCAAGCTCGCCTCGATCTCCTCCTTATAGCAGGCGACCTGGAAGCGGCCGGAGGCGTGCGCGATCTCCTTGTTCCGGGCCAGCAGGTGGTGCTCGGACGCGGAGTCGCGCCAGATTCGGTAGTTGCCGGGAACCATATACGGCACTTTTACCGGTTCCGGGGCGCCTGCGAAGGTGGTTGCCTGTCCGCTGAACTTCTTAATGACGTCGAAGTCCGGGTAGGCGCACCACTGCCCAACCTCGTGGCCGATGCACGGAACCGTAGTCCCGCGCAGCATCGTCTGCAGCGTGTTCTCGTAGTCGGCGCCGAACCAGCCGCGCGGACCGCGAGCCGCCGGTGTCACGAGGTAGTCCGCTGCGTAGGGATGACCGGCGCCTGCGGGGGGTGGAGCAAAACGTCCGGTGCCGTCGGAATACAGCCGCCGCGGATCGGCGTCGTGCCACTTCTTGTCCCACAACGGCAACTGCTCCGGATAGTGCCCGGCGGGCTCGTTCGTCGCGTTCAGCAGCACCAGCGAAGGATGGTTGCCATAGGCTTTCAGCAGACGGGCGGTCTCGTCGTTGAGTACCGCGAGCATCTTGCTGTCCGCGTCGAAGGAGTTCCACATACCGCACTCCGGCTGAAGGTAGAAGCCGAGTTCGTCCGCCGCCGTGAACGCTGCCTCAGGCGGGCACCACGAATGGAACCGCATTCCATTCAGTCCCCACGTCTTGCAGATTCCGATGATCCGCTTCCATGTGGCAACGTCGGTTGCGGGGTAACCGGTGAGCGGAAATCCTCCTCCGTCGTGCGTGGCGCGAAAGTGACACAGCTCGCCGTTAAGCAGGATGCGCTTGCCGTCCGCATGGATCTCGCGCAGGCCGAAGGTCAACTCGCGCCGATCGTCTGCGTCGCCGCCTGGGCTGGTGAGCCTCAAGGTCAAGTGTTGCAGCACTGGCGTGAACTCGCTCCACGGCACAGCGTTGGGTAGTGGTGCATCGAGCGTGGCGTCGCCGCCAGTTGCGTCCCAGCTTACGGGCGCAGTGGTCGCGCCGACCGCCAGCGTCCCCGATCCCGCTTTGCCACTGGCGTTGCCGATGCGAACCCTGATCTGCGCGGACTTGCCCTCGACGCTGGGAAAGACCTGCGCGTCTTCGATCCACACCGGGCTGGTCGCGGCAAGCTCGATGCGGCCGACGATTCCGTTCCACGCCCCTCCCTCACCGTCCGAGACTGAGTGGCCATCGGGCCGGTAGGGCAGGATCATCCGGTTGTCGATGCGGATGGAGAGCCGGTGGCTGCCGGGCGTAATGACGCCGAGGTCGACCTCGTGCGGTGCCACCAGCGAGTGGCATGTGCCGATCTCTTTCTCGTCGAGGTAGACCGTAGTCTGCCAGCGCGTGCGCTCCAGCGTGAGGCCGATGCGCTTGCCCCGCCACGCTAGTGGAACTGCTATCTCGCGCTGGTACCACGCCACGCCGAGGTAATGCCTCACCGGCTGCGAGAGGTATGGCACCTCGACGTGACCGGGCTTGGTGTAGGCCGCGTACTGCGGCAGCTTGTACCAGGCCATGTCGCGCGGCAGCGCCGCGACAAACTGCGTCTCGGCGGTGATCTCGTCGCCATAGCCCTGCGACTGAAGAATCCCGGGCAGAGAGATACGGGCCGTGTCGGGCAACTCGCGCGAGAACCAGCTTTCTTTAACGCCGCTGTCCTCGCGGTCGAGCGAGAAACGCCACTCCCCCGCCAGCGATTGGGCTCCAGCACGCGCCGGGGCAGGCAGCGTGGGAGCAGCGTAGAGCGCCGCGTGTGCGGCGGTAGCGCCGGTGAGAACAAGAAATCTGCGGCGTGAGAGGCGAGCGAAGATGGGCATTTGTTACTCCTGCGCAGGTGAAACGAATTTCTGTGGTGGGAAGCGGGCGGTTTGTGCCCGGGTTTGTTGTCTAGTGTCCTAAGTCTAAATACTTGTCCTAACTATAGGATTATTCGGCATCGAATACAGTACGGGGTATCGATGCCGAAGGTCAGTCAGTCGCGAGAGTAGCAATATCTGAGGAGCCGCGAGCAGAACTGTAGTCTTGGAGTCGGCGGCCCAATACGGCGCAAGCGTTTGCGATGCCGTCGCGCATACAACTCCACCGTACATGCCTCCGCTGTCCCACGGATGCGGCTGCGCTGTTCATCAAAATCCCTGGTCGGGGCGGAAGGCGGTTACATGGTTGCCCACAAAGGTGACGGCCATCGGCTTGCCCAGGTTGTCGAAGACCACCATGCGGTTGCCGTACTCCTTGCTCAGGCTCTTGGAGACCTGGCCGAGCGAGAGCTCGACCTGACGCTCGTTCATGCCCAGAATGACCTGATGGGCATCGACCGCCTGCCAGACCTTGGGCCCCCAATGGTTGAAGAGCTGGTGCGGGTCGTCGTAAAAGAAGATCTCGTCGTTGGCGAAGGTGTAGTCGCCGGCCTCCTTGAAGCCTACGGGGACGGCGAAGAGCTTGGCCGGGTCGGCCGACTTGGGCATGGTGAAGGCGAGTAGGACCTGCTTGTCGCCGCCGCGAATGCGGAAGGTGGCTGACTTGGGCGCGACCTGCTCGAATGCGTCCTTGATGGCCAGCGGTTCGGCCCCGAGCAGGGTGCCGGCGGAGTGCGCGTAGTCCGCGCGATGCGCCGTGCAGGGGTAGTAGTCGAGCTGGCCGCCGGCGGAGACCCAGACCGTTGTGCCGATCAACTGCTTCACGTCGGCCAGCGACGAGGGGCGCTGCTGCTTCAGGAAGACCAGCTCGTCGGGGTCCACCGTGCCGGTGGCGGCGGGAGCTTCCGGCCCCGGAGCATTGCGCTCGTGGTGGATCATCGCGATGCGGATTGCCAGCGTCAGAAGCAGCGCCAGAGTTACGCCGATTGCTATTTTCTTGCTTTGTGTCATCCCTGTCCCTCTCGTTTTTTCGTTTCGATAACCAGCATCCAGCATCCTGCATCCTGCATCCAGCAACCAGCAACCAGCAACCTTCTCTAATCCGGTGGCTCGGCGGCGCTCTGTTGCAGCTTGGCCTGCATCAGCGACTCGGATGTGAGTTCATCGATCTGGCGCAGCGCGGGGAAGAGCGTGCTGGCCAGCCCGGTGACGATCAGCGCTCCGATGCCTCCGACAACCACCGCGCGCACCGCGCCCCACCACTGCGCGGTCTGGCCGCTCTCGTAGCCGCCAAGCTCATTGGACGCGCCGACAAAGATGCCATTGACGGCGCTGACGCGACCGCGCAACCATGGCGGCGTGGCCAGTTGCAGAATACTGGCGCGGATGACCACGCTGACCATGTCGCTCGCGCCCACAATGACCAGGGCAAGCAGGCTGACCCACATGGTGTGCGAGAGGCCGAAGACCACTGTTGCGGTTCCGAAGATCGCGACGCAGAAGAGCATCCGCTTGCCCGCATCGCGCTTGACGGGACACATCGTCAGCACCAGCGAGACAATGAGTGCTCCCAGGGCGGGCATGGCGCGCAGCAGACCCAGGGCGCGCGGGCCGGCGTGCAGAATGTCAACGGCAAAGATGGGCAGAAGCGCCGTGGCGCCACCCAAAAACACGACAAAGAAATCCAGCGAGATGGAGCCAAGCAGCAGCCTGGTCTGGAACACATATTTGAAGCCGGCCAGCATGGTCTCCAAATTGAAGGCGTTCTTGACCATGCGCACCGGCTTGGTACGCATCATGCCCACCAGCACGAGGAAGGCCAGCAGCGTCAACAGGGTGAAGGCGTAGACCGCGGCCCCGCCGTTCCAACGCGACGGCACGCCGTCCAGGCGCAGGGTGAAGAGCAGCCCGCCCACCGCAGGCCCGGCGATGTTGGCGATCTGGAAGACGATGGACCCCCAGGTGACCGCTTTGACAAAGTGGTTGCTGTGCACCAGGCTGGGCAAGAAGGCTGCGGAAGCCGGGCTGCTGAAGGCGCGGCCTGTTCCAATGCCGAAGAGCACAACGAAGATCGGCCAGACGCGGCCTGTCGGATGCAGCGCAAAGTGTATCAGCGCGAGCGTGCAGAGGGCCTGAATCGAATAGCAGGTAAGGATCACCGAGCGCCGGTCGTAGCGGTCGGCCACATGTCCGGCGGCAAGCATAAAGAAGAGACCGGGAGCGAAGAGGGTCAGCCCGGTGAGGCCGAGATAGAGCGGCGAATGAGTGATCTGGTAGACCTGCCAGGCCACGGCAATCCACTGCGCCTCCGCGCCCAGGATCACCAGCAGGCGCGCCGCTTGGTAGAGCCCGAAGTCGCGCGAGAGAAACGCGCTGCCGGCGCCGATCTCTGCACCATACTCCGCAACCTCAGTTTGGCCCTCTGCCATGTTGCCTATAGTTTCATAAACCCGGCGGCGAAGGAACGAGAGATTGGTATCGTCCGAGGTATTGGTTGTACTGGGTCTCGACGACGCCGGTGTTGCGGGCGAGGGTGAGCTTGGATTGGTTGAAGAGGAACTCGGTGGCGATGAGGCGGCTCTGGGCGGCGGCGAGTGCGGCCTGCGCTTCAACGACGGGGAGGTTGTCGGCGACGCCTGCACTGAAGCGGTCGCGCGTGTCGGCGAGCGCCTGGGAGGCGAGCTCGACGTTACTGCGCGCGACCTTGACCAGTTCGGCGGAGGACTCGACGTCCATCCGGCTGGCGCGGATCTGGGCGTCGATGGTGATCTTGAGCGACGCGATCTGGCGCTGGAGGGAGATCTGCTGGGCCGCGGCAACCTCGCTCTCGCCACGGAAGCGTCCCTCCTCGAAGATTGGGATCTTCAGCGTTCCCTGGGCGGTAAAGACGCCGTGGTAGTTGCCGTGGGTCACACCCAGCACGCCGTAGTCGCTGTTGAAGGAGAGCGATGGGAGGTGTTGGTACTTCACCGCCTTCTGCGCGCGCTGCGCGACCTCGAGCTGCGCGGTGAGACCGAGCAGGTCCTTGCGCCGCTGGTAGGCCAGGGCGCATGCCTGTTCGAGCGGCATCTCGGCGAGGTTGGCGTAGGGAACCGCGTCGGTGAGGTTCAGCTCCTGTTCGGCGGGCAGGCCGAGGAGGCGGTTGATTGCAATCTTATCCTTGGCGAATGTGTTCTGGGCGCGCACCAGGGCCTGCTGCTCGGACTGGAGCTGCACGCGGGCGCGCAGCACGTCGAGGTTGATGCCGACGCCGGCGTCGTGGGCGAGCGTGGCCTGGCGCAGCACCTCTTCGTCCGCAGTGACGAGCGACTGGGCGTTAGCGATCTGCGCCTGGTCGGCGAGAGCGGCGAGATACTGGGTGCCGATCGCATCGACCACGCCTCCACGCACGTTGAGCAGGTTCATGGCGACGACATCGCCCGCCTTCTTTGCAGCCTGGTAGAGATAGAAGTCGGGCAGGTTGAAGAGCACCTGGTTGGCGCTCAACTGTGCGCTGGTGGTGTCCACCTTCACAATCTCGTGGACCGTTCCGGGCGCGAGGCCGAACGCCGCGAACGACGAGGGCTTAAATCCCATGGCGGCGAGGTTGAGCTCAAGCGTGTTGGTGTAGGCGGTCACCCTCATGTTTGGAAGAAGCGCAAAGAAGACGCCGAGAATCTGCCCGTGGACGGACTGCTCGGTTTGGGCCGCCAGCAGCACCTGCAGGTTGTGCTTCAGTCCGCGGTCGATGGCGTCGTCGAGCGAGAGCGCCAGAGCGCCCGGCGTGGCCTGCTCCACACGGAAGCGACCCCCCGAGCTTGCCTCCGCCTGAGCCATGAAGCTGAGGTTCGTGAAGGCCCGATTGGCGAGTGGCTGGCCTGCCGCGCGATCCACGGCTTTCGCCGGCAGCTCGGCCACCAGAGTACTGGGAGCCATGGGAAGGGATGCGTTCTGCTGCGCCCGAGCCAGACCGCCAGCCCCGGCACACGCCGCCGCCAGCATCGACACGCATGCAACTACGCTGCGCCGGGTGCGCCTGGGGACCCACGCTCTTGCGCCTGAAAGATAAGACTGGAAGAAAATAAGCACGCTCATTATCAGTTTAGTGCGTTCCGGCCCCCGGTGGGGATACCAAACTTGCCCCCTGCGAGACAACGAATATGAATTGCGCATGGGAAGTTGCTGATATATGCTCTCTGTGTTTGCAGCTATATGTTCTCTGTGAGGATACAACCTTGAACCCTCCCATTTTCCCATCTATTTTCTTCCCCGCAGTTGGCGTCTTCTGGATATTCCTGATCTGGGTGCTCTGGACGATCGTCAAATGCCTCAGAGGCCTGGATAAGAGCCTCGAGGGTGTAAACGCAATCCTCAAAGAGATATCGGACCGCCTCGGTAGCAAAGGCTGAGATTGAATTCTGCGCGCCGCCGGCTGACACTGAGGCGTTGCGAGGATCAGCGAATCTGCACCAGACCCGCATCGGCTCCAGGGCTGGTGCCATGCGCGCCGCCTGGAGTGATCTGCGAGGTCTGCGGTGCGCGCCAGTGGTCGATGTAGCTGACCTGGTGGACGCAACTGATGGTGCAGTTTGGCGCGCAGCTCTTCTCGGTGAGGAACTCACGCTTGATGTCCGCCTTGCCGTACTCGGCGAGGGGCACGCCGGGGTATCCGCGCTGCTGCGAACAGTAGTGCACTAGCCCGAACTCGCATATGTAGAGATAACGCGCACCGGCGCGGCATCGCCAGTCGTTGGGCTGGCCGTTGGCGATCGCCTCCTGAAAATGGTTGAAGCGGGAGTAATTTCGTCGCGTCAACCGACGCACCTTGTCCCAGACGGTGCGCTCCGCCTCGCCCAGCGGCTTCAACTGCCCGCTGCCATCGTGAATAATTCCGATGGTCGAGGAGAATCCCAGCGCCAGCGCCCGCTCGCTTACCGTCAGAGCGTCGGCCGGATTGGCAATTCCGCCGCCCACAACGGAGTTGATGTTGACGTGGAAGTCGGCGTGTTCGGCCAGCATCCGCAGCTTTGCGTCGAGGACCTTCAGGCTCTTCTTCGAGACCGCGTCCGGCATTACGTTGTCGATGGAGATCTGCATGTGGTCGAGGCCGGCGCGGTTGAGGCGTGCGATGCGGTCCGGCATCAGCAGATATCCATTGGTGATCATTCCGGCAATGGCGCCGGTGCGGCGGATGCGCGCGATGATGCGGTCGAGTTCGGGGTGCAGCAGCGGTTCGCCGCCGGAGATGGTGATGACCGAGGTGCCGAGACGGCCCAGCTCGTCGATGCGCCGCTCCATCTCCTCGATCGGAACCGGCTCCGAGTGGTCGTCGAACTCGTTGCAGTAGGTGCAGGCGAGATTGCAGCGGCGCATGGGAACAATGTGCGCCATGTAAGGATGCGCGGTGTCGAGCAGCGCCGATGCGATCGAGCCCAGCTCGCGCAACTTGCGCGTCGCAGCCTTCCATCGGCGCTGCACGTTCCAGGGACGTCGCGAAGCTGTATTCTCAAAGGCCATCATTGATAGATTAATTACATAACCGCTGGATTCATTGAATCACACCCCAGCCGCGCAGAGCGACCCGGCCATGATGCGCAGCGGAGATGAAGCGCGGCAGGATAGCTTCGGAGCTGCGCGGCACAACTGCTATCACCGTCGAGAGCGTGGATGCAGTAGCATGGCAGACGAGGGGCCCATAGCTCAATTGGTCAGAGCAGCGGACTCATAATCCGTTGGTTCAAGGTTCAAGTCCTTGTGGGCCCACCAAACCTCCGCCGGCGAAGTCGACCGCCTGCGGCACAGCGATACCATTGGCCATGAGTTCTCTACGATGATCTCCGTGCTGATCCTTACGAAGAACGAGGAGCGCGATCTGCCCGGCGCGCTGGCTTCGGTTGCCTGGTCGGACGACGTGCATGTCTTCGACTCGTGCAGCACGGACGCGACGGCGGAGATTGCGCGCGCGGCCGGCGCGCTGGTCCACAGCCGTGTCTTCGACGACTACGCGACACACCGCAACGCCGCGCTGCGGACCTCGTTCAAGCATCCCTGGGTCTTCCTGCTTGACGCCGACGAGCGGCCCACCCCGGAGCTGTGCGCAGAGATGCAGCGCGTGGTGCGCGAGGCACCAGCGAATACTGCCGCGTTTCGCCTGCGCCGCCGCGACTTCCTCTTCGGCACCTGGCTGAAGCATGCACAGCTCACTCCGTTCTACATCCGGATGGTGCGGCCGGCGCGGGCAAGGTACACGCGCGCCATCAACGAGGTGCTGGAGGTCGACGGGCCTGTCGCGGAGCTGATGCACCCGCTCGACCACTTCCCGTTCTCCAAAGGAATCGCGTGCTGGGTGACGAAGCACAACGCCTACTCGACGATGGAGGCGGAGCTGATCTTCTGCCAGCAGGGACTACAGAAACCGAGCCTGCGCGCGGCCTTGCGCGATCCCAACTTCCACACGCGGCGGCTGCACCAGAAGGCGATCTTCTACCGGATGCCGGGCCGTCCGCTGATCAAGTGGCTCTACATGATGTTTGTGCGCGGCGCGGTGCTGGACGGCGCGGCGGGCGTCACCTACGCCACGCTACAGGCGTTCTACGAGTTCATGATCGTGCTGAAGACGAAAGAGCTGCGCCGCGGCGGCGCGTAGCTCTTTGGCGGCGACTAGGCAGTGTTGGTTGGCTTCCAGCGCAAGACCGGCTTGCGCGCGGCAGCGGTCTCGTCCATGCGGCGAACCCGCGTGGTGTGCGGCGCGGTCTGCACCAGCTCTGGATTCTCTGCTGCCTCGCGCGCGATTTGCTGCAGCGCGTCGATCAGCAGATCCAGCTCCTCGCGGCTCTCGCTCTCGGTCGGCTCGATCATCATTGCGCCGTGCACGATCATCGGGAAGCTGACGGTGTAGGCGTGGAATCCATAGTCGATCAGCCGCTTGCCCATATCGCCGGTCTTCACGCCGTTGGCTGCCTGCAGGCGGTCGCTGAAGACGACCTCGTGCAGCGTCGGCGTGGTGAAGGGGAGATCGAATGTGCCAGCGAGTTTGGCGCGGATGTAGTTGGCGTTGAGAACGGCGTCCTCGGTCGTCTCGCGCAGGCCGTCCGGGCCGTTTGCCAGGATGTAGGCGAGCGCGCGGACAAACATTCCGAAGTTGCCGTAGAACGCGCGCACGCGGCCCACGCTCTGCGGGCGGTCATAGTCGAGGCCGAGGATTCCATTGGCCCCGTCGGCGCGCGCCACCAGCACGGGCTTTGGCAGGAACGGCTCCAGAAATTTTTTGCAGGCCACCGGGCCCGAACCCGGCCCACCGCCTCCGTGCGGCGTGGAAAACGTCTTATGCAGATTCAGGTGCATCACATCGACGCCGAAGTCGCCGGGCCGCGTCTTGCCCACCAGCGCGTTCATGTTGGCGCCGTCCATGTAGAGCAGCGCGCCCTTGGCGTGCAGAATCTCCGCAATCCTGTGGATCTCGCTCTCGAAGACGCCAATGGTCGATGGGTTGGTCAGCATCAGCGCGGCGACGTCTTCGTCCACCATACGCTCGAGCTCGGCCAAGTCCACCATCCCCTGCGCGTTCGACTTCAGATTCGCCACCTGGTAGCCGCACACCGCAGCCGACGCGGGGTTTGTTCCGTGCGCCGAATCCGGAATCAAAATCTTCTTGCGCGCGTTGCCCTTGCTCTCGTGGTACGCGCGGACCAAAAGTATTCCGGTGAATTCGCCGTGCGCGCCCGCCGCCGGTTGCAGCGTGATCGCATCCATGCCGGTGATCTCGATGAGGCAATCCTGCAAGAGCTTCATGATGCACAGCGAACCTTGGCAGAGCGACTCCGGCAGATAGGGATGCGCATTCGCAATTCCCTCAATCGCCGCGACCGCCTCGTTCACCCGCGGGTTGTACTTCATCGTGCAGGAGCCGAGCGGATACATGCCGAGGTCGATCGCATAGTTCCATGTAGACAGCCGCGTGAAGTGGCGAATGATCTCGATCTCGCTCACCTCCGGCATCACGCCAAGATCACTGCGCAAGCTATCGCCCAGCAGCGACGCGGCATTCACCGCTGGCACATCCAGCTCCGCCAGCCGATAAGCCTTCTTCCCCGGCGACGACTTCTCGAAGATCAACCCTTCGTTCTGATTGACATGTTTCGTCGCCTTCTTCGGCGTTCCTACAAACTTCATCTCTGTCATAGAATCCCTGTACCTATTTAGTCGCCCGGCGACGTTCCACTCCACCGATAAAGAACTATTTGCAAGAGGACAAAAGTGAGGCCGCCTATCATCTCAACGTGCGCCCATTTATTACCTTCCCATTTGAAGCCATAGATCAGAATCAGCGACCAGCACGTCAGATTACCCGCCCAAAATAACCATCTAAAAAAGCGAATGACAGTAAAGTTAGTATTTCCATCCGACTTGCTCATGGCTAAAACTCCTGTGCGTCGGCTTCATCGCCGGTGGCAGAATAGCTGCCTGACTCCGGCCCATCCACGTCCTCTTCGCGCAGCGAGAGGCCGAAGACGATGCCGTTGGCGAACTCAATCGTTAGCGCGTCGTCCTCTTCGAGCATCGCGGTGGTGACGGCCTCACCGATCTGCGCGCAGAGAGCGTTGCGATACTCCGGCTCTCCGAAGGCTACGGAGAACTCCGGAAGCAGGACATGTGGCCAGCCGTAGAGCTTGAGCAGAGGTGCGCCGAAGCGGAGTTGGAGATAGTCCTCCACAAACTCCACCGCCTTCAGCTCCTCGCCCTCAATCGCCGAAATATCCATCAGGCCCCCGTCAGCTCAGCCGCTGAAACGACTGCGCGCAGGCTGGCGGCTGCGGCGTCGATCTGTGCGCGCGTGGTCAGCTCAGTCGCACACCACAGACTGGCGTTGAGACCTAGCTCGGGAAACCACTTGCCCAGTGGCAACCCGCCGATGATCTTTTGTTCGAGCAGCGCGGCGTTGGTCTCCTCCGCGCTGAGCGGGAAGCTCGACGACGAACTCGTGGAAACGCGGCGCGCCGTCGAATAGCACCTTCGCGCTGCCGGTTGCGGTGAGCGCGCTGCTGAGATAATCCGCCTTGGCCAGATTCTGTTCGGCCAACTCGCGCAGCCCCTGCTTGCCATACACCGTCAAAAAGATCGTCGCCATCAGCGCGACCAGCGCCTGATTGGTGCAGATGTTGCTCGTCGCCTTCTCGCGCCGAATGTGCTGCTCACGCGTCGATAGCGTCAGCACATAGCCGCGCTTGCCATCGGCGTCCTTGGTCTCGCCGACGAGGCGCCCGGGCATCTGGCGCATGAACTTTTCCTTGCAGGCGATGACGCCACAGTACGGCCCGCCGTAGCTCACCGCAACGCCAAACGACTGCGCCTCCAGCGAGACGATGTCGGCCTCGGCGGGCGGCTTGACGATGCCGAGCGAGATGGCCTCGGCAATCGAAACAATCAGCAGAGCGCCCTTCGCATGAGCAATCGCGGCAATCGCGGCAACGTCTTCAATCGTCCCAAAGAAGTTGGGCGACTGGATGAGTACGCAAGCCGTCTCGTTCGTTATTGCCGCGTCCAGAGCGGTCAGATCGACGCGACCATTGGCCGCGTAGCCCACCTCGGCGATGGGGATCTCCTGATGCTGCGCGTAGGTGGTGAGGACCTCGCGATACTCGGGATGGACGGTGCGGGCAACTACGGACTTGTCGCGTCCAGTGATGCGGACGGCCATCATCATCGCCTCGGCCGCGCCGGTCGACCCGTCGTACATCGACGCGTTCGCAACCTCCATCCCAGTCAGCTCGCAGATCATCGTCTGGAACTCGAACATGGCCTGCAGCGTGCCCTGCGCGATCTCCGGCTGATAGGGCGTGTAGCTGGTGAGGAACTCGCCGCGCTGGACGAGCGAGTCGATGACGACAGGCCGGTAGTGGCGATACGCCCCCGCGCCGAGGAAGCTGGCGTAGCCCGTCGCATTGTTCCCGGCAAACGCGCGGAAGCGGTCGACGATCTCCGATTCCGAGTGCTGGCGCGGAATGGCGAGATCGCGATGCAGTTGATACTCCGCCGGAATCGTGGCGAACAAATCGTCGATGGACTTGACGCCGATCTCCGCAAGCATCTCCTTGCGATCGGTGGGCGATTTGGGCAGATAACGCATCCTTAGTTTCCTGTCTCCTCGGCGATAAAGGCCTCGTACTCCGCCGCCGAAAGCAGCCCACCAAGCTCTCCCGCATCCTTCAGGTCGAGCTTCAACATCCACGTCGCATTGGCGTCGGCGTTGACCCACTCCGGCTTTTCCTTCAGCTCTTCGTTGATCGCCGTCACGGTGCCGGAGACCGGCGAGAAGAGGTCGCTGACCGCCTTCACGCTCTCCACCGAGCCGAAGATTTTGCCCGCTTCGAGCACATCGCCCACCTTGGGCAGATCGACGAAGACGATGTCGCCCAGCGAACTCTGCGCGTAGTCTGTGATGCCGACGGTCCCGGCGAGTCCTGCCACCGAGATCCACTCATGTTCCTTGGTGTACTTGTAATTCGTGGGATAGGGCATGATCTGCGTTCTCCAGCGTTCATTGTAGTGTGGGGTGAGAAGAAAAACCGCGCGGAAATCGCAGCTTCAGCGCGGCCCAAATCCGGGGTAGGGCTCCAGTTGCGTGATGAGAGGGAACTCAATCATCCCGCGCTGGGCCAGGGGGAGCGACGATGCCAGCGCGCGCGCCTCATCTTCGCTTGCGGCCTCGAAGAGGATTGCCGCGCCCGGCATGTCTTTGCGCCGCCAGATGGAGCGCAGTGAGCCTGAGACGTACATCTCGCGCACGCGCTGCGACTCGGCCGCGATCAGCTCCGGCGTCCACTGCTCGGCGGGATACGCTTCCATGCGGCGTCTTGTCAGGACTAAAAACTGCATCGGGATCTCCTATTCACTTTGGTTGAATGATCTATTGTTTCGGTCGTTTGTAAAACGGAGTTGCCACGACCTTTGCCTTCACTAATTGGCCGCGAATCTCCACGGCGACGACCTCATCGAGAGTGGCGAATTGCACGGGCACATAGGCCAGCGCGATGTTTTTCTTCAGGAATGGCGCGGGCGAGCCGCTAGTGATCTCGCCGATTTTTTCTCCATCAATCGTGAAGACGGGGTAGCCATCCCGCCCGATGCCGCGCTCGATCATCTCCAGCCCAACGAGTCTGCGCTTTGGCCCACCGGCAGCTTCTATCGCCACCAGCGCGTCGCGTCCCACGAAGTCCGAGCCCTTGTCGAGCTTGGCGTAGCGACCGAGATTCGCCTCGAAGACGTTGATGGTGTCTGAGATTTCGTGGCCGTAGAGCGCCATCGCCGACTCCAGGCGCAGCGTGTTTCGCGCGCCCAATCCGCAGGGCAGAATGCCAAACTCCGCGCCAGCATGGAGGATCTCTCCCCACACGCGCGCGCTGGTCGGCTCGTCGGAGGGGATATAAATCTCGAATCCATCCTCGCCGGTGTAGCCGGTGCGTGCAATCATCACGTTGTGCAGCCCGCCCCCGTCTTTCAAGACCAGCCTGCCATAGGTGAACCAGTAGTTCTTGATCGCGCTCAGATCCGTGTCGGTCAGCTTGGCCAGCGTCGCCGCGGCCTTCGGCCCCTGAATCGCGAGCTGCGTGTAGTAGTCGCTGTAATCGCTGATGTGGATGCCCGGCATCGAGCCAATCTGCTTGCGTACCCACGCCACATCTTTCTCGCGCGTGCCTGCGTTGATGACGATTAGATAGTCGTTGTCCGACAGCTTATGCACCACCACGTCGTCAACGAACGTCCCATCCGGCGTGAGCATGGCAGAATACTGCGCCTGCCCCACCGCCAGCTTCGAGGCGTCGTTCATGCACAGCTTCTGCACCGCGGCCAGCGATCCCGGCCCGCGAAGTTGAATGTCTCCCATGTGCGATACGTCGAAGAGTCCGGCACCAGTGCGCACGGCCATGTGCTCGGCGATCAGGCCGCAGTACTCGACCGGCATCTCCCATCCGCCGAAGTCGACCATCTTTGCGCCAAGCGCGCGATGCGTGGCGTTGAGCGCGGTCTTGCGCAGCGGCGGAGCTGGATTGGCGTTGCTGCTCATGGCAGTCCCCTATGACTCGACTTTACACCGCGGGCTGCGTGCGGCTATACGGGCCACGCTTACTGCACGGGGTTGATGGTCTTGATATTGGCGAGCGTGGGCAGATGGCCGAGGGCAATCCACGCTCCGATCAAGCCAAACAGCACCGAGAGGCATGTCCCGATCATCCAGATGTTATCGCTGTCCACCGTGGAGCGCGGACCGGAGGAGCTATGCCATCGGGACGCGACCTTCAGCGCAAGAAAGCCCGCGACCAGTTGAATCCCGCTGCCGGGAAGCATGAATGCGCCGGTGTAGATGGTCCTCTCCAGGATGCCGACCATCCAGCTCAAGCGGGACTTTTGGTGGTCCGGGTCGGGTGGATGGCTGCTTGCGAACAAAGGGCCACAAGGTTTTCTCGATCAAAAACCAGAGCACGATATGGCCCACCAGAATCGAAAACGCAAAACCGGCAATCACTCGCAACACAGTCATTCCCTCCCGCTGTCAGTTCTTATCGACATAGACGATGATAGAGCGGATTCGCTTTGCACAGACGGAAGATCCCCTAGCCGATGCGCGAGGGGTGTTCGGCGGCTTCGCGTTTGGCCTTGCGGCGGCTGAGCACCGAACTGCGCCGCGTGCGCGCCCGCTCGCTGACGTGGTCGATCTTGTTCCAGAAGCCGATGAAATAGTCCGCCGCCGAGATGATGGAGACGATCGTCATCCAGTAGATAGCCCACATGGCGATCATATGCACGGCGACAACGAAGCCGCCGCCGTGTTTGGTCGGGAACCATAGCCAGTAGTCCCAGTGGTGGGCCAGGATCGCGGCGACCACGGAGACGATCTGGATCACCGTCTTCAGCTTGCCGATCTCGCTGGCGTCGATCGTGAAGCCCTCCGACGCCGCGATGGAGCGCAGGCCACTGACCAGGAACTCGCGGCCGATGATGATGACGGCGATCCAGGGCGGTACAACGCGCGGGTTGTACGCGACCAGAATAATGTAGGCCGCCGTGATCATCAGCTTGTCGGCCAGCGGGTCCAGCAACATGCCCAGGGTGGTGATCTGCTTGCGGCGGCGCGCCAGATAGCCGTCCAGGCCGTCGGTGATGGAGGCCAGGATGAAGACGCCGGAGGCGATCAGTTCCTGTTCGCCGCCTGCCAGGCCGTGGACCGCGTGGTTGGCGGGGAAGGCTGGCGACAGAATCCACATCAGCAGCGGCACACTGGCGATGCGGCTGAGCGTGATGGAGTTGGGCAGGTTCATGGGCCTCGGGTTGCCGCGCCGCACTTCTTGCGCGACGGCCTGCGCAGGCAGTGTCCGGGCCGCGCGTCCGGCAGAAGGAACGGCCAAAACAAAGCAAAGTAGACTCTAGCATTCTGCCACAGCCGCGGGCTTTGCGCTTTGCGGCAGCCTCGTACACCGTACGGCGCGCGTGGTAAATTGGCAGATGTCCTCCCTCGCCCTGCGCTCTCGGGCCGGTGCTCCCATGTCGCGCTTCTGTCGCATCCTTCGCTGTATACTCTGCTGCCTTCTGGGCATGGTCTCGGGCGTCTGCGCCGCGCAGCAGTCGTCGCAGTTCAATGCTCTGCCCTATGTGCAGACGACCGGCGGCCGGGTCACCAGCATCCTGAGCGGACCCTTTCAGTACCAGACCAACGCCCCGGGGCCGGACATCCTGTACATCAACGCTCTCGCCATGGCTCCCACCCCGACCGGCAACGTACTCCCTACCATCGTTGCCGGCATACTGGCCAACACACCGACAGGTTTCCAGCTTGTGGACTCGGACGAAATCTCCTTTACCAATGTCTCGAACGTCGTCGCTGCGCTGGGCGACTTCAATGGCGACCAAATAACCGACTTCGCCTTCGCGCTCAGCCCCCTTCCAAACGCAGGCCCTGGTGGAAATATCTGCGTCTACTACGGCACCGGCGCAAACGCAAACAACAACAACTTCAGCAATTGGGGTGTCAGCTCCTACAACGCGGGGAGCATTCCGAACGCCTACCCACCCACGGGTGGCAAGAGCGGCTGCAAGACGTTCACGACTCAGGGGAATCTGACCCCGAACTTCGCTTACATCGCCGCCCTCCCCTTCACGACCAATGGTGTGCCCCAACTCCTGGTTGAAGACAGCGCGAACAATTACCTCTACATCTTCTCCAACAACAAATCGACCGGCAATGCACTGCCCGGCTTCCAACTGATTCACTCTTACCCCATCCCGCCAGCCGACGGCGCAGGCCCGATCTACACCGGCAGCTTCGACAACAAAACCGGAAACTTCGATGGCAACGGTCACTCATTCTTCATCATCAACGGCCAGAAAAGCCACACCGCAACGGTCTACACCGGCGACGGCACTGGAGTATTCACTGCTCGACAACCTCCACTCACCTTCGGCAACGGTGTCTACTCCATGCTGTTGCAGGACATGGACGGTGCAACGGATACCAATGGCAACCCATTCCAGACATGGTGGTGGAAGGCGCGGACGGCGGCATCGCGATTTACAAGGGCGACGGCAACGGCAACTTCACTACGAATATAGGCGGCACGGCAGCTAACACTAACGCACTCTCCGGCAACGGCGGCCATCTTGCTGCCATCTCCAATATCGACGGCAACGGCCTCATCGAGATTCTGACCACCACACCGATCGGCCTGAGCGTACTGGAGAACTCTGGCAGCTATAGCCCGAACTACACGCGGAAGAACATCTACGACATTGGCCCGGGCCATTCCAGCTTCGCGCTGGCGCCGTTCTACGGCGGCAACCCGCTTCTTGCCGTGGACTCAGCCGAGGGCGTGGCCCTGATCCAGGGCAATGCGGATGGCAGCTTCAATACCTCCCTCGCCTACTCCGCGCAGGCCCCGGCGCTGGGCGCGACGGTAGGCCAGTTCAGGCCGCTCGGCAGCAATCCAACCAACAACGTCGACGTAGTGGTGGCCACAGCCACCAATGCCGTTCAGGGGCAGTTGCTCATCGGCAACGGCAAGGGGACATTTAACGCCCTTCCCGGTACCACCAACCCGCTTGCCAGCCTCATGGCAAACCCGCCGCCTGCCAACCTGTGGTCGAATATTCTCTACGGCGACTTCAACGGCGACGGGAAGCTCGACCTTGCCTACTCGCTGACCGGGACGCCGGGCAGCTATTCCGGCCCCGGCCTCTACGTCCAGTACGGCGTGGGCGATGGGACGTTTCAGCCGCCGGTGGCCGTTACTCCATCGGGTGCACCAGGCAGCAATACTCTATTCGGCGAGAGCGCGGTGGGCCTCTTCGACAAGAGCGGCAACACCGGCATCGCCAATATTGATGCAAACTACGACGACATGCTGCTGGGACTGAGCGGCGGTGGATTCAGCCTGGGACAGAATCTGCCGGTGAAGAGCAACACCAACTTCAACCAGGTGGCGGCGGGCTACATCAAGACGGGAAGCAGCTATCAGGACCTCGTCTTCCAGCAAGGCGCGGCGACCCTTGTCCCGTACAAGATCAAACAGGACGGGAGCGGTATGTTTACTGCCGGGAATCCGCTCACAGTCCCGAGTCCTGTTGGGAATTACGCCATCAGCACGGTGCTGCTGACGGACATCGACGGCGACGGCTACGGCGACATCCTCGCCCTCTACCACAACCTCGCCTCCATCCCATCGGACCCCAGCGACACCACGCCGAACTACTTGTACATCTGGTGGGGCGACGGCACCGGTAACTTCAGCAAGACGCCATTCACCCTGTCACTCACCCGCAACTACTACCTCGCCGCCGTGGCGGACATGAACGGAGACACGCTGCCCGACATTGTGCTCAGCGACGGGTACCTGGTCAGCATCCTATACAACCAGGGCGGCCTGGGCAGCCCGGTGAACCACAGCTTCAGCCTCGACAGCCCCGACACGCACTTCCTTGCCGGGCAGGGGATCAACTCGCTGACGCTACAGAATGTGAGCGGCGGCAAGGTTCCAGACCTGGTGGTGGCCAACGGCGGCGCGACGATCTCCAACCCCATTGTGCTTGGCGGCGTGGCGCAGACCTCGGCCACACTGCCTGCCAACCCGCCGGACGACAAACACCGGCGGCATCACCGTGCTGCTGAACAACATCACCGCGCTGCAGACGACGGGAAAGCTCACGGCGATTCCCGAGCCGAGCAACATCGGGGCCGCATTCACCATCACCGCAACGCTGACTCCGACTCAGGAAACACGCCCACGGGAACAATAACGTTCTACATCGACGGAACTGCGACCACTGGCCGCTATGCACTTGCCAGTCGCTGCCAGCACGGGAACGACCTCCACGCGCAATGCCCTGTCCCGGCTGGCAACATCTATGGGGGCGGCCCGCACACGCTGACCGCGTTCTATCGCGGCGACCCCAACAATGCGCAGACAACCCTCACCGGCACGCACGACATTATTGCCAATGTCGCCACCACCACCGTTCTCTCGCTGTGCATCGGTGGCTCGTCCCCGAACTGTCCCGTGACCGGGCGTCCTACGGGGACGTTGACCGTAGTTCCCTCGCTGTCCATGACCTACGGACAGGAGTGCAACGGAACGGAAACGATCACTGCCAATGATGGGTCTAAGTTTGCCGGCATGGGCAACGCTTGATTTCTACCAGGACGGAGTCCTGCTTTGCTGTGTTCTGCTTCAGGCATCGAGCACGATACCCTGCAATGCAAACGTGGGTACGGGCACCCCAGCCGGAACACATGTGTATGTATCTGAATACTCCGGCGATGGAACCTATGGGCCCATCGACCTCGAATCAGGTTCAGATCATCATGAGTCCCGACACTCCAACGGCGACGATGAGCAGTTCGCTCCCCACCGCGCCTTCCGGGCAGGCGGTGACGCTGACCGCGAACGCTCATCGGGGCCAACGCGCCGACTGGGAACCACGGTACGTCACCGACCTGTTATACGTTCCGCCGACCGGCACAGTCATCTTCATGAACGGAAGCATGACGATCTGTGCAGCGGCGCCGCTGGCACGCTGACATCTCGTGCGTCTTCAGCACGGCCACATGCGCCACCTCGACGCTGCCAGTGGGGAAGGACACCATCACGGTGACCTATGCGGGCAACACTGGACTTCAACGCGGCGACTTCCGCGCCATTCATCGAGACCATTACTCCGCTGGTTGCTCCCAGCTTCACCATCACCGCGACGCCCAACCCGGCCACCGCCGGCGTGGGATATGCCGCGCTGCTGACGGTAACCGTGACGGCGAACAACGGATTTGCCGAGGGCGTGAACCTGACCTGCGGCAATCTGCCCAACGAGGCGACCTGCACCTTTGCCCCGCCAGCGATTCCCAGCGGCGGTGGCGCGAGTCAACTGATTATGGAGACGACGGCGCCGCATACCTGCGGCACGACGCAGCCATACTTCCTGGGCGCGAACGGTGGCGGCCCGCATCTGGCTCCCTTCGCTCTGCCTGCGCTGGCGGGCATGGTGGCGTTCCTCATCCCTGGAAAGCGCCGCTGGCTGCGCGCGCTGATGGCTCTGATTGCGGTCGCGGCGATCACGCAGATGACGGGATGCAGCACCTGCACCGACCTGGGCACCAAGCCCGCGACCTACACCTTCCAGGTGATCGGCACGTCGGCTGTGACAGGCGAGGTGCAGTCGCAGACGGTGACGCTCAGCGTCACGATTTGAAGACGGTTGTATAAATGCGGTTGTTGGTTGTTGGTTGCTGGTTGTTAGTTGTGGGCTTCCAGATGTTGTGGCCAACGCGCTAGGGGGCGAGTTGGCGTTGGGCGGTTTTCAACCAACAACCAACAACCAACAACTGTACTTACGCGTACATGCCGCGCTGCTTGGTGGTGTAGGCGACGCGGTCGACGGCCAGCATGTAGGCGGCGATGCGGTTGTTGACGTTGTGCGACTCGGCGTATGCGATGACATCGCGGAAGCTGTCGGTCATGATGCGGTCGAGCCGCTGATTGACCTCGGCCTCGGTCCAGAAGTAGCCCATCCTGTCCTGCACCCACTCGAAGTAGCTTGCGGTGACGCCGCCGGCGTTGGCCAGAATGTCCGGCAGAATGAAGATTCCCTTCGCGGCGAGAATCTCGTCGGCAACAATGGTGGTGGGGCCGTTGGCTCCCTCGCACAGGATGCGGCAGTGCAGGTCGCCGGCGTTGCGGCTGGTGATGACGTTCTCGGTCGCCGCGGGAATCAATATCTCGCACTCGCGCGTGATTAGCTCGGCCGGATCGGCGGCTTCAGCTCCGGCGAATCCGGCGATCGTGCCCGCCTGCGCGCGGTGCGTCAACAGCGCGTGGATGTCGATGCCGTCGGCGTTGTAGAGGCCGCCGTCGAACTCCGCGATTCCGAGGATGCGGTAGCCCTTCTCGAAGAGCAGCTTGGCCGCGTTGGAGCCGACGTTGCCGAATCCCTGCAGGATGACGCGACAGCTTTTGATCGACATGCCGAGCTGCTGGATGGCCTGGTCGCAGACCACCGAGATGCCCCGGCCCGTGGCCTCGCGCCGCCCATTCGAGCCGCCGATGTTGACCGGTTTGCCCGTTACCGCCGAGGTGACCGTCTGGCGCATGTGCATCGAGTAGGTGTCCATCATCCAGGCCATGGTCTGCTCGTTGGTGCCCATGTCCGGTGCGGGCACGTCCTTCTCCGGCCCGATGAACTCCATCAGCTCGGCGGTATAGCGGCGCGTCATGCGCTCCAGCTCGCCCTGCGACATCTTGTGCGGATCGCAGATGATGCCGCCCTTGGCCCCGCCGAAGGGGATGTTGACCACCGCGCACTTCCAGGTCATCCAACTGGCCAGCGCGCGCACCTCGTCGAGCGAGACGTCCGGCGAGTAGCGCACGCCGCCCTTGGACGGCCCGCGCGCGGTCGAATGCTGCACGCGGTAGCCGGTGAAGACCTCGATCCGCCCGTCGTCCATGCCCACCGGGATGTGGACGATCAGTTCGCGGGCAGGCTGGCGGAGGATCTTCCATATTCCCTCGTCGAGGTTGAGCTTGCGGGCGGCGAAGTCGAAGCGGGCCTCCTGCGCCAGCCAGGGATTCAACTCCTGCTCGAAGGACATCGCAGCGGGCAGCGCGGGGTTCTCTGTGTCCGTGGCCTCGGTGGCGGGTTGTCTGCGTTCGGTTGCCGGTATCAGCGATTCGGTGGCCATAGGCTGTCCATTCTTTCTCGGGCCTAACGCCCAAACGCGTGGAGTATAGGCCTTTCGAGCAAGGCTGAACAAGCGGCACGCGCAAGGGCCCGCCGCGCGAAAGCAGGTTATCGCTGGACGTGACTGCGGCCTACTCGCACATGTGGCGATGGCGCAATGTATGGACGAAATGCAGTTCCACGTTGAGTTACCAAAGTCACAAAAAATACGGGATCGAATGACCAATGTGGTAACGAAAACCAATCTTATGTAACACATCGAGGATCAGGACGGATATAGCCTTCCGCGTATGATTAAATAATGAACTAGAAGTTTATAGAAATGTCTCCTCGGACGAATGTTGCGTGCTCCTCTCCCAGGTCTGCACATGTTTTAGCTATTCGTTCCAGAGTTCCGAGGTTTTATGAATATCGTCAAACACCTTAATTTCGTCAAGTGCCTCACCTTGGCGGGAGCACTTGCGGCTTCTGCCAGCTTTGCCCATGCCACACCGATTCTCTTTGACCTCACTGGGGTGAATACTTCGGCCGGCAGCCTCACTGGCACCGTCACCATCGACAGCATCACCGATCTGGTCACCGCCGCGGATATCACGTTCAACGACGCGGCCGCCGGCAACCCTGTCTTTACCAACATCGGATCGCCAAACAGCTATAACGGACTGGGCCAGGACTACATCTCCGGCCCCAGCAACAGCCCGCTCAACTACGGCGGACAGATCGCGCTGTACTACGATACGGCGAACCTCGGATCGGGCGATCTGAACATCTGTCTCGCCGGTGGCCCGTGTGGGACGCAGAACGGCGGAAATGGAACCTCGACTGCACAGGCTTACGTCAACGGCTATGGGGGCCCGTTCGACATTACCTCCGGCTCCCTGGACCCGGCGACCCCGACTGTGACGCCGGAGCCTTCTTCACTCCTGCTGCTCGGCACCGGCATCCTCGGCCTCGCTGGCGTTGCACGGCGCAGGTTCCGCACAGCCTGAAGGCGCAAACAGTTCGATCACGGCAAGCGGGACTCCATCGTGAGTCCCGATTTCTTCGCCCTCGCAAGTATGATGGGATCACACCCCATGCCCGCCCGATCCGCACAGTCCGCCGAGTCTGCCCTGCCCACGGCCCGAGATTTCGTCAAGCTGAGCCGCCAGCATTCGCTGGTTCCCGTCTATCGCACGCTGACGGCGGACCTGGAGACGCCCGTCTCTGCCTTCCTGCGCATCGCGCACCGCGAGCCGGAGGCCTTCCTGCTGGAATCGGTTGAGGGCGGCGAGCACGTGGGCCGCTACACCTTCATCGGCATCGAGCCGTACAAAAAAATCGTCTCGCGCGGGACATCGATTACGGTGGACGAAGGCGGCAAGCGCCGCAGCTTTGAGGGCGACATCTTTGCCGAACTGAAGCGCGCACTTGGCGGCCACACGCCTGCCCGCCTGCCCGGACTGCCTCCCTTCACCGCCGGCGCGGTCGGCTTCTTCAGCTACGATGTGGTGCGCCAGATCGAGCGCCTGCCGTCGCTGGCCACCGACGAGTTGGGCGTTCCCGATGCGTGCCTCATGTTCTTCGACCAGGTACTCGCCTTCGACCACGTCAAGAAGGAGATTCACCTCATCGTCACCGCCGACCTGACGCGCGAGAAGACTGCGGGTAAGTCCGCAGCGAAGGTCGCGCAGGTGGCTTATGCGCACTCCATCAAGCGGCTCGACCGGCTGGAGAAACGCCTGGCCCAAGCGCTGCCCAGCCCCGGCAAGTCGCGCAGCGGCGCGAAACCGGATGCGCTCAAGCTGACCGCGCGCACCTCGAAGGCGACGTTCCTGAAATCCGTGCTGCGCGCCAAGGAGTACATCGCCTCGGGCGACGTCTTCCAGTGCGTTCTCTCGCAGCGATTCGATTGCGTCCCCGGCGTCGATGCGTTCGACGTCTACCGCTCGCTGCGCATTGTCAATCCCTCGCCGTACATGTACTTCCTGCGCTTCGGCATGGAGGGCGCGGCAGAGGCGGCGAAGGCAGGGAAGAAGACTGGAAAGAAGTTGAAGAAGTCGAAGCCCGCCGTCGCGCACATCGTCGGCTCGTCGCCGGAGCTGCTGGTGCGCGTGCATGGGCGCACGGTGGAGTACAGGCCCATCGCCGGGACCCGTCCACGCTCCGCCGACGAGGTGGAAGACCGCGCGCTGGAGGCCAGCCTGCGCGCCGATGAGAAGGAGGTCGCCGAGCATGTGATGCTGGTCGATCTTGGCCGCAACGACGTGGGCCGCGTCAGCGAGTTCGGCTCGGTCAAGGTCAAAGACCTGATGTTCGTGGAGCGCTACAGCCATGTGATGCACCTGGTCAGTTCGCTGGAAGGCAAGCTGAAGCCGGAACTCGAAGCCATCGACGCCTTCCGCGCCTGCTTCCCCGCCGGAACGCTCTCCGGCGCGCCCAAGATCCGCGCCATGGAGATCATCGAGGAGCTGGAGCCGGCGCGGCGAGGCGTCTACGGAGGCTCGATTCTGTATGCGGATTTCTGTGGAAATTTAGATTCGTGCATCGCCATCCGCACGCTCTTCATGAACGGCGAGCAGGGATACATCCAGGCCGGCGCTGGCCTCGTCGCCGACTCTGTCCCGGAGAACGAGTTCGCCGAGTGCTGCAACAAGGCGCGCGCCGTCGTGCGTGCCATCGAACGCGCGCGGCAGCAGTAAACAGGCGCAGATTCCAGCCCGCAATAGCTAGGGTGTGATGTCGGCGGTGCCAACGCGGCCGCTGGCGAGGTCGCGCGCGACGAAGCGGATGCGCGCGGTGCCGGGCGGTGCGGCGACGTGCATGGGCAGCGCGGAGGACGAGATGGCGATCGACGCGAGCGAGGCTTCGGTGTTGGAGCCCAGCGTGGCGAAGCTCCGGGCGAGCAGCCTGCCGCGCGGAGAGAGGCAGGCGGCCAGCAGGACGACATCGGCGTGGCGGCGGCCGTCGGGCAGGTCGTGCCAGGTGAGGTCGCGCGCCGTGGCGTGGAGGGTGAAGTTGCCGCGGCTGCCGCGCTCGGCGGTGAGGTGAAGGTCGGTGTAGGCGATGGAGCTGATGGCGGCGCTGTTCAGGTCGTATGCGAGCTGCTGGGTCGACTCCTTCGCGGAGAGAACGGGCTGTTGCTGCTGCGCGAAGTAGCCGTCGCGGGTCTGCACGGTGAGGCCCGGCCGGGTGACCGTGACGCGAATCTTGCGGTAGGCCTTCGGATCGTTGGAGGCGTTGGTGGGGCGGTAGGAGAGGGTGTAGTAGGTGCCGCCCTCATCGACGCTGCGGCCGATCTCCGCGTCGATATCGTTGCGCGCGCTGTAGCTGTTGCCGCCGGACGCCATCGAGAGGGCAAAAAATTTGAGAACGCCGTCGCCGTTGTTGAAGGCGGACATATTCGCGTCGGTCTGCGTTTGGTCGGCAAGCGTCTGGGGCCCGCCCTGCGACAGCGTGGAGTTGAACAGGTTGGCCTCCGACGCGCTGAGCGCCGGCCCGATGACGCTGAGCGTGACCCGCGCCTGCATCAGGAGGTCGCTGAGATAGCGCAACTGTGCATTGATCGAATCGGCGGAGCTGACGCCCACGTCGCTGATGTCGACCGCAGGAAACCCGCGACCGGCCCAGAGCAGGTTCTTGCGGCCGGCAATGCCGCGCGTCGCCTGCGCAAGCTGATCGATTGCGGCCAGCACCGCGCCCATGTTCTCCTGCGTCGAAGCGCTGGTGCTGTTCGGGTCCATCCGCCAGACGACGTCGCCGGAGTGCTTCTGGAGGACGGCAAGCAGGGCGTCGCGGTCCTGGGTGTAGTCGCGCAGCAGATGGAGGTCCTTGTCGTTGATGGCCAGCAGCGCGGTGGGTTGCGTCATAACGGCGGACTGTCGCTTCAACCACTCGATCAGCCGGGTGCGCGCGTAGGCGCGGTCGGCGAAAGTCGTGTTCAGTTCGTCGAGAACAATCAGCGTGACCGGAGCCTGGCCGATCTTGCCGAGGTCTGCGGTGGAGTTGACGAGCAGCGAACCCGTGGCGTCGGTGGGCATGGCGTGGGCCGAGGGTGGCTCGAAGCTGGCGATGGTCTGCGGGACTGTGCGCTCGGTGATGCGGAACTCCTCCGGGCGCAGGTCGGTGACGGGCTTGCCAGCGGCGTCGGTGACGGAGACATCGAGCAGCACGATCTGGCTCTCCACCTGAAGGGTTGTGGGCTGGAGTGGGGCGGCGGACGGTGCCGGCGGGGCGGAAGACTGCGCCGGTGCGAGAGATGCCGCGACCCCAAGAATGAGGCAGACTGTGAGAGTTCGACCCATGTGCTTCATGCTACCCCGCCCGGCAGCAATTGTTGAGGCAGAATAAGTGTTGCGGCGGGGCACGCGTCCTATAAGCTCATTCAATGCAGGTTAGCAGGCGTTTCTGGCGCATGAGCGCGGTTGTAGCGGGCGCGCTTCTGATGCTGTGGCCAGCAATTCTCAACGGATATCCGCTGCTCTACCCCGACTCGATCAGCTATCTGGGCGATGGGCGTACGTTGGCGCGCATCCTGTTGCTGCATGGGCCGAAGGGTTACATGGCGATGCGGTCGGAGTTCTACTCGCTGGGGATTTTTTTCTTCCACTGGGATGTGAGTGCGTGGCCGATCGCCGCGCTTCATGCGCTGCTGACGTCGTATGTTATCTGGCTTGTCGTGCGGTCTCTCGCCGCGAGGCGCGTTGAGTTGCATTTCCTCGCCCTCGTCGCTCTCGTCAGCGTGACGACGAGTCTCGGCTGGTATGTGTGCTTCATCATGCCGGACATCCTGGGGCCGGTGCTGTATCTCTCGATCTACCTGCTGGTGTTTGCGCGCGAGACGCTCTCTGCGCGGGAGCGCTGGGCAGTGTCCGCGATTGCTTGGTGGGCGATGGCAGCGCACTCCACGCACCTGATGCTGGCGGGCGGAGTGTGCATCCTGCTTGGCCTGCTGCTTCTGCTGCGCTGGCCGCCGATGCATCGGCGTGGCCGGGGCGTGGCCGGGGTGGCGGCGATCATCCTGCTGGTTGCAGCAGCGCAGATGGCGCTGCATGGGTACCTGTATGGCAAGCCGACCCTGAACGGCAACCGAATGCCATACCTGACGGCCCGCATCGTCGCCGACGGGCCTGGCCGCTGGTACCTGCAGCAGCATTGCGGCGAATTGAACTGGGCCATCTGCGCGTGGGCTGGCAGCCTTCCCCATACCGACGACGACTTCCTGTGGGCCGACGGCGGCGTCTGGCAGAGCGCGTCCAGCGATGCGCAGCAGCGGATGCTGCGCGAGGAGATGCCGCTGGTGCTGGCCACCGTTCGCGCATATCCCAGGGCGCAGATGCAGGTGTCGTTCGCCAACTTCCGGGAGGAACTCAGTAACTTTGGCCTCTGGGACTTCACCCCCAACGAATGGATGGGGAGCGAGATCGACACGGCGCTGCCCAGAGCGCGGGCCAGGTACATGCGCACGCGACAGGCGCAGAGCCGGTTGCCCGTCAAATTCTTCAGCACGGTGCAGCAGTGGACCGTGATGGCGTCGGCGCTGGCGATCATTGCCGGCCTGCCGTTTCTATGGCTTCGCCGTCGCTGGCGGCTTCTGGGACTGGCGGCAATCGTCGTCCCGGTGGTGATTGCGAATGCGTTTGTCACATCTGTGTTGTCGGAGGTGGACTCGCGCTACCAGAGCCGTGTGATCTTTCTGATCCCGCTGGCGGCTGGGCTGATTCTGCTCGATCTGCTCCACCGCCGGCGTCAGAACGACGAGTCAGGCAGCCTCGGTAACCAGGCGGACGGCCTGCGCGACGACCCGGCGTCGCGCGTCGCGATACCATAAGAGCAGCCATGGTCTTCGTCCTCGACAACTACGACTCGTTCACCTACAACCTTGTCCAGTACATGGGTGAGCTGGGCGCGGAGATATGTGTGCGCCGCAACGACGAACTGACTGCGGCCGAGGTGGAGGCGCTGCATCCCGACCACATCCTCATCTCGCCCGGCCCCTGCACGCCAGAGGACGCGGGAATCTCCATCGAGCTGATCCGCCACTTTGCGCGGCTGGCGCAGAAGGGTGGGCCTCGCGTGCCTCTGCTGGGAGTGTGCCTCGGACATCAGGCGATTGGCGCGGCCTTTGGCGGCAATGTCATTCGCGCGCCCAAGCTGATGCACGGCAAGACCAGCGAGGTGGAGCACGACGGGCGGACGATATTCGCCGGGATCGCCTCGCCGATGACCTGCACGCGCTACCACTCGCTGATCGTCTCAGAGGAGGGATTTCCGAAGGAGCTTGAAGTTTCGGCGCACACGCCGGGGCCGACGGGTCGCACGATTATGGCGCTGCGCCATCGCGAATTGCCCATCGAGGGCGTGCAGTTCCATCCCGAGAGCGTGTTGACGGTCGAGGGCAAGAAGATCATCGCAAACTTCCTGAAGATGTAGGCTGGACGCATGACGCTGCGAACCTCATCTGTGCGCTCTCTTCCGCCGGTACTCTTGCTGGTGTGCGCTCTGGGCGGTTCGGTGACCGGCCCGGTGCGCGCGCAGCAGTTGATCGGCTACGTCTCCACGCGCGACGCGGACGTTGCGGGCGCGAAGGATGTGATGGACGGTCGCGCTGTGCTGATGGGCTCGGTGAGCGTGACGGCGCGCGACCACACCGCGCCCATAAGCCTCGGCCGCGGCGGCACGGTGCGCGTCTGCCAGACCAGCGTGCTGCACCTCAGCGAGAGCCGAGAGATGATGGTGGCCGCGCCGCTGCTCTTCTCGCTCGATGGCGGAGCAATCGAGATTCAGACCACGGCAACCGCGACCGATGCCGTGATGACCCCCGACCTGCGCTTCACGGTGCGCTCGGGCGGCCCGCTCGACCTGCGCCTGCGGGTTGCGCCGAACGGCGACACATGCGTGGAGAACCGCGGAATGGGCGCTCCCATGCTCACCGTCTCTGATCCCTTCGGCGATGCGGTGTATGAGCTGACGGCGGGGCAGCACGTCCTGTTTGAGCACGGCAGTCTGCACGAGGTGGTGGACCACGAGACGTCGCCATGCGGTTGTCCGGATGCACAGGGAGTGCCGGTGGCCGACGCGCTGATGGCGCCCGCTACAGCCGCCGCCGCCGAGCATCCCTTCCCAGTGGCGATCAGCGAGGGACTGGCGCCCGTGGCCGGGGTGCCGCAGGCGCCAACCGGCGAGGTGCATGCGCAGGTCAGCGAGACGCTGCACTACAACGCGCAAGCCGGTGGCCAACCCAGTAGCGACGCGCCGTCCACTGCTGCACCCGCGCCCGCTCCGCAGGTCAACGATCTGGCGCATATCGTCGGGCGTATCTTCCACAAGCTCTTTCGGCGCGGTTAGTCCTACAGTTGTAGATCGCAACTTTCGGAGGGAGCCGGGGGCTTCAGCCCCCGGAAAGAGAGCATATTAACGGGCCTTCAGGCCCGGACTCTTGTCGTTTTTCGATAACCCATAAGGACATGCAACTGGTGTAGTCAGGCTGGCAGTCGCAGGGCCTCGTGGTCGCGGCCCGTGACCAGGCAGAGAGCTTCGACCACCAGGTTGTGGTCGTCGCGCTGGGGCAGGCCGGAGACGGTGACCGCGCCAACGATCCCCGCGCTCGCCACGTTCAGCGGAAAGCAGCCGCCGTGGACTGCGTAGTCTTCCTCGGGCAGGCCGTAGCGGGCGGTGAAGCTGAGACCGGATTGTTCCAGCAGCCGGCCGACATGGTAAGAACTCTTGTGAAAGCGCGCGACGACGTTGATCTTGCGCTCGACCCATCGTTGGTTGTCGGGAGCGGTGCCAGCCAGCGCGCAGTAGAAGAGGCGCTGATGCGGCGTGCCGAAGCGGCGGACGTCGATCACTATCGGAAGTTGCCGCGCAAGGGCCAGGTCGCGCAGCGTCGTGCCGAGCTGCCAGGCAGTGTCGGGGGTGAAGCCGGGCAGTGTGAGCGTGGACTCCTGGACAACGATGGCGGCAATGTCGTCTTCGATCGGCATGGGTATTCTCCCGGCACGCCCAGCAGGACGGCAAATAGTAGCATACCCAAAATTGGAGGATGCGGGCCCGGCCCGGGGCAGAATCTGGCTGATTTGCCTTTGTGGATGCCGGCCCGGCGCGCTCTCCTCACGATGGCTTTCTTGACAGTGGCGAAGCGTTACGCGAGACTTATAAGGCTGGGCCTGTTCATCAGGCCTCGGCGGCTTATTGTGCGCGGCATCTGCATGAGGCAAGGCAAGTGTCGATTGTTTGCCGCCGGCAGCCTTCACCCTCAAGCACCTCCAGGCCAGGTTGCGGGTCCAATCGCAACTCCGGGAACATGCTCCGGCGATGGTCGGCGTGCCACGGTTTGATGACATTGCAAGTGAAGCTGAGAAGGATGGATTTCGATGGGATCATACGGCGTTTCCGGGCAACTGCTTCTGATGCTGGTCTTCATCGCGCTGATGTACTTCGTGATGATCGCGCCCAATCAGAGGAAGCAGAAGAAGTGGCAGGAGATGTTGAGCCAGTTGAAGAATGGCGATCGAGTGACCACCAACGGAGGCATTCGCGGCGTCATCATCTCGGTCAAGGACGATGTAGTGCAACTGCGCGTCGCGCCGGACAACGTCAAGCTCGAGTTTGTGAAGAGTGCCATCGCCGCGGTGACAACGGCGGACGATATTAAGCAGGGATAAGGCGGCCCGGGCCGTCACCCTCGGGGTTTGAGTAAAGGATGCAATGGGCAAGAATCTGAAGGGCAAGACAGCGTTCATCGTTGCGTTACTGGTTGTGTTCTGCTACGGCTTTCTGGGTATCCCGCATGGCGTGACCCCTGCCGCGCTGAAGCAGGCGCTTTCCGATCACATCAAGCTCGGGCTCGACCTCCAGGGCGGGATACATCTTGTCCTGAAAGTCCATGTGGAAGAGGCGGTCGGATCGACCACTGACCGCGATGTGCAGCGCATCCAGGACGACCTGCAGAAGGCGGGCATCACCGGGCAGGCGGTGCACAAGCTGGACCCGGTCGCTCATCCCGAACAGATCACCATCAGCGGCATTCCCGCGGAGAAGGCCAGCGACGTGCGCGCGCTGCTGGATGGCAACGATTATTCCAGCTACGACGTATCGACCAACCCCGACCGAAGCGAAAAGTTGACCATGAAGCCGGGCGCGATTCGCACCCTGGAGACTGCGACGCTCGACCACTCGATCGAGACCATCACCGACCGGGTGAACACCCTGGGAGTGAGCGAATCGACGGTGCAGCCGTATGGGCTGGGCGACAATGAAATTCTGGTGGAACTGCCTGGAATCTCCGATCCCGAGAAGGTCGAAGACGCCATTAAGTCCACCTCCAAGCTGGCCGTCTACGCCGTGGTCAGCGGCCCCTACGAGAGCGACCAGGCGGCAATGACGGCGCTCAATGACGTTGTGCCGCCGGATGACCAGTTGGTGCATGGCAATGGCACGCCGAACTCTCCCGACGAGGTATATCTGCTGGAGCGGGCGAGCCAGGTGGAGGGTACCGACTTCCGCGATGCGCAGCCCTCGACCGACATCAATGGCCGGCCGAACCTCACCTTCACGCTGACCACCGAGGCCGGCGACCGCTTCTACAAGTACACTGAAGCCCACTCCAAGGACAGCGCATCACCCGGATCGATGGCCATCGTGCTGGGCAACCGGGTGCGCGAGGTTGCATCGATCAACTCCGCCATCCGCGACCGCGGCGAGATCACCGGAACCTTCAGCAAGGACGAGGTCGATAACCTTTCGCTGATGCTGCGCACCGGCGCTCTGCCTGCCTCAATCGACACTCTGGAGACCCGCACCGTAGGCCCAAGCCTGGGCCTGGCATCGATCCACCAGGGAGTAATGGCGGCCATCGTCGGAATGCTGGCGGTCATGGTCTTCATGCTCATCTACTACCGCGGCTCGGGCATCAACGCGGACCTCGCGCTCTTCCTGAATCTGGTGATCCTGCTCGGGTTCATGGGTTACATCGGTGCCACGCTGACACTGCCGGGTATCGCCGGCGTCATCCTCACCATTGGTATGGGAGTGGACTCGAACGTACTGATCTTCGAGCGCATCCGCGAAGAGATGCGCTCCGGCAAGACGGCGGCCGTCGCCGTGCAGCAGGGCTTCGGCCACGCGTGGATCACGATTGTGGATACCCACGTCACCACCATCGTCTCGGCGGGCATTCTCTTTCTCTTCGGCACGGGCCCGGTGAAGGGATTTGCGGTAACACTCACCTTCGGCCTGCTGGCCAACCTGTTCACCGCCGTCTTCGTCTCGCGCACCATCTTCGACGCGCATCTGGCAAACAAGGAACGCGGCGCGGAGTTGTCGATCTAGGAGCGAGTCGGCAACTCAGCGAGATAGCAAGTCAGCAAGTTAGCAAGTCAGCAGAAATTAGAGGCGATGCACGGCACGCCTGAGGAAAGCAAAGTGGAACTGTTTCGTGACGCAAAGATCGATTGGCTGGGCAAGAAGTGGTACTTCCTTGGCTTCTCGCTGATTTTTTCCGTGGCGGGCGTGCTCAGCATGATGTTCTGGCACGGCATCCCCCGTGGCGTGGACTTCAAGGGTGGCACCGAGATCCAGGTCCAGTTCAGCAGCACTCCCAACGAGAGCCACATTCGCCAGGCGCTCAGCAGCGCGGGAGTCAAGGACTCCATCGTCTATCCCATCAGCGACACCGCCGGCCGCTCCGCCAATACTGAGGTCATCTCGCTGCCGGAGGCCGCGGACTCCTCGCACGACGCCGGGCGCACGCAGGTCGAAGGCGCGTTGAATTGCGACCAGCCCGAGTCCAACTGCACCATTCAGCGGGTCGACATCGTCGGTCCGACGGCGGGCAAGCAGCTACAGAAGCAGGCTGCGCTGGCCACGGCATATTCCCTGCTGGGAATGCTGATCTACCTCTGGTTCCGCTTTGAGCTGATCTACGGCGTCGCGGCTGTGGTCGCGGTCTTTCACGACACGCTCATCACGGTGGGCGCATTCAGCCTCACCAACCAGGAGATCACCCTCACCGTCATCGCGGCCATCCTTACCCTCATCGGATACTCGATGAACGACACCATCGTCGTCTTCGACCGCATCCGGGAGAACCTGGCGCTCTCGCGCAGGGAATCGCTGCCGGATGTTGTCAACCGCAGCATCAACCAGACGCTGACACGGACCGTGATCTCCTCCGGCCTCACGTTTCTTACCGTGGTCAGCCTCCTGCTCTTCGGCGGGCCGGTGCTGCGCGGCTTCTCGTTTGCGCTTACGGTCGGTATCGTCATCGGGACCTACTCTTCCATTGCGGTCGCCGCGCCCATGCTGGTGGCGTATCAGGACTGGCGCAAGAGCCGGGGCAAGATATCGAACCTGCCATCCAAGCGCGCCAGGGCGTAAGCGGCCCGGTCTTTAGGCCCTGGGTTTCCAGGTGTTGGTGTTTTTGTGTAAGATTTGTTTGCAGGATACGTTTCAGCGGTTCAGCGCTCCTGCCGGGATTGGGTTTGCGGACGCGGGAAAAATGCACTGCGGACGCGGGAACAAAGTAAACCTGCGCGGTGTCTAAGCTGGGTAGAACATTTTTTGCGAGGCGCTTCATGTTTGAAAGCTCTTTGATGGAGTCCGGCGGTCAACTAAAGACCAAGACGACCCGATGGATGCTGGTGACGGCCATATTCAATCTGTCCATCCTGGCCGTCTTGATCCTGATCCCCCTGCTGTATCCCGAGGCCCTGCCGCGGACGGCACTGACGGCGCTGCTGACCGCGCCGCCGCCGCCGCCGCCACCGCCGCCGCCGCCGCCGCCCCAGCAAAAGGTTGCCGAGGTCAAGATCGTCTCAGAGATCGACTCGGGCCTGCACGCCCCGACCAAGATTCCCAAAGAGATCAAGATGCTGAAGGAAGAAGCGGCTCCGTCGGCGGGTACCGGAGTGCAGGGAATGCAGGGCATGGGCAACGGCACCGGTGGAGGCGTGCAGGGTGGCCTCTTTGCCAGCCTGAACAACAGTGCGCAGGTTGTCCCGAGGGTGGTTGCGAAGCCGCCGGCTGGGCCGGTCCGCGTCTCCAGCGGAACAATCGCCGGTATGGCGATTTCAAAACCGGATCCGATCTATCCGCCAATCGCCAAGGCCGCACACGTTCAGGGCGCGGTCATCCTGCATGCCATCATCTCCAAGCAGGGCACCATCGAGAATCTGGTCATCGTCAGCGGTCCGCCGATGCTTGCCAATGCCGCCCGCGACGCGGTGATGCGCTGGCGCTATAAGCCCTATCTTCTCAACGGCGAACCCGTCGAAGTGGAGACAAGCATTACGGTCAACTTTACCTTCGGCGGAAGTTAGCCGGATGCAGTTCTCGCAAATCTCTTTACGCAGCTCGCTCTTCGGAAACGAAAATCTCAGTCTGCGCGTCTTAGTAGTTGTAGATCGGGTTTTGCAGTACAGAGTTTCATGTCAGATGTTCAGTTCGGTTTTTAGATCGATTCAGTCCAATGCTGTATAGAAATCAGGAGGAAAGATTCCAGTGATTCTCGCTCATCTCGTAAACTTCGCTCACGTCCCCGCGCCGCTCGCCATGCTTTTCCAGGAGTCCGGTGGAGGAGGGGTCAGCTTCAGTGTTGGCGGTCTGATCTCGAACATGGGATGGCCGGCCCGCTGCATCGCCATCATCCTGTTCATCATGTCGATCTGGTCGTTGGCCGTCATGATCGACCGCTACCTCTACTTCAACGCAGCGCGCAAGCAGTCGCGCGAGTTTGCGCCCAAGGTTGCCGGCGCGCTCAAGGATGGCCGTCTGGACGAGGCAATCAAACTGGGCGACCGCAGCAAGAAGTCGCACCTCGCCGAAGTCGTCACCGCCGGCCTGCAGGAGTTCCGCAGCTTCGGTTCGGGCGGCAACATCACCGAGGAGCAGGTGGAAAGCTCGCAGCGCGCCCTCGAACGGGCCGAGGCCATCGTCCATGCCAAGCTGAAGCGCGGCCTCGGCGGTCTGGCCACCATCGGTTCCACCGCCCCGTTCATCGGGCTGCTGGGCACCGTCATCGGTATTCTCAACGCCTTCCAGGCCATCGCCACGCAGAAGACCTCGGGCATCGGCGCGGTCGCCGGCGGTATCTCGGAGGCCCTGGTCACCACGGCGTTCGGCCTTTTCGTCGCCATCCCCGCCGTCATGACCTTCAACTTCTTCACCAACAAGGTTGAAGCCTTTGACGTCGAGATGGACAACAGCTCCAGCGAGCTGGTGGACTACTTCATCAAGCAAAGCCACAAGTAAGCTGGTCGCCCTGCTGCAAGGCAGGGGAGCAATTTCACTGGAAGAGCATGGCCTTCGGAGGCCGGCAAGCGAACCGCCTCCGAAGGCGCATCCTCAGCGGTGACGATGACGGCAACCGCGGCCGAGGCCGCGAACGACCGAACGGGACAGACAATTATGGGTATCAACAAACGCGAAGAAGGCAAGAAGGTCAACTCCAACATCAACGTCACGCCCATGGTGGACGTGATGCTGGTGCTCCTGATCATCTTCATGGTTATTACCCCCATGCTGAACAACAAGGTCAACGTCGATCTGCCGATCGCCACGGCCGCGGTCATCATGGAGAACGCAAACAAGGAAGACGCAATCACCGTTGCGGTCACGCGCGACGGCAAGGTCTTCCTTGGCGCGGATATGGTGAACCCCGACGACCTGGGAGCCAAGATCGCCGCCAAGCTGGAGAACAAGACCGACAAGCAGGTCTACCTGAGGGCCGATATTCGCGCCAACTACGGTAAGGTGATGAACGCTGTCGACGGGATCAGGACGGCTGGAGTCAGCGAGCTTGGCCTGCTCACAGAGAAGCGCGACAACGACGAGCCAGTGCAGAAGTAAGCAGCAGCAACGCAGGACGTTCGAGGGCCGGGCGACCGGCGGACAACGGCCGGTCGCAACAGATGGACTAAGGAGATTGTTATGGGAATGGGCGGTGGTGGTGGTACAGACAAAGCGGTTTCAGACATCAATGTCACGCCGCTGATCGACGTTCTTCTGGTGCTTCTGATCATCTTCATGGTGATCGTTCCGGTGACGCCGAAGGGGCTGAGCACGCTGATTCCACAGCCTCCCAAGGACAATTCCGCGCCCCCGCCCGCCCAGACGATCGTGGTCCAGGTGATCGCCAACGGCGCAGGAGAGCCTTCCTACAAGATCAACGAGACATCCTTCAACAAGTCTGAGATCGAACCCAAGCTGGCGGAGATCTTCGCCACACGCCAGGAGAAGGTCATGTTTGTCAAAGGCGATGCGGCGCTCGACTTCCGCAAGGTCGCCGAAGTGATCGACTTCGGCCACCAGGCGGATGTGGACAACATCGGACTGATTACGCCGCGCGTCGAAGCCGGCCAGTAAGTTCTGCCGGTTGGGATGGGATACGGATTTATCGAGGGGGGGAAGGCCACGCGGCCTTCCTCTTTTGCGTTAAGCGTCAGGATTCGAGGGCGTCGTTGACATCGCGAACCAGATTGCGGATGTAGCTCCGCCGATTGAGCAGCGCCACCATTGCATCGCGCGCGGCGTCCTTTGCAGGCGCATCCTCTGCGTCGAGGGCCGCGTCCCACCTGCCCCACAGGATTTCCAGTTCCGCCTGCGCGGCGGCCATCTTGGCGTCGAAGCTGGCCTTGGCGGCGAGCAGGTCTTTGCGCAACTGCGGATCGTCTTCGCCCATCTTCTTCGCCATGCGCATCTCTTCGAGTTGCATGTTCAGCTCGAACGCCTCTTCCAGCAGGTCTGCGGGGACGATCTGTTTCTTGGCCGTCCCCGTCGCGCGCGCGGCCTCGGTCGCCGACTTCGACTGCTCCTCCAGCTCCACGCCTTCCAGCTTCAGCAGATACTCCGTCCGCGCGATGGGCTCTTTCAGCGTGCGATAGGCGTCGTTCAGCCGCGAGCTTTCGCCCAGCGCCGCGGCCTGCTCCTCGGCGGACTTCGCGGCAAAGCGATCAGGATGAAGCCTGCGGCTCAGCGCATAAAATCTCTTCTCCAGCGCAGCGAGATTGATCCGCAGGTGCAGCGGAAGGCTGAACTGGGTGAAGTAAGTGTTGTAGTGGTCGTGGCTCATTCGGAGTGGGTCACGCGGGGATAGCGATGCGTTCAGCCGTGCTGCTTGCCACTGGGATTGGCAGGCCGTCGCTCTGAAGTTCTTCTACGTAAATTTTGATGCCGTCACGAATGAGGGTTTCAACCTCTTCGCGAGACTCAGCCGCGACCCCGAGGCCCGGTAGATCGGGCGCATAGGCTCCCCAGCCGCCGTCTTTCCCTTGCTCGAAGATAACCAGATACTCGCGCATCGTTTACTCCAGACCAGCCTGCTTCAGAATACTCTTCACGGTTCCTTCAGGAATATCTTTGGTGCCGTGATAGGCGACAACGACAATTCCCGGTTTGCTGGGATGCCGGTAGATCTGGTGGCTGCCACTGCTTCGCTTCCAGTACCAGCCATCCCGCTCGATAATCTTTGTGATCTCGCGATACTTCAACTTGTCACCACGGCAAGTTTATCGCGGCACATGACAAATTCAGTCGAATCGTTCCGGAATAATTACGTCGAGAAGCTCGATCCGCAGCCGCAGCTCTTGGTCGAGTGCGGATTGATGAAGTTGAACGCCTGGCGCATCAGCGTCTCCTCGTAGTCCAGCGTCATGCCGCTCAGGTAGATGAAGCTTTTGGGATCGACGAAGATGCGCAGCGGCGGCTCGCCGGTGGCCGCCGGGTCGAGATGCGTCTGGCTGAATGCGTAGATGCGGTCGCGCTCGCGCGGCTGCGAGTCGAAGCGGATGCTGTAGCTCAGCCCCGAGCAGCCGCCGCCGGTGATGCCCAGGCGCAGGCCGCCTGCCGTGGGCGAGATCTTCTCCTTCGCCATGGCCACGCGGATGCGCTTCAGCGCGCGCGCCGTTACCTGGATGCCCTTGGCTCCGGCCGGCTCGCCGTCCGCTGCAATCGCGGGCGGAGTTGGCGCGTGAGCAGCGGCTGGTGGCGCCATCGCGCCCGTGGGTGTCGTGGTTTGCAGCCCTACCATTGCCATCTTTCCACCCTCCAGTTCTTAGCTCGCCACTGCAACTTCCGCATGGGCCTCGTCGGCCACGCCGTTCTTCTTCTTCCAATCGCCAATCGCCGCGCGGATGGCGTCTTCCGCCAGCACCGAGCAGTGGATCTTCACCGGCGGCAGCGCCAGCTCCTTCACAATGTCTGTGTTGGAGATCGTCAGCGCGTCGCTGATCGTCCGTCCCTTCACCCACTCCGTTGCCAGCGACGAGCTGGCGATCGCCGAGCCGCAGCCAAACGTCTTGAACTTCGCGTCCTCGATCACCTGTGTCTGCGGGTTCACGCGGATCTGCAACCGCATCACGTCGCCGCACTCCGGCGCGCCCACCAGCCCGGTGCCCACCGCCTCCGACGACTTGTCCATCGTGCCCACGTTGCGCGGATTCTCGTAGTGGTCTACTACCTTGTCGCTGTATGCCATGATGTTGCTCCTTGAGTCTCTGGTGTGTGGCCGCAGGCAGCAGTGTCAGCCTGTGCCTGCGGCGCATGGGCCGCTACTACGCGGCGCGATTTGTTCCATACTTGGTTGCGAAAAAGTCGATTGCTCCATAGATCGCAGAATAGACGCCCAGCGACAACAGCATGTTGCAGGCGAAGCGGGCGATCTGACTCGCGCTGTGCGGATTGCGGCTGACCGCGAGCGACACAATCGAAAACAATGCGATCGCAAGTGCGCCGGAAAGCCACGATAGTCTCATCTTCATATCTTCCTCCTGGCCGGTGGTTCCGGCCCCATCTGAATCCCTGCCCGGCCCAACTTCGTTTACTATTCGATGCTCTCGTCCAACGAACGATCCTTAGTGCGCGGCCCATTCAATCTTGGTCAGGTCGATGCCTTCCTGCACCATCTCGTAGAGCGGGCTCAGCTCGCGCAGCTTCTTCACTACGTCGATGATCTTGTCCGCCACATAGTCCACCTCGGCCCTGGTGTTGAAGCGCCCCAGCCCGAAGCGGATCGAGCTGTGCGCCACATCGTCGCCTAGCCCCAGCGCCTTCAGCACGTAGCTCGGCTCCAGCGTCGCCGACGTGCAAGCCGAGCCCGAACTGACGGCGATGTCGTTGATCCCCATCAGCAGGCTCTCGCCCTCCACATAGACAAAGCTCATGTTCAGGTTGCCCGGCAGATGATGCTCCATGTTGCCGTTGACGTGGACGTAGTCGAGCGCACCCTCGAACTTTGCGCGCAGGTGGTCGCGCAGCTCCTGTTCGCGCTCGCCTTCGGCCTCCATCTCATTCATGCAGATCTCGCACGCCGCGCCCAGTCCAACGATTCCGGGCACATTCAGTGTGCCGCTGCGCATCCCGCGCTCGTGCCCGCCGCCGTTGATCTGCTCGGTGAGCTGCACCCGCGGGTTTCTCCGCCGAACGTACAGCGCCCCCACGCCCTTCGGCCCATACAGCTTGTGCGCCGAGATGCTCAACAGGTCGATGTTCATCGCCTGCACATCCACCGGGACCTTGCCCACGGCCTGCACTGCGTCGGTGTGGAAGAGTACGCCCTTCTCGTGGCAGATCCTGCCGATCTCCGCGATCGGCTGGATCACGCCAATCTCGTTATTGGCAAACATGATCGAGACCAGAATCGTCTTCTCCGGCCCTTCCGTAACAATTGCGCGCTTCAGGTCGTCCAGGTCGATCAGCCCGTCCGCCATCACCGGCAGATACGTCACGCGGAAGCCCTGCTTCTCCAGCTTCTTGCATGTGTCCAGGATGGCCTTGTGCTCGGTCACCTGGGTGATGATGTGCCTGCCCCGTTCGCGGTACATCTCGGCGACGCCCTTCAGCGCCAGGTTGTCGCTCTCCGTCGCACCCGATGTGAAGATGATCTCCTTGGCCGTCGCGCCAATCAGTTTGGCGATCTGCTCGCGCGCCGTCTCCACCGCCTTCTCCGCCTCCCAGCCGAACTGGTGGTTGCGGCTGGCCGCGTTGCCGAACTTGCCGGTGAAGTACGGCATCATGGCCTCCAGCACGCGCGGGTCCAGCTGCGTCGTGGCGTGGTTGTCCATGTACAGCGGCAGATGCACGCCCTCCGGCAGCGGCGTCGCGGAACTGGTGATGACGACTCCGGTGCTGTTTGTGCCGGGAACCGCGCCGTTTGAACCGTTCCCATTGCCATTCCCGTTGTGCCCGTTCCCACTCTGAAGACTCATTCCGTCACTCCTCTGTACCGCAAACCCTGTACTGCAAACCCAAAACTTGAACCTACTTCAAAATGCTCATCGGTCCTCTGGCCACCGCAACGCCTTCGTCGCCGAGTGCAGCCTCTGCCGTCTCGATCAGGTCGCTGATAAAAATGTTGCTCAGCAGCTCCTTGATGCTGTCGTTCACCTTGCGCAGCGGCTCCTTGATGGTGCAATGCCCCGCCAGGTCGCACGATCCGTGGATCGTGATGCAGCTGGTGATGAACAGCGGCCCGTCGATGGCCCGGATCACCTCAAAGGCCGAGATCGTCGCGATGCTGGCCGCGCCAGAGCGTAGCCTCCATTGGTTCCCGCGTGCGACACCAGCAGCCCGGCGCGCGCCAGCGTCTGCAGTATCTTGGCCAGCAGCGGCGGAGGAATGTGGTAGGCCTGCGCGATGTCCTTCGCACTTTGGGCGCCAGCGCTCTGCGCCGCGGGACTCAGCGCGCCCGCACCCGGCTGCTCGGCCAGATACTTCAGCGCCATCAGCCCGTAATCCGCTTTTTTGGTTAGACGAAGCATTTTGCATCCCTCTCACGTCAGCCTGCGCGATTCATGCCAATCCGGTTGGAGCTCGTCCTCGTGGACTAATCCGACCGCATTGGTCGTATTTAGTGTACGACCAGATCAGTCCGCATTGCAAGCCCTCTTTGCAAGCAGGCGCGCAGCCCACACGCGCCGTCATCCCGACCTACCATCATCCCAACCAACCCAAACTACCGTCATCCCGACCTGCCCCTACCCTCCGTCATCCCGACCGGAGGCGGCGCACTTTGCCGCCGCAGTGGAGGGACCCCCGCATTTCGTCTTTGCTGTTGTCTGTTCTTGCTCGTCATTCTGGCGAAGCCAGAATCTCCGTATTGGCCCTTGCCGTTACCTGTTCTTCGCCTTTGTTTGTTCTTGCCTTTGTTTGTTCTTGCTGTCATCCTGAGCGCGTCTTTCCAGCGCGAAGGATCCCGATGAACTCGATCCCGCCTCAACCTCCCACCCCTTTCTCCCCCAAAACTCCCGCCCACAGCTCATAGCTCATAGCCGAAAATATTAATCGCTTCGTACCCCTCAAAAACCCCAGCAAATCCGCTTGTCAAGGGTCTCGACCCTCGAAAATCTCCATAACAAACACCAAACAAAGCACTTAATAGATAAAAATAGTTGGCATAGTAGTTATGCTCCGCTTGCTACAATTAACATATGGATCAAATTCATCGAATCCCGCGAGCCTGCACCATTCGCTCCGTCAATACGCCGTAAACGATTCATAATAGATTATTTAGCAATAAATCGTTTGCAATGACCACTTTGGCGGCACATGCTTCCGCCATCCTATTGATACCAAACAAGTTCCATGCAAGATACCCCCGGGAGGGGGAGGGGGGGAGGGGGGGGGAGAATAAACGACGATTAAACGGCGAACAAAAGGAAATTCCCGCTCGAAACAGCCTGAATCCGCTCTATCGAGCCGCAAACTCGTCAGCATGAATCAAGAACTCCGAAGCGCCAGAGACCCCGCGAGTTCGCTGGCAATTCATGCGTTCGCCCTGCGGGAAAGTGCATAATTTACTTGTGGGAGCGACAGAGTTCACAATTCAGGATTGACAAGCGGGTTGTACAAAGGCAAACTTTTTAGCAACCCGTAGCTTCTTCCCCTTATGCCTGCATCGTGCAAACATCCCAAGGTCCGCGTCGTCGCCCGCGAGGAGGACGCCGAGTTTGTTGTGTGCCAGGTTTGCGGCGAGGTCTTCGATTCGGCTGAGTTTGCCGACATCCTCAACGAAGACGAAGAAGCCCCGCCTGCCGACAGCCAGGAAGCATCCGGCGACAAAGCCTGATTCGGGTTCAGGCAGGGCGAACGTCTTGCGGCGCGGCTTGCGGCTCTGCTGCGTTCACTCTTTGCACAACGATCCACGCATACTGAGCAGCCGAGATGGGCGCGAGCCAGGCGATCGCTTTCAGCAGCACGACGCGCAGCAGCACCGCGTCCACCGAGGGCCACACCTGCTCCACCAGTACTACGGTCAGCCCCAGAATCTGCACCAGCGTGTTGAACTTGCCCAGCAGGCTGGGGCGAAAGTCGCGCAGCGTGCCGGTGGCGAACAGCAGCGTCGCGATCAGCAGGATTCCCAGGTCGCGGCTGAACACCAGCACCGTGACGTAGCGCGGCACCAGGTTCATGTGCGTCAGCACCAAGAACAGTGTGCTCAGCAGCATCTTGTCCGCGATGGGATCCAGATAGAGGCCGAGCTTCGTGTACTGTTTGGTCAGCCGTGCCGCCATCCCGTCGAGGCCGTCGCTGAAGCCGGCCAGAACGAAGAGCGTAAATGCCAGTCCATGCCGCCCATCCAGAATGGCCAGCACCAGAAACGGGATGATGAACAGACGCAGCAGCGTGAGCAGGTTGGGAGCGGCGCGGAACTGGCGCAGGAAATCCATCGTTTAGGGGCACGTCCATCGTAGTGCATTTTGAGGGTTGCTGCGCTGAAGGAATGGTTGTGCAGTGCGGTTTTCTTCGGCGGAAGACAACGCAGGCTCTTTCACTCTGCTCAATATTGCCTTTGAAGATGCGATGGACAACGCAGAGAGTGCAAAACGGCTAGGCCGCGGGTACCCTCTGCGTTTGCCCTTGTCGAAGGGTTCCATTTACACTAAAAAGACGCACTAGAGGCGCGTAGCTCAGTTGGTTAGAGCGCTACCTTGACACGGTAGAGGTCAGGAGTTCGAGTCTCCTCGTGCCTACCATACATTCCATAGGACTTATGGGGTGTTTAGCGAAGAGAAACAAGGCCACAGAAAGGGCACAATAAGAAAATAGCCCCTTTCGTCTGGTGTGGCAATAGACATTGAAAAGGGCTTCCCGTTACGGGAAGCCCTCTCGTTTCCTGTGATGATTAGCTAGCCTTCGCGGGCAGGACGAAGATGCCGGAGGCGTGGTTGAGCGCCAACCCGTGAATCACAATTAGGCATCCTCTCAGTTCACTTCAGTACCAAACCCAATTTGCGCATTGATTGTGCGCGATGCTCAGGATCACTCCTCTTCAACGCCCTTTGCGACGACGATCTTCAACTGGGTTCAGATAATGTGATATCAGTCGCCATGCCGACTTATCGGTACCGATCAGTTCCGAATAAGTGGCTCGGTGCTTTGGCAACAATCAACAAGCCATAGGACCGAACCTTCCGGAAACCCCGTATTCAATGCAGCCGGATTGCACTCGTTCCTTGGCATCCTGACCCACATGCACTTATTCTCCCGGTACTGCATGGATTGCCTCGTCCGTTTGAATCGATGGATGGGTGGTCGGTTTCTGATCTGCGGGAATGTTGGCCAGGCGTAGCCAGAAGCGGCTTCCGTTGCCCGGAGAGCTCTGTAGTTGGATGGCAGAACCGTGGCGTTCAGCGATCCATTGAGCTAGGACGAGCCCCAGACCGGAGCCAGTGACGTTGCCGTGCAGCGGCTGGGCGATGCGACAGAAGCGCTGGAATACTCTGCTCTGATTCTCGGCAGAGATGCCGATGCCTGTGTCGCTGACGCTGATCTCCGTGGCGCAGCTATCAAGGCTATGCGCCTGCACGCGGACTGCCAGGGTGACGGACTGGCCGGAGGGCGTGTAACGCCACGCGTTCTCCAGCAGGATGTTGAGCAGGCGCTTGAGCGCTACATAGTCGGCTTCAACCCATAGTTCTGATGTGTCTACAGCGCATAAGAATTCTATCTGTGCTTCAGTGAAGCGCTCGGCCCACTCCTCTGTGACCTCTTCGATGAGGTCGGGAAGGTTGACGGGCTCAAGGCGGAGAACCTCGACACCCGCGTCTGCCCTGGCAAGCGATAGAAGCTGGTCGATAAGCCGAGTCATCTGAACGGAGTTGTGCAGGACCCGCTCGCAGGTGTCGCGGTAGTATCCGGCGTCGCGCGGAAAGGCGAGGGCAACCTCGGCCTCGGCGCGCAGCAGGGCCACTGGAGAACGAAGTTCATGCGCCGCATTGGCGGTAAACGATCGGACACTCTGGTAGCCGGCCTCGATGCGGCTGAGCATTTGGTTCAGCGTATTGGAAAGGGCGGCGAGTTCGTCGTGGGTATGCAGCTCAGGCAGGCGATTGTTGAGGTTCTTGTCATTGATGAGTTGTGCCTGGGATGCGATGGAGGCGATAGGTGTGAGGGCTTTGCGACTCATAAAATAGCCGGCCAGTGAGGACAGAATCAGGCCAAGCGCGGTAAGCAGAAAGAGCTGAATGCTGAAGTTGGAGAGGATGGCCAGCGTCTTACTCAGAGTGAGGCCGGTTTGCACTGTGTAGCGAGTGCCGTGGACCGTGATGGGCTCGATGAGTGCTCGAACGTGAATAGACTCCGCAGTATAGGTGAAATAGACGCCAGTCTGCGGTGCCCGCTGCGGCAGGACGAGCTGAGGATATGCAACGGCGACGTGCGGTGAGCGGTAGAGCCAGTTGCCATGCTCGTCGATGATCTGTTCCCACTTATATCCGTGGCTGACATCGTACGCAGCGGTAATTGCGTTGCGTAGCTGGTCGGGCGATTCATTAGTGGGCCGCGTCTCAACAAATCGGCGAACACTCCGGACGCGCTGCTGCAGCTCATTGTTCTCAAGATCGTCGATGGCGTGATGCACCATCCAGAGCGCAGCGAAGCCGAGGCAGAAGAGGGCGGCCGCGAAAACCAGCGAGTACCAGAGTGTGAGCCGGACACGAAGTGGAAGACGAGATGTGATTGGGGAGAGCTCCTTTATGGTGTTGCATGTTTCTGTGGCGACCCGCCTAGTACAAATCAGCGTCCTCCACCATCGAGTAGCCGATGCCGCGCGCGGTGGAGATCAGTCCATGCTGTTTCACGTTGAGCTTCTCACGCAGGGTGTTGACCAGCGTATCGAGAGCGCCGTGACTAATGATTGTGGTTCCCCAGACGGCTTGCATCAATTGTCGGCGCGAGATCACCTCGCCGCGATCTATCGCTAGCGCGCGCAGCAGAAGGTACTCGCTACGGGTGATATGCACCTCAACCCGATTGCAGAGGAGGCGGCGCAACCTAGTGTCGAGACGAAAGGGACCGAAGCAAAAGTCGTCGGTCGCGGCGATACGAGCGCGGCGGGCCGCGGAGCCGATACGCGCAAGCAACTCCGGGAAGGAGAAAGGCTTGGTGAGGTAGTCGTCCGCACCGGCATCCAGTCCGCAGACCACCTGGTCCTCCTGATTGAGCGCCGTGAGCATGACGATGGCCGGGCGGTTGGGGCGCGAGCGCAAATGCTGCGCGATGGTGTATCCGCTTCGACCTGGAAGGCCAATGTCGAGCACAATGGCGTCGAAGTTCTCCGCGTCTACAAGCTGCTGGCCTTGCTCGGCCGTGGTGGCTGTAACGATGGTGTGGCCATGTTCCCATAGGCCGGTGCGCAGCAGTTCAACCATACGCAGATCGTCTTCAATAACGAGAATGCGCATATTTACAGGTGCTTTCATTGCATTTACAGGCGCTCAAACTCTTACGCTAGCCGCCGATTGTTATGGCACTGTGAATTCGTACTACTTTGCCATCTCAGGACTTATTTACAGGAAGATGAATCTGCATTCACACAGTTCGCCTACCTTCGACACATCCGGTTCCAGTTTCAAAAACCGCTCTGCGACGTTAGCGAGCACTGATTCGGTCCTGCGAGGCACCCTATGCAAAGAAATCCATCGGCCCATCGATCCAACTCCTCCTTCGTCTTCCTCTCACAAATTACTGGATCGGCACGAACGCTGCTGACCTTGGCCTACCTGCTTTTGTCTCTGCCGGTACTCGCAATACCGGCTATCGCACAATCGCGTTTTACTGCGTCCAGCGCAGCGGAGTTAGGCGCTGCCGCATCGACGCAATCAATCAAGGGACTCATTTCAGGGACGGTTGTCGATTCGCAGGGAGCTGCTGTTCCCGGCGCGCAATTGAAGCTTTCGCCTCTGGCGATTACGGTTGTCTCCAACGATCAAGGAGAATTCCGCTTGCCCGAGGTTCCGGCAGGTAAGTACACGCTGACGGTCTCCTACGTTGGATTCCAGCCTCAGACCTCCAATGTTGAAGTGGCTGCCGGGCAGAATCTGAACCTGGCTCTGACGTTAAAAGTTGCCTCCGCGAGCGAGGAGATCATGGTGACCGCTGAGCGCCCACACGGCGAGGTGGAGGCCATTAACGAGACACGCACCGCCGACAATTTATTGCAGGTGCTTCCTGCCGAGGTCATCACCAGCCTGCCCAATGCGAACGTGGGCGACGCAATCGGACGATTCCCATCCGTTACGCTCTACCGGATCGAAGGCGAGGGCGTTTACATTCAGGTGCGCGGCACGGAGCCGCGCCTGACCAACGTCACCGTGGATGGCATCACGATCCCGGCGCCCGAGCCGTCGGTGAGGCAGATTCGCCTGGATGTGATCCCTTCCGACATGGTGGATACCATCGAGATGAACAAGACGCTCTCGGCGAATATGGATGGCAACGGTATCGGCGGATCGGTCAACCTGCGCACCAAGGAAGCCAGTGAGCAGCCGACGGTCAGTCTGTATGGCAACGGTGGCTACACCAATATCATGAACGGTCGCGGCTCCTACGCGTTCGGCGGGACCGCCGGAAAGCGCTTTGGGGCGGACAAGAGGTTTGGTCTGCTGGGCAACGCGGTCTTCGATTATAACGGCCGCGGCATCGACAACTTCCAACCGGCGCTCGATCCGCTTTCGACCTTTGCCATGCCGTTCTACGACAACAACACTATCCGCGAGTACCGCTACTACCGCACGCGCTACGGCTTTGACGGTAGTGCGGACTATCGCGTCAACAACAACACAGGCATCTACGCGCACGGCTTCTATTCCGACCTGAAGGATTGGGGCGATAAGTGGTACTACTCGCCGATTTCGACGGCAATCTCAGGCACAGCGGCCAACCCCGTTCTGCCCAACCCCGCAACCAAATCGTCCAGCCCGAAGTTCTACACCTCCAGCAAGCGACCGAATGCATCCGTGGGCACCATCATTCTGGGCGGGCGCACGGTGCATCAGGATTCGTTGTTCACCTATCAGATATCGGCATCGCGTTCCTATGAGGTCGATTCAGCCGGCAATCCGAAGGCGGACTTCTCCTGGGTTGGCCCTACTGTGTTCTGCAACTACGTTCCCTCCGCGCAGACCGACCTCTATCATCCTCACTTCGGCAACTGCGACAACACGAACACATCGCCGTTGTTGAACGCAGCCAACTGGCAGTTCAAGGACATTACCATTTCGCATGGGCTGGATGCGGAACTCGATCTGGCTGCGCAAACCTCGTTTGCCAAAGACTACAATGCCAAGGGTCACTTTGGCGTCTTTGAGACGGGCTTCAAGATCAGCAATGGCCACAAGAGCTCGGACTCAACCGAAAACGTCTACGACGGATTCCCCAGCACGGCACCGCTGATGACGCAGCTCCTGGACACTTTCAACAACACGGATTATTTCAACGGGCAATATTTCGGCGGGCAGTACGGTCAGGTCTCAAACTTCACCTCGGCGGCGAACTATACACTGGCCAACCTCACGGGCAATCTGGATACCTATAAGACGGCTGGCGACACCTATCCCAACCTCTTCCACTATGTTGAACGCATCACCTCCGGCTATCTGATGAACACCATCGACTTCGGCAAGCTGCATCTGCAGACGGGGCTACGATTCGAAGGCACGCAAATGATGACATTTGGCTATAACCTCACCTTCCTGGGAAAATCCAGCGCCACAATGCCAGTCTGCGGTGGAACAACAGTTACCAACTGCTATAGCTTTGCGGGCATCACGAATAATCCTTCCTATGTAGATGTACTGCCGAGTGTGCAGGCTCGCTATGCACTGACGCCTAACTCCGCGCTGCGTGCGGTCGTGGCTCGCGGTGTCGCCCGGCCCGATCCGTATCAACTGATTCCTTACATCACCGAGGACAGCACGGCGAGCCCCGTCAGCGTCACCATCGGCAACCCCGCCTTGCGTCCAGAGCACGCCAATAACTACGACCTGCTTTACGAACATTACCTCAACCCGCTCGGCATGGTGCAGGCGGGATTCTTCTTCAAGCAGCTCACCGCGCCGCAGATCGAAACCAGCATCCCCGGAGGACTTAGTCTCTCGAACTTCCCGGCAGGCTACTTCCCGGTGGCGACTCAGCAAGTCCTTGCGCAATATCCAGGCGACGCAATCACTCAGTATGTCAACGGTCAGAATGCATATCTCTATGGCTATGAACTCAGCTTCCAGCAGCATCTGAACTACCTGCCCGGATTGTTGAGCGGGCTGGGCGTCTCGGCCAACTACAGCTATACCGCTTCGCGCGAAAAGGGACTGCCGCTGCGTACCGATCAGCCCACCCTGATCGATCAGGCTCCGAATACATGGAACATCAGCCCAACGTACGACACCAAGCGGGTTTCAGCACGTGTGGGCCTCGCCTACAACGGATACAGCCTGTTCCAGTACATGTATGTCTCGCCAACGCTTGTATCCGGAGCTGATCCAAGTGGCCTGGGAACGAAGGGACCCTCGGGCGACATCTACACGCTTGCGCACTATCAGGTTGACGCGCAGGTAAGTTATCGCTTCTATAAGGGTCTTAGCGCAGTGGTCGACGGCCTCAACCTTAATAACGAGGTCTTCGGCTACTATCAGGGAAGCACCCAGTTCGTCAATCAGCGCGAGTACTACAAACCCACCTATACAGCCGGCCTGCGTTATAACTTCCAGCGCAAACGATGACTCATATACTCTGCCCCTCGGGGCCAACTATATTATCGGCAAGAATATCTCAGGAGCGAGTGTGAGAAAGATTGTTGCAAGGGCTATGCTGCTGACCTGTGTGTGCGTGCTGGCCCTGGTGTCATCCGCAGCGCAGACGGTGAAACCGGCACAATCTGTCGCTCCCTCATCGAACGATACGGCTGCTGAATTGAAGTTCGTTGTATACCTTACCCGTCATGGAGTCCGTTCCCCCACAGGCCTGCCGGAGCAGTACAATACCTATTCGCTCGCACCATGGCCGGTCTGGGATGTGCCGCCCGGATACCTTACTGCGCATGGCTATCAGCTCATAAAGTTGTTTGGCGCGTATGACCGGATGGAGTTGGCGCAGGAAGGACTCTTGAGCGCGAACGGTTGCAACGATGCAAGCAGAGTCGCCTTTTACGCGGACTCCGACCAGCGCACCAGAGAAACCGGCAAGGCCATCGCCGAGGGACTCTTCCCGGGATGCCACACGAACGTGCAATTCCTGCCGGAAGGCACCAACAATCCGCTGTTTCACTTTCACCCGACTCAAGCCCAACTTGGCACTCAAACACCAGCTCAGGCTACGGCTGCAATTGCTGGACGCATCGGCGGCGATCCGGCCACTCTTACGGAAGCCTATCGTGCGCAACTTGGGACATTAGACGCGATCCTTGCAACCTGCGGCTCCGCAGACTCTCCGCAACAGAAGCGGGTATCCCTCTTCGACATTCCAGTCACACTGGCACCGGGGAGCGGTGGCCATGTTGCCGAGTTGCGGAGTCCGCTGAACACTGCATCGACTCTGGTTGAGAACCTCTTGTTGGAATACACGCAAGGGATGGAGGCATCAAGTGTCGGTTGGGGATGCGTGGATGGTCCAAAGCTTCGGTCATTGATGGAACTGCACTCTGCCGCCACTGACTTCACCGAACGCACACCGATCATAGCTCGGATCGGGGCCTCGAACCTTCTGACCGTAATCGACAAGTCGATAGAGCAGGCGGTTACCCAGAAGGCAATTCGTGGAATCCCCGGCAAGCCAGGAGATCGTGCTCTCTTTCTGATTGGCCACGATACTAACCTGACGAATGTCGCAGGCCTGTTGAACCTGACCTGGATAGCAGATGGGCGGCGCGACGACACGCCTCCCGGCGGGGCGCTCATCTTCGAGCTTTGGCGGAACCGGAGGACAGGACAATTCTCCGTACAGACCTACTTTACGGTACAGACGCTTGAGCAGATGCGGTCATCTGCCACTCTCACCCTGAGCAGTCCTCCCGAACGCGTTCCCGTATTTATTCCCGGTTGCGGCCAGAAGGATTTCTCCTGCCCCCTGCCTGCGTTTATGCAAACCGTCCAACATGCAACCGATACCCGCTATGTAACGGCCAAATAGTTTGGGCCATCCTGTAGAGAGTCAGCCCAAGATAGAGATAATGTTGAATCGGCCATTGATCGGCTCCGGTATTTCTAAACCTTCGTGAGTGTTAGTCGTCAGCTAAATTGAAGAGCCTGTAAAGTCGGCTTCTCGAAAACTATGATCGCCGACTGGTGAGAGCAGGCCAACGCACTCGTCAAGCCGAGACCGGCGAGATGTAGCCAATCCGGATTAGCAACCGTGAAACGGCGCAGGGTGCGATAGACCTAGCTGGATATCGGGATGCATGCTTTTTGCCACGGCGATTGGAGGCCGTATCGACGGCAAAGAGCAAAATGAAGCGCAAACGGGCACCGAAATCGATTCTGAGGCTCCCCGATCTTGAGCAATCCAAGGCAGCAGTTCTGAACAGCCTGACGTCACCAAGTTCACAACGAACCTACGATCACGCAATCAGAGAATTCATCGAATGGTATTGCTCGGAACCGAGGCTCGCTTTCAATAAGACGGTGGTCACCCAGTACAGAATAAACCTCGAACAGCAGCACTACGCTTCAACCACGATAAACCTGCGTTTGGCTGCAATCCGGAGGTTGGCCTACGAGGCTGCCGATTGCGGTCTACTCAGTGCAGACCTAGCTGCTGGCATTCGCCGGGTAAAGGGTGCAAAACGGTTGGGAGTGCGAGTTGGTAATTGGCTTAGTGCAGAACAAGGCAGGCGCTTGTTGGTGACTACAGACGGTACAAGCCTTCGAGGTAAGCGTGACTATGCTACTTTAGCGATTCTGCTGGGGTGCGGGCTGCGCGGGGCGGAATTGACTGCGTTGCGTGTTGAAGACATACAGCAGAGAGAAGAGCACTGGGTCATAGCCGATCTTGTCGGTAAGGGTGGACACATACGAACCATTCCGGTCTCGGATTGGGTGAAGGCCGGAATTGACGCCTGGATGACGGCTGCTGGGATTGCAACCGGCACAATCTTTCGTGCGATCAACAAGGCTGGCAGGATTTGGGGCACCGGATTCAGCCCTAAGGTTATTTGGGGTGTAGTGAAGAAGAAGGCAAAGGACTGTGAGATTCCGTCCTTAGCCCCACATGACCTCAGGAGAACCGGATGCTGCCCTCTGTTTCTTGTTTTCACCACTCTTCACAACGAATCGAACGCCCCGCTGATCTGCTCTGCGCTCGCGCAAGAGCAGGGGCCGCTACTTGGCCGGATCTCCCCACAGCACGCCACGTCCGTTGGTGCCCATGTAGACCCTGCCGAAGACGCGCGGGTCACCGGTGATCTGCTCGATCCATGCGTATCTGTGCTCAGGATCGTCAATGCGCTGCCAGGTCGCGCCATCGTCCAGCGAGCGGTAGATGCCGCCTCCGCGCCCCTGTTCCGCAGCGGGCGTCGCAGCTTCGGGAGTGCCTGCGATCACACCCGCCAGATAGATTGCCGGTGACGCCGCGCCTGGCGCTGCCTTGCCGAAGCCGACCGCGTACGTTGCCGCAACTGTGGTCAGTCGACGAAACCCGATGCCGTGGTCGGGTGAACGCCAGAGGCCGGACGAGGTGCCAATCCAGAGCACATCGGGCGTGTTCGCGGGAATGCGCAGCCTGCCTCCCTTGGGCGCGTTCTGAGTGATAACGGACACCAATCCGTTGCTGTTCAACAAAGAGAGAACGCCGCCTGCGGAGTCGTAGACCCAGAAGGATTGTGCGCTGGTGGGATCGGCCAGCACCTGCAGCCCGCCTCGTCCTCCAGCCTGAAGCGAGAGCGGCTGCCAGTTTGTGCCGCTATCTTTGCTCAGTTGCAGCGGGCCTCCGCGCACTGCCCACAGCAGCAGTGAACCATCGGCGGAGATTGCCGCGTCGCCGCCCTGGTCGCCATGCACGGGCTCGGTGGCGAACGGTGTCCAATGCATGCCGCCATCGTGCGAGACCGCTCCGTGCGGCCCTGGGTTCCACGAACGGCCCACGCGCACCATCTCGTTGGGCCGCTGCGCCGCCAGCGCAATCGTGTCGCAGTTGGATAGCTCGGGATTCTTCATTGCGCCGCCAGCGGGCGAGCGGGTGAGATCGTCGTTGCGGAAGCAGCCGATGTCTCCGAGGCCGGTGAAGAGGTGCGGCCCGGCTGCGGTGGGCAACAATGGGCTCAGCAGCATGATGTCTGCTGTCTCCTCCAGGCCCGGCGCGCCGACCGTCCAGTGAGTGGATGCGCCGCCGTTGACATCATGCGACTCCCAGATGGTCTCGCCCGTGCCATAGAGAACATGGGCCGAATCGAATGGGTCGATCATGACCGCGCCAATCCAATGTCCGAAGGGTGCCCCGGCGACATGATCGGTCCAGGGCGCAAGGCTTGCATCGCGGGACGCGCCTTCCTTCAGCGACTGCCAGTGCGCACCGCCATCCGCCGAGCGGAAGATGGTATCACCGGGGTGCCAGCGGTCGATGGTGGACGCAAGCAGAGTCTGCGGATGGCGCGGGTCAACCGTGACGATGCCGTAGCCGAAGCCTTGCGCGTCCTGCGCGGCTTTGGCATCGTTGGCGTGATCCCGCAGTTCGCCGCTGCTGCCGGGTCGCTGCGGCGTGATGTTTCTCCAGGTGTTTGCAGAGGGCGAGAACGCCCACACCGCTCCATCGCCGGTCCCGTTGGGACCGGGTCGATCGGTGAAGCTCAGGTACATCGTTCCGTCGGAGCTGAAGACGCCGTGATTGGGAAAGAGTCCTTGCGGCGAACCGGAGACCGGCTTCCATGTCTTGCCTGCATTCTCGGAGCGCAGCAGATTGTTGATCGGATCATCGACGCCTACATAGATGACGGGTGTGGGCTGCCCTGCGTGGCCGCTTGATCTGTCGAACGCGACAAAGGTCAAACCGATGCGGTTGGATGGTGGAGCAGAAAACTCCGCAACGCGCGCCCAGGTCAGTCCGCTGTCGTCGGAGCGCCACAGGCCTGCGAGGCGCGTGGCCATCAGCAATGTTTGCGGATGGTTTGGGTCAACCTGCAGCCGCTCGCCTGCGAAGCGGCCATCCTCGTTGCCGCCTATCTTTAAACGGTACGCGCGCGATGGTGAAGTGCCTCCCCTGATCGCATGAACGCAGAATCGCTCCGTTGGGCGTGCCATTGTTCACATATGTGCCCGCAGCGATATACAGCTTCTTTGCGTCCGTTGGGTCGATGGCAATACTCTCCGCGCCGAGCAGATTGCGGTCGGAGAATGGCAGCCAGTCCTCGAGTGGGGACCAGCGCTTGGCGGCGCTGTCCCAGCGATACGCGCCGCCGATGTCTGTCCTGACGTAGTAGAGCCCGAGCTCGGATGGATGCGCCACAAAGCCGGTGATGAACCCGCCTGCGATGAAGGTAACGTTATGGAAGCGGTATGGCATCGACACGGGAGATGCGAGGTCGGCGGCACGGCAGGTCAATGACACACACAGCGATAACGCCAACGGCAGGGAGGCAACAAGCCGGAAGAGAGTTTTTCTCATCGGGTAAGAGTACCGCACTCAGTCGAATTCAACGACGCGTAAAGCTCTGCGCGCTCAGTGTGACGGTGTTCATGGTTTTTGCTGGAACGTGCAGGCGATAGAGCTTGCCGCCGGTCTGGAGGGTTGCGTCCAGCAGATGATCGGAGTCGTTTTCAAATTTGAGGATCTGACTGCCATTAGGGTTGGAGAAGGCGTCGATCTACTGGAATGGGCCGCCGGCGAAGCGGCTAGTGTCATCGATGATCTTGCGGAAGGCGATGAGAGCGGGAGATCTAAAGTTCATCATCTGCATTTGCTATAAACGATCTTGCAATGGAGTAGCCCGACGATTGAGAGTTGAGTTCATCCGCGCCAGCAACGGCTTTGCACAACGATCTTACGGGCTACGAGTATTTCATATGCTGGAGAGTTCGACATCGCGAGCGAGCGTGGAGATGGCGCGGAGGGATGCGTTTTGCGCGCAAGCGATGGTGTCGAGTCCGATGAATCGAGATGATTCTGAGTATCAGAGAGATTCATTACGTGTCATTCGTAATCGAGCGAGTGCATCCAGGTGGTTTCCCGATGTAAAAAAAATTCGCGGAAGTAACGATTTTTCTTGACACTGAATTTCATCAAAACTATACATTCGTTAGCTGCATGTTAATGTCTTGCAGCATCGTTGTCTTATCAATAGGGAGAATAGACAAATGGCAACCAAGAAAGCAGCCAAGAAAGTCGTCAAGAAGGCAGCCAAGAAGGCAGCCAAGAAGAAGTAATCCAACCCAAGGCAAACGCAGAACGGGGGACGCGATAAGCGTCCCCCGTTCTGCGTTGGTGCGTTGCCTGTGCTACGAAGGCCGCACCGGCGTTGCCTATTGCGCGGTCTTGGGCATGGAGAGATAGCCAGAGACCTTGTTCTTGTCGATGCTATTAACGACCAGCTCGAAGAGGGCGGGGACTTTGCCGCTGTAGAACTGGATGGGCTCGTCGATGGTCTTGTCCTTCTTCTCGATATTGCGGTCGTCGGAGCTGACGACGAGGCTGAAGCGCGCGTGCTTGTTGTCCACCTTCTCAAGTTTCAGCTTGATGGGGGAGAGCAATGTCGGCTGTGCGCCCTTCTGCAATGTGAACTCAACGTAGGTGCGGTCTCCCTTGTGCTTCAGCACTTCGAGCTGATCGTGGTTGGTGGCGATCAGGCCGCTCATCACCCCTTCGTCACCCTTCATGCTCTGCATCTGGGCCTTGGTTGCCTCGAGGTCGCTGCGCGTGGTTGCGACGTCGGTCTTGACGCCGCCGACATCGGTCTTGACGCTGGCGACGTCGCTGGAGACTGCGCCGATCTGCTGCTCGGAGGCCTGCTGCTGCTGCGCCAGTTTTGCGGTCTCGGCGTTCTGCGACTTTTGCGCCGCGATGATGACCGCAGTTCGGGCGTCGATCTGTTTCTGGGTGGCGCCGACGTTCTGGCCGAGGGTATCGGCGGTGGCGCGCAGCCGGGCGTTGGTGGCATCGAGGCGGTCTCCGAGGTCGACGTTCTTCTTGTCGGCGGCGGTGAGGTTCTGCTCGGTTGCGGTAATGCGGTTTTGCAGGGCGTAGCACCAACCCAGCGCGCCAATCCCAACCAGAAAGGCAACGATGATCGCTGTGATGAATGCTCCCGAGGTGGACCGCTCGGCTACGACGACTGGTTCTGAATCGCTCATGTACTGTTTTCCTCTCGCTGTTGCTTCCTACCTATAGGATGCTGGGGCGTGGGCGTTGGTTGTACAGCAAAAACGCACCGCGGATGCGCAAGTCCCTAAAGAAACTATAGCTCACGTAACGCCACCGTCCGAGGCACAGTGAGAAAAGAGGCAGGAAGGTATCTATCTTCGCAAGCCGGTGCAGGGTGCGCGTCATGCGGCGGACCTGGCGGGCGGTGGAGGATGGCCTACCCGATTTCGTGACAAGCGTTTCGCCGCTGCGATATAACCATACTGATACTCCACTCCATTTTGCGAAGGTGCGCCTATGTCCGCAGTTCTCCCGTTGAAGGGTCTTGAAGGCATTATTGCCACGAAGTCATCGATCTGCTGGATCGACGGAGACGAGGGCGTACTGTCCTATCGCGGCATCGACATCCATCAGTTGGCCGATCACTCGAACTTCGAGGAGACGACGTATCTTTTGTGGTTCGGCGTGCTTCCGACCGTCGCGCAGCTTGCCGAGTTCCGCAAAGAGCTGGCCGCCGCGCGCACGATGAACTGGCGCATCTACGACTTCCTGCGCAGCGTTCCCCACGATGCCACGCCGATGGAGGTGCTGCGCACGGCGGTGAGCCTGCTGTCTCTCTACGACCCGGATGAGAAGGACTCATCGCACGAGAGCAATGTGCGCAAGAGCTACCGTCTAACCTCGCAGATCGCGATGATCGTGGCCATCTTCGACCGCATCCGCAAGGGCAGGCCGATCGTCGATCCGGACCGTACGCTGTCGCACTCGGCCAACTTTCTGCGCATGTTGAATGGGGTGAATCCGACGGAGACGGCAACCCGCGCGCTGGATGTCGCGCTGATCCTGCAGGCCGACCACGAGCTGAATGCAAGCACGTTTGCGGCGCGCGTGATTGCGTCGACGCTGTCGGACATCCATTCGGCGATTGTGGGCGCGATCGGCGCGCTGAAGGGCCCGCTGCACGGTGGCGCGAACGCGGAGACGATGAAGATACTGATATGCCATCGACGAGTCGGGCGCGGACCCGGTGGAGTATGTGCGGCAGATGTTCGCGGAGAAGAAGAAGATCTCCGGCTTCGGCCACCGGGTATACACCACCGAAGACCCGCGCGCGACTCACCTGCGGCAAGTATGTCGGAGGACCTGGGTGGTTCGGCCGGCAATACCAAGTGGTTCGACATGTCGCGCAAGATCGAGCTGTTTGTAAACGAGGAGAAAAAGCTGAACGCCAATGTGGACTTCTATTCGGCCTCGACATATACCACGCTGGGGGTGGAGATCGATCTGTTCACGCCGATCTTCGCCATCAGCCGCATCGCCGGCTGGACCGCGCATGTGATTGAACAGCTCGACGACAACCGGCTGATCCGTCCACGCGCGGACTACATCGGTCCGCCTTATCCGCAGCCCTACACTCTGATAGAGAAGCGCTAGGGCGCGTTTACGCGGCGTTGGACGCTGGCCCGCGGGACATCTCTCCCGCAGATGCGCGGGGCCTGCTGCGTTGCCCTTCCGGTACTCCCGCCCTACTGTAAGGGGATGACCCGCCGGCCGCGTTCGTGTAGATTAATCGTGTTCTTCAGAGGAGTGTCCGCTTGTCCATCTCACGGGTCGGCCGGAGTATGCTGTCAGCACTCTCAGCCGGTCTCTTTATCTCAGCAGCCCTCAGTTTTTTTGTAGCGGTCGTTCCTCCAGGCCATGCACAGGCGACTCAGCCGCAGGTGGCCGAGGCAAGCGATATGGACGAATTGGGTGGTCTCAGCGCCGCCGCGATGACCAACGACAGCGGGCCAGCGGGCATCATCCCAGTGGCGAAGGGCTTCAATGCTTCGATGGGTACGACTTCGCAGCATGATTCAAGCAGTGGATGGTCTTCGCTGCTGACTCCCAACGTCGCCTACCGGCTGAACCGGTACATCAGCGTGGACGCGGGCGTCCCGATGTACATGTACATCAACATCGACGCAAACGTCGGCACCAAGACCAAGCCGGTCTATCGCTATTCTCCGAAGAAAGGGGCTTTCGGGGACACATCGCTCTCCTTTCACGGCGATGCCACTGCATGGACGATCGACTACAACGGGACGGTCTCGCTGGGTCTGCCATCGGGCAACACCGATTACGGCCTGGGCGCGGGGCAGGTCACCTACAACGTCAACAACCACTTTGAGAAGAACTTCGACCTGTTCACGCCCGACATCGAGTTCGGGTTCGGCGACACCAGCAGCCTGGTGAATCAGCGCGTTGTGAAGAGCTACGTCGCGGTGGGGCCGATGGCGCATTTCCAGGCCGGGACGGCGGTCGATCTGCCGTGGCGGATGAGCTTCGAGGCGGATGCGTACGAGGAGCTGCCACTGGACAACAACCTCGTGTACTCCACAACCGGCAGCGGAAAGAAGAAGGTGACGACCGCGACCAACACGGATCCTGCCGAGGACAACGGATTTCTCACGTCGCTGGACATCCCGCTGTCGCGTCACGTCACAATGTCCGGGTTCTACAGCAGAAGCCTGCGCGACCACGATGACGTTGGCGGGTTCTCGTTTACGTTCTTGTTGAAGGCCCCGCCTAGGCCTCCCGAGATCGCATTCTAGAGCGCTTGCGATGGAATGCGGCTGCATTCTGGGACTACCTTTGCTGGCCGGGCCTCGCCGGGTTGGTCAGAACGCGCGGGCACCAAGTAAACTTCAGGTGTGCGACACATATATATGGATGCCAATTCCACGACGCCTCTGCTGCCTGAGGTGGTGGAGGCGATGCGTCCATTCTGGACGGAGCATTTCGGCAACGCCAGCTCCATCCACCAGCAGGGACAGCAGGCGCGGGCCGCGGTGGAACGGGCGCGCGCGTCGGTGGCCGGTCTGTTGGGCTGCCGCGCCGCGGAGGTGGTCTTCACCTCGGGCGGCACGGAGAGCGACAACCTGGCGCTGTTTGGAACTCTCGCGCCGGGCGACCATCTGATCACGAGCAGCATTGAGCACTCGGCGGTGATGCAGGCAGCCGAGGCGCTGGCTGGGCGCGGCATCGAGGTCAGCTTCCTGCCCGCCACGCCGCAAGGGGTGGTCGAGCCAAGCGCGCTTGAGGCTGCGCTGCGGCCCAACACACGGCTGGTGAGCGTGATGCTGGCCAACAATGAGACGGGCGTGATCCAGCCGGTGCGGGAGCTGGCTGACCTGACCCACGCGGCCGGCGCGCTCTTCCACGCCGACGCGGTACAGGCGGCAGGCAAGCTGGCGATCGACGTGAAGGCCCTGGGTTGCGATCTGCTGAGCCTGTCGGGCCACAAGATGTATGCGCCGCAGGGCGTGGGCGCGCTGTTTGTGCGGCGCAACGTGCGCCTGCGACCGATCTTCTTCGGCGGCAACCACGAGCGCGGGCGGAGGCCCGGCACGGAGAATGTTGCTGGGATCGTTGGCCTGGGCAAGGCCGCGGAGCTGGCGCGCGAGTGGCTGGCGAACGGCGAGCAGCAACCGCTGGCGGCGTTGCGCGACCGCCTGGAGCAGGGAATCCTGGCACAGGTGGAGGAGGCGGGCGTCAACGGCGCTGGAGTGGCGCGCGTAGCCAACACCAGCAATCTGTTCTTCGACCATGTGGAGGCCGAGGCGCTGGTGATTGCGCTCGACCTGAAGGGGCTTTCGGTGTCGGGCGGGTCGGCGTGCCAGTCTGGCTCGACCGAGCCGTCGCATGTGTTGACGGCGATGGGGCTGAGCGTGGCGCGCGCGCGGGCCAGCGTGCGCTTTTCGCTGAGCCGGTTGACGACCGAGGATGAGGTGGAGTGCGCGCTGGCGCTGGTGCCCGCCGCCGTGGCTCGGCTGCGAAGGCTAAGCCCCAGGGTCCACAAGGCCGGGCAATCGCAAGAACCGTTCGTTCTGTCGTAGGCTTCCATCTGTCCTGTCCATGCCTCCCTTGTTCGCTCGTTCGTACTCTACCCCCCCCGGTGGCAAATAGCGTAAAGCATTCAAAAGATGCTGGTTAAGCTCGCGCTAAGCGCGCGAGACGTATTTAAGGCGAAGACCCGGCGGGTTGCGGTTGCTTCGGTCATGATGTTCCTCCTCGGTGTTCCGTCAGTGGGGGGGTATACCCCCCCTAAAATGCCTAACATCATCAAAATAAGATAGTTAGATCTAGACCCGATCTGGATCATGTCTGCATGATGTTTATTCCAGATGGTTTAGATCTGTCGATCTTTTGAATCAATGACTTGAGGATAGTAGACAGCGATTAGTGGTGCGTTAAATGCAAAGGCCCGGCGATTGGCCGGGTCTGTTTGGTTATGCTTACTGATTTAATTATACGCGTTGGAGGGAAACTAGTATGCCAAGTATTTTTAAGTTTTAAGTGGTTTGATTGGTGTTGGTTAGGGGGAATTTTGGGGTTCGAGGGGCTTGACACGCGAATTTACGGGAAGATTCGAGGAAAAAATCTTCGCGGGGGTGGGGGTGGAGGGAGACCCACTTATCGCGGCTCTCCCATGTGCCCAAAAGCGAGGCACCTGGGGCACCCGCACCTGGGCACCCGCACCTGGGGCACCCGCTCTCCCAGGTGCCCAAAAGCGAGGCACCTGGGGCACCCGCACCTGGGCACCCGCACCTGGGGCACCCGCTCTCCCAGTTGGGACACTCGGCATCCGGCGGATGGGCTGGGAACTTACAGGTACCAGGGGATGTTGACGACGATGATGCGCTGCTTTCCCTTGAGCAGGAGGAGGAGCTTGAGCATCTGGACGCGCTGGTTGTGCAGGAAGTACTCCCACCAGTGACGGACGACGAGCTCTGGCAGAAGCACGGTGATCTTGCGGTCCGGGTTCTGCTGCTCGAGTTCCAGGATGTAGTCCATCAGCGGGTTGATGATGAGGCGGATGTTGGAGTGGAGGGTGACGAGTTCCGGCTCGTGCAGGCCCTGGTCGCGGATGGGCTTGAGGACGTTCGCCTCCCAGACGGGGTCGAGCGTCTGTTCTCCGTCTGCGCCGATGACGTTGACGACCTTGATCTCCTTGGAGAGCAGCAGGGCAAAGCGCAGGGCCTTCTCTGTCATGCGGTCCCATCGCGCCATGGGGATGATGACCAGCGGCTGCTGCATGTTGGTGAGGTTGAGCGGGGACATCTCTACGACCTCGCCGTTGACCCGCCGATAATGCTTCTTGATGACCACCATCAGCACGATCAGCATAGGCACCAGCAGGGCGACCATCCAGGCGCCGGAGGTGAACTTGGCGGCCAGTACGATGAGTGTTGTGATGCCGGTGGCGATGGCTCCTGTGCCGTTGACGAACATGTGCCAGAGACGGCCCTTGTGCGCATTCCCCTGCTTCTTCCAGTGGACGACCATGCCGGCCTGGGAGAGGGTGAAGGCGAGGAATGCGCCGATGGCGTAGAGCGAGATGATGTTGTCGATATTGCCGCTGAACTTGATGAGGATGACTGCCGTCAGAAATGTGAGGGCATAGATGCCGTAGGAGTAGAGCAGGCGGCGACCGCGCAGGACGAAGACGTGGGGCAGGAAGTCGTTCATGGCGACGGCGCGGGTGACGCGGGGGAAGTCGGCGAATGCGGTGTTGGCGCTCAGGGTGAGGGCGAGGAAGATGGACCACATGGTGAAGTGGAAGAACCAACTGCGTCCGAAGACAGCCATGACGATCAGGCTGAGCAGGCTCTGGTAGCCCGGTTGGGCAGGGTCCATCGCCATAATGCCATACTGCTTGGCAAGCCATGCTGTGCCGAAGAGCATGATGACGAGGGTGCTCATGATGATGGTGAGCGCCATCTGCGCGTTCCTGACCCTGGGTTCGCGGAAGGCCATCACGCCGTTGGAGACTGCCTCGACGCCAGTCATCGCGGCGCAGCCGTTGGAGAAGGACTTGAGCGCGAGCCATACGCCGAGATAGGTAATGGTGGCGGGCAGAGCGTGCGGCATCTCCGCACGCGCGAGCGGGTGGCCGTGCGCTGCAACTACGCGAAAGGCCCCGAATGCCACGGTTGCCAACACTGTGCCGACAAACAGAAAGGTGGGAAGGATGAAGGCCGCGCCCGTGTCCTTGACGCCGCGCATGTTGACCAAGGCAAGGAACGCCAGCACAAACAGGCAGAGCATCAGGGAGTGCGGCTGCAGCCACTGCAGGTCGGAGACGACGGCCCCGACGCCGGCCGTGATGCCAACCGCGGCGGTGAGGATGTAGTCGATCATCAGCGCGGCGGCGGCAAGCAGGCCTGCGCCGGTGCCGAGGTTCTCCGATGCTACCGTGTACGATCCACCACCGGTGGGATACGCCGCAATGGTCTGGCGATAGCTGAAGAAGACGATGCCCAGCAGAATGAGAACGACTGTGACAATGGGAATCAGGTGAGCGACGCCGGCGATGCCCAGCGGGATGAGCAACGACAGCGCCGTCTCCGGCCCATACGCGGCAGAGGTCAGCGCATCCAGGCCAAAGATGGGAATGCCGGCGGCCACACCGATGTGCTCGGCGCGCTCTTCGCTGGTGGCCAAGGGCCTTCCAAACAGGGTATCTGCAATGGACATGTAACTTTAATAATAGATCGTCTGGCGAAGAACCCGGTCGCAAACGCGGATTCCATGAAAATACTTTTGCATCGGGTCTTCCGCGCCGGCATCTCATCCCTGGAGATTTATGTTCCGGGGTTCTGTCCGGAACGGCTGGTTTGGATCGCTCTGAGGCAGCCTGCAACGCCATGAAACCGGCGCAACTATAATCGTCGAGAACCTTCAGGAGAGAATTATGCCTACGCCCATCTACGATATTCCCGTTCATACCATCACCGGAGAGGCTACCTCGCTTGCGGCGTTTCGCGGCAAAGTGCTGCTGGTGGTCAACGTCGCGTCCAAGTGCGGGCTGACGCCGCAGTACGACGCGCTGGAGAAGCTCTATGAGCAGTACAAGGAGAAGGGCCTGGCGGTGCTTGGCTTTCCGGCCAACGACTTCGCAGGGCAGGAGCCGGGTTCGAACGACGAGATTGCCACCTTCTGCCGGGCTACGTTTGGGGTGAACTTCCCAATGTTCGCGAAGATTGCGGTGACCGGAGAAGCGACCGATCCGTTGTACAAGGCGCTGATCGCCGCCGAGCCGAAGGCAGCCGGTGCTACGCGCGAGGCGTTCCGTGCGAAGCTGGCAGGATTTTTGGGCAAGAGTGGCGCGACGCCAAACCCGGAGCCGGGAATCCTGTGGAACTTCGAGAAATTCCTCATCGACCGCACAGGCAAGGTGATTGCGCGCTTCTCGCCCGAGGTTGTGCCGGACGATCCGGCGATTGTCTCCGCCATTCAGGCCGCGCTGGCGAGCTGATTCTGGCTGAACGATGCTGGCTGAACGATGCTGCCGGGGCCGCGGGCAAGAGCCTGCGGTTCTGGCTTAGCCATTGCAGCGATACTCTTGAGGAAATGCAGATGCTCTCTTGCTTGCTTTGCGGTAAGGCTGGCGAATTCAGGCGCGTGCTGCTGGGGCCGCTCGCGGCTTTCCTCGTTGCCTGTTCGCTGGGCGCCCAGACGCAAGCCCCGCAGACCACGATGACGATGGAGAATCGTGGAGCATCGCAGACGGGGACCGCATGGCCGACCGCGGATGGCGTCTACACAATCGAGAACTTCCGGTTTGGCAGCGGGGAGAGCCTGCAGCAGCTTCGGCTGCACTATCTGACACTGGGAACAGCCGCACCGCGATGCGTCGGGACACGTCGACAACGCTGTGCTGTTGCTGCACGGCACGGGCGGGAATGCCTCCTCGCTGTTGGCGCCGCAGTTCTCGGCTGTATTGTTCGGGCCGGGGCAGCCGCTGGATATCACGCGCTATTTCCTGATTCTGCCGGACGACATCGGACATGGCATCTCCAGCAAGCCTTCGGACGGCCTGCACATGCGCTTCCCGAAGTATGACTACGACGATATGGTGCAGAGCCAGCACCGGATGCTGCTGGACGGGCTGCATGTCGATCATCTTCGGCTGATTCTGGGGACGAGCATGGGATGCATGGAGTCGTTTGTGTGGGGCGAGACCTACCCCGGCTTCGCCGATGCATTGATGCCGCTGGCGTGCCTGCCGGTGCCGATTGCAGGACGCAACCGCATGATGCGCTACATGGCGATCAAAGCGATCGAGGACGATCCGCAGTGGCACGGCGGAGACTACACGACAGAGCCAATGGAGGGCCTGCGTACCGCGGCCGAGTTGACACTGGTGATGGGCTCGGCCCCGCTGTACATGCAGAAGATTGCGCCAACGAAGAAGGCGGCGGAAGATTACATCGACGACTATCTTGCGAAACGGGTGAGTCCGCTCGATGCGAATGACATGATCTACCAGTGGGACGCAAGCAGAAACTATGATCCCAGCGCGCATCTGGACCGCATCCAGGCGCCCGTGATGTGGATCAACTCGGCGGACGACTACATCAATCCGCCGGAGCTTGGGATCGCCGAGAAGTTTGCTGCAAAGCTCGCGCACGGGCGGTTTGTGCTGATTCCCATCTCCGACGCAACGCGTGGCCACGGGACGCATACCCAGGCGGCAGTTTGGAGGGACTATCTGGTGGAGCTGCTGAAGGAATCGGAGAAGAAGTAGAGTGGCGGTAAGATGCGTTGACTATTCCTGCATCGATTTCATCGGCCGAGGAACAGGTCGCCGAAGGGCGGGAAGGTGAGCAGCAGACCGAATGCAAGGAAGACGAAGGCGAAGGCGCTGACCTTGGCGAAGGCGAGGGTCTTGTTCCTCCAGCGTGCGGCGAGGACTGCCCAGCAGACGATCCAGAGAGCGATGGTGACGGTGGTGACACCGGAGAGCGGGCCGGAGGGACGGTAGAAGTTCAGTGCGGCGGCGAGGCGCTTGGAACCGTCGGCGACGACGGCGAGGAGGCCGAGGAGAAAGCAGCCGACAGCGCAGGAGAGGACTGCTGCTGCGACGGGGCCGTTGGCGGGATTCTGTGGGATGAGCTTGATCGCGGTCATTTTGTGCTCCCCATGAGTTGAATCGAGCTTCCGCCTTGGACGGGCGCTTTTTTGTCGATCATTGCTCCCCAGCCTCCGGCGATTGCGGCTGCGAGAAATGCCACGGCGGCGAATCCGAGGACGGTGGTGCGGATTGGACGGTGGGCGTTCCACGCGGCGCGGTGTTTGAGCAGGATCCAAGCCACCATCGTGCTGGCCATGGGCGCGATCCAGGCGACGTGCTCCTTCCACTCCATGCCGAAGTTGTGCCAGCCTGCGGTGGTGGGGTGCGATGTGAGTAGGAATTTTGGATAGAGCGCGAGGTCGGCTCCGGACGGAGCGATGGCGCGGTACCAGGGATAGATGATGTATGCACCGGAGAGCACGGCGGCCCAGCCAAGGGCGACCATTGCGATGAGATAGATGGTATGCCAGTCGGGAGCGGGCTGCGTGGGGTGGCGTCACCAGCGATCCGGTCTGGATTGCTGCTGATCCAGCAGCAGGACGATGGCACCGAAGAGCGCCAGGAGGAAGAAGCCTCCAAAGAGCATTCCGTGAATGCTGGTTACAAGTTCGCGCAGTGTGATCTCCATGGTTGGCTCGCTTCCTTTCAGTTACGCAGCCGCATCCTGGTCAGGGCAGAGAGCATTTTGGAGCCTGTGCCGCTGCTGGCTTGATCCTGACCGCCCGCGCCGCCTGTGTCGCCCGCGCCGCCTGGGCCCCAGGTCCAGTAGAGGGAGAGATAGGTGTAGGTCTCGGGCTGACCGTGGATGCTGCGTCCGGCGGCGAAGAGCAGGTCGAAGCCGGGCTTGAACTCGTAGATTCCTCCGAGGTCGAGCAGGGTGGCGGCGCGTGTGCTGGTGGCGGCGGGGCCCTCCGCTCCGTGGCCGAAGAGTTCCGTGCCGAGGGTGAGCTTCTTACTGAGTTGGCGCTGAACCAGCAGGCCGGAGAAGGGATAGTTCTTGTAGCCGGTCTGGGGGACGATGGCCTCGCCGCCTCCGCCATAGCTCGTCCACTGCCTGTCTGACGGGCCCCATGACTTCTGTAGCCAGAGCGGCATACGGTACCAGGTTGCGCCGACGCCGAGTCCTTTGGCGGCGCTGCCGGCGGGGAGTTCAAAGAAGGGGAAGATGCCGACCTCGGGAATGCTTGTGGTCTCTTTGACGAAGCGAATCTTAGCACCGAGTTCGGTGTCGCCGATGCCGTAGTTGGTTGGGCCGCCAATGGGCGCAAAACTGGCGGTGAGCGGCAGGACGAGGTGGAGTTGCACGTTGGGGACGACGCCGTAGTTGACCTCGTAGGCGGGAGCTTCGAGGGCGGCGCCGCCGGCGTTCTTGCCCGTGCCGTCGGAGAGCTCGAAGGCGTACATCTCGAAGTGGCGGAAGGCGACTGGGTCGGGATCGTCGGTCTGGAAGGGAGGGCCAGCGTGGGCGCTTGTGTTCGCAATAAGCGAAATCAGGGCTGCGGTGAGCGCGACGCCGAGGCGCGCGTATCGAAGGTTTGGGCAAGAGAACACCATCATGCGGTTAGATTCCCGCTGGCCGGACTGGGTGCGTTAAAGTTGCGATAATGGAGATGTGAGTGCGATCACACAGACCGAGACGATTGCCGTTGCTATGTCCGGCGGGGTGGACTCCTCCGCCGTCGCGGCGCTGCTGCGGGCGGAGGGGCACACGCTGGTTGGGTTGACCCTGCAGCTTTGGAACCAGCGGCGGCTGGCGGGGCACGAGGGAATGCCAGAGGCGGTGCAGGGGCGCTGCTGCTCCATCGACGACGTGTACGACGCGCGGCGCGTGGCGGAACATCTGGGCATTCCGTATTACCTGGTCAATCAGGAGGAGCGCTTCGAGGCCGAGGTGGTGCGGCCGTTTGTGGACGAGTATCTGGCCGGACGCACGCCGATTCCATGCACGCTGTGCAACAACCATCTGAAGTTCGACGCGCTGATTACTACGGCGCGGCAGATCGGCGCGGAGCGCATCGCCACGGGGCACTACGCGCGCAACCGGTACGATGCGGCGCGCGGGCGATGGATCCTGTCGCGGCCTGAGGACAAGTCGAAGGACCAGACGTATTTTTTGTTTGGCCTGACGCAGGAGCAGCTCTCGCGCACGCTCTTTCCGCTGGGCGAGATGCAGAAGCCCGCGGTGCGGCGGATGGCCGCGGATGCGGGCCTCGCGCTGGCGGAAAAGCCCGATTCGCAGGAGATATGTTTTATTCCGGGCGGGGACTACTCGGCGTTTCTGGCGGCGTATCTCGAAGAGCAGGGCGAGGCGATGCCGGATAGTTCGGGCGAATTGGTGACGGCGACCGGCGAGGTGTTGGGGCGGCACCAGGGAATTCACGGGTTTACCGTTGGCCAGCGCAAGGGGCTTGGCGGCGCACTAGCGGTCGCGGCGAACTCAGGGCCGCGATATGTGCTGGCGATCCATCCCGACTCGCACCGCGTCACCGTCGGCGGGGACGACGAGCTGATGTCGCGCGAGCTGCTGGCGAAGCGGCTGAACTGGGTCTCGGTGGAGCGGTTGGAGGGCGAGATGCGCGTGCGGGTGAAGATTCGCCATCGCCACGAGCCTGCGTGGGCGACTTTGTCGCCGGACGGGGAGGATTGCGTGCGCGCGATCTTCGATGAGCCGCAGCGAGCGATTACGCCGGGCCAGGCCGCCGTGTTCTATGATGGCGACGAGGTGGTAGGCGGCGGCTGGATCGTCTGACCGGAAGAGAGTGTGCCAGTCGCGGCGCGCGCTGGTAGAATCGTTGAACCAATGAGGTTTATCTTGTCAACTGCGATGTGCGACCGATGAGATGTCCCTACTGCGGCTTCGCGCAGGACCGCGTGGTGGATTCGCGCGAGAGCAAAGAGGCGGACGCGATCCGGCGGCGGCGCGAGTGCGAGGGCTGCAACAAGCGCTTCACCACCTACGAGCGCATCGACGAGATTCCGTACATGGTGGTGAAGAAGGACGGGCGGCGGGAGAAGTTCGATCGCCAGAAGGTGCTGAGCGGGCTGCTGCACGCATGCGAGAAGCGGCCCGTGCCGGCGGCGGCGCTGGAGCGGATTGTGGATGAGACCGAGGCGTATGTGGTCGATTCCGCCGAGCGCGAGCGCTCCACCAGCGCGGTGGGCGAGCTGATTATGTCGCGGCTGAAAGAGATCGACACGGTGGCCTACATCCGCTTCGCCAGCGTCTACCGCGACTTCAAGGACGTGCGCGAGTTCAAGGCCGAGCTGGAAGAGCTGCTGGGCGGACGGGACGCGAAGAAGACGAAGGTTTCAAAGTCCTAGGTTCGAGGACAGGTGAGGCGAGATGAGCTTGCAGATTCTGATGGTGATTCACACGCTGCCGCTGTGGTTTTTAGTCTTCGCGCTCTTTCTGCCGCGGATTGCGCTCTTCGTGCTGTGGCTGGGCGGGCCGATTGCGCCGTTCCATCTGCATGGGATTGTGCCGCTTCTCTTCGCCATCTTTCTGCCGCGCGTGCTGGTGCTGTACCTGATCTATATGGACCAGGGGATCAGCCTGTGGTTCATCATTCATCTGGTGGCCGCGCTGATGGTGTGGGGCGGCTCGGGCAGCTACAGCGCGCGGCGAAGACACTATCGGGATGCGTAGCTCACCTCGTTGAAGCAGCTCCAGCGTATAATCTCGCCATGGGCTGGAAGAGTTGTCGGTCTGATTGTCGTGTGCTGTCAACAGGTGCGGGACTAGGATTGCCCACATGATAACGATGCATCTGGTGCCCGCTCTGGAGTTCCCCCGAAGATCTCTGCTTCTCGCCGCTGTATGGATCGCCCTGGTTTGTCCGATGGCCTTCGCCCAGAGCAGCGCATCCACCAGCGCGGCATCGTCTCCCGCAGCGAATGCAACACCTTCCCCTGCGCCTTCGTTCGATGTGGCTACCATCAAGCCGAATCAGGGCGTGATGTCAATGACGGGATTGATGTACCAGCCGGACGGGGTGAGCGGAACAGTGACGCTGGCCATGCTGGTTCAGTACGCGTACGGCCTTCGGAGCGAGGACCAGGTCTTCGGCGCTCCGGGATGGGCGAAAGATCAGTGGTTCGACGTTCAGGCGAAGATGGGCGAAGCGGACATCGCGGAGATGCAGAAGCTGAGCTCCGCCGAGGCCACTGCGTGGCGTCAACTGATGCTCCAGGCGCTGTTGGCGGAGCGATTCAAATTGAAGGTGCATTCCGAGAGCAGACAGGCCCCGGTCTACGAGTTGGTGGTCGCTAAGGGTGGCTCCAAATTGAAAGATGCAGCAACCGATACGAGTGACCCTCTGCTTAAAGGAAAAGATGGCAAACCGCTGACCGGCTTACTCCGTTTTTTCAAGGACAGATCCGTAGCCCAGGGGTATTCCATCAGCTCGCTCGTGGATTTTCTCTCGCAGCCGGTGTCCGGGGTGGGCCGTCCCGTGCTGGACAAGACAGGACTGACCGGCACATATAACTTCACGCTCCACTGGTCGCCCAATTCGAACATATACGGGTCAGCAATCAGTTCGCCTTCGGACGATGCACTATCAATCTTCGGGGCACTGCAAGAAGTTGGATTGCGCCTGCAGCCAGCTACCGGGCCGATAGAGACAATCGTCATCGATCACGTCGGGAAGCCTTCGGAGAATTAGCCTGCAGTAGCGCACGTTCTCGGCGTTCCCGCAACACGGCGTTTCCGATAACAATCGGTTTCCAAGCCAAACCAGCCAATCGTTGGCTGCATCTGAATGTGACGGGTTTGGGTGCGGCACGGTATTCTAGAGGATATGGAACGGCGACGAGTTGGAATCCTTGGGGCGACCGGAATGGTCGGCCAGCGCTTTATTCAGTTGCTCAACAACCACCCGTGGTTTGAGATTGCGTGGCTTGCGGCCAGCGAACGCAGCGAGGGCAAGACCTACGGCGAGGCCTGCCGGTGGAAGCTGGACACGCCGATGCCCGCGCGCATTGCGGCGATGACGGTGATGCCGAATACGCCGGAGGCCCAGCCTGCGGGCGAGCTGCCTATTCCGAAGATTATCTTTGCCGCGCTGGACGCCGATGTGGCGCGCGAGCTGGAGCCGAAGTTTGCTGCGGCGGGCTGCGCAGTCATCTCGAACTCGAGCGCCTTCCGCATGGTCGAGGACGTGCCGCTGGTGATTCCGGAGGTGAACGCCGACCATCTGGCGATGATCGAGCGGCAGAGCTGGCGGCGGCCTTCGGTCAACGGTCTGCCCGGCGGATACATTGTGACCAATCCGAATTGCAGTGCGATCGGGTTGGTGCTGGTGTTGAAGCCGTTGGAGGAGCGATTCGGCATTGAGAGCCTGTTTGTGACGACGATGCAGGCGGTGAGCGGCGCGGGGTATCCCGGCGTGGCTTCGCTGGACATTCTGGGCAACGTGGTGCCGTTCATCAAGAACGAAGAAGAGAAGCTGGAGGAAGAGGTGGGCAAGCTGCTGGTATGCTGGTGGGCGGCAAGGTCGCGCTGCTGGACGCGAAGGTGAGCGCGCACTGCAACCGCGTGGCGGTGGAGGACGGGCACGCCGAGTGCGTGAGCATCAAGCTGCGCAGCAAGGCCACGCGCGAGCAGATTGTGGCGGCGTGGGCGGAGTTTGCGCCGCTGGCCGGGCAGAGGTTGCCCAGCGCGCCGGAGCAGCCGGTGGAGTATGACGCCAGTCCCGACCGGCCGCAGCCGCGGTTGGACAGGATGCGCGGGAATGGCATGGCCGCCACCGTGGGACGGCTGCGCGAGTGCAACCTGCTGGACTGGAAGTTCGTGCTGACTCTCGCACAACACGATTCGCGGAGCGGCGGGCGCGGCGGTGTTGAACGCGGAGGTGCTGGCGCGGCTGGGCAAGCTGGATGGAAGAAGCAGGGCGCGGCGCGGCCCGACGCGGTGCCGGCATGAGCGCCGCACGGAAGATGGAAGAGCGG
>CAWHDN010000018.1:0-41190 GCA_963828115.1 uncultured Acidobacteriaceae bacterium
CAGCATCACCCCGCATCATCGTCATCGGAGGAGGCCTCGCAGGTCTCTCCGCCGTCATCAAGATCGCCGAAGCCGGCGGCACCGGTCGATCTCTTCTCCATCGTGCCGGTCAAGCGTTCGCACTCCGTCTGCGCGCAGGGTGGCATCAACGCCGCCAAGGACCTCAAGGGCGAGGGCGACACCGTCTACAAGCACTTCGACGACACCGTCTACGGCGGAGACTTCCTCGCCGACCAGACCCCCGTCCGCGACATGACCGCCCGCGCCCCCGCCATCATCGACCTGCTCGACCGCATGGGCGTTCCCTTCAACCGCACCCACGAGGGCCTGTTGGACTTCCGCCGCTTCGGTGGCACCCTCTACCAGCGCACCGCCTTCGCCGGAGCAACCACCGGCCAGCAACTTCTCTACGCGCTCGACGAGCAGGTCCGCCGCCACGAGGCGGAAGGCAAAGTCACGAAGTACGAGGGCTGGGAGTTCCTCTCCGCCGTCCTCGACGCCAACGGCGTCTGCCGAGGCATCTGCGCCCTCGACCTCCGCTCCATGGAGACGCGAACCTTCCCCGCGGACGCGATTATTATCTGCACCGGCGGCATCGGAGCCATCTTCGGCAAGTCCACCAACTCCGTCGTCTGCACCGGCTCCGCACAGTCCGCCCTCTACCAGCAGGGAGCGGTCTACGCCAACGGCGAGTTCATTCAGGTCCATCCCACCTGCATCCCCGGCGACGACAAGCTCCGCCTCATGTCCGAGTCCGCCCGTGGCGAAGGCGGCCGCGTCTGGGTTCCCCGCGACAAGCTCGACAAGCGCGTCGCCCGCTCCATCCCCGAGGCCGACCGCTTCTACTTCCTGGAGGAGTGGTACCCCAAGTACGGCAACCTCGTCCCCCGCGACATCGCCACCCGCGCCATCCACCGCGTCGTCTACGAACTCGGCCTTGGCCTGGACGGACAGCCCATGGTCTACCTCGACCTCACCCACATCGACCGCGAGACCCTCAACCGCAAGCTCGAAGGCATACTCGAAATCTACGAGAAGTTCGTCGGCGACGATCCGCGCGACGTCCCCATGAAGATCTTCCCCGGCATGCACTACACCATGGGCGGCCTCTGGGTGGACTTCAACCAGCACACCAACATCCCCGGCATCTTCGCCGCCGGCGAGGCCGACTTCTCCATCCACGGGGCCAACCGCCTCGGCGCAAACTCCCTCCTCTCCTGCATCAACGGCGGATTCATCTCCGGCCCCAACGCCCTCTCCTACGCCAAGAGCCTCCCCGCCGCGCCCGGCGACGGAGGCCACGCCGCCGAGCTTCAACGTCAAAAAGAGAAGAACGCCGCCCTGCTCTCCAACCCCGGCACCGAAAATCCCTTCAAGCTGTGGCGCGAGCTGGGCGACACCATGACCAAGCACGCCACCATCATCCGCTACAACGCAGGTCTCGCAGAGGCCGACGCCAAAATCGTAGAACTCCTCGACCGCTACCGCAACGTCAACCTCTCCGACAAGACGCAGTGGGCCAACACCAGCTTCGCCTTCGCCCGTCAGCTACAGAACATGCTCCACCTCGCCCGCGTCATCGTGCAGGGCGCGCGCCTCCGCGACGAGTCTCGCGGCGCTCACTACAAACCCGACTTCCCCGAGCGCAACGACGCCCAATTCCTCAAAACCACCATGGCCAAGTACGACGCCACCACCAACGCCCCCGCCTTCTCCTACGCCGAGGTCGACACCAGCCTCATCCCACCCCGCCCCCGCCACTACGACGCGACGGCCTAACCAAACAGCCTCACTCGCACGCTGAGGCAAGAACGGAAGGGCACGGCTTCAGTCGTGCCGCAAGAGCACCACCCAAACCGATTGTCATTCTGAGCGAAGCGAAGAATCCCCGCATTTTGCTTCGGTCTGCAAAAAGATTGAGGGCAACCGCAATGCCAAGCACCATCCACGTAGAGATCCTCCGCCAGTCCACCCCCGACGCCGCCGCGCGCACCGAGCGCTTCGCCATCCCATATCGCCCCAACATGAACATCACCTCCGTTCTCGGCGAGATCGCGCTCAATCCCATCACCTCCGACGGCGTCGCCACCACCCCCATCACCTACGACTCCAACTGCCTCGAAGAGATCTGCGGCTCCTGCGCCATGTTGATCAACGGCCGCGCCCGCATGGCCTGCTCCACTCTGGTCGACACGCTGCAAAAAGAGCATCCCGGCCAGCCCATCCGCCTCGCCCCGCTCTCCAAGTTCCCCGTCGTCCGCGACCTCGCCGTCGACCGCGCCGTCCTCTTCCAGAACCTCAAGGTCGTCAAGGCCTGGGTCCCCATCGACGGCACCTACGACCTCGGCCCCGGCCCGCGCCAGTTCCCCCAGACGCAGGAGGCCCGTTACCCGCTCTCCAACTGCATCTCCTGCACCATCTGCATGGAGGTCTGCCCCCAGTTCAACGAAGAAACCAACTTCGTCGGCGCAGCCACCATCGCGCAGGCCCGCCTCTTCAACATGGACCCCGCCGGCTCCGTCCTCAAGGCCGACCGTCTCCGCGCCCTCGCCGGCGAAGGCGGCATCCAGGAGTGCGGCTTCGCCCAGAACTGCGTCGAGGCCTGCCCCAAACTGCTCCCTCTCGCCGAATCCATCTCCGTCACCAGCCGCGAAGCCATGCTCCAGCAGCTCAAAGACCTCTTCACCCTCTGAACCGATGCACGCAACACGGCCCCACTCACCGGAGCAGGGCCGCGTCTATTCTCGCCTCTTGATCGCTTACTTCGTAAAGATCGTGCTCCCCGGAATCTTCTCCTCATTCGCCACAATCCGGTTCTCCGCGCGCTTGGCCCCGCGCATCGCCACCGCATCCATCTTCTTCTCGTCGCTCTTGAAGTCCTTGATCGAGTCCTCGCCCGCCGTCTCAACCGCCTCTTCCGACGGCCGCGCCGCCATCTTCCCCAAATCCAGTCCCTGTGCCATAGTTCACCTCACCCCATAAGACCCCGTCCACGCCTCGCAGGTTGCCCACGCACAGGTTGCCGCTGCCCGTTTTTGCTGTCATTCTGAGCGCGTCGTTCGAGCGCGATGAACCCCGAGAGAGCTTGTCGCACCACAACTGCTCGAACCTTTCTCCCAAATACCTCCCGCCGTTTTCTATTCGTGCCGTTATCGCACAGTCCCCCAATACCTCCAACGCATTACACTAGCCACAGAGCAGCACCATGCCAAATCCCCCCATCCCGCTCGACCCCGCCGCCGTCCACGCCTCCGCCCTCGTCATCGACGCCCACGCAGACACCCCGCAGCGCTTCGTAGACGAATCATGGGACTTCACCTCGCCGCTTGCCATCGCGGACCAGCCCGCCGGCCATCTCAATCTCGCCACCGCCCGCCGCGGCAATCTCGCCGCCGAGTTCTTCGCTCTCTGGCCCGATCCCGCGCAGTGCCCCGGAGCGCGCTACGCCCTCCGCACCCTCACCCTCCTAGACGCCGTCCGCGAGCAGGTCCGCCGCCATCCCACGGAACTTACCCTCTGCACCTCACCCAAAGAAATCCTCGCCGCCCGCGCCGCCAACAAATTCGCCATCCTCCTCGGCATCGAGGGCGGCCACGCCATCGAGAACTCCCTCGCTCTCCTCCGCCTCTACCACGCCCTCGGTGTCCGCTACATGACCCTCTCCTGGGCCAACTCCAACGACTGGGCTGAATCCTCCGGCGATCTCCGCGCCAAAGCCCCAGCCGGTCTCACCCCCTTCGGCCGCGAAGTCATCGCAGAGATGAACCGCCTCGGAATGATGGTCGATCTCTCCCACGTCTCCGACCGCACCTTCGACGACGTCCTCGCCGTCACCCGCGCTCCCGTCCTCGTCTCGCACTCCTCCGCCCGCGCCCTCACCCACTCTCCGCGCAACCTCACCGACGACCAGCTCCGCGCCCTCGCCGCCAACGGCGGTCTCTGCATGGTCAACTTCTACCCCGCCTTCATCGACGAGTCCTACCGCAAGGCCTGGGCCGCACAGAAGCCCGCTCTCCTCGCCGCCCACAAGTCCCTCGCCGCCGAGTACGCCGCCAAAGGCACTCCCGTCCCGTATTACATTGCCAACCGCCTCGACCGCGAATTCGCCGCGCGTCTCCCGCGTCCGCCGCTCTCTTCGCTCATCGCCCACTTCGACCACATCATCTCGGTCGCAGGCATCGACCACGTCGGCATCGGCACCGACTTCGACGGCATCTGCGCCCTCCCCGAGGGCATCAACTCCGCCGCCGATCTGCCCAAAGTCACCGCCGCCCTCCTCGCCCGCGGCCACTCCCCCGCCGACCTCCGCAAACTCCTCGGCGCCAACCTCCTCCGCCTCTTCGCCGCAGTACAGGCTACCGCCGCCGAGTCCGTCGTTCCATGATCGCCGGGCCTGCGCAGCCAAGGGTAAGATGATCGTGGGGAACTACACTGCCCGCCGCAACCCTCCATCGCAGCCTGAGAAGTCGAAGCAATACCCTTGACCCCTTGCGCTGGTCTGTAAATTATTTCGAGGTTAGGAACGCATGAAGACCGGACGCAAGAATGCTTTTCGCCGCCAGGGCAAGCAACCAATCTCCAGGAAGCCGGCAAGTCTCGATCCTTCCTCGGTGGATCTTCTGTTCCAGCAAGCCACGGCCCACCACCAGGCCGGGAAACTGCCCCAGGCGGAAGCCCTCTGCCGACAGATACTGAAACACTCTCCCATCCATCCGGGCGCGCTTCATCTTCTGGGGGGCATTGCGTTTCAGGCGGGACATTATGCCAAAGCGCTTCGTCTGTTCGACCGCGCGATTCAAGTAAATCCAGACGATGCAGAGGCATACTACAGCCGTGGCAATGCTCTGTATGTCCTTCAGCAGTGCCCGGCGGCTGTGGACAGCTACGATAAGGCCATCCTCCTCAAGCCGGATTTTGCGGAAGCCCACCATAACCGCGGAAGCGTGTTGCATATGCTTCAGCAATTCCAGGCGGCCATTGAGAGCTACGACAAAGCCATCCTCCTCAAGCCGGATTATGAAGAGGCCATCAGCAACCGCGCCAATACTCTTCAGTCTCTCATGCTGTATCAGGCGGCCCTGCAGAACTATGAGAAGGCCATGCGCCTCCAGCCGGAGTATGAATCCTGCAAGAAAACCGGCGTCTTCGATTCTGTCGAAATACAGGTCGCGCAGATCGCAAAGATTAAAGATAAGTCGGTGCTGAAGGCCGCGCTTGACGCATTGCCGCTCGTCCTTCATTCCCATCCGGCTGTATCCGGCCTGCGCAACACGAACTTCGTCAAGACCGGATCGAGCGGCAAAGACCTCGTCTTCTTTTGCCTGCCGACAGACGAGATATGGAATCCCCGTACGGCCAGGACTAAAGGCATCGGAGGATCGGAGGAGGCCGTCATCTGGCTCTCCAGGCTCCTGCACCAGCGCGGATGGAACGTCACTGTCTATGCCTATTGCGGTGCGCGGGAAGAGGACTTCGACGGCATCTCATGGAAGCCCTATTGGATGTGGAACCACCGCGACAAGCAGAATGTCACGGTGATATGGCGCTATCCACAGTTCACGTCCTATCCGATCAATTCAGACAAGGTGATCGTGGATCTGCATGATGTAGCGCCCGAGGGCGAGTTCACCCCGGAAAGACTTCAGAGAATCCACAGGATATTCGTCAAATCCAGCTTCCACCGCTCCCTGTTTCCCAATATCCCCGACGAGAAGTTCGTCATCATCCCCAATGGCATCGACGCGAAACTGTTTGAGGGCAACGCCGACCGTGACCCGTTATTGCTCATCAATACCTCGTCGGCAGACCGCAGCCTTGAGGCGTTTGTCGATTGCTTCGAAGAGATCAGGAAGCAGGTCCCCAATGCAAAAGCGCAGTGGGCCTATGGCTGGAGCGTGTGGGATGTCCTTCCATTCATCGGACGCACAGAAGTTGCAATGGAAAACTAAGATGCAAGAACGCATGAGCCAACTCGGCGTTGAAGAACGCGGCAGAATCAGTCACAGCGAGATTGCCCAGCTCTACCGCGAGGCAAACATCTTCGCCTATCCTGCGGAGTTCGCTGAGATCGACTGTATCTCGCTCTCCAAGGCCATGGCCGCGGGAGCAATCCCGGTCACCACCGATTTCGCCGCCATGGGAGAGAAATCGCAACACGGAGGGGTATTCATCCATTCGAATAAGCCGAACTTCGGCTGGTCGCAACCGGATCAGTTCCATTTCGAGATCACAGACCCTGAACAAAAAGCGGAGTTTGTCCGCGAAACAGTGAAGTTGCTCTTGAATCCGCCCAGCGAGTCGGCGCGAGGAGTCCATGCGCGAATGGGCCCGGTCGACATTCGATTGGAACAAAATCGCCGACTCGTGGAATGAGGTGCTTTCGTGTCGGGTCACACAAGGTGCGACCGCACTTGAACGGAGCGGCACAGCAGTTCAGAAAACCCCGGAGAATGCAACCTTCTACTTTGACCGTGGCAATGAACTCTATCTTGCTCAGCAGTACCAGGCGGCGATCGAAAGCTACAACAAGGCCATCCTTCTCAATCCCGATTTTGCGCAGGCCTGCCATAACCGCGGCAGTGCACAGAATGCTCTACAGCAGTACCAGGCGGCCATCGAGAGCTATGACAAGGCCATCCTTCTCAAGCCGGACTACGCGGAGGCCTGTTACAACCGTGGCAATATCCTGTATGTTCTTCAGCAGTATCACGCCGCTATCGAGAGTTATGAAAAGGCCATCCTACTCAATCCCAGGTTTGCGGCCGCATACTACAACCGCGGCAATGCTCTCCATGCGCTGCAGCAGTACCAGGCCGCCATCGAGAGCTACGACAAGGCCATCCTTCTCAATCCGCGAAGTGCGGAAGCATACAGCAATCGAGGCAGCATGCTGCATACCATGCTGCAGCACGAGGCCGCCATCGAGAGTTATGACAAGGCCATCCTCCTCAAGCCGGACCACGTGGAAGCATATAACAACCGCGGCAATGCTCTCCTGGCCCTCAAGCAGTTCCGGGCAGCGCTGCACAGCTTTGACAAGGCCGTCCTCATCAAGCCGGACCATGAATATGTGCGCGGAATGCAGATGCACGCCAAGAGGGTCCTCGGCGATTGGGAGAATATTGAAACAGGGTGCCGGCAGTTGGAAGCTCTCATCGGCCGTGGGATGACTGCGGCGCTCCCATTCACCATCCTGGCCATTAGCAATTCTCCAGCGTTGCAACAGCAGGCGGCCCAGATCTACGTCCGCAACAATGTTCCGGAGCGTTCAACCGCCGGGTCGATTCCCCGCCGGCCCCGCCGAGACAGGATGCGCATCGGATATTTTTCTGCGGATTATTACAACCACGCAACCACCTATCTGATGGCCGAGTTATTTGAGAGGCATGACCGCAGCAGGTTTGAAATCCTGGGGTTCTCCTTTGGCCCCAGCAGGACCGATCAGATGAGCCAGCGCACCTCCTCGGCTATGGACCAGTTCTTCGACCTCCGCTCCTTGACGGACCGGGAGGCCGCCGAACTCAGCCGCAAACTCGAAGTGGATATTGCTGTGGACTTGAAGGGTTTCACCGAAGACAATCGCGCCGGCATCTTTGCCCAGCGCGCCGCTCCCATTCAGGTCAGCTACATCGGCTATCCCGGCACCATGAGCGCAAGCTACATGGACTATCTGATTGCCGACCATACCCTGATTCCCGAAGCTGACCGTCGCTATTACTCGGAAAAAATCGTCTATCTGCCCGACAGCTATCAGGTCAACGATTCCCTGCGTGCCATCTCCCCAAAGCCCTGCGTGCGCGCCGGCGAGGGCCTGCCACAGTCAGCTTTCGTCTTCTGCTGTTTCAATCAAACCTACAAAATATCGCCCTCTGTTTTCGATAGTTGGATGCGGATTCTCGGGCGCGTCGAGGGCAGCGTTCTCTGGCTTTTGGAACACAATCCCTGGGCCGTCGAAAATCTGCGCACCGAAGCCGCGCGGCGTGGAATATCTCCCCAGAGGCTGGTCTTTGCCAAATCCCTGCCCGTAGACGAGCATCTGGCGCGGCAAAGCCTGGCCGACCTCTTTCTGGACACACTTCCCTACAACGCCCACACCACAGCCAGCGATGCGCTCTGGGCCGGCTTGCCTGTCCTGACCCGCACCGGCGACACCTTTGCCAGCCGGGTCGCAGCCAGCCTGCTGCGCGCCGTCGGTCTGCCCGAACTCATCACCACCACGGAGTCGGAGTACGAGGAACTCGCGGTCAACCTCGCGCACGATCCTCAACGTCTTCAGGCGCTCCGCCAGCGCCTGCAACAAAACCACCTCACCGCTCCGCTCTTCGATTGCAAAACCTATACCCGCCATCTGGAATCGGCCTACAGCGCAATCGTCGAGCGCTACCACGCTGGCCTCCCCCCGGATCACATCGACATCCCCCGCCTTCCCTCCTGACCTCACCGACACTCGACAAAAAAATCAACCGAGTTCGTAGAATAAGAATTGTCCACCAACACAGTAGGAGTTTCGATGTCAGAAAATGCAATTCTGGTCGCCTCATCCAGAAATGAGGGCATGTCCATTCCCGAGCCGGGCCTTCGCCGTCAGGTGATGTCCTATAGCCCGTCCATGATGCTTGTGCGGCACACCATGAACCAGGGATGGGTCGGCGCGCGCCACAGCCACCCGCACGAACAGTTGGTATACATCGTTCGCGGTCGCATCCGCTTCCAGCACCCAGGCGGCGTCTTCGACGTGGGCGCGGGCGACAGCTTTCTGGTTCCCGGCAATGTGGAGCATCAGGCCTCCGCGCTCGAGGACTCTGAGGTCCTCGACATCTTCACCCCCATGCGCGAGGACTACGCACCGCATCCCTAATACTTCGCCATCTCCAACATCGCCCGGTACAAATCCTCCGCCTGCGGCAGAATCGCATCCTCCAGCAGCGGCTGATACGCCACGAACGTATCCATCGACGCCACCCTTCGCACCGGAGCATCCAGCCAGTCGAACAGTTCCTCGCCGATCCGCGCCGCAATCTCCGCGCCGTATCCCCAGCTCAGCATGTCCTCGTGCGCCACTATCACCTTGCTCGTCTTGCGCACCGAAGTAGCAATAGCATCCCAGTCGTATGGGCTCAGCGTCCGCAGGTCGATCAGCTCCACATCCACGCCCGTCTCGCGCTCCAGCTTCTCCGCCGCCTGCAATGCCCGCGGCACAATCGCCCCATACGTCACCACGGTCAAATCTTTCCCGGCCCGCACCACCTTCGCCTTGCCAAACGGGATCGCGTACTCCGGCCCAGGATAGGCCCCCCGCCCGAACGTCTCGCGATACAGCCGCTTGTGCTCCAGAAACAGCACCGGATCGTCGCAGCGAATCGCCGTGCGCAACAGTCCCGCCGCATCCAGAGCATTCGAAGGCATCACCACCATCACTCCAGGCGTATGCGTAAATATGCTCTCGCCAGACTGCGAGTGATAGATCGATCCGCCCGTCAGGTAGCCGCCAATCGGCACCCGTATCACCAGCGGGCAACTCCATTCCCCATTCGACCGCCAGCGAATCGCCGCCAGCTCGTTCCTCATCTGGTGCATCGCCGGCCAGATGTAGTCGAAGAACTGGATCTCCACCACCGGCTTCAGTCCGCGCAGCGCCATGCCGATTGCGCGCCCCACAATATTCGCCTCGGCCAGAGGAGAGTTCCAGCAGCGGTCGTTGCCAAACTTCTTCTGCAACCCCGTCGTCAGCTTGAAGACGCCGCCCTTGCCCTTGATCTTCCCCGCTCGCAGCGCACTATCGCGTGTCGCGTCGGCCACATCCTCGCCGAAGACGACAATCCGCTCATCCCGCCGCATCTCGTCCTTCAGGCAGTGGTTCAACAACTCCGCCATCGTCCGCTCGCTCGCGTCCGCTGTCGCCTCCGGCTCTGTATCGAACCGCGCGTCCGTCGGCTTCAAGTCCTCCGAGTACTGATGCCGCAGGATCGCCTCCAGCGCCACGCTCGGCAGCACGGCCTGCATCGCGCGGTCCGCCGCCCGCTGCACCTCCTCATCCACCTTCTGCTCCAGCCGGTTGATCTCCGCCTCGTCCAGTATCCCTTCGCGCAGCAGCCACAGTTGCATCTTGGCCAGCGGATCGCGCGCGTTCTCTTCCGTCACCTCTTCCTCGCTCCTGTACTGCCGCTCATCGTCGCTCAGCGAGTGGCTGTATGGCCGCGTCACATGCCCATGCACCAGCGCCGGCCCGCGCCCCGACCTGCAATACTCCACCGCCTCCACCATCGCCGCATAGCACGCAATCGGGTCCGTCCCATCCACCTCGGCAAAGTGGAAATTCGGAAAGTTAGCAATCAGTCGCGAGATATTTCCCCCCGGAGTGTTCGCCTCCACCGGCGTCGAAATCGCATACTCGTTGTCCTCCACCACATACACCACCGCCAGCCGTCCGTTGCTCGCCGTGTTCAGCGACTCCCAGAACTCGCCCTGGCTCGTCGATCCCTCCCCAATCGACACATACGTCACCTCATCGCCGTGGAAGGTCACATCCTTGAACTCGCGATAGTCCCCCGCATGCTTCTTCGCCGCCTCCGTATGCCGCGAGAAGTATCGCCCAGCCTCCGCGCATCCAATCGCATGAAGGCACTGTGTCGCCACCGCCGAACTCGGCGTCACGATATGCAGCTTTTTATTCGACCAGTGCGACGGCATCTGACGCCCACCGCTCGCCACATCCTCCGCCGCGCCCACCGCCTGCAGCAACTGCTCCTCCACCGTACTGCCCAGCGTCAGGCACAGTGCGCGATCTCTGTAGTACGGAAAGAACCAGTCGTATCCCGCCCGCATCGCCATCCCCGCCGCCACCAGCAGCGCCTCATGCCCCGCGCAAGAGATCTGGAAAAATATCTTCTGCTGCCGCTTCAGCACAATCTCGCGATCGTCCGTCCGCCGCGAAAGGTACATCAGCCGGTAGAACTCCACCAACTGTTCCCGCGTCATCCCACCCCACGCACCCGTCTCGGAGACTCCCGCAACCGCCGCCGCGCCGCCCGCGCTCACCGAGCCCAGCACCGCCGTCTCAACCTCAGTTCTCCGGCCCTCACCGCCAGCCTCATCGCGACGAGCCATACGCACCCCCCGGTCACAACCTGGCCCAATCAAGATTCTACCCCCACCGAAGATTCCAGCAGTGGATCGATGTCTCTGTTGCCATTAAGCACGCGAACAACACGAACCACTCCCTGGACACTAGGTAATATCTGCCACGCCTCTGCAACCGCACTCCGCCAATCATACCCCTCCCAATACAACACACTGAGGTAACGTCTCCGCCCGCCCACATCCTCTCAACCACCCTCAAAAATCGCCGATGCACCTATCAGAATGGCTCCCACGAACAATGGCAGCCGTCTTTCGAGGTGCATCATCGCTTCCCCACTCCACCCCGCCGCATCGGCCCCCGCACCCCGCACCCTGCGGCTGCCTCTACTCCTGCGCCAGATCCTCATTGCCGCCGCCCTCGTCCTCATCGGCTTCCTATTCGCCAGCGCCCTGCGCGCGCACGCCCAGCAACTCCCCAGCCCCATCGGCCCTCCCGTCCCGCACCGTTATCTCGTCGCCTACCGCGACGGCACAATACCCACGGACGCCTCGGCCCGCGCCCGCCTCAGTGGCGCACGCATCGTCCGCAACAATAATCCCTTTGCCATCGCTGTCCTCGAAACCTCCTCCGACGCCAACGACGAAGCCGCCGCCATCGCCGCCCTGCGCGCCGACCCCAACGTCCAGTTCGTCATCCACGACCGCATCCTCTCCGCCCACTCCCTCATCCTCCGCCCCATCCTTCCCGCCACCATCGGGGTCACCGTCGGCACACCCACACCGACTCCAACACCAACCCCAACCCCAACCCCAACCATCGCCCCCTACGACACTTACTACACCTCCACTCCGCAAGCCTGGGCCGTCCTGCAATCCGGCGGATTCGGCGCCGCCGTCCCCGGTGGTCCCGCCCACGGCCCATGGGACACCACCATGGGCGCAGGCGTTCGCATCGCCATCCTCGACAGCGGAGTCGACGCGCTTCACCCGGACATCGCGCCCAACCTCGCCTTCAACATGTCCGAGATAGATCAGTCCGCCGCCACCGGCCTGCCCAGCCCCTGCGACGACGGCTCTCCGCAGGATCAGCAGGGCCACGGCACATGGGTCGCCTCGCTGGCCGCCGCCGCCATCGGCCCCGGCACTGGCCTTCTCATCGGCGTCGCCCCCGCCGCAACCCTCCTCAACATCAAGGTCCTCGAGCGTCTCCCCGATCCCTCCAGCACCGCGCCCGACATCGCCACCCAGTGCACCACCGGACAGGCCAGCGGTCTCCTCAGTTGGGTCATCCAGGGTATTCAGGACGCCATCGCCCAGCACGCCGACGTCATCAATCTCTCCCTCGGCATTCTCGTCGATCTCGACACCGGCGAGGGTGCCGGACTCCAGGCCACCTTCGACCGCGTCACATACGCCGCCGATCAGGCCGGGGCCGTCCTCGTCGCCTCCGCCGGCAACGACGGCGTCAACCTCGCCAACCCCCGCTACATCGAGCTTCCCGCCCAGTCCCGCAGCGTCCTCGCCGTCGTCGCCTGCACCAACCCCGCCTGCGCCGAGGACCTCACACCCAACGCCGCCTGCGCCCCGGCCCCATTACCCTCCCCTACTACTCCAACTTCGGCGCGCCCCTCGACGCCATCGCCGCGCCCGGCGGCAGCTACCCCGGCCCCACCACCCCCGATCCAGACACCGCCGTCAGCGGATGGATTCGCGGAGCCTGCTCCAACGGCCTTCCCAACACCGCCGACGGCCCGCCCTCCGACCCCGCCCACAGCTTCGGCTGCTTCAACCTCGGCCACACCCAGTACGTCCAGGCCATGGGAACCAGCGCCTCAGCCCCGCTCGTTGCCGGCTCCGCCGCACTTCTCCGCGCCGCCTACCCCGCCTGGTCTCCAGACCAGATCGTCGCCGCCCTGCGCGCCTCCGCCACTCCCACCTCCACCCTTCCCAACGCACCCCTCCTCAACACCCCCGCCGCCCTCCCCTAAGAGAAGTGGTCAGTTATCAGTTGGTGTTGGCAGAAAGAGTTGTCATTCTGAGCGAAGCAAGAATCTCCGTATTTCTTCTGCTCTTGTTCCGTTGCCAGTTCTTCTCTGACCACTGACCACTGCCACTGTCTCTATTCCCCCTTCATCCTCTCCTTCACGCTGTGCGCCAGCTTCTCGATCTCATCCGCCTTGCGCACCACCTCCAGCGACAGCGTGTTCTTGTCAGATTTGTCCACCGCCGCCTTCAACTCATTCGCCAACGCCAGCAGCTTCGCCGTGTCCTCCACCAACTTCTTCTGCCGCTCGGCATTGCGCAGCTTCGCCTGCTCATCCTCCATCTTGACCGTCTGTTCGTCCGGCGGCAGCCACTGGCACCACCCCCGGCACCACCGCCTGCTGCGCTTGCGCGACCGCCCCAACCGCGCTTCCCTGCTCTCCTCGTCCCGCGCTGCCCATCGCCAGCATCAACCCGCCGGTCGCCGCCCACACCGCCATCCTCCGTAGAATCCTCATAGCTCCGCCTCCTTCGCCGCATCGCAATCCATCGATCCGAGAGATACTTGTCTCAAGGCCCAATAACAGGGCCCGCACAAAATAATGGAGACCGCCCCCATCATGTTCCTCTTCACACTGGCTCCGCAAGACATCACCAACCTCGCCCAGGACGATGCCACCTTCAACGACGTCCTCCGCCACTGGCACCGCGACCTGCTCGCCTTCGTCCACGGCGACCTCCCGCGCTTGCTTCTCATCCTCTTCATCGCATTTGTACTCGCCCGCATCGTCGCCTTCTTCGTCAACCGCATGAGGGAGCTCGCCGACCGCCAGACCACAATCCCCAGCGAGCCTCCGAACTCCGCACCGTCGCCGCCATCCTGCGCGCCACCGCTTACGGCGTCATCGGATTCATCGTCCTGCTCCACATCCTCTCCGTCTTCGGGATTCCCGTCACCCCGCTGCTCGCCTCCGCCGGAGTCCTCGGCGTTGGCATCGGCCTCGGTGCCCAGTCCCTCTTCAAGGACGTCCTCAACGGGATCTTCATCCTCCTCGAAAACCAGTACAACGTAGGCGACAGCGTCCGCATCGCCGGTCTCGCCGGCACGGTCGAGGACCTCACCCTCCGCGTCACCACACTGCGCGACGCCGACGGCGCAGTCCACTACATCCCCAACTCCCAGATCGCCACCGTCTCCAACGTCTCCCGCGACTTCGCCGTCGCCTCCCTCACCCTCTCGGTCGACGCCTCAGCCGATCCCGACCGCGTCCTCGCCATCCTCCGCTCTACCGCCCTGGCCGTCCGAAACGATCCCGCATTCCAGCAGATAGCCCTCGCCGACCCCGTCATCCCCGGCATCGACGCCATCAATGGCCGCGTCGTCGCCTATCCCATCAGCATCCGTGTCGCCATCAATCAGAAAGACGCAATCCTCCGCGAACTCCGCCGCCGCATCCTCCTCGCCTTCGAACAGAACTCCATCCCCCTCGGCTCCGATCCCAACAACATCCTCCTCATCCCCCACCCCGACCCCACAGCCCCACCCGCACAGCAACCCCTCATCGGCTCCTGATATACAGAAATGCAGATTCATCGGAAGGGCACGCGTTCACGCGTGCCGAAAGGAGCACTTATTTTTTAGATTCGCATTCTCTGGATCGCCCCGCGATCCAAAGAATGCAAAAAAATTAGTCGCACCCGCGTGCCTACCACTCAAGGTGCAGCAGCGAGATCGCCTGCCGCGGTAACTCGGTCGCAATCGTCACATCTCCGCCGCTCACATCCACCCACTCCGGCGAGCCGAGCAGTTCAAGCTGTCCCGCCGCCTTCAGCTTCGCGTACTGCTCCGGCGTCGGGCTCTGCGGCTCGCCCATCGCCTTCCACGCCGTATACGCATTCGAGTGCGTCTCGTCGATGCGGAAGTGTTCCAGCCGCACCCGGCGCACTCCCGCCGGAATCCCCGCAATCTTCACCGTAACCTCGGCGTCGCCAGCCGGCAGGTCGTCGTCGTGATAGTTCCACAGCATCACCGCGGCCTCGTGCGCGCTCTTGGTCGCAAACGCATCCACGTCCGCCTGTCCGCGCACCCCCGCCTTCACAATCTCCTCCGCCGGAATCTCCGCCGAGCTGGTCGTCGCCACGCGATCGCCGGAGAACATCCCAGCCATGCGAAAGATATTCAGCACCGGCTTGTCCACGCCATTCGTCGCCAGCGTGCGGAACCCCTCGAAGTACCCCTTGTCCTCGAACTCGAACGACCACGTCACCATCCCCACCAGATTCACCTTCGACTGCGTCGCAAGATCGGCCAGCGCCTTCATCGCCACCGCCGTGTAGGCGGGATACACCGTCCCATTGCGATACGCATTGGCCGGGTTCTCCTTGGCCGAGCAGGCCGCGCAGCCCTCCGGATCGGCCTCCGACAGAATAATCGGCAGATCGCGGTACTTCGCCGACGCGCCCACAATGCGGAATCCATTGGCCGCTGCGTTCAACTCGTTGCTGATCCCCATCCGCACATGTCCCGTTCACCAGGCCCCGCCGCAATCCATCTTGGGCTGCCCTTGGGATGGAAGCTCACGAAGTCCAGCGGAATCGCCTCGCCCGTCTCAGCGTTCTTGTCGTTCGCGCAGTGATCGAAAAATTTCTGCAGAAAGCTGCTCGCCCGCGTCGATCCCGGCCCGGTAACCGCCGGCCCGCCCACAATCGCCCCCGGCAGCGCCTTCCTCACCCCTGCCACCGAGTAGTCGTACAGCTTGAAATAATCCTCCGGCGTGCCCTTCCAGTAGCTGATGTCCGGCTCGTTCCACACCTCGAAGTACCACGTCGCAACCTCGTCCCTGCCGTATCGCTCCACCATGTGCTCTGTGAATCGCCGCACCAGCTCGCCCCACATCGCGTAGTCCTTCGGCGGGCTCTGCACCGATCCCATCCAGCGTCTTGGGATACGGCACATAGTACGGCCCCGTACCCGTCGCCAGCGCCTCCGGCATGAACCCCAGCTCCACCATCGGCCGCACCCCGGCCGCGTGGTACGCGTCGAAGATCTGGTCCAGAACCGTGAAGTCGTACACCGGCTTCCCATTCGCGTCCAGCGTAAACACGTTGCTCGAAGACCACTTCAGCCGCGCCACCCCATCGCCCGAAGTAAACAAGATGGTGCGCGCGAATGTACACCGGCACAGGCGAGAGGTCATGCAGCTCGCCCAGCAACTGCCGCCCGTACTTCATCGTCGTGTAGTTGGACTCGTCGTATCCGAACCAGTCCCCAATCGGCCTGTAAGCCCCCAGCGGCTTCGCCAGATCAACCTGGATCGAAACCCGCGCGGCTGCGCCGTTCTGCGCCTGCGCGGCTGCATTCGGAACCGCTGCGGAAGCAGTTGTCTGAGTTTGACTTGAGGGAGTCTGCCCTGCTGCACTCTGCGCCAAAGCGCCGAGTGCAGCGCTACAAAACATTGCAACGGCAACTCTGTGCGCGAACTGATGCATGAGGGCCTCTATGTCTGGAGCTTCGCTCTTCCGTGCATCACTCGCATTGCCGATTCTGCCGCCGGGGAAATCCCTCCCTGCGTTTCAGGCCTGCCTGTCCTGTATCAGCGCGCCTTGCTGCACTTCTTCATGATCGCCGCGTGCAGCCGTTCCCGCAGATCTTCCGGAAACTCATAAACCTCGTTCTCGCGATAGATCGAGATGGTCTTCCGCGTCGAGTCCAGAACCACCTCGCAGTGGCTGCACTTCTTCACATGCGCCTGCACCTCGGCCAGCAGCTCGGCATCCACCTTGCCGTCGAAGTAGTCGTCCAGTTTGCTCAGGAACTCAGTGCAGGTCAACCTTTGCCTCCCCGTTCGTATGACGGAAGTAGCGGCTCAACCGCTCGCGCAGTTGCAACCGCGCGCGCAGCAGCCTCGATTTCACCGCCGGTACGCTCAAGCCCAGTGCCTCCGCAGTCTCTTCGGTCGACAGGTTCTCCACATCGCGCAACGTAAACACAGTACGGAACCCGGGCGGTAAACCCTTGATGGCCTTGCGCAGAATACCGCCGAGTTCGCTCTGTCCATATAGCTGCTCCGGGTTTGGTCTCCACTCGGCAAAGTCCCGCGGTATCGATCCGTCTTCCGTCTGCACGTCCTCGTCCATCGAGACGGTCCTGCTCGTCTTGCGCTTGCGCAGCCTCATCAGGCTCTCGTTCACCGCGATCCGCACCAGCCACGTGGAAAACTTCGAGTTCCCCTGAAACTGTTCCAGCTTCTCGTACGCCTTGAAGAACGCGTCCTGCGTTATGTCTTCCGCGTCCTCGCGGTTCTGCGTGATGTGCTGCGCAACCCGGAAAATCTGCCGTTCATACTGCCGCACCAACTGCTCGAACGCAGCCGTGTCTCCCAACTTCGCGCGCGCTACTAGCGCAACGTCGGGGTGGACCTCTTCCGTAACTTGGGATTGGATGGCTGACATAGGTAAAAGTTGCAGTTCTACGCTCAAAATCAAGATCCAAAATCAATCCTGCCCGCCGGGCGCAGAATCGCAAATCGCGCGGGCTCACTCACCGCAACTTCCTCAAGTGTAAATGCGCCGCCACCTTGGGGCAATGGCATGAGTTTCGAGGCAGTACTGCTTAACCCAAAAAGCACGGCTTCAGCCATGCCAAGACTAAAACGGAAGGGCACAGCTTCGGCCATGCCAAAACTAAATCGGAAGGGCACGGCTTCGGCCATGCCAAAACGAGCGCTCATTTTTCCCCTCTCGTCCCTTGATCGCTTGCGATCAAGGGACGAGAGAACAGAATTGCAGATGTACCTCAAGTGGTTCGCCCGGATGCGTGACGCGCGAGAATGCAGCAACACAGCTTAGAGTTAAAGCGTGAACTATATCGGGATGCAGTGCAGGAATGCGCCTGCCCAGCGTGATTCGCCGGAAAATCGATGGTTGGAGCGTGAAGCAATGTTGGTCAGAAAGTCCCTGCTCTGTGTGGCCGTAGTCTCCGCTTGTCTGTTGCTGACGGGAAGCACCCTGCTGGCGCAGTCCTCTGCTGCTGCTGGCGCCTCAACGCCAGCCGCCAAAAAGACTGCGAAGCCCGCGCCGGCCAAATCCGCCAAGCCCTCGACAACAACCTCCAGCGTCCGCAAACAGTCCGCAGTATCGTCCGGAAAAACGTCTTCTCACACCGCCGCGTCGAGGGCACAATCCGCCAGGTCCAACGCCCGCAGACGTGCATCCTACAAGCCCCCAACCCCGCGCAGCATCAAGCTCACCAATGCCTTCCTCGCCTCCGCGCAACTGCGTCCCATGGCCCAGCAGCTTGCCGCCGCGCGCTCGCCCGCCGCCTACGCCGGAGTCCTCGCCTACGCGCACGCCCATCCCGGTGAAGCGGCAGCCGCGGCCTATCTCGCCCTTGGCCACGCCTATATGCAGGACCATCGCTACCCCGAAGCAATCGCCAACTTCACCCTGGCCAAACACTCCGGCGAAGCCCTCGCCGATTTCGCCGACTATCTTGCCGCGCAGGCCGCCATCCAGTCCGGCCACGCCACTGATGCCTACGCCATCCTGGACCACTTCGCGGACCATTATCCCGACAGCATCTTCGCCGCCACCGCGCCCGTGCAACTGGCCTCCGCGCACCTTCAGCAGAACGATCCGCAGGGCGCGCTGCAGGCCGCTCACGCCGCTCGCCAACACGCCGCAGTCCCAGCAGGGCAACTTCCGCTACACCCTGGCGCGCGCCTATCAACTCACCGGAGACGTCACCCACGCCGCCCCCATCTTCCGCGCCATCTACGCCGCCCAGCCCTTCACCTTCGAGGCCACGCAATCCGCCGCGCAGTTGCAGGCCATGGGCCAGCCGCTCTCCGCCGCAGAGCGCAAGACCCACGCCGACGCCCTCTTCAACGCCAAGCGTTACGGCGAGGCTTCCGCCGAGTACAACGCCATCGGCCGCAACAATCCCCAGCTCAACCCCGCAGACCGCGACGCCCTCACCCTCTATGCCGCCGTCTGCGACTTCAAGCTCAAGAACCTCACCCGCCGAGACATCGAGCAGCTTCCAGACACCTCCGACGACACCGCCGCTCTCAAGCTCTACATGCTCGCCGAACTCTCCCGCAATGAGGGAGACCAGGCCGCTCACGACGCCCTCATCGCCCAGATGGTCGCACGCTTTCCCGCCAGCCGCTGGCTCGAGGAAGCTCTCTACTCCGGCGGCAACATGTACCTCCTCAAGCACGACGCCCCGCAGGCCATCTACCACTACTCCACGCTGGTCCAGCTCTTTCCAAACAGCACCTACGCCCCCTCGGCACACTGGCGCGCCGCCTGGATGAACTACCGCATCCGCAACTATCCCGAAGCCGCCCGCCTCATGGACGAGCAGATCGTCCGCTACCCCGGTGGCCTTGAGATCCCCGCCGCGATCTACTGGCGCGGACGCATCTACGAGGACGAGGAGCGCAACTTCCCCCAGGCCGTCAACTACTACCGCCGCCTCTCGGACGTCTACGCCGACTACTACTACGCCAACCTCGCCCGCCAGCGTCTCGCCGTCCTCGGCGCTCAGTCCGCCGTCGCGCCAGCCCCCGCGCTCAGCGCCGCGCAAAAGGGCCCCGACCCAGGGCTAACCGGCGATCTCCCCGAAAACGACACGCACCTCATCAAGGCTCGCCTCCTCGCCAACGCCGCGCTCAACGAGTACATCGCCCCCGAGATCGCCGCCAGCCCCACCTCATCCGAGTGGGGAGCCCTCGCCCAGGCCGAACTCTACGTCTCCTACGGAGAACTCACCCGCGCCATCCAGTCCATGAAGCACAGTGGAATCTCCTTCTACACCCTCCCCATCGACCAGGTCCCCGCCATCTACTGGCAGCTCATGTTCCCGCAGCCCTACTGGAAGGAGCTGGTCGCCAACTCCGGGGCCAACAGCCTCGACCCCTACCTCGTCGCCTCCCTCATCCGCCAGGAGTCGGAGTTCAACGCCGGGGCCATCAGCCCCGCCAACGCCTACGGCCTCATGCAACTGCTTCCATCGGTAGGAAAATCGCTCGCCAGTAAGCATGGCATCAAGCACTTCTCCACCAGCCAGTTGCTCGACCCCTCCATCAATCTGGAGTTGGGCACCATCAACCTCAAGCAGGCCATCGACCGCTACGGCGGACAGGTCGAGTACGCCCTCGCCGCCTACAACGCCGGAGACACTCCCGTCCGCCAGTGGCTCGCCAGCAACGACTACAAGGACGTCCCGGAGTTCGTCGAGTCCATCCCCTACTCCGAGACCCGCGAATACGTCCAGGCCATCCTGCGCAACCGCGAGATCTACCGCGCCCTCTACCCAGCCCGATAGCGGGTGCCCCAGGTGCCTCGCTTTTGGGCACCAGGGAGAGCCGGGTGCACCACCCTTCGCTTCCTTCCAGCGAATGGTGGGTCTACCACCAAACTCCGTCATCCCGACCGCAGGCGGCGTACTCTGCCGCCGCAACCGGGGTCCCCGACGAGCGAACTTGCTCGTTGGGGTGGTCAGTGGAGGGCCCCCCGCATTTCGCTTTTGTTTGTTCTTGCCGTTGTCTGTTCTTGCCGTTGTCTGTTCTCCGCCGGGTGCCCCATCCATCGCGCCTTTGTCTCATGCGATGGGTGGGAGCAACACAGCCCGAACCACCACCTTTGTCTTTGCCTGGAAAGGGCCAACGGCCCGTTCTATCGCAGCCTGGGGCGCAGCCCCAGGATCAGGCCCGCCACAAGCCTGCGGGCTGAAGGCCCACGCTATAGCCGCTGCCAGTCGAACCCGCCTGAAAATCTTTCCCCGTTTTCCGCAGCAAATCCGCGTGTCAAGCCCCTCGACGCCCCAAAATCCCCCTAAACCACACCAACCAAACCACATAATTCATTTAAAAAGTTGGCATAGTAGTTATGCTCCGCTTGCTACAATTAATATATGGATCAAATCCATCGAGGGGCAGCTTCTATCGCGCGGAAATAAACTCCCGCCGCCCGCTCGCACCGCTCTTTCTCAACCGAATAAGCCGCACCGAATCAATCTTTTACCCGCAACGTCCACACGGGTCGTCATTCTGGCGCAGCCCCAGGAGTCGTCATTCTGGCGCAGCCCCAGGAGTCGTCATTCTGGAGCAGCCCCCGCAAGTTGTCATTCTGGCGCAGCCCCATGTGTTGTCATTCTGAGCGCAGCGAAGAATCCCCGTATTGGCCTTTGTTTGTTCGTCATTCTGAGCGAAGCTCAGAATCTCTGTCGTTGCCTTTGTAGCTCCGCTATACCTTCAGGAAATCACCCCTAACCCATATGTCCTGAATCTTTTAGCCGCAACCTCAACGCAATCAATATTATGGCCAGCCACATCCCGCGTAACCGATTGATTCAAAACCATTTGCTCCTAAGACATCCATTATGGGTATTATCCCTCTGGCCACCACATAACAAATCACTTACGCACCAATCCACCCCCAGGGGGGATGGGAGGGGGAGGGGGAGAACAAACAGCGAGCAAATGGCGATCAATCGGCGATTAGCCCCTCGGCGTTCTGCTCACTGCCCCATCACTGCCATGCTGCGCATGATGCTGAGCACGGCGGGCCCGAGCAAAACCAGAAACATGCTGGGGAAGATGAACAGCACCAGCGGGAAGATGATCTTGACCGTGGTCTTTGCCGCCTTCTCTTCACCCACTTGACGCCGTTTCAGGCGAATGTTGTCGGCGAAGGCGCTCAGTGCGCGCGCGATCGGAGTCCCGAAGCGCTCAGTCTGCACCAGCATTCCCGCGAAGGAGTCGATGTCCGGCAGTTGGCTGCGCACGGCCATGTCGGTCCAGGCCTGGATGCGTGGTTTTCCGGCGCGCTGCTCGCGGTTGATCTGCAGCAGCTCTTCGGTGATCTGGGGATGGCTGTTGCCCAGTTCCTGCCCAACGCGCAGCAGCGCCTGGTCGATGCCCAACCCGGCGTCCACGCAGATCACCAGCAGGTCGATGGCGTCTGGAATGCTTTTGCGGATCTTTTCGCGGCGGCGCTTCACCAGCCGGGTCAGCGTGATGTTGGGCGCAATGAAGGCGGCGGCGGGAAGCGCAATCATCCAGAACGCGCGCTCGTACGGAATGAATGTGCCGGCAATCAGCGCAAGCAGGGGAACGAAGATGCGCGACGAGGTGTAGATATCGGTGTACAGCTTGCCCTTGTATCCGGCGTTGGCCAGGCGTTCGGGCAGCTCGGCGTCCGTCACCAGGCCAAGGCGCGCACGCACCCAGTGCATCACCACCATGAATCGACGGCCTGCGTTGCTACTTATCGGCACGCTTCGCCGAAAGTGACTGCCGTGGTGGGTGATCTCGCGGATTCGTTGCAGCGAGGCGCGCGAGCTGCGCGTGAAGAAAAAAAACACGGCAAGTGACAGAGCGGAAAATATTGTTGCGCCGAAGGTGAGATAGAAGAGAGAAATCATGGCGAACCGTCAGACCTGAACATCGACAATCTTGCGAATGACGAGACCGCCGAGAATAATCAGGGTCCCGCCTGCATAGAGCAGCTTCTGCCCCGTGGGATCGTGGAACAGAATGGTCGAGTAGCCGGGGCTGACGATGTTGAGCAGCACAAGCATGATGACCGGGAGCAGACCGAGAATCCATCCGGTCATGCGCCCCTGCGCGGTGTGGGTGCGCACCTCGCCTTCGATGCGGATGCGGTCGCGGATAACGTGCGCGGTGCGGTCGAGGATCTCCGTCAGATCGCCTCCCGTCTCCTTCTGCACCAGAATGGCCGTGATGAGGAATTGCAGGTCTTTCGACGGAATGCGCGTGCCCATCTGCAGCAGTGCCTCGCGAAAGTGCAGACCCAGCCGCTGCTGCTTGTAGACCTGTACAAACTCGGACGCCAGCGGCTCGGGCGATTGCTCGGCGATCATCTCAATAGACGAGTTCATCGAGTGGCCCGCGCGCAGCGAGCGCGCCATCAGATCAATGGCGTCCGGCAGTGCGGTGTTGAACGCCTTCAGGCGCCGGCCGCGTTTCCTGCGCAGCAATATGTAAGGAAAGAGGGCTCCGAAGACGGTCGCAACGCCGGCAACCACAAGCATGTTCGTAAAGACGTAGCCGAGCAGCCCGCAGCCCAGCGCGGCACCCGCGCTCGCCAGAACGATGCCGCCCAGGCTCATGCTGCTATCGGCGTGCAGCAACAGCACCTTGAGCTTCTTTCCAAATGGGTAGCGCTCAAGCAGGATGCCGAGGCGGGCGAAGAATCCGTCCTCTCCGGCTGTCTCCAGGTCCGCTCCGCTGGTGCCAGACTGCTTCGCCTGAATGGAATGCCGTATGGTCGTCAGACGCACCTGGGCGGACTTGCTTGACGCCGTTGCGCGCATCCCAACCATAAGGATGGGGAAGCTGAGTGCCAGCGTAAGCATAAATGTAAGTGTCAGCAGAACCATGATCGGCGCTCCCTCTCTGCCTCTCTATACTTCGACCGAATGGTCGAGCAGGTTGAGGCCCAGCGGAATTCCGGCGGCCTTCAGCCGTTCGCCAAACTTGGGTACGATGCCGGTGGAGTGGAAGCGCCCTTTGACGTTTCCGCTGGGCCCAAGTCCCAGCTTCTCGAACAGGTAGATGTCCTGCAGGCTGATGATGTCTCCACTGGTTCCCGTGATTTCGCTGATGTGGGTGACGCGGCGCGAGCCATCGCTCATCCGCGATACCTGCACGATGAGGTCGATGGCAGAGGCAATCTGGGCCCGTATTGCAGCCGCGGGCAGGGTGATCGACCCCATCATCGCCATGGTCTCGATGCGTGCGATGGCATCGCGCGGATTGTTGGCATGGACCGTGGTGATGGAGCCGTCGTGCCCGGTGTTCATGGCCTGCAGCATGTCCAGCGCCTCTTCCCCGCGCACCTCGCCCAGGATGATGCGGTCTGGACGCATGCGCAGCGCGTTGATCACCAGCTCGCGCTGGCGGACGGCCCCCTTGCCCTCCAGGTTGGGGGGGCGGCACTCCAGCCGGGCGACGTCCTCCTTCTTGATCTGAAGTTCCGCGGAGTCCTCGATCGTAACGATGCGCTCCGCGTCGGAGATGTAGCCGGAGAGAACGTTCAGCAGGGTCGTCTTGCCCGAGCCGGTGCCCCCGGAGACCACAATGTTCAGCCGTGCGCGCACTGCCCCGCGCAGGGTCTCCAGCATCTGCGGAGTCAGCGATCGGTAGCGCAGCAGATCGTCAGCGGTAATTGGCGTTGTCCCAAAGCGGCGAATCGACATCAGTGGACCGTCCACGGCAAGCGGAGGAATCACAATGTTCACCCGAGAGCCGTCCAGCAGGCGCGCGTCCACCATGGGCGAAGACTCATCGATGCGGCGGCCAACCGCGGAGACAATCTTGTCGATGATGTGCATCAGGTGCGCCTCATCCTTAAACGCAATATCGGTCTTCTCGATGACGCCGCGCCGTTCCACATACACCGTCTTGTAGGTGTTCACCAGAATGTCGCTCACCGTGGGGTCGTGCAGCAGTGGCTCCAGCGGGCCGAGGCCGAAGACCTCGTCAAGGATGTCCTGCGCCAGATGGTCGCGGTCCAGCGTGCTGAGCGGGGCGCTCTGTTCGCCAATAAGCTGCAGAATAATGCTGAGCAGGCGTTGCCGTCCCTCGGCCTCGTCGGACTGAATGGCGGAGAGCTTTTCAAGGTCCATGCGCCGGATCAGTTCGTGATGCACGGCGGTCTTCAGCGCGTGGCGCGCGCTATCGTTCAGTACCGTGGTGACGCGCACCTCGGTGGGGACCGCGGTGCGGGTGGGCGGAGTCATGTACATCGATACTTCAGGCATTGCAATCACCTCGAAACATTCGCAGCACCGTTCCTCTATCTGCTATGTGTGCAAAAACGAGAAGAACTTCTTCTTTGCCGACCCAGGCTCCGCAGCGTTCAATCCGTTGACAATCTGGTTTGCCCAGCGGGAGAGCGCCTGATTGAACTCCGAGCGGCGCTGCGGCGGTATGGGTTCCCCATCGTTGATGGCGCGGACAAGCTCGAAGTAGTTGTTGGGAACGGCAACAGAGATGGGGAACCGGACGGTCTTCTCAATTTGCTCAGGAGTGACGGAGTCACTGGCCGTGGAGCGGTTCACCACCAGACGCAGCTTGTTGGTGGAGGACTCACTGAGCGACAGTTGTTCCACCATGCGGGCCAGGTCGCGCAACGCGGCCACGTCCGGCGTCGAGACGATGAAGACCTCGTCGGACTGTTCGATGAGAGCGTTCCGGGTGGCTTGGTATGAAGCCGAGGAGTCGATGAGTACGAAGTCGTATTCGCGGCGCAGAAAGTCCATCACGCGCTCGAACTCGTCGCTCGTGGCCTCGTGCGGACTCCCCGACATCTCGGGCGACGCGATGATATCGAGGCCGCTCCGGTGGCGGACGATAAAACCTTTCAGAAGCTCGGAGTCAAGCCGGTCGGCGTTGCGCAACAGCTCGTCGAAGTGATACTGAGTGTCCTTGAGCCCAAGGTACAGGGCCACGTGGCCAAGCTGTTGCTTGTGGTCGATTAGCAGTACCTTCTTGCCGAACTTTCGAACCAGAAATATGGCCAGATGCACCGCCAGCATTGTGGTCCCGACGCCGCCCTTCGCCCCAAAAAACGAGATCACGCGGCCTACACTGCTCTGCGCGTTCGGATCGACGGCCAGCACTTCGTTGAAGCGGTTGAGCGATGCAATCAGATCGACCAGGCTGACAGGCTTGGTCAGAAACTCGCCGCACCCGTTGCGTACGGCGCGCAGCAGAATTCCCGCATCCAGCTCGGTGCCCACGCCGATGATGCCGATCTTCTTTAAAAAAATCTGGTGCAGCCGATCGGTGGTCTCAATGGCCAGTTCAGGGTCGCGATCGAAATCGATGAGCGCAACGCACGAATCGGCATTCTTCAGCAACGAAGAGAACTGCGGTCGTTTCTCGGCCGTGATGTAGTCGCGAAACTCGCCTGCAAACAGGGCGCCGGGAATATTCATCGAGGCGGAGGTCGCCACCTGCACCACTTCCTCATCTGCGCAGACGCTGAAGATCGCCTGGGTGGAATGCTCCGTCGTGTTTGTTTTGCGGATCATGGCTGGTCCGTCCGCGCCTGCGGCGCTGCCGCGGGACTCCCCGCTTCGGACTTGTCGCGTGCCCGTACGTCGAAGGAATTGGTGTCGAGATTGGGAACCGACATCTTCGGCTGGTCTGGCTCCGTCAGCGGCGACTCGGTCAAAGGGTCAACCACCGTCGCGGTGACGATGATGACCAGCTCCACAACCGAGTGGTTGAAGTTCTTCGAGTGGAAGAGCTGGCCCAGGATCGGAATCTCTGCAATCCCAGGCATTTTGCTCATAATCTCCGTGGTGCGGTGGTCCAGCAGGCCAGAGACGATGAAGCTCTGACCATTCTGTATCTCCACCTCGGTCTCGGTTTGGCGCGTGGAGAGCGCTGGAATGGTAAAGCCGGAGATCGTGACCGCGTTGCTGAAGTCCAGCGTGCTTACCTCGGGCGAAAGTTTGATGCGGATCGATCCGTCCGGATTGACAGTCGGGGTGAACTCGACCTTCACCCCGTACGGACGAAACTGGATGGAGATCGCCGTGCTGTTTCCGGTCCCGCCCTGCACCACGGGAAACGGAAATTCACCGCCGGAAAGGAAGTGTGCGGGCAGACCGCTCAGCGTGGTCAGTGTCGGCTCGGCCAGCACCTGTAGAATCTGCTTCTGTTCCAGGTCCTGCACCGTCAACCCGACGTTGAGCTTGGAGTTGTAGAGAAAGATGTTAAGCGGGTCGCTGACGGTCAGCGCGGATCCGCTGCCGGTAGCTGTGCTGCCGAACTGTTGGGTCGAGGTTGCGAGTGCGGTGCGGCCCCCCGCGAATATGTTGATGCCCAGCTGGTTCATGCGCGTGCGGTCCACCTCCACAATGCGCAGCTTCAGCTCCACCTGCTTGCCATGCACGGGTACCACAACCAGCGAGTTGACAACGTCCTTTGCATACAGCGAAGCCATCTTGAGCGCAGCGTCGCTGGCAGCGTCGCTGGCAACCGTGCCGGTAAGAAAAATCTTGCCTTCGCCGGTCTCGACGTGGATCGAGGAAACAGGAAAAGCCGCATTAAACGAGGCGCGCAGAGCCTCGGGATCGATGTCCGCACTGACCGTGTACATGCGGTGGCCGCCCGCATCGTCCCACAACACCATACTGCTGACACCGGCTGTCTTTGCGGTAAGTACAATCTCGCTGGATCCCGAAGTATAGGTCTGTAGCACGGCCGGGTTGCCGACATAAATGCGGCGCAGAGGCGTGGCCGAGGTCAGCATCACTGACCGGCCTACCGTGATATGCAGTCGATCGGAGGAGGTCGTAGAATTAATGGCAGGCGGCACAATCGCCGCATTCTGCATCTGGGCGATGTACTTGACAGGAAGTGCCAGGCTCTGCGCAACGGAGCCATCGAATGCACCAATACACGGCAGAAGCAAGAACGCAAACGCGGCGGCGCGGCCCAGCTTGGTTCGGCCAGCTTTCATAGTAATCAGGTTGACTCGCTTCGCGTTGTCTGCTCCCCGCTTGGCCGGTTGTGAGGTGCAAAGGTTCATGGTCTGGCTCCTCCATTCGGCGCTCCTGCGGATTGCGCGTCGCCGGAGCCGCCAAGGATGGTCTCGATCCCTTCCTGTTTCTGGGCCGCCGGCACGTGCGCAGTTGCCGGTACACTCGAGCGGGCAGCAGTGCGAGCCACTGTGGGCGCATAGCCGGAGAGTTGCGATAGCAGCATCGGCGTCTCTCCTCTAAGGCTTGTGTCCGCACCGTTGCGCAGAACAAAGTGGATCACCCCCTGGGTGCTTGCCAGTACCGCGCGCTCCGCCTGCTCTGGAGTCAGCAACAATGTCACCACGGTTACGTCCGATGTCTTGCCCGACGGATCTGGTTCAATCTGGTGACCAACGGCCAGTACGACCGTGTTCTGTAGAACGGTCGCCGTCACAGGCTCTGGCGAAATATCCGAGTGGTAGGTCACCAGCACGTCGAGATGCGAGCCGGGAACCAGAAATCCCGCAACCCCAACCACCTCGTCGGAGTGCAGCGCAATGGCGCGCATGCCGTCCGGAATCTTGCTGGCAAGGCCGGTGCCGGCTCCTGCGGCAGATAGGTCGCTGTCCAGAATGGGCTGGTCTTTGGCCAGCGGAAAGAGAACCTCGCGGCCAGTCACTCCAGCGGTCTGCGAAAACGCTCCCTCGATGGGTTTGCTGCCCGGCCACGTCACAAGATTGACGTCTTCGGCCTTCAGAACTTCGCCCGCCTGCAGCGCATGAGACGGTGCCGCATATATTACGTCCGGCTGCTTCTGCACTGTGGGTGTCGCGGTCAATTTTCTGGAGACAAGCCATGTACACAGGCCGGAGACAAACAGAGATAGAGTAAGGGCTATCAGGATGCGCTTTGTGTTCATGGCCGCGCCTCCCACGCCAGGGTGCAGAGAGTGTACAAACATCCCGCCGCAATGGGCAGCGCAAAAGGCAGGCGAACTGTGCGCGCATTGCTCAGGTTCAAATCCGGGTGGGCCTTCAGGCCCTGCCGCCCATGATGCTGAAGCAGATTCACCACGTTGCGCAGCGTCTCGTGCAGCCGCCCGTGGTAGATGCTGACGGCAAGCGCAAACACACCGCCCGCTATGGCGGTTGAGATCACCACCAGAGCCAGCGCGGGCAGCCCGGCAAAGCATCCAACCGCGGCCATCAGCTTCACATCGCCCGCGCCCATGCCTCCAGCCAGATAAAATATCAGGAAGATGCCGCCGGCAATCACTCCGGCAAGCGCTGAATCTCCCAGTCCACGCCAGCCGCCGAAGATCGCGTGCAGCATGAGGCCGGCAACGGCAGCTGTGCCTGTAACGTAGTTTGGGATCCTGCGCTCACGGACGTCAGTGACTGAGCCGATACCGGCGCACAGCAGAGATCCTCCGAGAAACATCAGTTGCTGATCAGGAATATCCATGGGAAACACCAGTGCGTGTCTTGCAAATCAGGTCGCGATGCCGTGTGAGGAGAATGGACAGCCCCGGAACAAACCGGCGTTGGCCAATGTTGGCGGCGGACGCTGACGCGGCACGTCGCATCGTGCCGTGTCACCGCTCGCGATCTCCACTTCCAGCGTCCCCGTGGCTCATTGCTAGTGTCTTCACTAAATGGCGTTGGAGAGGTTGTTGCCGACCGTGTTGAAGGCGGTGCTGATCTTGCCGGAGAGTCCGGTCATGGCTACAACCGCGCCCAGTCCGATCAAACCCGCAACCAACGCGTATTCAATCAGGTCCTGACCCGACTCATCCTTCACGAAGGAGGCAAACACATGTTTGATGTTCTTCATATTGATCTTTCTCCTGTGGTGCTGCATATAGGCCCCGAGTCCGCGAGTGTCATCCAACCACTCACAGTTGATGCCAAGCTTTAATTCTTCTATCGGATGGAATGGGAAAAACATGAGTTCGACGAGTGACACGGCTCACTTTAGTCCCCGGAAAACTCCGTTCCGAGATGGGATAAAGCCGCACAGGCAGGGCAGGCCCGCGCACAACGATATGCCCGGCACAGCCAAGTCCCAGAAGCACAACAATGCAAGTCGGTCCTGCGAGGGCCCCGCAGCCACTCCAACAGCAAATACCGGCTTAGCTTTCAAACGGTTGCGCAAGACGCGTCAGTTCGCGCATTCGCTGACGGAACTCCGCCAACGCGTGAACGACAGCGTCTTACCCACTCCACGCCGCAAGATCGTGTCGTTGGCTGCATGAACGAAGCCGCCCACAATCTTCCGTGAGCGGCCCTGACATCGATGCGACCCGGAAACGCGGTGTCCGCGCGTACCGTGTCGCTCTATTTGGGGAGCGTGTTCAGCGCAGGCGGCGCTGGCGGTGTGGGTGCCAGAATATCGGCGGAGGCTCCGGTGGCAACCCCGTCCAGTTTGGACTGGAAGACGATGATCTGCTTGATCAAGTCATAGGGAAGGTCGAGTGGGATCGCGCGTCCGTTAACCACCAGCGTGGGAGTATGTTCGATCCCAGCGTCTACGGCCAGCTTGATGTCGGCGTTGACGATGTCTTTGGTGGCCTGCGTGTTGGCGCAGGTGACGATGGCGTCCCCGTCGAGTCCGGCGCGCTGGGCCGCAGCCCGCAGCAGCGTGTCTTCCGTGGTTGGCGCCAGCGCTTGCTGCGTGTCGAAGACCCCCGCCGCGTACTTGAAGAAGGCATCGTCCGACTGCTTCTGCGCGCAGACGCCGTAAGCCGCAGCCTTGAAGGCGGAGGAATGAATATCTACCAGCGGAAATTGCTGGAAGACAACGCGCGCGGCCGGAAAGTCCTTGACGATCTGGTCCATCGTCGTCTGCGCCGTCTTGCAGTACGGGCACTGCAGGTCGGCGAACTCCACCAGCATAAGATCCTTGCTGGCACCGCCGCGTGCAGCTCCGGTGGCTTTTTCCTTGAGCAGATCCCGAGTGGGGGCGTACGGAGTTGCGCTGAAGTAGACCAGGCTTGCGCCCTCAATGACGTAATTGCCGTCCGGTGTAACGTAGAAGATCGCGACCTGGGGCTTTGCGTCGGGTGACTTGCTCGTGACATAGACGATCACCTTGGTGATTTTGGGCGCGACTGTTTGCGAGATGGCCATCACGCGCCACACTCGGTTGGTATCGTAACCCCACACCTGGTTGAGGAAGGCGTTCACCGTCTCCTTGGTAGGCGATGCGACGGTAAAGTTCCTCGGGTCTGCCGGAGGCAGCGGATCGACCGGCACGGCATTCACAATTGGCACTGTGGGCGGGGCAAGGTACGGCGCCTGCGCGGCGGGAGCGGAGGGCGCGGCCGCTGGCTTCGGTTGCACTGGATTGGCAGGTGCGGCCTGGGCAAATGCGACGGCCGTGCTCAGGCTGAGAATGATGGTGAGCGCTGCTACCGGAATCCAACCCGGAACTGACTGCAAAGCTGAATCGGTGCTCTTCAATGTGGTTTCCTTCTTCTGGGGTTGCATGTTCTTTGTGCGGTTCCTGATCATTTTACCGGGAACAGCCCTTCTGGATGAAATGCACGCCTGTTCCGGCTTACCCTTTGTCGGCGCTTCGACTTTGCAGGTTACAGTTCAACCCTCACGGCGATGGGAAACCGCCGCCCGTTGCCGAAGGACTTTGGCGTCACTTTGAGCACAGGCGCAGCCTGCTGGCGCTTGTACTCGCTGCGCTCGACAAGCTGAAGAACGCGGCGGACAAGCGCGAGATCCACCGGGTGACCGGCGGTTTCCATCTCGGCGACAATCTGCTCGACGGAAGCGTAGCGCTCCACATAGGCCTCCAGAATCGGGTCGAGGACCTCGTACGGCGGCAGCGAGTCGGTGTCGCGCTGTCCGGGACGAAGTTCAGCCGAGGGCGGTTTTTCGATCGTTGCCCGCGGAATCACCTCCCGTTCGCGGTTGGCGTAGCGGCTCAGCGCGTACACCCGCGTCTTAAAGACGTCGCCGATCACAGCCAGCGCGCCCACCATGTCTCCATACAGCGTGCAGTAGCCGGTAGACATCTCGCTCTTGTTGCCGGTGGTCAGCACCAGCGAGCCAAACTTGTTCGACAGCGCCATCAGCAGCGCGCCGCGAATGCGCGACTGCAGGTTCTCTTCCGCTAGTCCAAACGGCGTTCCAGCGAACAACGGCTCCAGCGTTCTCTGATATTGCGTAAACACATCGTGGATGGCGACCAGCTCGTAGCGGATGCCCAGGTTCACCGTCAGTGCGCGCGCGTCGTCGATCGAGCCGGTCGAAGAAAACTCGCTGGGCATTCCCACGCCAAGAACATTCTCCGCGCCCAGCGCCTCTACAGCGATGGCCGCCACCAGCGCTGAGTCGATGCCCCCCGAGAGTCCCACCAGCGCCTTCGAAAATCCGCACTTGCGCACGTAGTCGCGCGTGCCCAGCACAAGAGCTTTCCATGTGTCTGCCGTGTCGCCTGCTCCAGGATTGGAAACGGAAACAGAGGTGGCTTCGGTCGGCGCCAGCTTCGTTTCCATCGGCTGCAGGTCGTCCGTATCGAAGACAATCAGGTCTTCGCGGAAGGATGCGGCCTGCGCCACAACCTCGCCATTGGGTGCAATCACAATTGACGATCCGTCGAAGACCAGCGAGTCGTTTCCCCCAACCTGGTTCACCATCGCCACAATCGCGTTGTGCCGGCGAGCCAGCACGGAGAGCATATTGCGCCGCAGCAGCGGCTTGCCGCACCAGAAGGGAGATGCCGAGATGTTCAGCACCAGGCGCGGATGTACGGCCAGCGGATCGGGCAGCATGCGCCACTGATGCATCAACTCGTCGATCGGGTCCACCGGGTAGAGGCGTCGCTCCCAGAAACCCTTGTCGTTCCACGCATCCTCGCAGATGCTGATAGCCAGCGGCTGCCCATGCAGCGCGGTCAGGGTCTGCTCTGTGGCAGGTTCAAAATAGCGCTGCTCGTCGAAGATGTCGTAGAAGGGCAACAACATCTTTTGCTGCACAAAGCTGACCCGTCCACCCGTCAGCAGCGCGGCAACATTGCGCGCATGCTTGCCTTCGTACGGCCTGCCATCCACCGGACCTGTGGCGAGAACCGCGCCGCATAATATCGCCGGCCCACTGGTGGTGTGGCCCGCAATCTCATCCAGCGCCTCGCGCGCGCGTTCCAGAAATGACCGCTTCTCCAGTAGGTCGGCCGGAGGGTATCCGCAGACGCAGAGTTCGGGAAATACCGCCAGCTCCGCGCCAGCCTCCCCGGCGCGCGCCGCGAAGTCGAGAACCAGCCGCGCGTTTCCGGCAAAGTCCCCGACGGTCGGGTTGATCTGTGCAAGAGCAATCTTCATAAGGCAGTTGTGAGTGGTCAGTTGTAAGTGGGATGCAATACATGCGACTGCCAGCAGTTATTAGTTTACTCATAACTGACCACTGACCACTGTTAGCTGTCCACTGACTTTATGTGCCGGTGCCGCTCAGGACGACGCCGACGGTGCGCACCAGGATCTTCAGGTCGAGAAACAGGCTCCAGTTCTCGACGTACGCGGTGTCCAGTGAGATGTAGCTGTCGAACGAGGGGTCCTGCCGCGCCTCAACCTGCCACAGGCCGGTCATTCCGGGCAACACCTCAAGCCGCCGCAGGTGTGACAGGTCGTACTGCTCCACCTCGGAGCCCACCGGCGGCCGCGGGCCCACCAGGCTCATCTCGCTGCGCAGCACGTTGTAGAACTGCGGCAGTTCGTCCAGCGAATACTTGCGCAGAAAGCGCCCGACACGCGTGATGCGGGGATCGTCGGCGATCTTGAAGAGGATGCCGTCGCGCTCGTTCTTGTGGACCAGCTCTCCCTGTAGCTTGTCCGCTCCGACGCACATGGTACGGAACTTGTAGCAGGTGAAGGTTCGCCCCTTGCGTCCAATCCGTTGCGCGCGGTAGAAGATGGGCCCCTTGGAATCGAGCCTGATGGCGCCCATCAAAAGTAGCATAAACGGCCAGCCCAGCAGCATGGCGAAGGCGGCGCCCATCACGTCGAACGCGCGCTTAAGCAGGTAGGCTCCCACGGGAAGGGCGCGCCGATGCAGCGGAATGGTGGGAAACTGTCCAATGTACTCCACCGGCGCGGCCCATGCCAGGCCGTCGTAGAGGTCGGGCACAACGCGCACGTCGATGCCGTACCCGCGCGCCTCTTCCACAATGCCGATCACCAGTTGTTTCTCCGCGGGCTCAGAGAAGAATATCTCGTCGACAAATAGCGAGCGGGCCAGCGAAAGGCAGTTGCGCACGTCGCCGATCACGTCCGCATCGCCGGATTCAGCCTCCTGCCCGCTGAGCGAAACAAAACCCTTAAAGCGGAACCCGAGGTGGCGCAGGCTCTCCAGATGGTTGCGTAGCGCGTGGGCGACGCGGCCCGAGCCGACGATCAGTACATTGCGTGTCTCCAGACCCTCGCGATAGCGCCGGTATACCATCGAGCGCCATATGGCGCGCCGTATACAAAGAAGAACCGTAGTGAAGATCACCGTCAGCACGACAACGATCCGCGAGACCACCACGGCGCGCGCCAAATACAGCGAGCCGCACAGCAGAAGCCCGGAGGTCAGCGACGCCTGCACCGCCAGACGCTGCTCGTGCAGGCCGCTGCGTTCCAAAATGGGTTCGTACAGTCCGTAGGATCGCGCGATCACAATAAGCAGCACACCATACCATCCGATAAAACCAAGCATGTACCCCGACGCAACATGCAGCAGGTATGCAGGCTGCCAGATGATATGCATCCCGCCGGGCACTGTGTCGCGAACACGCAGTGCAACCAGCATGGCGATCGCCACGGTCGCAAAGTCGAGCACAGCCCAGATCAGGCTGTTGACCGAGGGACGATGAAACGCCCCTGCGCGCACTGATGAACTTCCATCAGTCTCTGTCCAACTCCGTCCTGGAAGAACTGCCTGGTTCAAATAATCAGGTGTTGCCATAGCCAATTGCCTCTCACCCCAACGACGCTCAACTTCGCGCGTCAGAAGCATCCCATGCCAATAGGCCCAACTCAGCTTACAAAATGCTAATGTTCACCCTACTCTCTGGGTAGGACATTTTTAAACACAAATCTATGTCCTATCTTGCTACATCGGAGTAATACGCCAAGGCCCCCGCGCATCATCCTTATTCTTCTCATCATACTGAAAACAAAAAGAGAAATCAACCGCAATTGCATCAATTTCCGGTAAACCATGGCTCGGAAGTTGTATCCCTATACGGGCAGAACAAGCTCGTCTAGAGTTAGAAATTCCTTAAGTACGGGGTCGTCGCTTCTATCCATCTCTTCCACCGTGCCGAAGAAGCGCGCCTTCCCTTGATGGAGAAAGACAATCTGGTCGGCCAGTTTGCTCGCAAAGCGCATGTCATGGGTCACCACGATGCTGGTCAAATGCAGTTGTGTCTTGAGGCGTTCAATCAACTCGCCCAGCAGATGCCCCATCAGCGGGTCCACCATCGTGGTCGGTTCGTCATATAGGATGGCCTCGGGCTGGCTGGCCAGCGCGCGCGCAATGGCCACCGAGCGCTTCATCCCGGTCGAAGAGATCGCTCGGCAGCATCTCCTCCATCCCCGCCACGCCAACCATCTCCAGCATCCCACGCACAATCTGCTGAATTTGCTCCTCGGCCATGTCGCCCCGCTCGCGCAGCGGGAACGCCACATTCTCCCCCACACTGATCGAATCGAACAGTGCTCCGTTCTGAAAGACCATGGTCACCTTGCGCCGTACCGCCTGCAGCTCGCGTTCACTGAAGTGCGAGATGTCCTCGCCAGCCACCAGAACGCGCCCCGTGTCCGGCTTCAGGAAGCCCATCAGGATCTTCAACGCAACAGACTTCCCCACGCCGGAGCGTCCCAGAATGCACAGCGTCTCGCCGGGCAGAACGGAGAAGCTCACGTCGTCCAGCACCACCAGCTCATCAAAAGAAATGGAGACATGATCGAACGCAATGTACGGCCCAGGATGGTTGCGCCGCTCCGGCACGGCCTCGCCAGCCGCCACATTCTGCTGCGCGGCCACGGCCATGAACTCCTGCACCGTCTCCTGCGCCTCGGCAGCTTCCTCGGCGTTCAGCCCTTCCTGCTCGCTCGGCTCCGCCTCCGCGGGCGCGCCTTCCCGCGGTTGATTGCCTCCGCCCGCTGCGCCGCGTTCGTCCAGCTTTCTATTCCGGCTCTTCCATAAGCCTCTAAATGATGCACCATTCGGGGAAGCAATCCTGCACAATCGTCCTTGCCACAATACTAACTAAGTGCGCAGTAACGACTCCATTACCCCAGCATGAGTCCCTGCTGTAAATGGTATGACTTTAAAAAGCTCTCTCAGAATTCGTGTAGAGATAAATGAATTGCCATCCCGCCCCTGAGATTGCCGAAGGTAAGTAATCCCCGTATTTCGCTCAAAGTGTTAAGAAATATAGGTCACGGGCAGAAAGTGGGGTAAGGCTTCGGCCCCGCCTCTTTTCTTTGCATCGGCAACTCCTTGCATCTGACTCATCCATTGATGCATCTCATCGCGGCTTGATAGTACGCTTAGGTACGGATGCGATTTGAACTCTTCATTGCGACGCGCGGTATCTGCGGGCCAAGCGGCGACAGGCCGTGGTCGGCGTTATCACCGCCATCTCCGTCATAGGCGTGGCTGCGGGCGTGGCCTCGCTCATCATTGCGCTGGCCATCACCAACGGAATGCGCCGCGACCTGCAAGACAGCGCCTCGTCGGTTCCACTGCGCACGTCCTGCTGATGCGCGTCTCCGGCGACGGCATCCGCGACTGGGCGTCCTCTGCTCTCGCGCCTGCGCGCTCTGCCTCACGTCACCGCCGCCGCTCCCGGCCTCGACCAAGAAGTCCGCGATCTCGCGCAACGCCAAGAGCGCCGGCGCGCGCTCATCGACGGCATCGTCCCAGCCGACCAGCGCACCGTCTCCGACCTCCTGCAAATCCATCCAGCAAGGCAGCGCGGAGCCGCTAAATCCGCAGCCCGCCGCCAGCGACGCCAGCGGCCGCGCAATCCGTCCCTCCCATCGTCATCGGCCAGGACCTCGCCCAGACCATCGGTGCCGAAGTCGGCGACACCATCCTCGTCACCAGTCCGCAGGGAGAGCTTACCCCGCTCGGCCTCGTCCCCAAGTACCAGCGCTACACGGTCGCCGGTGTCTTCAACTCCGGCTTCTACCAGTACGATTCCAGCTACGCCTTCATCCGCCTCGCCGACGCGCAGCGTCTCTTCTCCGAGCCCGACCTCATCTCCGCCATCAGCTTCAAGGTGGACGACATGTACCGCGCCGACGTCCATCGCCCGCCAGATCGAAGCAGGCCGCCGGTCCCGGCTACGAATCCACCAACTGGATGGAGCAGAACCGCGAACTCTTCCGCGCCCTGCGCCTCGAGCAGATCGTCACCTTCATCATCCTCGCGCTCATCGTCTGCGTCGCCGCGCTCAACATCCTCATCGCCCTCACCATGATGGTGATGGAGAAGACCCGCGACATCGCCGTCCTGATGAGCTTCGGCGTCCGCGTCGACCAGGTTCGCCGCATCTTCCTCCTGCAAGGCCTTCTCATCTCGCGTGATCGGCACCGCGCTCGGCCTCGTCCTCGGCTTCGGCCTCAGTTGGCTGGGCGGCCACTATCGCTTCATCCACCTCGACGCATCGGTCTACTCCATCGACTACCTGCCCTTCGCCCCGCGCCTCATCGACGCGCTCATCGTCGCCGCCGTCTCGCTCGGCGTCAGCCTGCTCGCCACGCTCTACCCCAGCAGCAGCGCCGCAAAGTCTCCGCCGAGGCTGCTGAGTACGAATATGTCGCAAAATCGCGTTACGACTGAATCCAGAGGCTCGAAGCGTGACGCTTGCATGAAGCTCAGGACTTCTGGTCCAGATCCGCTGATCCGGACTCACAAAGAAGCTCAGATCTCGCATCGACGATCTCATTCGCCACGACAGTGCGCCAGCAACTGCAGCGTCTGCGACCGGCTACTGCGCGAAAGTTTGCGTCGCCTGGACGGTGCACCAGATGAATGCGCGGTGCATCCGTCTGCAAATAGCAGTCGACTCTTAGCGCAGCGCACGATGAATCTTCAGACTAATGGCTGAATCGTCGCATGGACGAAGGTCGCTGCGCGCATCGGCCTACCAAAATCTATCCGCAATCGCCTCAGCACCTAGTCCTCCGGCGAGGTCGTCTCTTCGCAACCTCGACTTCGCCGCCGGCGAGATGGTCGCCATCGTCGGCGAGAGCGGCACCGGCAAGAGTTCCCTGCTCCATCTCCTCGCCGCGCTCGACCGCCCCACGGCGGGCGAGGTCTGGCTCGCCGACACCAATCTCAGCCAGCTCAACCCGCGCCAATCCGCCGAGTTCCGCAATCGCGACGTGGGCTACGTCTGGCAGTTTCACTATCTCCTGCCGGAGTTCACCGCGCTGGAGAACGTCGCTATGCCTCTTCTTGCTCGCGGCCTCCGTCGCCCCGAGGCCCTCCGACAAGCCAGCATCTGGCTCAACGAGGTCGGCCTTGCCGCCCGCGCCAGCCACCGCTCGGGCGAACTCAGCGGCGGAGAGCAGCAGAGGGTCAGCCTCGCCCGTGCCCTGGTCGCCGGCCCCAAACTCCTCCTCGCCGACGAGCCCACAGGAGACCTCGACGGCAAGACCGCAGAAGCTGTCTTCTCCCTGATCCAAAAGCTGCACCGCGAGCATCTACTCACCAGTATTCTCGTCACCCATAATATCAAATTCCCCGCGCGCTGTGGCCGCGTCCTCCGTCTGCGCGATGGCCAACTGCAAGAGCTTCCCGCCCGCCAGTAGCCGTCGCCGATCGTCGTCGACGGAGTTTGGTGCGAACGCAACATCGTGTGCATCTAAACTGCTGGGAGTTCAAATCGGGCGCCGCCAAACTGGTCAGAACTTTCGAGTGATTTTCGTATATTCTGTGCAGCGACGACACTGGTAGGTGTGGAATGGGAGTCCCTTGATCTGGATTCGTCGAATTGGAAACCTCTCTTCTGTCAGGTCTTCGTGTGCAGCGACTCGCGCGGAGGGGCGGGTTCGATCAATGGCGCTGCATCCGGCCTTCGGGCAGATAATAGTGGCCGTCGGCTCGAAGGGGACAGATGTTCGAACGCTATACCGAGAAGGCGCGACGAGTCATCCTTCTTTGCCGCGCACCAGGCCAGCCGAGTTCGGCTCCGCCCAACATCGAGACCGAGCACCTGCTGCTCGGCCTGCTGCGCGAGGACAAGGCCGACACCAACCGCTTCCTGCGTTCGCACGCATCCGTCGAATCCATCGACAAGCAGAGATCCAGGGCGACACCACGATCCGCGAGAAGGTCTCGACCTCGTCGACCTGCCGCTCTCCAACGAGTGCAAGCGCGTCCTCGCCTACGCCGCCGAAGAAGCCGAACGCCTCTCCGACAAGCACATCGGCACCAAGCACCTCTCGCTCGGCCCTGCTGCGCGAAGAGAAGTGCTTTGCCGCTGAGATCCTGCCGGACTGAGCGTGGCCTGCGCCTGCCCGCCATCCGCGAAGAGTTGCAGCGCACCACGCAGGAAAAAGCCCCGCGGCAACAAGGCAGCAGCAAGAGCAGCCAACGCAACGCAGCAGAGCCTGTCCGCCGAGCTCTCCCGCGACCTCACCGAGTACGCCATCGACGAACAGCTCGATCCGCTGGTCGGCCGCGACGCCGAGGTCGAACGTGTCATCCAGATCCTTCTGCCGCTGTACAAAAAACAATCCCGTCCTCATCGGCGAACCCGGCGTAGGCAAGGACGGCCATCGTCGAGGGCCTCGCGCAGAAGATCGCCGACGGCGATCCCCTCTGCTTCCTCGCAGACAAACGACATCTTCGCGCTCGATCTCTCGCTCATCGTCGCCGGCACAAAGTATCGTGCAGAGTTCCGAGGAGCGCCTAAAGACCATCATGAAGGAGCTTGATGGAATAACCAGAACTGCATCGTCTTCATCGACGAGCTGCACACCCTGGTCGGCGCCGGCTCGGCCGAGGGCTTCGCTCGACGCCGCCAACATCCTCAAGCCCTGCCCTCAGCCGCGGCGAGGTCCAGTGCATCGGCGCGACTACGCCCGCCTGAGCTACGTGAGTCCATCGAGAAGGACCGTTCGCTCGAGCGCCGCTTCCAGGCCGTCAAGGTCCCGCCTCCCAACGAAGAAGACGCTATCAAAATTATCCAGGGCATCAAGGAGAAGTACGAGAAGTTTCACGCCGTCTCATACACCGACGACGCGGTCACGTTCTCCGTCACCCACTCCAGCCGCTACATCCCGGACCGCTTCCTGCCGGACAAGGCGATCGACCTCATCGACGAGGCAGGCGCGCGCGTCAAGCTGCGCCAGACCTCCCTCCCCGAAGAACTCACCGAAGTCCAGAAGCGCATCAAATTCATCGTGCATCGCATGGAGAACGCCATCGCGAACCACGAGTTCGAGAAGGCCCGCTTCTACTCCGACGAGGAGCGCAAGGAGCGCGAGAACCTGCGCAGCTCTGCGCGACAAGTACCACCTCGACGACTCCTCCGCCGGCATCGTCACCCGCGAGGACATCGAGGACGTCGTCAGCCGCTGGACCGGCGTGCCCATCACATCCATCAAAGAAGAAGAGACCGCCAAGCTGCTCCGCGTCGAAGAAGAGCTGCACAAGCGCGTCATCTCGCAGGAGAAAGCCATTTCTGCCCTCGCCCGCGCCATCCGCCGCTCCCGCGCAGGCCTCAAGAACCCCGCGCGCCCCATCGGCAGCTTCCTCTTCCTCGGCCCCACCGGTGTCGGCAAGACCGAGATGGCCCGCACCCTCGCCCAGTTCCTCTTCGGCTCCGAAAAATCCCTCATCCGCTTCGACATGTCCGAGTTCATGGAGAAGCACTCTGCTCCAAGCTCATCGGTTCACCTCCTGGTTACGTCGGCTACGAAGAGGGCGGCCAACTCACCGAGCGTGTCAAGCACTAGCCCTACTTCGTCGTCCTGCTCGATGAGATCGAGAAAGCCCACCCGGACGTATTCAACCTGCTCCTGCAAGTCTTCGAGGACGGCCAGCTCACCGACGGCCTGGGCAACACCGTGGACTTCAAGAACACCATCATCGTCATGACCTCCAACATCGGCGCCAAGCACCTGCAGAAGCGCGAGGGCCTCGGCTTCCAGAGCAGCAACGAGAACATGGTCCTCGACAAGATGGAGGAGCTGGTCAAGGGCGAGGTCAAGCGCACCTTCAACCCGGAGTTCCTCAACCGCCTCGACGAGGTCATCATCTTCACCTCGCTCACCAACACCGACCTCATGCAGATCATGGAGCTGCTGGTGCAGCAGATGAACGCCAACCTCGTCCACAAGGCCATCACGCTCTCTGTCACCGACAGACGCCAAGCAGTGGATTCATCGAGAAGACCGCCTCCGAGCGCACCTACGGCGCGCGTCCTTTACGCAGAGCATTACAGCGCTTCGTCGAAGACCCGCTCTCCGAGGCCCTCATCGCCGGCGGCATCATGCAGCGCCCCGCCTTCCTCGAGGTCTACATGGAGAACAACCAGCTCTTCTACCGCACCATCTCCCCCGACGGCCCCGACGACGGCGAAGAAAAATCCGCCGGCCTCGCCCTCACCGC
>CAWHDN010000019.1:0-36621 GCA_963828115.1 uncultured Acidobacteriaceae bacterium
GGAACCGGAGGAGGAGTACGACAGCCAGCGAAGCCACTTTGTCGATTAGGGCAGCGACGCAGAATCTGCATGCGCATTCTGTTTGCGCCGCGCATGGTTGCAGTAGATCGAAGACGATGTTTATGAGCCATACCTTGAGGTGAATCCAATGAGCGATCTGCAAAACCATCCCCGCATCACGCCCTTTCTGTGGTTCGACCGGAACGCCGAAGAGGCAGTCGGCTTCTACCTCACCGTATTCAAGAACTCGCGCCGCCTCGGCGAGACTGCGCAACGACGGGGGAAAATACGCGGGCCCGAAAGGCAGCGTCCTTGTTCGTTTCCTTCGAACTCGATGGCCTGAGGTTCTCCGCGCTCAACGGTGGCCCTATGTTCCAGTTCAACGAATCGGTCTCGTTTGTGGTGCGCTGCGATTCGCAGCAGGAGGTCGATGAGTACTGGGCGAAGCTCTCTGCCGGCGGCAGCGAGGGACAATGCGGTTGGCTCAAGGACAAATTCGGCCTCTCCTGGCAGATTGTGCCTTCGCGGCTTCCAGAACTGCTGAAGCATCCCAAAGCGATGAGCCATGATGGGGATGAAGAAACTCGACCTCGCTGAACTGGAGCGCGCCGCGCAGCCGTGATGTTTGAGTGCGCGTTGGCCGGTTGACAGAGTGAAAGGCTTATTCCGCGAGTGCGACCCGTGCAGCATCGAGGACTTGCTCGACCTCTACAGCCCCGTGTGCCGTACTGACAAACGCAGCCTCAAACTGGCTCGGCGGCAACCAGACTCCGGCCTCCAGCATGAGCCGGTGAAACTGCGCGAAGGCTACTGTATCGGAGGCACTCGCTGAGACAAAGTCCGTCACCGGCCCGGCGGTAAAGAACCAGGTGAACATCGATCCGACTTGATTGGCGGTCAACGGCACGCCTGCCCGGCGCGCTAACTTCGCCACTCCATCGGCGATGCTCTTCGTAACGCGTTCCAGTTGCGGATAGACCTCTGCCTCATGCTCGATGAGGTACGCGACCGTTGCAATCCCGGCAGCCATTGCCAGCGGATTTCCGCTCAGGGTTCCGGCCTGATAGACGGGGCCGAGCGGCGCGAGTCTTGCCCATCACCTCGGCGCGCCCGCCGAAGGCCCCGCAGGGCAGTCCTCCGCCCAGTATCTTGCCCAGTGTCGTCAGGTCGGGCGTAATCCCAAACACTCGTTGCGCCCCGCCCAGCGAGAGACGGAATCCGGTCATCACCTCGTCCAGGATCAGCAACGCGCCATGCTTCGTCGCGATGCTCCGCAGCCCTTCCAGGTAGCCCGGCGCAGGTGGAATCGTCCCCGCATTGCCCACCACCGGCTCGACCAGGATACAAGCGATCTGTTGCGGATGGGCCGCGAATGCCGCCTCAACCGCAGCCAGATTGTTGTACGGCAGGGCCAGCGTATGCTGGGCGGTCTCCGCCGGTATCCCCGCCGAGCCGGGAATGCCAAAGGTGGCCACGCCGGAGCCCGCCTTCACCAGCAGCGCGTCGGCGTGGCCGTGATAGCAGCCCTCGAATTTGACGATGAAGTCGCGCCCTGTGAACCCGCGCGCCAGGCGGATCGCCGACATGCAGGCCTCCGTGCCGGGGCTGACGAAGCGCATCTTCTCCACCGAGGGAAAGCAGCGGCGAACTAATTCCGCTAACGCGGCCTCACCGGCGTGGGATGCGCCAAAGCTTGCCCCGCGACCGGCTGCCTCGCGAATCGCGGCAACCACAGGCGGAAAGGCGTGGCCCAGGATCATCGGCCCCCAGGAACCGAAGAGGTCCCACATAGCGGTTGCCATCGGCATCGAAGAGGGTCGCGCCCTCGGCGCGCTCCACAAACGGCGGATGGCCTCCCACCGCGCGAAAGGCGCGTACCGGCGAGTTGACGCCACCGGGAAAGTACTCCTCCGCGCGCCGTTCCAGGTCGAGCGAATGCAAAAGCGGCTTGAACTTTCCAGATTCAACATGCATCGAATCAGTATAGGAGGGCGGTGTGCCCAGCAGCCAATCCAGCCACGAGGAAACGAGGTCGCAGCCCGCCATCGGCTCTTGCGTTCTGCTCTACGACGGTGACTGCGGCCTATGCCGGCACTGCGTGCGCTGGATGCAGCGCCACGATCCACTGGGGCGCCTGCTCTTTGCGACCCAGCAACAGCCGCTGGCCGCCGAGGTCTTCGCCCGGCACGCGCTCGATCCGTTGCAGACCAACTCCGCGGTGCTGGTGTTGCGCTACGGCAAACCCGCGGAGCGCCTCGTTCTGCGCTCCGACGCCATCCTCGGATGTCTTAGCGTTCTTGGCGGCGGGTGGGCATTGCTTGCTGCCGTCGCCCGGCTGGTTCCACGCTCGCTACGCGACGGCGTCTACAACTGGCTGGCGCGCAATCGTCATGGGCTGTTCGCAAACGGCGAGAGCTGCACCCTCCCTACTCCCGCCGAACGCGCCCGCCGCCTCGACATCTGACCGGAGTTTACCTCCGGGTCGGACTGACCTGCCGCATTTATCCTCATGTGCGGCTGATAGACTGGTGCTTCGCCCTCGGGCCTGACAATACACAGGTCCGAAGGTAGCGACTGTCCGTTTGCACCAGCTGCTTCTGAGTTGTCTTCGCGCAAAGAGTTCAAGAGATCCAAGTGCCTGAAGAGCCTTCCAAATCGCCCGCCCCATCCCACGCAGAACACTCCCACGTTGACACGCCCAGCGCAGGCCCGCCGCACCCCGCAGTGCACGATGCAGATGCCCACAACGCACACGCAGAGGCGCTTCCCGCAGCGCACAAAGCGGCCAAAGCTCATGCCACCTACTACGATGCCGGGGTCGACATCACCTCGGGCGACCGCTCCAAGCAGCGCATTAAGATGCTGGCGCGCAAGACCTTCAACAAGCACGTGCTCTCGGAGATCGGCGGCTTCGGCGGCCTGTTTGCGCTGGACCTGGAACGGTTCCCGCAGCCGGTTTTGGTCTCGTCGACCGACGGCGTGGGCACCAAGCTGAAGGTCGCCTTCGAGCTGGGCATCCACCACACCATTGGCGCCGACCTGGTGAACCACTGCGTCAACGACATCGCCGTGCAGGGCGCCACACCGCTCTTCTTCCTGGACTACCTGGCCACCGCGCATGCGCGACGAGGACAGCGCCACCGTGGAGACGGTCGTGCGCGGCCTCTCCGAAGCCTGCCGCGCCAACGGCTGCGCTCTGATTGGCGGCGAGACGGCGCAGATGCCCGGCTTTTACGCCGACGGCGAGTACGATCTGGCAGGCACCATCGTGGGCTGCGTCAACCGCCCCGACGTGATCACCGGGGAGACAATCGAATCAGGCGATGTGCTGATCGGGCTACCCTCCAACGGCCTGCACACCAACGGCTACTCGCTGGCGCGCAAGCTACTCTTCGAGGTGGCGGGATACGGCGCGACAACTCGTCAACGAGCTGAAGGACAAGACCGGTGCAGCGCTGATGCGCACCCACCGCAGCTATCTGGCGATACTGAAGAAGCTGATCGCCGCAGGCATTGTGCGCGGCATGGCGCACATCACCGGCGGGGGCATTACGGACAACCTGCCTCGCATTCTGCCCCGCGGAACAGCCGCGGTGGTCGATCTGGCAAGCTGGACCGTGCCGCCGCTCTTCGAGCATCTGCAACACCTGGGCAACGTGGAGCAGGACGAGATGATGCGCACCTTCAACATGGGCATCGGCATGATCGTGGTGGTCCGCGCCGAAGAGGTGAAGAAGGCCAAGGCCGTCCTCAACCGCGCCAACGAGCGCTTCCACATCATCGGGCGGATCACCCGCGGCGACCGGCGCGTCAGCTACAACTAACTTCCGCGCGTTCGCTGTGCAGCTTCACCCGCGCCCCATGCCGCGGTCCATGGCTTGGTTGGCGAGGCGGTCGGCGTCCTTGTTTTTGTGGCGCAGGGCGTGGGTGATCTCGAAGGCTTCGAGTCTGCGCGATCTTCTTCTTCGCCTGGTCAAACAGCGGGCGGAGGATGGGGCTCTTGACCTGATACTTCCCCTGAATCTGCTTGACCATCAGCTCCGAGTCGGAGACGACGCGCAGCCGCCGGTGGCCGTGGGTGAGCGCGAAGTCCAGCGAGGCCAGCAGGCCGGAGTACTCCGCAAAGTTGTTGGTCTGGATTCCCAGAAACTCGGATAGCTCGGCCAGCACCGCGCCGTCCGCGTCCTGAATCAACGCACCAAAACCTGCCGGGCCGGGGTTGCCGCGCGCCCCGCCATCGCAGTGGGCGGAGATCCATTTGGCCGTCGCTGGTTTCGAGGCTGGGGCTGGAAAGAGGCTGGGCTGGGCCGGGCTTGGTGACATGGATTGAGTTTATAGGGTGTTGGTTCTTGGTTGTCTTTCGCTCACCTTTTCGCGGTTTGAAGGTCTATTAAAAGTGATCCATTTACTGACTCCGGAGTCAGAGACGATGCATGCAGATGCTATAGGTTTGGAGACCGAGGGAGAGCTTTCTACGGCGCTTTCTGCAATGGTTGGCGGGGGCCGCGAGCGAAGCGCGTCTGCTTGCACCCCTGCGCATCGGCTCTCCGCGTTGCTGGACGCGGCGTCCCGTGTGGGCGCAAGTCGCTGTGGGGCGATAGAATCGTCCCCAGCGATGGCCAAGCCTGCGGCTCAATTCGGAACCGGTACCGACCGGAACGGCGGCAAGCTGACGCAAGCGCAACTGGACGCGCGCGCCCTGCAGCGCACCGAGGACGACGACCTGATCCGCGAGGCCCAACGCGGAGACCGCAGCGCCTTCGACTCGCTGGTGCGGCGCTACGACCAGCCCGTCCTGCGGCTTGCACTGCACATGCTGAGCAACGAGCAGGACGCGCAGGACGTACACCAGGAAGCGTTTCTGAAGGCGTATCGCCATCTGGGGAACTTCCGCTTCGAGTGCTCGTTCTATACATGGCTGTATAGGATTGTGACCAATCTTTGCCTGGACCACCTGCGCCGCCGCAAGAGCCGCCGCGAGGACCCGGCCACGGTGCTGGACGCACGCGGCGACGAGATGGACCTGCTGTCGAACATCACGGACACCCGCGCCATGGCCAATCCGGCGCGCGAGCTCGACCGCAAGCGCATGGGCCACTGCATCCACCAGGCGCTTGACAAGCTGACGCCGCGCGAGCGCGCGGTCTTCGAGCTGAAGCACTACCAGGGATTGAAGCTGCGCACCATCGGCGAGATGCTGAGCACCACCGAGGAGACGGCGAAGAACACGCTCTTCCGCGCCACGCGCAAGCTGCGGGCAGAGCTGGCGGAGTTGAGAAGTTAGTTGTGAGTTGCAGGTTGTGAGTTGCCGGATATTGGTTGCTGATAGAAGTCAACACGAGAAGTTCTGAATGGGCTGAGGCTTTGATAGGGCGGGACTTTAGTCCCGCCGCAACAGATGCAGGTTGAAACGGGGCTTTAGCCCCGGGGGGAATCTGAACCAGGCACCACGGACGGGCGGACGGCATAGACCCGAAGAAGGCATTTTGCAGAGGCAGTTCCTAGAGGCCGGTTGAGGTAGAGCAATGAAGTGCGAAAAAGCGCAGCAAAATATCGTTCTTGTCACCTACGGCGAGCTGCCGGATGAGCAGATGGCCTCGCTGGAGGAGCATCTGGCCGGTTGCGAGGCGTGCAGTGGCGAACTGAAGGCGCAGCTTGCGATGCATGAGGCGCTGGCGTGCCATCCACTGGTCGATCCATCGCCAAACCTTCTGGCGAGCGCGCGCATGAGGCTGGACGAGGCGTTGGACACCATTCCTCCGCATGGCTTGTTGACCCGCCTGCGCAGCAATCTATTTGGCTGGCTGGGCCACATGCAGGGCGCACCGGCGCTGATGACGCTGCTGGTTGGCGTGGGCTTTCTGGTGGGCAACTTCACCAACCGTTATCAGGTGGCGCGCCAGCCCAGGCTGCCGTCTCCGGTGGTGCTGAGCAACACGACGAACGGCACCATTGCAAACGTCAGCGGAATTGTGCCCACACCCAACTCGCAGATTGTGCAGGTGACTTACAACCGCGTAGTTCCGGAGACGGTGCAGGGCTCGCTGGACGACCCGCAGATCCGCCAGCTTCTAATGATCGCAACCAAGGCTCCGGCGACCAACTCAGTGCGTACAGACTCTGTTGCGCTGCTGGCCAACGAGTGCCGTAACGGACAACAGTGTGTCGGCGATCCGGACGGTGGAGGCATACGCAGCGCGCTGCTGGTGAGTCTGCGCTACGACAAGAGCGCCGCCGTGCGGCTGAACGCGCTGGATGGATTGCAGCCGTATGTCGCCCAGGACCGTCGGGTGCGCGACGCGGTACTGGAAGCCCTGATGCACGACTCCAGCCCGGATGTGCGGACGCGCGCCATCGGCCTGCTGCAGCCGGTGGAGTCGGATTCAAGTGTGCGTAAGGTGATGCGCACGGTCTCCACTACGGATGTGAATCCATACATCCGCACCGTCAGCACGCACGCACTGGCGGGCACCGCGGACATACAGTAATCGCGAGGTGAGCTTGAATCAATCAGAGCGCTTTGATAGGGACGGGCTAAAGAGGGTGCTGAAAAACCCTGTTTTTATTAAAGGGCACGGCTTCAGCCGTGCCGTAAGATGCTTTATTTGCAATGCGGCTTTAGCCTCTGAGGGCAGATTCAAGACGAGATATCGACTTTTTCAGCATCCTCTGAAGCCCGTCCGAAAGTGCCGCAACATCAAAGGGGCTTTAGCCCCTGAGGAAAATGTGAAGGGAAAGATTGGTCACTGCTGAGAGGGGTTGAAGCGATGAAGAAGGCACTGCAATACGGACTGGTTCTGCTGGCGGCTACGGCCACCGCGACCCAGTGCGCGCGTGCCAGCGGCCCCGATGCAACCAGGGTTACGCTCTTCTTCCTCAGCGGAGCGCCTGCCGCGCGTGCAGGGCAGGGCTATCTGGGCGTGGATGTGCGTGATGTGACCGAGGACAATTGACCGCGCTGAAGCTGAAGGAGGCGCGCGGCGCGGAGATCGTCCTGGTGGACCACGATGCTCCGGCCGGCAAGGTGGGCCTGCGCGAACACGACGTCATCCTGCGCGTGAACGGCCAGGCCATCGTCGGAGAAGACCAGCTACGCCGGATGCTGCGCGAGTCTTCTCCTGGCATGCAGCTCACGCTTATCGTCAGTCGCGATGGACAGCAGATGAGCGTTACCACGCAGACCGCCAATCGCGAAGAGGTCGAACGCCAGGCATGGGAACAGCATCTCACTGTGCCCGAGCCGCTGCCCGATAACACCGGCGGCGACTACTTCCCCGGGCCGGCTATACCTGCGCCAGCCGTGCGCGGCAGCAACAGCTTTGTGGGCTCCACGCTGATGAACCCCTCCTACACCGGCGCAATGCTGGAGACGATGAGCGCGCAATTGGCCGACTTCTTCGGCGTGCCCGGCGGCGGCCTGCTGGTGCGCAGCGTGGAAGCCAACTCTCCCGCGGCAGTGGCGGGAATGCGCGCTGGCGACGTGGTGATGCGGGCCAACGAGAAGGCAGTGGCCAACTCTGCCGACTGGGATAAGGCGATCAAGAACAGTCACGGACGGCCCTGACAGTTGTGGTGATGCGCGACAAGAAGGAGCAGACCCTCAGCCTGACCCCCGATAGCAAGAAGCGTTCCAGCCTGGATGCGCCCAGCGACGACTCTCAGCATGTGGCACTCGCTCCCATCGGATTCTTCTGGCTGCCGCTCCCTTAGACAACGTGGCACCGTGAAACAGCCCTCCATCGCGGATACACTGGTGCTGAGGGACTGAATCATGAGGCGCACTGTAGCACTCGCGCTCAGCTGCATCCTTTGGGCAATTCCGGCGACCCCTGCCCGCGCGCAGACGCCGTCCACCGATACCGCATCAACGCCGGAACCATCTCCCGCGCAAGCATCGACCCTCACCGCTCGCTCCACCCTGGTTCTGGTTCCCGCCCTGGTGCGCAACAAAGCCGGAGAGCTGGTCTTACACCCTCAAGGCCAATGACTTCGTGCTGACCGACGACGGAGTCCCGCAAAAGCTCACGCTGGAGCAGGACACCGGCGGCGAACCCCTGGCGCTGGTCATCGACCTGGAAGGCGGAGGCGCGGGCGCCAACCAACTCGAGAAGTACGGCATCGCTGGCTCCCATGCTCAGCTCTGTCGTGGGCAACGTCCCCCACAAAGTCGCCGTCGTCGGCTTCGACAGCTCGCCTGTCCTGGTGCAGGACTTCACTCCCGACCTGGACTCCGCCGCGCACGCCATTCACGCGCTGATCGACGACGACAATGGAGACGATGGGGCCGCCATCCTCGACTCGCTCGGCTTCTCCGTCGACCTGCTGCGCAAGCAACCCCCGGAGTATCGCCGCGCCATCCTGCTGCTGAGCGAAAGCAACGACCACGGCAGCAAGCTGCGGCTGGACGAAGCGCTGCGCGCGATCAGCGACACCAACACCGTCATCTACAGCTTCGGCTTCTCCACCGGCAGGGACGAGTTGAAGACCGGTCGGCCAAGGCCCTCAGCGACTCGACCCCCGGCCCGGCGCATGGCTGCATGAGCCGCGACCCCAACGATCCGAACGTCAACCTAAAAGAAAACCCCGCCGAACAGGCCTTCGGCTGTCTGAGCCTGCTGGCCCCTCCGCTGGGCATCGCCAAGGCCGTTGTGATCGCCCTCTTCGACGGAATGCAGAAGAACATTCCAGAGACTGTCGCCCACCTCACCGGCGGCGAGTACTTCAAGCTGGGTAACCAGAAGAGCATGGAACACAGCCTGTGACCATCTCCAATCACATCCCCAACCGCTATGTCCTGAGCTTCCAGGCGCAGTCGCCGCACACGGGCTTCCACGCAATCGAGCTGCGCGTACCCCGCTACGCGGGATTCAAGGTCGCCGCACGCAACGGCTACTGGGCCGACAGCGCAAACCCGTCCCGCGAACTAGCGTTCCACAGGACGAAGCATCCCATCCACATAGGCCCCTAAAGGCAGATGGCAATCCAGTACGCCAGAATGTCCCACAGGGAAAAGTGGCGGCCAAGCACAAGAATGCCGGGCAGGGTCAGCCGGAAGGCGTCCAGCCAGGCGCATGGTACAGCTTGAGGAACTCCACGGCGGCAGCGATCGCGCCGGAGATCAACGCAACACGCAGAAGACGCCAGCGAGCAAAGAGTGCGGAGACGATCCAGTAGATCATCAAGGCCCACATCATCGATCCGCCGTATTTGACGATGAAGGGCGGAAGCCCCAGAGGCGCCATGCGCACCATTAGTCCAACAATCAGCGTAACGAATAAAAGCGCGAGGGTACGCAGGATGGAGCGGGGGGCGGATGGGGCGGCATCGTCTCCCAAGAGTAGTGAAAGACGAGGACCGGTTCAACTGGAAGGGTATGCGGAGCGCATTTCAGGCGCAGCGCGTGCGCTATGCTTCGGGCTCGGCCAGGGCGGAGCGCATGGCGCTGGCGTCGTTCCAGGCAAGGCGCAGGCCGCTGGAGACGGGAGCGGCGCCCAGCAGACGGACGAAAGCCAGTACTGCGCGCAAGTAGACCGGGAGCACGGCCCCTGAGCCAAAGCTCGGAGAGAAGTCGCAAATTGCCCTGCGCATCTGGATGATAGACGCGCTCATCCCAGGTGCGCGAGCCTTGCGGAAACTCCGGATAGTGCCGGATCGCATCGATCGTCGAACGCAGGATACGATGCTTCCACGGCTCGGCATACTGCGGCATGAAGAGCAGATCGCTCTTCTTCTCCCGCCGGATCTCATGCACAAACTCGGTGAAGCTGGCCGCATGGGTCAGATTGAGATTGGCGTTCGGCTCCACGCCGTGCCGGTCGCCGCCAGAGATCAACAGCATATTCCACTGCTCGGCCAGCCGCCGCACCGCCCGGTTCTCATCCCAGTTGCGCAGCCCGTTCAGCTCCAGTGCGTGCATATAATTGCCGTTCTTCAGCAGGAACTCATTGACCAGAACCTGGTGCTTCTCTCTGCCGATCAGGTAGAGATCCCACAATGGATGGTTGAAGACCACCAGCACATTGGGTTCATCATGGAGAGCGCGCAAAATCTCGGTCAAGCGCTCGTCGCTGGGATCGGCCGTGTAATCGGCCAGTGTGGCCATCCACTCGTTTGCCTTGGCGCTGGGCAGGTTGTGTATGCCCAGGTGAAAGGACTGCGTGCCGTATGGAGCGGTCCACTCCACGGAAACCGGAATCTGCCGCGCGCTGGCTACGGTCCTGAGCAGCATCGGCGCCTTGATATTGTCGTGATCGGTAATCGAAACCATCGGCGTGAGGTTGAGCTTTTCAATCTGTTTGGTCTCCAGATCGAAGGCCAGCCGGGGCGTCATCGGCGGCGTCCAATAACTGGCCGCATAATCGACGCGAACGCCGTGCATCCGCTCCGAACGCTGCTCCAGACGCGTCAGCAGCGGGCGCATCCACGGATACTGGTTGCCGAAGTTCGCCAGAAAATCCAGGGTCTCGTGCGATTGATTGGTGTGGCTGTGCAGCGAGACGCCGGCGGTGAAGCCATCGGCGGCCTTGGGCTCGCGCCATAGATAGGAAACGCTCTGGACCACAGTCGAGCCTCCGGTTCTGGATCAACTCCCTGCACCTCCAGTCTTGCGAAGTCATGTGACGAGAGTGTGACTGCACCAATAATTGTGTGAGAAGCCGAACCAAATTGGGCACCTGTAAATACCTATGCCGACAGGCACTTTAGTAGGTATCGACTCCATCCTTCGGATCGGGCTCCCCTTTCCCCTTTGTAATCAGGTTGCGCAAACTGTTGTTGATATAAAAACCCCATGCGCCGGAGCAGCCGTCGTAGCACTCGAAGGCCGGAATTAGGCCAACATGGGTAAAGCGGAGTCGGTTTTGCCGTCCTTGGGTGCGATTTCAAACACAATGTCCGTGCCATTCCACTCGGTTTCGTCTTTGACAAAGTTGAGCTGGGCATCCGTCACATGCCATGCGACTTTCTTGTCGGGCACCAACTCCGTGATCTTCTGGGTGGTGCGGTGAACGTCTTTGTAGCGAGCACGCCCACTCTCCCCGAGTTTGTCGGTACGGCCATCAATCTCTCCCCTACCACCACCCGCGAACATTGTTGACAGCCGCAAACACCTCTTCTGGAGTCTGGTCGACCGTAAATGCAATTGTTAGATTTTGAGAACTTCCAATCGTTCTCTTCCTTTCACTTCCATCGCCATATCGGGAATCTATAAGTCACTTACCCTTATCCAACCAGCCCATCCACCAATTCAGCCCACTCATCGTCCAGCTCCAGCCGGCGAAAGTCGTCGCCTTAGCGCTTGTACCAGTACTCGGCGTTCCACAACTCACCTTCCTTGCGATGCAGATAGGCATGCACAGCCATTGCGTCGGGGATTCCAGTTGATCGACCAGTTCATGCGCTCGCTTCCAGTCTCCCTTGGTATTCCCGACCACAGCGCCTCTACCGCAGCCGACAGACCGGTCGGCGGTCGGCATCTGCAAGCGACTTCTTGAATTGTGCTGCATCCATAGGGCCTGCTCCAATCCATGGCAGTGATAATACGAACAGGACACGTCCGTCGCAAAGCAGCTAGCGCGTCTTTGCGTGTCTGGCCCAGCAGTTCCTGCGCGGTGGGCGCGGGAGTCTCCGGCACGCCAACGCCCGGCAGCGCTGTTCGCGCTCAAAGGCGGCCTCGTGCTCCAGGTCGACGGTCAGGCCCGCCTTCAAGATCTCGAACGCCTGCTCGCGGGGTGTCGGCGAACTGGAAGAGGTCGAGGTCTTTCCACGCGATGGCGCCCTTCTCCGCCAATGCTTCCAGGTTGATGACGCTTCTTCCAGTAGCTCGATCCGTAAATGACGACGGTGATCTGCTTGGCCAGCTTCCGCGTCTGCGCCAGGGTGAGCAGCTCGAACATCTCGTCCAGGGTGCCGAATCCGCCGGGAAAGACCACCAGTGCCTTGGCCAGATACGCGAACCAGAACTTGCGCATGAAAAAGTAGTGGAACTCGAAGTTCAGGCCGGGCGTGATGTAGGGGTTGGGCACCTGCTCGAAGGGCAGTTTGATGTTGAGGCCGATGGTCTTGCGCCGGCCTCGTAGGCCCCGCGATTGGCCGCCTCCATGATTCCTGGGCCTCCGCCGGAGGTAATCACATAGCGCCGCCTGCGGCCGGGCAGCGTCATGGCCCAGCGCGGCACCAGCCCAGCCAGCGTGCGTGCGTCCTCGTAGTAGCGCGACATCTCCACGGCGGCCTGGGCCAGGCCGACTGCCTCTGCTCCGAGGCCTCGCCGCGCTTCATCTCGTCGGGACGGGCGGGTTGCTGGTCGGCGGGCGCGGGAGTCGGTGGAACCGGTGTTCGCCAGCAGCTCCAGCTCATGGCTGGCCACATCCAGCGCGCGGAATCGCGCCGATCCGAAGAAGACCACCGTGTCCTGGATGCGCTCGCGCCGGAAGCGCGTCATCGGCTCGTAGTACTCGGCCATGATGCGCAACATGCGGGCGTCGGGCGAGTTCAGGAAATCCGCGTTCTCATACGCCAACGGCGCGGGCGGCAAGCGGTTCAGGATCTTTTCGGGCCATCGTGTCGTCGTCTCCTTCTGCGCTAAGCCTTACGGCGTCCGGCTTCGAGCAAGCGCTCTCACTCAGCGATATCGCGGTAATGGATCGCCTCCGAGACGCCAATCCATATATCCAGCAATCCCACGCCGAGATGAGTCCGCGCACCGCCCCGTTGCGCAGAACCGCCGCCAGGGCAGGACGCGACTGGAAGTAGAGGTTATGGTCCCATATCTTGCTCCACCAGGGCAGAATCGTCACTAGCACGCCAAGGTAGACGCAGAACAGCACCAGCACAAACAGCGACGTCCGCTGCAGCCAGATGGGGGCGACCGCGCCTTTTTCCGGTTCCGGTGTGGCCTGCGGAGGGTACGGCTTCCGCAGGCGGTGGAGGAGGCGTCGCACTGGGCGGCGCAGCCAATCCATCGGAAGATACATGGGCTTCGAATGCCATCGGACTCTCCAGTTGACCTTAGCAGAGCCGGATGCCGGTTTCTATAGCGCGCTGCGCATTGACCTCCCCAACCTGCGCGCGTTTGCCATCGAAAAAATAAACTTTTCAGTAATGAGAAAATAGAAGACGATGCTTCAACTCTCCTCTGCCGGCAAACGGTTCGGCCAAAAACTACTCTTTGAAGACGCCAACTGGCTCATCACGCCGGATGAACGCACCGGCCTGGTCGGCGGCAACGGCACCGGCAAATCCACCCTTCTCAAGATTCTGGCGGGCGTCGAGACCTGGACTACGGCGAGCTGACGCGCGTCAAGGGCATGACCATCGGCTATCTGCCGCAGGATGGCCTCGCCATGCGCGGCAAGACGGTCTTTGCGGAGTGCCTCTCGGTCTTCGACCATCTGCACGCGCTCGAGCGCGAGGCCGAAGAGATCACCCACACCCTCTCCACCGCCGACCCCAAGTCGCGCGAGTATCGCGCCGCCGCCGATCGCTACTCCGACATCGCGGACCAACTGCATGTGCATGACATCTACACCCTGGACTCGCAGGTAGGTGCCGTACTGGGTGGCCTGGGCTTCACGCAAGGAAGATTGGGAGCGCAAGACCGAAGAGTTCTCCGGCGGCTGGCAGATGCGCATCGCGCTGGCCAAGCTGCTCCTGCAAAAGCCCAGCCTGCTGCTGCTGGACGAGCCGACCAACCATCTCGATCTGGAGAGCCGCAACTGGCTGGAAAACTACCTGCACGACTATCCCAATGCCTACATCCTGATCTCGCACGACCGCTACTTCCTCGACGTCACGGTAACAAGACCATCGAGCTATGGAACAAGCGGCATGCACATCTACCACGGCAACTACGAAAAATACCTCTCGCAGAAGGAGGAGCGCCGCACCCAGTTGATGGCTGCGTACAAGAATCAGCGCGACCGCATCGAGCGCTGGAGGCCTTCATCAACCGCTTCCGCTACCAGGCCACCAAGGCCAAGCAGGTGCAGTCGCGCATCAAGGAGCTGGAGAAGATCGAGCGCATCGAGGTGCCGGAAGAGGAGGCGACCATCCACTTCACCATTCCGCAGCCGCCCGCCTCGGGACGCACGGTGATCGAGGTCTCGAATCTGTCAAGGACTATCCTATGCCGCGATGGCAGCCGGGACAAGGTGGTGCTGAAGGACGTCAGCTTCCAGATCGAGCGCGGCGACCGCATCGCGCTGGTGGGCGCCAATGGCGCGGGCAAATCGACGCTGATCGCCTGCTGGCGGGTCTGGAGCCGCCGACCGCGGCAAGATTCGCCTAGGCCACAACGTCGCTCGCGGACTACTTCGCGCAGGACCAGTACAAGGTGCTCGACCCGGATGCGCAGATGCTCGACGACATCTGCGGCATCGCGCCGAAGGTTCCGGTCGTCGAGCTGCGCTCGCTGCTCGGCTGCTTCATGTTCTCCGGCGACGACGTCTACAAGAAGCTGGGCGTGCTCTCCGGCGGCGAACGCAACCGCTACGCCATGGCGAAGATGCTGGTCTCGCCCGCGAATATGCTACTGCTCGACGAGCCGACCAACCATCTCGACCTGCGCGCCAAGGACGTACTGCTGGAGGCATCGCGAACTTCACCGGCACGGTGCTCTTCGTCTCGCACGATCGTTACTTCATCGACGGGCTGGCCACGCGCGTCTTCGAGGTGGAGGATCACCGCGTCCACATCTACCCCGGCAACTACGAGGACTATCTGTGGCGCAAATCGGCGGCCCGGAGAAAGTCGCAGTCTCGCTCACAGATTCTGCTTAAGCCCATCCCCGCTGCCATCGAACCTGCCACTCAGCCGGGTGCCCCACATCTCATTCTGAGATGTGGAATTGCGAGCCACGATGCGCCAAATACGAAACCGGCCGCCAAGCGCCTCAATCCCATCAAACTCAAGCAGATCGAAGACCGCCTCACAGCCATCGAGCAGGAACTCGTCGCCATCGACTCCCGCATCGAAGCCACCGAGCAGAGTCTCGGCCACTACATCTCCGCGGAAGAGTCGCAGAGAACAGCCGCCACGCTGGACGAACTGCGCGAGCAACGCACTGCCCTACTCGCCGAGTGGGATTCCCTCGCTTCGACACTCGAAGAACAGAGCAGCGCATCCACCGCCTGAGTCGGCAAACGGTTGCGACTAGCTACTCGCACGGTTCAGGAACATCCGGTTCCACCGCAGCAGCGGCGACCTAGGATCGATCTCCCGGCGCTCCGGCTCCGGCAGCGCAAAGTACGCCGTCCACAGGACGAGAATCGCGCAGATCACGACGCCATTGATCGCGCTGTAAGTCCTGTACATATTGAGATGGGCCGCAAGCCACCAAGTCCGCACCAGGTCGCATGCCGCCAACACACCCAAACCGAGGCCAACGCCAAAGATCTTGCTGCCGCCCGAGATTCCCGTAGGACGCATCGCGCAGAAGACGACCAGCAGCATGCAAAGCGTGAGCAGGCTCTGGTTCCGCTGCAGATATGAGGTCGCAGCAATAAAAAATCTTGGGCCCATGCTATACGAGGCGAATGTCCACCCCACGGTCGCTACAACGGTAATACCGGCCACCGCGCAGAAGAAGATCGATCCGAACCGCTGAAGCCCCTTCAGCGGTTTCATGGTAAGCCGGTAGATGCTGTAGACGATCGACAGCGCGAGCAAGGACTCAATCGCAAAAGTTGTCCAATAGATATAGAAATAAGCCAGATAAGCGGTGTGATGGTTCTTGTGATGGCCCTGACGATAGATGGAATGCCAGAGCAGAGTCAGGATGCTGTCCGCAACTGCTCGCACCGCCAGAAACGACCCTGTCGCCCAGTAATCTCTCCACTGCCTCTTGACCGTGAGAAGCATAAGGCAGCCAGGCAGATAGCGATTTCCAGATAACCCAGAAAATTCATTAGCGGAGACACCATGCGCGCCAATCCCCCTTGTATAGCCAAGGCCCGTTAGCCGATCATAGCCGATACCGCATCTTCCGCCATCTCCCACTTCGGGTATCATGCCGGATACCGTGCCGCTTACTCCCCCTCAGCGCCCTTCCCTTAGGCGCGCCGCCAGATGCTTGGGCAGCCCCGCCAGCAGCACCCGCTCCTGCGCCGCGTCCAGGTCATAGGGCACGCGGTGGTAGACCACCTCGCGCGCCACGCTGTCGTAGATCGCAAACGCCGCACGCCAGTCGGTATCGCGCGGCTGCCCACCGCCCCAGGATTGATCAGGTAGCGCATTTCGGCGGCAATCGGCAGGGTCCACATCACGCTGCCTGCGCGGCTCAGGTAGAGCGGTCGCATATCTTGCCAGTCGTGCTCCTTCTGCGGGCAAACCCGCACTGGATGTGGGTGTGCCCCACAAACGCAATCGATGTCGCCATCTGCTGTAGCGGGGCCCACGCGTCGCGCATGTTCTGGATATAGTGGTCCTCATTCAGGGGCGAGCCATGCGCCAGAGTCACGCGCTCTTCATCCTCCGACCTGCGGCTCCGGCTGCAACGGCCCCTGGGGCAGCCCGCGCAGCCACTCCAGGTTCTCCGCGCTCAACTCCCGCATCGTCCACTTCGCCGAAGCCCTCGCCAACGGATTGAAGTTCCGCGTCGATGTCAGCCCACAGCATATGCGGTCGTGATTGCCTCGCACCGTCATCGTCGCCAGCTGCCGGATCACCTCCACAACCTGGTTCGGGCTGGCCCCGTAGCCCACCATATCGCCCAGGTTCCATAGCTCGTCCCACTCGCCCGCCGCGTCCAGCACCGCAGTCAGGGCCTCCAGGTTTCCGTGTATGTCGGAGAGAACAAGAGCGCGCATAGAGGAGATCGAATCGCGCGATAACGCACGAATCCTCAGTTTATCGTAACGGACTCTCAGTCTTGCTTCGCCAGCCAGGCCAGCGGCCTTATCCTATCCGTCGCCATGGTCGGCGCCGACGCCAGCAGCCGCCGCGTGTACGCATGCCGCGGATTGGAAAGAGATCGCGCGTGCTCGGCCTGCTCCACAATGCACCCTTGCTGCATCACCGCTACGCGATCGCCCGGCTGGTCGCATACCTGCGCTACTACGGCAAGATCGTGCGAGATAAACAGCATGGAGAGGCCATGCGCCCGCGCGCAGCTCCTTCAGCAGGGCCAGGATCTGCGCCTGCACGGTGACGTCGAGCGCCGTCGTCGGCTCGTCGGCGATCAGCAGCCGCGGCCGGTTCACTATCGCCATCGCTATCAGAATCCTCTGCCTCTGCCCGCCCGAGAACTGGTGTGGGTAATCGCGCGCTCGCCGCTCCGGCTCCGGCAACGCCACCTCCCGCATCGCATCGAGCACTAAACCGTCGATGTCCTTCGACGAAAGCTCTGGCCGGTGCGCGCGCACCGCTTCGGCAATCTGCTCGCCCACCCGCATCACCGGGTTCAGTGCTGTCATCGGCTCCTGAAAGATCATGGTCACGTCGCTGCCGCGCAGACGCCGCATCTCCTCTTCGGACAGAGCCAGCAGATCCACCGTCGTTGTCGTTGCACCTGCCATTGTCGTTTGTTTGTCATTCCGTAGCGTAGCGGAGGAATCTACTGTTGTACTTGCACTTGCCGTAAACAGAATCCTCCCCGAGACGCTCGCCTGGGCCGGCAGCAGCCGCATCGCCGCCAGCGCGGTCGCCGACTTGCCGGAACCCGACTCGCCCACCACACCCAGCGTCTGGCCGGCGGCAATATCAAACGATATCCCATGCACCGCTTCGCGCCCGCCGAATCCAATCGACAGATCCTCGACCCGAAGAATGGGCGGTCTGTCTGCGCCATGTGCCGCGCCGTTGCCGGAAGAGGATGTTGTATTCACTCTGTCGATGGTAGTGCATCTCTCGCAATTCCATGGCCATGAACCGGGTCTGCAAGCGCGCCGGCGTCCGCTCAAGATACTCTGGGATGAGACGCTGGGCATTGTGTTCGCGTCTAATTTGAGCAGGAACAGAGCATGAGCCAATCTCGCACCCAGCGCCGCCCACGCCCCCTGGCCCGAATGATGGGCGGGCTGCTGCTGTGCGTTCCGGCTGTGGCGCCCCTGCCTGCCCAGACCCACAAGGTCGCTGCAGCGGAGAAGGTCCTCCGCTCGGTCGCCGTCTATGAGTGGACCGGGGACATGGCCAAGCCCACTGCAAGCCGGCTCATCCCGGTCTCGCTCTTCATCGACGGTAAATTCCAAGACGCCGGCGTCTACCTCGCCCGCCCCGTTCCCTTCGCCCTCGATACCGGCAATGTCTACGAGATTGACCGTGCCGGCGTTGCGCTGGGCACGCTCGACCTGGCCTTCGCCCGCCACCTGGTTGCCCCAGCGACGGCCGCCACCACATACGATGACGGCTGGTTTGGCTACGGCAAGTTCGTCCCTCCGGCCCCACCGAAGGTCTCGACCCTGAAGCCCTCCAAGACGCCCGGCGTCATCAACGTCTTTGACGAGGACGACGACCGTCCTCACTTCTCCGCGCGCTCCGCAACCCCCGGTTCCGGCGACGCGGCAACCCCCACGGCAGGAACGTCCGCGCCCTCCGACACTCCGGCCGACGATCCCAATCGCCCCACACTGCACCGCTCCAGCACCTCCGGCCAGACCACCTCGTCGAATTCCAGCGATACGCCCGCCAACGACCCCGACCGTCCAACCCTGCGCCGGCACAGCCCGCTCGGACGCCGATAAGAGCAGCGCTGGCCAGCCCGGCAGTGACGACGCCGTCGCCTCGCTGAACGACGATCCCAATCGGCCTCTGCTGCATCGCGGCAAACCCGCCGCTGCGCTCACCGACGCGGACATTCCCAAGCTCGCTGGCCTTCCCGGCGACCAGACCTGCATCAGTTGGTCGCCGTGTCCGACGCAACGAACCGTACATCGCACGACTTCTCCCGCGCCTGGCAGGACGAGGCCGAACACCAGGCAATTCTTGCCAAGTTGCAGGCCGTGGCGCGCGCGCAGCTTGCCGTCTACGAGGCCGCCAATGCGCCGGCCGCCAACCCTGCTCCTACGCCCGTCGCGCGTACGTCGCCAACTCCGCGCAAGACCACAGGTAAACAGACGCTCGCTGTGTCTCCGCAGACGCTGCCACCACCCCCACCGCCCGAGCCGCTGTTCGAGGAGCAACTGATGGGCTACACGCTCAGCTACGGCGGCGCGCCCACCTTCGTCTACTCCGCGCACACCGATGGCCTCGGCCCCACGCTGCGCTTTGTCACCGTGGTGGCGCAGGTCGACAGCAACGGAGAGCCGCAGATTGCCATCAAGAATGTCACCGACGCCACCCACCTGGACCGTACGCCGCGCATGAAGCTGGTGGACGTTGTAGACGCCGAAGCCTCCAATCGCGCAAGCCTGCTCTTCGAGCTGCGCGCCCAGAACTCCCGCCAGTTCGCGCTTTACCGCGTCATCGGTGCACGCGCCGAGCAGACCTTCCTCACCGGCTCTACCCAGTAATGCATGTTATTTTGCTGGAGGCGCTGCCGCGGCAGGCAGTGCCCCAGGGGTCGCATTCGCAGATGGTGCTGTGCCCGGCTGTGCTCCAGGCGGGCGGTTGCCCTCTTGCCGTGGCGGCGCCACATAGACGGACGGATGCTTCTCGCCGCGATGACAGGTGCCGCAGGTGATGGGATCGGCATAACGCCGGTCGGGCAGCTGCTCCAGGTAACGGTCGTTCAGATCGCCGGTCATCTGGATCATGTACCGCGCCGTCTCCTTCGTCGGGTTGGCGTCGGAGGCCCTGTCCTCGCGCTTGGTGACCGGGCCCGCGGCGGCGTGACAGAATTCGCACTGGACCCCGAGATCGCCCGTGAACTGGCGCATCAGCTTGCGCAGGTCGTCGCGAGAGATGTTGTCAGGCAACACCTTCAGGTTTTTGAATGCCGCGCAGTGTTCTGCGTGCCGGGCGCGCCAGGTGCGGCGGGCACTGCCTGTGCGGCGGGCGCTGCCGGTGCGGTCTGCGCGGATGCGGAAAGAAGAAGGACAAGACCTGCGCAGAACACGGGCATACAGCAACGAAGAGCTCGATTCATGGTTTCCGGGCCTCAATAGGGGATAGAAAGGAACATCTCTCTCAAGGTCTACGGAGAACGCGTGCGCCTGTCAAGCGGTTCGCAATTACCCACGACCGTGGGCACCCGCGCTGGCCAGCCTTCCTCACCGATTCCATCCAGCTCAGGCCGCGATGCCCACGTCCGGCACATCGATGCCAAGCGCCGTGGCCAGCGCAATCTGGTGGTCCTGCTCCTGCATCAGGATCTCGCGAATATGTTCCGCGGTGGCGAACTCGCCCAGTTCGTCGCACTGCTTGATCCGGCGGCGGTAGTTGCGGATCGTCTCGTTTTCGTTGTCCAGGTCGAAGCGCAGCATGTCTTCGGCCTTCTCCGAAGTCTTCACCGGCTTGGGAACCGTCGTCGGCATGCCGCCCAGGTAGTCGATCTGGTTGGAGAGGATGATGGCGTGGGCCAGCTCCTCGCCGGCATGCACGGCAGTTCGGCGGCGATGTTCATATAGGCCGCGCCCTTCAGCACCTGCGAGTAGTTGACATAGGCGATGATGGCCTGAAACTCGCGGGCCAGGTCTTCGTTCAGCAGCTCGATCAGCCGTTTGCGGGTGAGCTTTTCCTTGCTTGCGCTTGTCTTCTTCTTTGCCATCTCGTCTCCAGAAGTGCTGAGTATCGCGCCAGGATCTGGTGCTCATGTTGAGATGCAGAAACTGCGATATAAGTTCCAGCCCGCCCTGCTACAGTGGAACGTTCTTCAGCCACTCGCGGAAGGCCGGCCCCAGTCCTCGCGCTTGAGCGCCAGCTCCACGGTCGCCTTCAGGAAACCCAGCTTGTCTCCCGCGTCATGGCGCTTGCCTTCGAAACGGTACCCATACACCTTCTCGTAGGCGAGCAGCGCATGGATCGCGTCGGTCAACTGCAATTCTCCGCCCGCGCCCGGCTTCACGCCCTCGAGCATCTGGAAGATGCGCGGAGTCAGGATTATCGTCCCGTGATGGCGTTGGCCGACGGCGCCTCCTCGAACTTCGGCTTCTCTACCATCCCCTTCACCGCCATCAGCCGTGAGTTGGCCGTCACCGGAGTGCAGTCCAGGCAGCCGTAGTTGGAGATCGCGGGGCCCTCGATCACCTCCGACGCCAGGATGCTTGCCTGGGTCTCCTCAAACGCCTCGACCATCTGCTTCAAGCACGGAACTCGCGCGTCGATGATGTCATCCGGCAGCAGCACGCAGAAGGGTTCCTCGCCCACTAGTTCTCTGGTCATCAGGATGGCGTGGCCCAGGCCCAGCGGTTCGGCCTGCCGCGTGTAGACGATCCGGGCCAGCTTCGAGAGGGACCGCACCGCATCCAGCAGCGCCTGTTTGCCCTTGGCCGCCAGCGCGGCCTCCAACTCCGGGCTGGAGTCGAAGTGGTCCTCCATCGCCGCCTTGTCGCGCCCGGTGACGATGATGATCTCGGTGCAGCCCGCCGCCACCGCCTCCTCCACCCCATACTGAATCAGGGGCTTGTCCACCAGGCACAGCATCTCTTTGGGGATGGACTTGGTCGGGCAGAATCGCGTGCCCATGCCGGCTGCGGGAAAGACTGCCTTGCGGATCTTCTGGTGAGCCATAGGAAGCGGAGCCCTCGTCGCTGGGATCAGGAGTCCATCCTACAAAGCGCCGTTGCGAAGATGGAGCCGGATGCCCGAGGTCTAGGAATTTTCAACCTGGGATCGCCGCGACTCTAGCTGAGGGTCTCCATCAGTTTGTTGACGGTGCGGTTGAGGTCCTTGTCGCTGCGGCGGTGCTCATCGATCTTGCTGATGGAGTGCATCACGGTGGTGTGGTGCTTGCCGCCGAACTGGCTGGCCGATCTCGGGCAGCGACGCCTCGGTGAGCTGCTTGGCCAGGTACATGGCGATCTGCCGCGGTACAACAATCTGGCGCGAGTTGTTCTTCTGCTTCAACTCGGCGACCCTCATTCCAAACTGCTCGGCCACGGCGCGCTGGATGGCCTCGATCGTGATCTTGCGCACCTGGGTGTCGATGAACTGCTTCAGGCACTGCTGGGTGACCGCCAGGGTGATCTCCACGCCATGCATGCTGCACCAGGCGATGAGCCGGACCAGCGCGCCCTCCAGCTCGCGCACGTTGGTGCGCACGTTGGACGCAATGAACAGCGCAACCTCGGTGGAAGGTGGGTCTGCTCGCTCTCCGCCTTCTTCTGTAGGATGGCGACCTTGGTCTCCAGGTCGGGCGGCTGAATGTCCGCGATCAGGCCCCACTCGAAGCGCGAGCGCAGGCGGTCCTCGAAGTCGGCCAGCTCCTTGGGCGGTCGGTCGCTGGCAATCACGATCTGCTTCATGCTCTCGTGCAGCGCGTTGAAGGTGTGGAAGAACTCCTCCTGGGTGCGCTCCTTGCCGGCCAGGAACTGGATGTCGTCGATCAGCAGCACGTCCACGTTGCGGAACTTGTCGCGGAAGCTGGTCATCTTGTCGTAGCGCACGGAGTTGATCATCTCGTTGGTGAACTTCTCGCCCGAGACATAGCAGATGGAGGCCTGCGGCTGGCGGCGCTTGACGTCGTGGCCGATGGCATGCAGCAGATGGGTCTTGCCCATGCCTACGCCGCCGTACAGGAAAAGCGGGTTGTAGGCCTTAGACGGGCGCTCGGCCACAGCCTGTGACGCGGCCATGGCGAACTGGTTGCCGCTGCCAATCACAAAAGCGTCGAACTGGTAGCGCGGGTTGAGCTGCGACGCAGTGTTCCAGTCGAAGCGCGACTGCTCCGGCACGGCTGCGCTCACTCCGTTCATCCGGCGCATGCGCGGCTCATTCGAGTTGTGGCTGGAGACAGGCGCGAATCCCCCGTCTTCGCGCACCCGAGGCGCGCTGGGGTCCTGCGCGGGAGTGGTGAATACTACCGCGTCGATGTCCAACGCCAGATTGTCGATGGCCTCCTGGATCAGGTCCGCGTACTTCTCGCCCAGGTGCTGAAACTCAGCCGACGGGATGCGCACATACAGGGTCTTGCCGGCAATGTGGGAGAACCGCGTGGGCTTCAGCCATGTCTCGTACGACTGGCGGTTGATCTTCTTCTCCAGCGCGGCGAGGATGCGCACCCATTGGTTCAATACGGCTGTGGCTGTGGGAACGAATGACATACTTTCTATTCCTTCTCGGAGTTTGCTCCAAGTATTGTTTATTCTGGACGTACAAACCGACCCAAAATCAAACAGAGGAAACGACTGCAACGGCAACACTACACCCTCACCGCCCTATCTGGCGAGTGGAGAGGAAAGCTGATTGCTGGAGGTCTCCGCCCCGGTTCAAAACCCCGGGGCGAAGATACACGACCATGCCAACCAAAGTGCAACCCAGAAAAAATGAAAATTCAACATTGGTAAGCGGGTTTGATAGTAGCACGGAAAAGCGGGACTGATTCAAGTGATCGACAGTTAAAAATTTTGTTGCACCATTCCTTGTGAAGAATGCTTTCCTTCCTCCCAAACTGTGTCTCCCATCACCGCGAAACAGTCTCTTCATGGCTCCTGCAGCCATTTTTATTTTGCTGCCTCCGCGAATCCCCGGTATACTGAATTACTGCTGCCGATGCAGCTTTTAACAAGATTGAGCAGGAGCCAAACCGCATGCCGAAGCGTACCTTCCAGCCGAACCGTCGCCACCGCGCCAAAACTCACGGGTTCCTCACCCGCATGAAGACCAAGGCGGGTGCAGCTGTGCTGAGCCGCCGGCGTGCCAAGGGACGCCATAAGATCGCCGTCAGCGCCGGCTTCCGCGACTAACTAGTCCTACCTCGTGCATTCCGCCGGCAGGGGTCGTCCAGCAACGCCTGTCAACTCAGAGGCAACCGCAGCATGACTGAGATGACCCGCGCCAACCCAACCCAAGCGAAGATCAATGGCCCGCCGGCCGTCTGCGTAAGCACGCCGACTACCAGCGTGTGTACCAGGCCAGCCGCAAGCAGTTCGCCAAACAGATGAGCTACTTCTATGCGTTCGCGCTCCTCGCCCGGCCAGGACGCCGACTTCAGCAGCCCAACGTCAGCGCCCACCCTGCGCGGATAGGCCTTACGGTGGGCAAGGCGATGGGCAAAGCGGTGGAGCGTAACCGCATCAGGCGGCGGATGCGCGAGGCAGTGCGCCGTCAGATTGCATTGCTTGATGTACCGGCCGACTTGGTGCTTCATCCCAAACGCAGCGTCCTCGATCTTGACTTCGCGACGCTGCAACGCGAGGTGGCCGCTGTCTTTCTCGCTGTGCGGAAGGCCGCCAGAAAACAACAGCCGCCATGCAGACCGAACGTTCAAATACTTAACGCCGATTCACGCCAACGCAACCTATAGAACGGAGGCGCACCAGCCCCCCAAGGATATTATAGGGAGTGTCCAGTGAACGACCGCGCCATGCGCTTTGCATTCGTGTTTATAAATCTGTGCTCTCTCCCGTGGTGCATACCATCAGCCCGTCGCGCTGCCTGTATCTGCCAACCTGCTCCGAGTATGCCTATACCGCGGTCAGCCGGTTCGGGTGGTTTCGCGGATCGTGGCTCGCGCTCGGCAGGCTGGCTCGCTGCCATCCCTGGGGCAAAGGCGGCCTCGACCCGGTGCCCCAGCGTGACTCGTCCCATCCAGTGCAATCGAATTCCTGTGGCTGCAACCAAAAGGACGCAGACCATTTACCATAGAGAGCAGGCTGGCAGTCCCACGGTCGCTACTTCTAGCACACGACACAGATAGGAAGCCTCACTTGGCAGAGTTCAGCAACCCCAATCAACAAGGCGGACAAGACGGCCAGACGCTGATGACGGTGATGATCGTCGTGGTGGCAATCGTCCTTGGGCTCCAGTTTTACCGGTCGAAGACCGCCCCGCCGTCGTCCTTGACGCCGCCGTCGCCACCCAGCAGACACCCTCCCAACCGTGTAACTAGCGGCTGGCCCCGCCGCCGTGGCCACACCGCAAAACAACTGCTGCCGCTAAGTCCGCAGCCCCTGCCGTCCCAAACGGCGCAGGCCGCTGCCGAGTCCACCACCGTGGTTGAGAACGATCTGTACCGCATCGCGTTTCCAACCGCGGCGCCCAGGTAACCAGCTGGGTGCTGAAACAGTTCAGGATTTAGACGGCAAGCCGCTCGACCTGGTGCATGCGCAGGCGGCAAAGCTCTCCGGCTATCCACTCTCGCTGTACACCAGAGGATGGTTCCAGGGCGTCCATCGCAGCCGTTTCACGCAATGGCGGCGTGGTCACTCTGCTGTCCTCGGCAAACCTGCCCGCGGAGAGCAACGGACGCGCGGTGGCCATCGGCGGGGTCTCTGACAGCAGCTACACGGTGACCTTCGTGGTGAAGATAACGGGACCTAATACGTTGACCTATACCCAGGACTACGGGGACAACGGAAGCAGCTCCGGGGAACACTCTCCACCGTGAACGGGTCGACTGGAGCGCGTTGAACCAGGCCCCGTTCGTGCCCTCGGCAACCGGGCACTCGCCGCCCCCGCCACGCTCGACCTTCAAGTACTCCAACGGCGACTTGCAGGCGACCAAGACCTTCACATTCGACGCCAAGACCTATCGTGCTGCATGCGGACGTTGCGGTGACGCGGGCCGGCGTTCCCGTCCCCGGCGCTCCTCAGTTGGCCGGGAGGTTTCGGCGACCAGAACGAGACGCCCAATAAAACCGCCTACACCAACTCGCAGTTTGACGACTACCGCAACGGCGGCAATGACCACATCGACGGGAGAAGGTCGCCGCCGGCGAGGCACGAACGGCCCGTTCGACTTTGCCGGAGTGGGCGATCCGTTCTTCGCCGCCATCTTCCTGCCCGACACTCCATCCACCGCGACCGTCACCACCCTGCGCAACGATCTCGATGTGTCGAAGACGATCAAGCGCGTGGGCTACGGCTCCGACCAACCGCCCACCAAGGCCCAGTTGGAGCCGGTCGTCGGCGCGGCGCTGGGCGACAGCAGCGGCCGCGCAGACCCGCATCTTCGTCGGGACCAAGCAGATCACAGTGCTCAAGAGCGTTCACGCAACCGATCCCAGGGTATCGCTGGAGCCCGTGCTCGAGTTCGGCTTCTGGGGCTTCATCGGCAAGTATCTGTTCCTCGCACTGCTGTTCATTCACTCCCACATCGTGGCCAACTGGGGCTGGTCGATTATCATTCTCACCGTCTTCATCAACATTCTGATGCTGCCCTTCCGGGTGAAGACGATGCACAGCGCGCTCAAGATGCAGCGCATCCAGCCGCAGATGGATGCCATCAAGGAGAAGTACAAGAAGTACAAGGTCACAGACCCTAAGCGTAGCGAGATGAACGCAGAGATCATGCAGTTGCAGAAGGACAACGGCGTCAACATGTTCGGCGGTTGCATCCCCACGCTAATCACCATGCCGCTGATGATGGCGTTCTTCTACATGCTCCCCAAGGTGGTGGATCTGCGCCTGGCCCACTGGTTCTGGCTGCCCAACTTACAGGCCGCTGACCCTCGGCACATCCTGCCCATCCTGATGGTGCTGTCGCAGTTTTGGTCAGTTCTACACCCCCTCGCCCGGAGTCGATCCGCAGCAGCAGAAGATGATGGCCTTCATGATGCCCGCCTTCTCCGGCTTCATCACCTGGAACTTCCCTCCGGCCTCGCCCTCTACTGGTCGGTCGGCAACCTGATTGGGATCGCACAGCAGTCTGTAATGAACCGCACGTCGCTGGGGCGCGAGATGCGTGAGGTCGCCGCCAAGCGCGCCCGCCGCAAAGCCACCACCATCCAGGGACGCAAGTAAAGGGAGCGCGAGATGAAAGAATGCAAGCAGTTCTTCCCCTGCCCTGGGCTAAGCGCCGGTATCAGGCCGACGAGCGTCGATGAATAATGATATAAGTTCTATTCGAACGGAAATAACCTCCCATGGATGATACGGCCCAGGCAGCGCAGACGATCGCGAAGTTTTTGCAGGCCTTCACGTCGAGCGGCGGGCTGCGCCTGCGTTTTCGCGTGAAGGCGCGCAAATTAAACAGAGAGTTCGACAGCCGGAGTCCTGCGAGGGATCGCCTCCGGAGTCGGCTACGGCGGAGGGCGCGGGCAAAGATGGGCCGCGCGCGCTCTGCGTCGAGTTCACCGGCCCGGACACTCCACTGCTCACCACGCGCAATGGCGAGGTGTTGAACGCGCTGGAGCACATCGCAACCAAGATCCTGCGCCTGGAGCCCGAGGAGCACGATCTTGTCTCGTTCGACGCCAACCAGTTCAAAGCCAACCGTGACCGCCAGATGCGCGCTCCGCTTCGGCGGCAATCGAGCGCGTACTCCCCCCGGTCGGCCCCATGCCTTCCCGCCCATGTCCTCGCGGGAACGGCGCATGCTGCACCTCCTCCTCGCGAGTCCGGCCTGCCCACCGCCTCCAGCGGCGAGGGCCCGGCTTTGTAGTGCTTTATCCCAAAGGCGCCGACACCTCCGCACCATACAACTAGTTACGCTGCGGACGCCGCCCCAGTCTCCTCCGCGCCGCCATGACGCCAACCAGGTGCGCAACGCCTTCCGTCCACGCTTCTGATCTAACACCAGCAGATCCTTTAGGTGCTTGTATAGCTGCGTGTAGACGTCCCTGAAGTCGTAGCACCCTGTGCGCGTCACCGGCAAACTCCGCCGCGCGTACAGAGCCCTCGGCGAGGCCGCGCCGCGAGAACGCCTCATGGGTCAGCACCACACGGTCAACCTCGCTTACCGCCTGCAACACATGCGTACCCTTGGCGTCGCCCTCGCGCACAGAATCGATAGGAACCTCGATCTTGCTCCCCGCGCCGCGCTCCACCATCTCCGCAATTGAGATTGCGGTGCCTGAAGGCTTATCCAGCTTGGTGATGTGGTGCGTCTCGACGATGGAGAACTTGTAGCCCACACCGGCCAGCGATTCCCCCATCTGCTGGGCCAAACTTCAGCATCACCTGCACGCCGATGGAAAAATTCGTCCCGTAGAGCAGCCCAGCGTGCGTACTCTCGGCCAGCTTCAGCATCTCCGGCAGATTCGCGTACCAGCCCGTGGTTGCGACCACGATCTTCGCTCCCGGCGGTGAGACATGCGCGCATGTTTTGCACCACCGCCTGAGGCGTGGTGAAGTCGATCGCCACTTCGAGAGCCCGCCAGAAACTCCGGCGTCAGCGCGCGGGCGTCGGCATTCTCCAAAATATCCAGCCCCTGAACTGCGTGGCCGCGCTCCGCTGCCACCTCCGCAACCAGCTTGCCCGTCTTGCCTTGTCCCAGCACCAGAATTCGCATAGAGAGAGTCTACCGCGCCGCGCTCACCTTGGCCGCAACCGCCGCGCGGGTATCGAAGACCGTGGGGTCGGGATCGGCGAAAAACTCCGCATGCAGCGAGCGCACCGCCTCCTCCACATCCGACTCTTCGATCATGAAGCTCATGTTGATCTCGCTCGCACCCTGCGAGATCATGCGCACATTGATGTGCCGGATGGCCGAAAAGACGCGTCCCGCAATGCCGCTCTGCCCGCGGATGTCCTCGCCCACCATGCAGATCAGGGCCTTATTGCCTTCGAACTTCACGTCGGCAATCTTGCTGAGCTCTGCGCATATCGCCGGCAGCCGGTCGTTCGACTCCACGCTGAGCGAGATGCTCACCTCGCTGGTCGACACCATGTCGATGGCGCACTCGAAGCTGTTGAACACATCGAAGACAGACTTCAGATAGCCGTGCGTCATCAGCATCCGTCCGGCCACGATGTCGATGATGGTCAGCTTCTTCTTGGCCGCGATGCTCTTGAACGGGCTGGCGCAGGGCGGCGCCATCGCCGTGATCCTGGTGCCCTCGTTCTGCGCGTTGCGCGAGTTCAGCACCCACACCGGGATGCTCTTCTGCACGGCAGGGAGGATCGTGGCCGGATGCAGCACCTTGGCGCCGAAGTAGGCCAGCTCCGCCGCCTCCTCGAAGCTGATCGTCTTCACCCGCAGCGCATCGGGGCAGATGCGCGGGTCGGTGGTCATAATGCCATTGACGTCGGTCCATATCTCGATGGCGCCCGCGTGCAGTCCGCCGCCCACCAGCGCCGCCGTAAAGTCGCTGCCGCCGCGCCCCAGCGTCGTGGTAATCCCTTCCGCAGTCGCGCCGATGAAACCGCCGATCACGGGTGTCTGTCCGGCCTTCACCAGCGGCAACACCAGTTCAGTCAGTTGCGTCTCGATCGCGGCCTGTAGCGGCGTGGCCTTGCCATAGTGGTCGTCGGTAATGATGCATTTACGGGCGTCCACGTATGCGCCGCTCTGTCCATGCTGGGTAAAGGCCGCCGCCACAATCTGCGACGAGATACGCTCCCCGTAGCTCACTACCTTATCGCTGGTACGCGGGGTCAGTTCGCCGACCGCTGCAATCCCCCGCAGCAGATCGTCCAGCGAATCGAACCGCCGCCGGATCGCCGCCTCGGTCTCGGTGAACAGCTCCCCACGCAGCAGATCGGCCGCGGTATCGATGTGGCGATTGCGCAGCCGCGCCGCAAGCGCCAGTGCCCCTGCCTTGTCGCCGCGCCCCGCAGCCCCAGCCGCCGCCAGCAACTGGTCGGTCACCTTGGCCATCGCCGATACCACCACCACCGGCGACAAGCCCTTTCTCCCGCCGTCCGCGCACAATCTCCGTCGTGCGCAGGATCGCCTTCGCATCCTCCACCGACGTGCCGCCAAACTTCATCACGACGAGACTGGCGCGCTTCGCTTCAATCTCCTCGCCTACTGCTCCACCGCCTTGCGCGCCGCGCTCATACCAGCACCGCATCCCGCTGCGCCGGCTTCATGTCCAGCTTGCCCAGCCGCGCCAGCACCTCCGCGTTCAGCACTGCCGCGCCCGCCGCACCGCGAATTGTATTGTGCGACACCGCCACAAACTTCCAGTCCAGCAGGTTGCACTCCCGCAGACGTCCCACGGTGACAGCCATGCCATGCCCGCGCATCTTGTCCAGCCGCGGCTGCGGCCGGTCTGGACTCTCATCGAACTCAATGGGCTGCTCCGGAGCGCTGGGTAGCCTCTGTCCGGCCAGCGGCGCAAACTCCACCCACGCAGCCAGCACCTCCTCGCGCGTGGCCTTGGTCTTCAGCTTGATGCTCACGCACTCGGTGTGCCCGTCCTCCACAGCCACGCGGTTGCAGTGCGCGCTCACCTTCGCGTCCAGCAATTCGATCTTTCCGCCGGCAAGCCGTCCCAGCAGCTTGCCCACCTCTTCCTGTAGCTTCTCTTCCTCGTTCTTGATGAACGGCACCACATTGCCCAGAATGTCCAGCGACGCCACGCCGGGATAGCCCGCGCCGCTCACCGCCTGCATCGTCGATACAAACAGGCTCTCGATGCCGAAGCGCTCCTCCAACGGCTTCAGCGCCAGCACCAGCCCGATTGCGCAGCAGTTGGGATTGGTGACGATGTATCCGCCGGACTGACCGCTGGCCGAAGGCCGCCGCCACTTCTGCCGCTCGATCAGCGCCAGATGGTCGGCATTCACCTCCGGCACCACCAGCGGCACTCCCTCCACCATGCGGAAGGCGCTCGAATTCGAGATGACTGCGCAGCCCGCGGCAGCAAACTTCGGCTCCAGCTCGCGCGCAATGTCGGCGTCCACCGAGGAAAAGATAATTTTCGGCAGCTCTCCCGCTGGCGTTCCCTCAGGAACATTGGGCATCACCGTCATGGCCGCAATGCGCGCAGGCAGCGGTGTGTCCAGCTTCCACCGGCAGGCCTCGCCGTAGTCTTGCCCTCGCTGCGTTCGCTGGCCGCAAGCCACGAATCTCAAACCACGGGTGGTTGTTGAGCAGCTGAATAAAGCGCTGGCCGACCATTCCGGTCGCCCAAAGATTCCAACTCGTCGCCGTTCCATATCCTCTAAGAATACCGCAGACACGGCGTATTCTGCCGCGAATCGGGCGCGCCGCCCATGCCGCCCCTACGCGGTCGCGGGCTTTGCCTTCCACTCGGTCGTTATCCTTTTCGTCGCGCTGTTCATGTTTGGAACGCTCGGCGCGCTGTTCGGACCGGTCAAATACGGCATGCTGCCCGACCAGCTCAAGCGCGAGGAACTGCCGTCCGGCAACGCGCTGATCGAAGGCGGCACCTTCCTTGCCATTCTGCTCGGCACCATCTTCGCCGGCGTCGCCGCCAACGGAAACAGCAATCCCATCCATTTCGCCTGGCTGATGCTGGTGACCGCGCTGGTGAGCTGGCTCGCGAGCCTGTTGATTCCGAAGACCGGTGAGGGCGCGCCCGGCCTTGCGATCAATCGCAACATCCTGGGCTCGACCGGGATCTCATCAAGGAACTGCGCGCCGATCCCCGGCCGTGGTGGGCGGCCTGGTGGCGAGCTGGTTCTGGCTCGTCGGGCGGGTCGTCATGTCGTTGCTGTTGCCGCTGGTGGAGTCGACATGGCGGAACCGAGGCCGTCGTCACCGTGTTCCTGACGATTTTTTCGGTCGCTGTCGCGGTCGGCTCCGGCCTTGCCGCCTGGCTTGCGGCCGGACGGATCGTCATCCTGCCAGACGCTGGCCGGCGCCGTGCTGCTCGGCCTGTTTTCGGTCGATCTCGGCTGGACCGCCCATGGGTTTGCACAGTCGGGGTTCGCGCATCCGGCGAGCCGCTGGGCATCGCCGGTTTCCTTGCGGCGCCAGGCGGGATTCACATCGTGATCGATCTTGCGGGGCTTGCGATCGCCGGCGGCCTGTTCATTGTGCCGACCTTCGCCGCCGTGCAGGCCTGGGCCGGCGCCGACCGCCGCGCCCGCGTCGTAGCGGGCGTCAACGTGCTCAACGCCGCTTTCATGACCGTCGGCGCGGTGGTGTTTGCCGCCCTGCAAAAGGGGGCGGGACTCAGCGTGCCGATGAGGCTTCGTGCTGCTCGGCGTTGCGACCCTTGCGGTTGCCGTCGCCATCGGCCGTACCATGCCGACCAACTGGCTGAACGATTTCCTCTCGATAATTTTCCGCGCCTTCTTCCGGCTCGAAGTCAAGGGCATCGAAAACATCGACAAGGCCGGCCAAACGCCATCATCGCGCTAATCACATGAGCTTCCTCGATGCCCCGCTCGCGGTGTCGATCCTGCCGAGCGGCCGGTCTTCGCCATCGATGTCGCGATGTCGAAGCATTGGTGGATCCAGCCGTTTCTCAAATTCGTCCGCACCATGGCGCTCGATCCGTTGCGGCCGTTTTCGGTCCGCGACCTCATTAATGCGGTGCGCGACGGCAATATGATGGTGATCTTTCCCGAAGGCCGCATCACCGTCACCGGCAGCCTGATGAAAGTCTATGACGGGGCGGCCATGGTCGCCGACAAGTCGGATGCCATGGTGGTGCCGGTTCAGGATCAGTGCCCCTGTGGTGAGGCGACCTACTTCAGCCGGCTGAAAAGCACGCAGGTGCGCCGTCGCCTGTTCCCGAAAATCACCGTCACGGTGCTCGAACCGGTGAAATTCGTCGTCGACCCCGAGCTCAAGGGCCGCAAGCGCCGCCAGGCCGCGGGCGCCGCGCTCTACACCGTCATGTCCAGAATCATCTACCGCACCACGCTCGACCGACCGCACCTATCGAGGCGCTGGTCGAGGCGGCCAAAACCACGGCCCGAACCGTCTCGCGATCGAGGATCCGTTCAGCGGCACCCTGACCTATAAGCGGCTGATCAGGCGGTGGCGGTGCTCGGCCGCAAGCTGATGCCACTGGCGCTCCGGGCCGAGCGGTCGGCGACAGGCCGCCGAACTCCAACGGCGCCGCCGTCACTGTGTTCGCCCTGATGGCGGCCGGACGGGTGCCGGCGATGATCAATTTCTCCGCCGGCCCGACCAATGTCCGCGCCGCCTGCCTCGCCGCCAAGGTCGTACATCCTGACCTCGCGCGCCTTCGTCGAAAAGGGCCGCCTGACCACCTGGTCGCGCAGATCAAGAACCACGTCCGCTCGTCTATCTCGAGGATATCCGCAAGACGGTGGGGAAGATCTACAAGCTTCGCGGCTCTGCTCGGATGGAAGAAGCCGCTCGTCGCGCGTAAGCCCGACGATTGGGCTGTGATCCTGTTCACCTCGGGCACCGAAGGCTTGCCCAAGGGCGTCGTGCTGTCGCACCGCAATGTGTTGAACAATGTCGCGCAAATCGCCGCCCGCATCGAATTCGGGCGCGAGGATATTCTGTTCAATGCGATGCCGATATTTCACTCGTTCGGTTTCACCGGCGGCGTGGTGCTGCCGCTCGTTTCCGGCGTCTCGACCTATCTTTATCCGTCGCCGCTGCATTATCGGACGGTGCCCGAACTGGTGTACGGCGTCTGTGCCACGGCGATGTTCGGCACCGATACGTTCCTCAACGGCTACGCGCGCATGGCCAATCCGTACGACTTCCGCTCGTTGCGCTACATCATTTCGGGCGCCGAGCCGGTCAAGCATTCGACGCGCCACGTCTATCTGGAAAAGTTCGGGCTGCGGATTCTCGAAGGCTACGGCGTCACCGAATGCTCACCGGTGATGGCGCTCAACACGCCGATGTTCAACAAGTTCGGCACCGTCGGGCGGCTTCTGCCCGGCATGGAAACGAGGCTGGAAAAGGTCGAAGGCGTCGACGAAGGCGGAAGGCTCTTCGTCAAGGGGCCGAATGTGATGCTCGGCTATCTGCGCGCCGACAAACCGGGCGTGCTCGACGTGCCGCCCGAGGGCTGGCACGACACCGGCGACATCGTCGACACGACAAGCCAGGGCTTCGTCGCCATCAAGGGCCGCGCCAAACGCTTCGCCAAGGTCGGCGGCGAGATGATCTCGCTCGCGGCGGTCGAGATGCTGGCGGCCGAGCTTTGGCCGAACTACGTCACGGCTGTCTCCGCCGTGCCGGATGCCAGGAAGGGCGAGCGGCTTATCATGGTGACGGACAAGCATGCCGCAACCCGTTCGGACTTCATCGCCTATGCCCGCTCCAAACACGCTTCCGAACTGATGTTCCCGGCCGAAATCGTCGTGCTCGACAAAATGCCGATGCTCGGCTCCGGCAAGGTCGATCAATTGGCGATCGACAAATTCGTCCGCGAGCAGGCCGCGGCCAAGGCGGCGGCGGCGGAGTGATCTTTCCTCCCCCTTTGTGGGGGAGGGCAGGTGGGGGATCGGGAGGTGACGTGAAGGGCATCGACGCTGGAGACTCGAACCTCGCGACCCCCACCCCTCCCCACAAGGGGGAGGGGAGCCGCGCTCGGAGAGTTACCCCCGCATCGCCAGCACCCGATCCACCATCGCGCCGGCCTCGCCCAAATAATTCGCCGGGTCGCAGAGCTTCGCCAAGGCCGCGCGGTCGAGGTGCTTGGTGATTTCCGCGTTCTCCGCCAACAGATCGAGCAGCGGCCGGCCGGTTGAGGACCACTTTGCGGCAGATGTCGTAGACGAGGTCGTGGGCATATTGGCGGCCCAGATAGGGGCCGAGCCCCATCATCACCGCCTCCGACACGATCAGGCCCTTGGTCAGGTCGAGATTTTGAGCGCATCTTTTTCTCGTCGACCTGCAATCCGGTCAGCACGAATTCGGTCTGCGCCAGCGCGGCCGCCGTGTAGCAAAAAATTTCCGGCAGCACGATCCACTCGATTTCCCAAGGCCCGGTGGCGCGTTCGTGATCCTCCACCATGGCGTCGAGCAGCGCGCCGACCTGCTGGCGCACTACCGAGGTGAGCGCAGTGATATAGACCGACGAGATCGGGTTGCGCTTCTGCGGCATGGTCGAGGACGAGCCGCGGCCTTCGTGGAACGGCTCGTAAAGCTCCTCCACCTCGGTCTGCATCAGAAGTTTTACGTCGAAGGCAATCTTGCCGCAACTGCCGGTGACGAGACCGAGAAAGCAGCCGGCCTCGGCGATGGTGTCGCGCACGGTATGCCAGGCGATCGCCGGCTGGCCGAGTTTTAGCTCTTTCATCAGCTCGGCCTGGGTTTCCAAGCCGCGGCCGCCGAGCGATGACAGCGTGCCGGCGGCGCCGCCGAATTCGCCGACCAGCACACGCTTGCGGACCTCCCGCAGTCGCTCTTTGTGGCGTTCGAAACCGGCCAGCACCGTCGCCATCTTGTAGCCGAAGGTGATCGGCACCGCCTGCTGCAGATTGCTGCGTCCGGCCATCGGCGTGTCGCGATATTTCTTTGCGAGAGCCGCCAGCGCGTCCGTGATGGCATCGAGATGCGCTTCGAGACGATCAGCGCCTCGCGGATCTGCATGACAGTCGCGCTGTCGGTGATGTCTTGCGTCGTCGCGCCCCAATGGCACCATTCGCCGAGCCCGTCGCGGCAGAGCGCCACGAGCTGCTGCACCACCGGCAGCACCGGATAGCCGATGCGCTCGGTCTGCGTTTTGAGCTTGGCGAAATCGATCTCGGCGACATTGCAGTGCCGGCAGATTTCCTCGCCGGCTTCCTTCGGAATAATGCCGATCAGCGCTTGCGCCCGCGCCAGTCCTGCTTCGAAGTCGAGATATTTCTGGAGGGTTTTCGTCGGAAAAAATCCGCCGCATCGCCTCGGTCGAGAAAATGTCGCGGAAAACGGCGGAGTCGATCAAAGACGCCGGCATGGTCTGGATTCTCCTGGAAGTCGAAAATGGTGCGGCCCGTGGGAGCAGAAGGACAGCCTGCCACAGGCATTGCGATGGAAGTAACCAAATGCCGCGCCCGAGGCGCGGCGCGTCCTTAATAGTGTACTACCGGGTTTTTGCAAATGCGGCACGGTTCATTCACCGTGTCGGCGGCGTCGCGCGGACGCGCAAATCATCAAGCGCCATCGGGCTTAGTCGCATGCGCGCCGCCGCTGCGCGACACGCGCTCAAACTTCGTAAAGCTTATCTGTTGGATTGAAATTAAGCGATACACACGTCGTAAAAAATACCGCTTCAAGCAATGTTCAGCATAGGCCGAGAAGCGTACGTAACTTCACCAATTCAACACCCGCTCCGGATCAATAATCGCCGCGAACGAATTGAATTCCATCGCGGCATACATCGTTCGACCAATTTAGGCGTCGGCAAGAGACCGAGCAGGGGACTGAAGTTGCGCACGAGCACCATGGTCATGATCGGCTTTGCGGTCCTGTTCGGACTGCTCGCTGTCTTCCTGGCGCAGACCTGGCTCAACAACCAGGCGGATGCGCGCTTGAAGAGCATCGAAGCGCAGCGAAAAGCGCCGGTGCCGGAACGCACCATCGTGGTCGCCGCCCGCCCGTTGCGGTTCGGCGACGAGCTAACGCCTCTGCGCTGCGCGAAATGCCTTGGCCGCAAGACGCGTTGCCGGCCGGCGCTTTCGGCAAGATTGCCGATCTCACCTCGGGCAAGCGCATCGTGCCGCTGCCGGTCGAAGTGAACGAGGCGATCCTCGCCACCAAGGTTACCGGACCCGGCCAGCGCGCCACGCTGTCGGCGATGCTCAGCGACGGCATGAAGGCCGTCACCGTGCGCGTCAACGATGTCGAAGGCGTCGCCGGATTCGTGTTGCCGGGCGATCATGTCGACGCGCTCCTTGACGCGGCAGGGCGAAAAGAATCTCGCGGTGGCCGATGTCGTGGTGTCGAACGTCCCGGTGCTCGCCATCGATCAACTCGCCGACCAGCGCAGCGACAAGCCGTCGGTCGTCAAGGCGGTCACGCTCGAAGTCAACGT
>CAWHDN010000020.1:0-23671 GCA_963828115.1 uncultured Acidobacteriaceae bacterium
GTCGTCATCAGCATCAGCCATGCGAAGGCGTGCGGGTCGTCCTGGTTCAGCGGCGCCAGCGCCAGCGCGGGGTCGATGCGGTGCAGCGCGCGCACGGCGGGCATTCCCCACGCGCTCTCCAACGTCAGCGAGATGGTCGCCGCCGCGGTCATCGCTGCAATCTCGCTCCACGCGTTGATCCGCCACCAGTACCAGCGCAGGATGAAGACCAGTCCCGCGCCCGCGCCCAGCGCCAGCAGGAACTTCCACGCCGTCGCAATCGACGCGCCATGCGTCAGCATGTACCCAGTCGCGCTCGCGCTCAGCAACGCCACCAGAATCGTCGCCATGCGCGACGCGGCTACATAATGCCTCTCGCTGCGCCCCGCCACGAAGAACCGCTTGTAGATGTCGTTGATCATGTACGACGCGCCCAGGTTCAGGTGCGTCCCGATGGTGGACATGTACGCCGCGGCGAACCCCGCCAGCATCAGCCCGCGCAGGCTGGGCGGCAGGTAATGCACCATCACCCAGACGTACGCGCCCTCCATCCCTCCCTGCGCGGCGGTCGGATTGGGGAGCAGGACGAGCGCGACGAGAGCGGTCAGAATCCACGGCCACGGCCGCAGCGCGTAGTGCGCGATGTTGAACCACAGCGTCGCGCCCAGGGAGTGCTTCTCATTCTTCGCGGAAAATATCCGCTGTGCAATGTATCCGCCGCCGCCCGGCTCTGCCCCCGGATACCAACTCGCCCACCAGTTCAGGCTCAGCAGCACAAGGAAGCTGAGGAAGAACGGCGATGCGGACGATGGGATAAACGCCAGCGTGTCGCGCGCATGTCCGTTGACGGCATGCGTGGCGTCGAAGGCGCGAACGTGCGCTGCCAGTGGCCCCATTCCGCCGACGGCATGCACGGCGAAGTACGCCAGCAGGATCACCATGCTCATCTTCAGGATGAATTGCAGGAAGTCGGTCCACAGCACGGCCCACATGCCGGAGACAGCGTTATACGCCAGCGTGAGCGCCAGGCAGCAGAAGACTCCGGTGAGCTGCTTCTTGGTGGTGTCGAGGCCGAGCGTGAGCGCCAGAATCTTCGCCATGGCGAGGTTCACCCATCCCATGATGATGGTGTTGACGGGGAAGGCGAGGTAGACGGCGCGGAAGCCGCGCAGGAACGTTGCGGGCCGCCCGGAGTAGCGCAACTCGGCGAACTCCATGTCGGTGAGCACCTTTGCCCGTCGCCACAGCGGCGCGAAGAAGAAGACGGTGAGCATCCCCGAAAGCAGGAACGACCACCACAGCCAGTTGCCCGCGATCCCCTGCGCGTAGATGAGGCCGGTGACCACCAGCGGCGTGTCCGCGCCGAAGGTGGTGGCCACCATCGACGTGCCGGCCAGCCACCAACTCACGTTGCGCCCGGAGAGGAAGAACTCCCCGATGTTGCCCGACGCGCGCCGCATATAGAAGAAGCCGATGGCCAGGTTCAGCGCGAAGTACGCGGCAATCACCAGCCAGTCGAGCGGGGTCAGAATCATCGGTCCTCTTTATCGTGCGTCACTCGGCCCTTACTGCTTTGCGAGGTCGAAGACTTTATCCATAAGCGTCCAGCGGCGCACCGGGTCTGCACCCTCCGGCACATCCTGGAACTCCGCCATCGACGCCTCCCACTCCTGCACCTTGGGGTTGGCGCGGTCCATGGCCGCCTTCTTCTCAATGGAGAAGCTGTCGTTGACGTCCATAATCATGAACATCCGCGTGCCGGTGAGGTATATCTCCATGGCCAGGATGCCGGCGTCGAAGAGGCTGTCGCGCACCTCCGGCCATATCTTCTCGTGGCGGCGCTTGTACTCTGCGATCTTTTTGGGGTCGTCCTGCAGGTCGAACGTAAGACAGTACCTTGGCATCATTCCTCCGTGGGTTTCGGTTGGTTGCGGCGGCTGCTCTCCCGGATTCGAATTGCCCGGCAGGCCCGACGCAGTTCCCTGAGCAGCCTATCATCGCGCGAAGGCCGCTCGCAAAGGACGCACACCATAGCTGTGCCGGAGCAACGCCTCGTGCTACCCTCAGAGGCGCAGCGGAATCGCGCCAAACGCGGAAGGACCGCGCGGTTGGAGTTGTAAGAATAACGTGGAATAACGTGGTGCATTCCGCGCGCGAAACGCGGAAGAATCCAGACGAAGAAGCGAATGGGGAAGCAGAGCAATTCCGACCCAGTGCGCAGATCCGCAAGTCTCTCTTGTGAGACGTACGGCAGGATTGTGCGCCGCTGCGCGTCCCTTGTCTGGTTGATTTTTTTTGCGACAAATTTGGCAACGATTGCGCGCGCGCAGACCCAGGCCACCACTCTTCCGCTGATGATTCCTTCCGCAACCGTCTTCGACGCGGCTGGCAACCTCTACTTTGTCGAGACGGGCAACCACGTCGTGCGCAAGGTCACGTCCGCCGGCGTCATCACCACGGTCGCGGGCAACGGCGTGCAGGGCTTCTCCGGCGACAGCGGTCCCGCCACCGCGGCTCAGCTCGATTCCCCCGCCGGTCTCGCGCTCGATTCCTCCGGCGACCTCTTTATCGCCGACAGCCACAACCACCGCATCCGCGAGGTCTCTTCCGCCACCGGCACCATTGCGACGATTGCGGGCACGGGCGCGCCCGGCTTCTCCGGCGATGGCGGCCCGGCCATAGCGGCCACGCTCGACCTGCCCACCGCGCTCGCGTTCGACTCCTCCGGCAACCTGTACTTGGCAGACTCCAACAACCACCGCGTGCGTAGAATCGCAGCCACCAATGGCGCGATTACGACCGTCGCGGGCAACGGCGTCGAGGCCTTTGCGGGTGACGGCGGTCTGGCGACGGTGGCCTCCATCGACTCGCCAAACGGCCTCGCGCTTGACTCCTCCGGCAACCTCTATATCGCCGACACGCACAACGGTCGTGTGCGCGAGGTTGCAGCGTCCACCGGCCACATCTCCACCGTCGCCGGCGCGGGAGTTGTTGCCGGCAACGTGCAGTCCTTTGGCGGCGACAACGGCCCCGCAACCGCCGCCGGCCTCGCCCTGCCGCGCGGCCTCACGATGGACTCCGCGGGCAATCTCTACTTTGCCGACAGCGCCAACCATCGCATCCGGCGCATCTCGCCCACCGGCACAATCACCACCGTCGCAGGGCAGGGAACGGAGAACTTTGCCGGTGACGGTGCGCCCGCGGTCGCGGCGAACCTCGACTCGCCGCGCTCGGTTGCCATCTCGCCCGCCGGCCTGCTCACGCTCGCCGACAGCGACAACCAGCGCATCCGCCAGCTCGACGCGCTGCCTGCGCCGGGCCCGGATATCCACACCCTCGCCGGACTTGGAACTACCACGCAGGGCGTTCTCGCGCTCAGCGGTTCGTCGGTGGTTGCCTACGGAAGCGGCTCAATCACCGCAACGCTGGCCACATCCTCAACTGCCACCGGCAGCGTTACATTCCTGGATTCGTGCAACGGAACGCAGACCGCGCTGGGCATTGCCAGCCTCAATTCAGACGCGGCAACCATCAGCACATCCACGCTGGCCGCTGGCGCGCACAGCATCGTTGCCACCTACCCGGGCGACGCGGGCCACTCCTCCGCGCAGTCCTCCGCGCTGGCGATCAGCGTGTCGCCGCTCGCCATCGCCGCCGCGCCCAACCCCGCGTTCATCCTCTACGGCCAACCCATCCCCGCGCTCAGCGGCTCGCTCAGCGGCGTTCTCCCGCAGGACACCGGAAAAGTCGCAGCCGTCTTCACCAGCAGCGCCGTTGCCTTATCTCCCGTCGGCTCGTATCCCATCGCCGCCACGCTCACCGGAATCTCGGCGGGTGACTACGCAGTCGCCGTCACGCCCGCTACAAACCTTAGCATCGCGCAGGCACCCACGCAGACCTCGCTCTCCGCATCCACCAGCTCGCCCGGCCTGGGCCTTCCCGTCACCCTTACCGTGCAGGCCTCCAGCACCACTAGCGGCGTGCCCACCGGCTCCATCGCATTCGCCGACGGCAGTACCTCGCTCTCTGTCGTTCCGCTCTCAGCCGGTGCGGCCTCGTTCACCACCAGCTCACTCGCGCTCGGCGCGCACAACCTGACCGCGACCTACTCCGGCGACGCGAACTTCCTGCCCAGCAGCTCGGCGACAGCCAACGTCGCTGTTGGCCCCGCATCCGACTTCACCCTCACGGCCACCGGCACGACCGCGCAATCCATTCCCTCGGGCAGCTCGGCCACTTATAGCTTCTCTGTCGCAATGCTGGGCGCGGCAATGTCCAGCCCGATCGCGCTCGCCGTTCAGGGAGTCCCAACCGGCTCAACCTCGTCGATTAACCCGTCCTACATCCCGCCCGGCGGCGCGGTCACCAGCTTCACCGTGACCATTCAGACTCCGCTCGCCGCGCTCGAACATCCCTCGAGCCCGTTTATCACACCACCTGCAATCTCTGGGATGCAGGCGTCCTTGGCCCTTCTGCTGCTGCCGATGATCGGATTAGCGCGCCGCCGCAAGGCACTCAGCGTGTTCTTCGCCGCCGCATCCTGCATCCTGCTGGCAACGCTGGCCACCGGCTGCGGCAATCGCATCAGCCCGGACGCCGAGTCCGCCAACTCCACCACCTACACCCTCACCGTCACCGGAACCGCAACCGGCCCCGCCGGTGCCGCGCTACAGCACACGGCCATCGTCACCCTTCAAGTTATTCAGTGACGCTGGCCCTATCCCGGCCCCAGCATTCGCAGCAGAAAGAACATCGCCACGCCGCCGAAGAAGACCAGGGCCATCCGCACGCCCGGCTCCCGGTTCACCTCCGGGACCAGGTCGGTCGCCGCCACATAGATTGTCACCCCCGCCGACAGCGGCAGCCCGGCCTTCACCCAGCCCGGCTCCAGGTTGATGGCCAGCACCCCCAGCACCGTCGTCGCGCCCAGGAACAACGCCGAGTTCAGCGCCGCCCTCCGCCCTTGTCCCCCGGCCAGCATCACGCTGGCCACGGTAAATCCCTCGGGAACCTTGTGCAGGAAGATCGCGATGAACAACACCCAGCCAAGCCACGTCGACACCACAAACCCAGACCCAATCGCCACGCCGTCGAAGAACGTATGCGTGGCCAGCCCCAGCGCCACCGAGTAACTGCTCTTCGTCGAGAGGAACTCGTGCGCGTGCGTCTCCTCGCCGAAGTGGAAGTGCGGCACCAGCGTATGCTCCAGCAGATGCACCACGCAGTACCCGGCGAGTACCAGCGGCGCGGCCCACAGCGCATTCACCTTGAAGGCCTCGGGCAGCATCTCCAGCAGCGCGGCGGAGAGCATGAACCCCGCGCCCAGCGCCACAAAGTACCGCAGCGCGCGCGCCGAGGGAGAACGCAGCACCAACAGAAACCCGCCCAGATAGTCCGCCAGCCCGGCAAAGAGGCCGAGTGCAAGGGCGAGCCAGAAGCGTGTCGTCGGCATCGCAGAAAGGATCATCGCCGCGTCACCCGCTATGGCGAATGTTCAGCACATCGCCATCCTTCACGGGATAGTCTTTGCCCTCCAGCCGCAGCGTTCCCTGCCGCCCGCGCCGCCGCCTCGGAGCCCGCAGCCAGCAGCGTGTCCCAATGGATGGTCTCGGCGCGGATGAAGTACTTCTCCAGATCGGAGTGGATCGCTCCCGCCGCCTCCTGCGCGCGGCAGTTCGCGGGGATCGTCCATGCGCGCGTCTCCGGCTCGCCCACCGTGAAGAAGCTCGCCAGCCCAAGCAGCTCGTAGCTCTTGCGGATCAGCCGCACCAGCCCGCTCTCCGTCAGGCCGTAGCCCTCCAGAAACTCCGCCGCCTCCTCGTCCTCCATCTCGGCCAGCTCGGCCTCGACCTTGCCGCAGATCGCCGTCGCCCCGGAGTTCGGCCGCGAAGCCGCCTCCGTCAGCCCATACTTCGCCACCGCCGCTTCCACGTCCGCGCCCAGCGTCGTGCTCTCGGAGATATTAAGCACGTACAGGATCGGCTTCTGCGAGAGGAACACAAACCCGCGCACCAGCTTCTTCTCCTCCGGCGTCAACTCCATCTCGCGCAGCGGTTTTTCCGCCTCGGTCTGCGCCTTGCAGCGCACCAGCAGCGCGTGTTCGCGCTCCAGCTCCGCGGTCTTCTGCTTCTTCATGTCCTTGGCCACGCGCTCCAGCCGCTTCTCGATCTGGCTCAGGTCGCTGACAATCAGCTCGATCTCCACGTTGCCGATGTCGCGCACAGGATCGATCGGCCCCACATGCGGAATCGTGTCGTCCTCGAACGCGCGCAGCACATGGATGATCGCGTCCACATTGCGCAGGCTGGTCAAAAAAGAAGTTTCCTTCAGCGCGTCCTCGCCGATCGCCGCCAGGTCCGCGTACTCCACCGTCGCGTACACCGTCTTGCGCGTATTGGCCTGTGCGGCCAGCTTGTCCAGCCGAGCGTCGGGAACCTTGGCAATCCCGATGTGCGCCTCACGCGAGTGGCCGAAGCTCTCCGTCTTCGCCTTGGTCAGGATCTTGAACAGCGAAGTCTTGCCCACCTGTGGCAGGCCGATTATTCCAGTTTTCATCTCTTTACGATTCTAACTGCTGGGAGGGCGCTCGCATGACGGCTCCACGGCCATCAGCAAAATCACGCCAAGTCCGAGGAACATCGCCGATCCTTCTAACTTCTCGGAGAGGGCGTGCAGTCGGTCGAAGTCGATGCGCGCCGGGTTGCTGGCGGGGACGGCGGTGATGTCGCCGCCGACGCTGGCGCGGTCGCGTTCCATGGCTCGAATTACGTGCTGCACGTGGATCGTTGCGGCGATCATCAACATCACGAGCAGGACCTGAGCGAGGATCAGCCCGCGCGCTCTAGCCGGGGAGCGGAGCCAGAGCAGTAAGCTCGCGATTAGAAAAATGAGGCCCGCTGCGTGGCCCAGCCTATTCAGCGCGGTGATGCTGCCATCAATGAGTTGGGCAAATTGGGAGTTCGTGCCCATCACGCGAACGGCTGTGGGCGCTTCCACAAACGCGAAGAAGATGAGCCCGCCAACCCACACCACCATCGAAAGCTCCGCAGCACGCGCATAAAGTATTCATGAGTCCACTCTAGACCAAATCCCGCCCAATCAGCCGCCGTATCCGTTCCCTGGTCGGCGGATGGGTCGAGAACAGTCTCCCCACGCCTCCGCCGATCAGCGGCGCGATGATGAACATGTGCGCGGTGGAGGCCGACGCCTGCGAGTGGAATGCGCTTCGAGTAGTTCTCCAGCTTCTGCAACGCACTGGCCAGCGCATACGGATTGCCCGTCGTATGCGCGCCCGTCGCATCCGCTTCGTACTCGCGTGAGCGAGAGATGGCAAGCTGGATCAGGCTCGCCGCTATCGGTGCCACAATCAGCATCAACAGCGCGCCCAGCCCTCCGCCTCCGCGCTCCCGGCGTCCGCCGCCTCCGCCATAGCCGAACAGTGAAGCCCAGTAGCCCATGCGCGCGATCATCGTGATCGCTCCCGCAAGCGTCGCGGCAATCGAGCTGGTCAGGATGTCGCGGTTCTTCACATGGCCCAGCTCGTGCGCCAGCACGCCCTCCAGCTCCTCGTCCGTCAGCAGCCCCAGGATTCCATGCGTTACCGCAACCGACGCGTGCTGCGGGTTCCGGCCCGTCGCAAAAGCGTTGGGCGATTCGCTCGGAATCACATAGATCTTCGGCATCGGCAGGCCATCCTTCGCCGCCAGCCGCTCCACCACCTCGTAGGCGCGCGGCAACTGCTCCCGCGTCACCGGCTGCGCGCGATACATCTTCAGCGCGATCTTGTCGCTGAAAAAATACGCTGTAAAGTTCATCGCAACCGAGATCGCGAACGCGATCAGCATTCCATTCTCTCCGCCGATGCGCTCTCCGATCAGAACCAGAACCACCATCAGCAGGACCAGCATCAGCGTCGATTTAAAGGTATTCATAATCTCCTCTGGCCGCGCCCGTCTGCCTCATGCAGCCGCGCTCGCCCTGTTACTCGTTAGACGCGGAAGGCGCGGCTTCGCTGCGTGCCAGCGCGCGCCGCAGCACCACGTCGAACGCCGCCTTGTGCTCTGCGTACTCGGCCTCGCTCAACCGGCCCGCCAGCCGGTCCGTCTCCAGCACAAACAGCTCGTCCTTCAGCGCGCGCAACAGAACACCCGGTCCCGCAGCCGCAACCGCGGCAGCACCCGTCGCGGCGGAAGCCGTTAGCGGCGTGAAGCCTTCCGCAGTGGGAAGCGACGAATCCGCGCCTGCAACTGCACCGGCCGCACCGCCCTTCAGCATCGCCCCCGCGCCCACCACCAGGGCCACTCCGAGCAGGCCGAGAATCCACCACTTGTACCTCGCCCACGGATCGTTTGTGCCGTTCGGATCGTCCGGCGCGCCCAGACCCGCCGCCTGGCCGCGCCGTCTGTCCGCCGCCGCCGATTGCCCGCCCATGCCTTGTGACGAACCCTGTGCCGCGCCCTGCGCGTCCTCCTGCGTCTGCGGCAACTGCCCCGTGCCGCTGACGCTGAACTCAACCGGCTGCGCGAAGGCATGCTGATGCGCGTCGTAGCTCTGCGCGTTGGCTTCCAGATTGATAGCCGGAAACTCTGCCGCCCCCTGGAACTGCATCGTCTTCGGCAGCATCACCGCAACGTCGCCGGTGGGCATGGAGAGCTTCAGCGAGAACGCCTGTTTGCCGTTGTACGGCATGGTGTAGACCACCTGAAAGCGCGTCTCGCCGGGGCGCACCGGAAAGGTGAACGCATAGTGTCCGCTGGGGGCGTCCAGCGTCTTCACCTCGGCATTGGTTGGCATGCCGCCGGGCGAATTGGCCTGGGTCTGAACGATGGTTGCGCCCTTCGGCAGGTAGAAATCGAAGGTATTGCCTCCAACCTCGGTTCGTGGCGGCGCGCTGGCGTTCATGACCCCGAAGTTCTCGTCCGCCTGCAGCGTCTTGCCGCTCGCGTCCGTCTCCACGCTCAGCACCAGGGCCTCGCCGCTGATGCCCTCGATCTTCACCGCCGAGTCGTACACGTCGATCTCCACGTTGCTCGCGCCCGGCGTAACGCTCTTGAAGTACTCCGCCCCGCGATGCGTCACGTGCAGCAGCGTCTGCCCACCCTCCGGCGCGTTCACATGGAAGCGCCCCTGCGCGTCGCTGGTCGTCTTGGCAACCTCATTCATGCTCTGCGCCGTGTTGATGACCGCAATCGTATCGCCTGCCGACGGCTTGCCCGTCGTGCGGTCCGTGACCACGCCGGTCAGCGGCGCGGCCAACGCAGTCGCCGTGCACAGCATCATGATGCCGGGCAGCAGGAAAACAGCAGACGAAAAAGCGCGCAGCGTTCTGGTCGAGGTGCGGAGTGTTCTCATTGAATTCGTCAAGGTCAGTGGGTCCAGTTCTCAATCGTCAGATTGGGGATGCGTTCGGTAGAGTACGGTTCTCGTGTTGCGCATAAAAGGAGTTGTCACTGGAACCTACGCCCTGGCGCGGGTGCTCTTCATGCCGCGCGCCATCAGCGCCTCCATCTCGGCGATCGCCTGCGCGGCCTCGTCTTCCAGCGCGCGTCGCTGCTCGTTGTAATCGGCCTCTGGATACTTGCCTGCCTGGTACTCGAAGTTCAGGTCGCGCAGGTTCTCGTAGATCGCATCCTTGCGCTCGCGCAGATAATCGACGCGCGTCTTGTCCGCCTGCACAAACGGATTGCGCTCCGGCCAGAAGATGTACGCGAAGCAGCCCAGTGTGAGTGCGGCAATGGCGGCGATCAGGTCCATCAGTACTCCGTCTCTCTGCGTATGCGCTCGCGCAACTCCGCGTCCTGTGGATTGGATTCGCCGGAAGCGGGAAGGTTGCCGACTGCGTCGCCGCTATCGAATCCTGCCGCGCCCGCCATCCGCAGCGCCCGTCGCTTCCACGCCCACACAATCCCAAACGTGCCCAGCGTGGCCAGGAAAAAAATCACGGCAGGAACAATCCACGCAGCGTTGTCGAAGCCCCCGCGGATCGGCGCGGCCAGAATCGTCGCCCCGTACTTCGCCACAAACCAGTTCAGCACCGCGGTGTCGCTCTCGCCGGTCGCGATCTGCGCCTTCAGCTCGACGATCATCCGCGCCGAGTCCACGCAGCCCACGTGGTTGCACTCCAGCAGCACCTGGTGGCATCCGCAACTGCACATCAGCTCGTGGCCCAGCCGGTCGAAGCGCGATTCATTCGCGCCCAGCATCGCAACAGTCACGACGCACAGTAGCGCAAGCTGCACCCACCGCGCCCAGAACACCGGGCCACCCGCGTGCCTCGCGTCTCGAAATAGATCGCTGCCGGATTGTGTGCGCTTAGGCATGAGGCACCTTCACCACGTCACTCGCCGCGCCCAGCCCCGCAACCGGATCTTCCTGACCTAGACGTGCAGGCGCGCGAACCAGATTCGGCGCCAGCGCAATGAACGTCCCCAGCACCACAATCACCACGCCAATCCATATCCACGCGATCAGCGGATTGAGAAACACCTTGATGATGGGCAGGCCAGAGTCGGGATTGGTGCCTTCGAAGACGGTGTAGAGGTCGGCCTCGGCGGTCGAGTGCAGCGCCACAATCGTCGATGCCTGCTCGTGGTCCGTGCCCGCGAAGTACGATCCGCTTCTCCGGCGCGAGCTGCGTCATGTGCTTGCCATTCTATAGACATCCAGCCGCGCGTAGTCTGGTGTCGTACTCCGGCTTGCTGTCCTGCGTGATGCCCACGCATACCAGCCGGTACGGCCCAATCGTCGAAGCGCATCGCCGTAGCTCATCTCCATCTCAACGGCCCGGTTGAACGCCCCGCCCGCAATGCCGATGAACATCACCACAATTCCGAAGTGGATGATGTACCCGCCGTAGCGCCGCGTATTGCGCCGGGTCAGCAGCACCATCGAAGACAGCAGATTCTTGCCCGTCTGCGCGCACACCACTCTGGCTCCGCGCGTGAACTCCTCCACAATCGCCGTAATCACGCCCGCCGCCAGCGTGAACGCGATCAGCGAGAAGAACGTCGACTGCATGTCGTCGCCATCGTTCCACGGACGCAGCCCCGCGATCATCAGCACCACCGCCGTCACCGCCATCGCAATCGACGGCAGCACGAAATTGCGCCGGATCGAGCGCAGCGTGGTCGAGCGCCACGCCAGCAGCGGGCCGATGCCGGTCAGGAACAGCAGAAACAGCCCGATGGGAATGTTCACGCGGTTGTAGTACGGCGCGCCCATCGTCACCTTCGAGCCGGTCACAGCCTCCGACAGCAGCGGAAACAGCGTCCCCCACAGCACCGTCACGCACGCCGCCAGCAGGATCATGTTGTTGAACAGAAAACTCGACTCGCGGCTCACCAGCGACTCCAGCTTGTTCTCCGACTTCAGATGGCCGCGCCTCGCGAAGAAAGTGATCACGCAGACCAGGAACACGATGCTGATGAATGTATAGAACCACGCCCCTATGGGCGACTGCGCGAACGCATGAACCGAGCTGATGATCCCCGAGCGCGTCAGCAGCGTTCCCAGAATCGTCAGCAGGAAAGTGCTGAAGATCAGCCACACATTCCAGTTCTTCATCATGCCGCGTTTTTCCTGCATCATCACCGAGTGCAGAAACGCCGTGCCCGTCAGCCACGGCATCAGCGAGGCATTCTCCACCGGGTCCCATCCCCAGTAGCCGCCCCAGCCCAGCACGGAATACGCCCAGTGCGCGCCCAGAAAGATTCCGCAGGTCAGAAACAGCCACGTCACCATGGTCCAGCGCCGCGTAATGTGGATCCACTTCTCGCCCGGATAGCGCATCATCAGAGCGCCCAGCGCGAACGCAAATGGCACCGCAAATCCCACATAGCCCAGATACAGCATCGGCGGATGGATCACCATCTCGGGATACTGCAGCAGCGGGTTCAGCCCCGCCCCATCGAGCGCCACCGGCCCCGGTGCAATCGAGAATGGCGTCGCAACAATGGTCAGCAACAGCAGAAAGAAGACCTGGATCGCCGCCAGAATCACCGACGCGAACGCCGTCAGCCGCACATCCACGCGGTGCCGCACGCGCAAAACGAATCCGTAGGCGCTCAGCAGCCACGCCCACAGCAGCAGCGATCCCTCCTGCCCGCTCCACAGCGCGGCAAACTTGTACGCCGGATTCAGCGCGATATTGCTGTGTGCGCGTATGTACTCCACCGAAAAATCGTTGCTCAGTGCTGCCCACACCAGCGCAAATGCCGCCGCGCACAGCGCCACGAAGCTGGCAATTCCAGCCCGCCGCGCCGTCTCGCCCAGCCGGTTCCAGCGCGACTCGGGGATGCCGGTCGCACGCAGCCCACCCACGGACCCGCCCCAAAGTGCGAACCCTCCCACTACAAAGGTGTAGATGGTCAGCCCGAGTCCCAGCAGCAGACAGAAGCTTCCGAACTCCGGCATGGGGTGAACGCTCATCGCCCAGTCATTGTCTCAGATATAGGAGCAGGAAAGTAGTCCAGACGGTGACATAGGTCACGTTGAGGCAGTTTTCAGAATTGCGCGATGAATCGTAACGCTTTACGCCACGCCTTCAGGCTCCTGCATCAGCAGTTCGCTCAGGTTCGACAGCAGCAGATCGGGCAGCAGAGGCTTCAACAGAAAGCGCACATCCATCCCCGCGTACTCGGCCTCCGCGTCTTCCAGGCCGCTGATCACCATCACCGGCAGCTCGGAATGCGTCTTTCGCAGCTCGCGCACAAACTCCGTGCCGTTCATCCCGGGCATCACGTGGTCCGTGATGACCGCGTCGATCGCTACAGGAAACTCGTCGTGCTGAAACTGCTCCAGCGCGCGCGCAGGATTCATCATTGCAATGACAAAGTACCCGGCCCTCCGCAGAATGGCCTGGCGCGTAGTGGCTTGGATCGCGTTGTCGTCGATCAACAGCACGGAGCCTGCACTCTGCGGAATGGCGCCCTGCGGGGTCAATTTCTGTTCGTCCTCCATCATCCGATGCACCCGCCCCGCCTACATTGAAGTCTACGCGGTGTGTTGTACGAGCAGCCCGGTCCCGGCCCGGCCCGCGCAACTCGCCCTCCGCGCTACAACCATAGATGCCAGAACAGCCGCTCGCGTTTTCCCCCGGTCGTTATTTCGACCGCTGAATTGCCGGCCATCCGTCCTGTCCTCGGCCCCGTTCCATATTCTGCGCTGGACTCAACCGGCCCAAACATTTACAGTTGCCGGGAAAGTTTAAACCTCCTAAACCACGCGCTGCGAACTTGCCGTCCAAGGATAGCCCAAAGTGACCCCAACCAACCTTACCTATATCGACTGGCTCATCATGCTGGTCTACTTCGCCTTTGTGCTGGGCATCGGTTTCGCCCTCAAGCGCTACATGAAGACCTCCAGCGACTTCTTCCTCGCCGGGCGTTCCATCCCCGCCTGGGTCTGCGGGCTGGCCTTCATCTCCACCAACCTCGGCGCGCAGGAGGTCATCGGAATGGGCGCCTCGGGCGCCAAGTACGGCATCCTCACCAGCCACTTCTATTGGATTGGCGCCATCCCAGCCATGTGCTTCGTCGGCATCTTCATGATGCCCTTCTACTACGGCTCCAAGGCCCGCTCTGTGCCGGAGTTCCTGCGCATGAGGTTCGACGAGAAGACCCGCGCGGTCAACGCCTTCTCCTTTGCCTTCATGACCATCTTCTCCTCCGGCATCTCCATGTATGCCATGGCCCTGCTCATCCAGGAGCTGGGCCTCTTCCACAACATCCTGCCCGACGCCTACATCTTCCATGTCTCCATCATTCTCTCTGCGCTGATCGTGCTCGGATACATCTTCCTCGGCGGGCTGACGAGCGCGATTTATAACGAAGTACTCCAGTTCTTCCTCATCGTCGCCGGCCTGCTTCCCCTGGTCTGGATCGGCCTGCGCAACGTCGGAGGATGGCAGGGAATCAAGCACACCCTCCCCGCCAACATGACCCACTCCTGGCAGGGCATGGCCCACGCCAACACCAACTCCCTCGGCGTCGAGTGGTTTGGCCTGGTCATGGGCCTCGGCTTCGTCTCCAGCTTCGGCTACTGGTGTACCAACTTCCTGGTCATCCAGCGCGCCATGGCCGCCGACTCAGAGGACTCCGCCCGCAAGGTCCCGCTCATCGCCGCCATGCCCAAGATGTTCCTCCCCTTCCTGGTCATCCTGCCCGGCCTCATCGCCGTCTCCATCGCCACTCACACCAGCGGGTTGGCAAACGGGGCAAACCCCGCCGTCGCCTCCTCCTACGTCAACGCCCAGGGCAAGCCCCTGCCGCTCGACGAGGCGCACCCCCACGGCATCATCCCGGTCAAGACCGATGCCATCACCGGCAAGGACGTAGTTGATTCCAACGGAGTCCTGGTCTACGACTACAACAAGACCATCCCCGTCATGCTGCTCACCTTCTTCCCCACCGGCGTCCTGGGCCTCGGCCTCACCGCCCTGCTGGCCAGCTTCATGTCGGGAATGGCCGGCAACGTCACCGCATTCAACACCGTCTGGACCTATGACATCTACCAGGCCTACATCAACAAGAAAGGCTCCGACGCACACTACCTCTGGATGGGGCGAATGTCCACCATCGGGGGGATAATCCTGTCCATTGGCGCGGCCTACGCCGTCACCAGCTTCAACAACATCATGGACGCGCTGCAACTGGTCTTCGCCCTGGTCAATGCGCCGCTCTTTGCCACCTTCCTGCTGGGAATGTTCTCCAAGCGCACCACCGGCCACGGAGCCTTCACCGGCCTGGTTGCGGGCACCGCAGGAGCGCTCGTCCACCACGGCCTGACGCTGCCGATGGGCGACACGGCCGGCATCCACGGCGGATGGATCCACATCCTCCATCGCTACCCCAGCGACATGGCGCAGAACTTCTGGACCGCCATCTTCGCCTTCACCATCAACTGGGTTGTCACCATCGTCGTCTCGCGCATGTCCGCGCCGCGTCCGGAGCCGGAGCTGGTCGGCCTGGTCTACTCGCTCACTCCCAAGCCCGTCGAAGCCGACAAGGCCTGGTACCAGAGGCCAACCGTCTGGGCCGTCGCCGTCCTCGCCCTCGCCGTCGTCCTCAACATCATCTTCGCGTAAGAACAGTTGTTGGTTGCTGGTTGTTAGTTGTTAGTTAAATCGACCACCAACCAGCAGTCTTCAACCAACAACCAGCAACTAACAACCAGCAACCTTTATCCAGCAACTGGAGCCACGCATGGGTCTCGACATCCGCATCCCCCTCGGCCTCGTCTTTCTGCTCATCGGCGGCATCATGGGCGTCTTCGGCCTCTGCACCCACGGCGACGCCGCGCTCTACCAGAAGTCCCTGGGCATCAACATCAACCTCGTCTGGGGCGGCCTCATGTTCGCCTTCGGCGCCATCATGTTCTTCTTCGGCAAGCGCAAGAAGGCGACGGATGCGCCTGTCACACCCGACTCAACCGACTAGTGGAGGTAATAGCCCTGGAGCTTTGCCAACTGCTTCACGACGGTCCTTCAGTATCGACCTAAGACTGTAGGTCACCTATGTTGAAGAAAGCTGTTTTTCTATTGCTGCCGTTGTTGCTTGTTTTCGTTTCGGTCGGCTGGTTCCTGCGCGCTTTCGACTATAGCGATTCGGCACTCGCAGGCGTTTACAGCTATCAAACGGATTCCATCCATTGCACGCTGTCATTGACCCAAGACTTCCGGTACAAACAGACGCTGCAATTCGGGACAGCTAGCAGTACTACTGAAGGCACATGGGGGCGCGCCGGTGAAAGCGGAATCGTTTTCTCCGCCGACTTCAAATTGTTACCTGGTCAGACAAGGATGAGCGAAGGTGAAGTCTACGGGTACTTTCACCGCAGATTTAATCTATTCATGGAGCTAACCCTCCAGGCAAGCCCCACCAACTATGTCCTCCACAAACATATTGTATTTAGCCGCTCAAATTGACGAACTCCGCACTGTCCTCTCCACCCACCTCCCCCGCAAGTAGCCTTTTCGGACTTGGATTAATCTCCGAGAAAAAGAACTTCTATGGTATAGTCCTTCTATGGCCTACGTGGTCGAGTTCACCGACGAATTTGGAGCGTGGTTCGAACGCGATCTAGACGCTCCCGAGCAGAAAAGTGTGGCTCGAGTCGTCGATATGCTCGAACAGGCTGGTCCGAATCTGCCGTTCCCCATCAGTTCCGGCATCAGTGGATCGCGCTACTCGCACATGCGTGAGCTGCGCATTCAGCACGAGGGCCGTCCGTACCGGGTTCTCTACGCCTTCGACCCTCGCCGCGCAGCACTGTTGCTGCTCGGCGGAGACAAGACGGGCGACGACCGCTGGTACGAAAAGATGGTTCCCAAGGCCGACGCGCTGTATGAACGTCATCTGCGGCAGATTGCAAAGGAATAGCTTGGGATGCACCAAGCCGAAAGGAGTCAAACGATGGCTACACCCTGGAGAGAGATCAAGCACAAGTTCTCAGAAGAAGAGCGCGTTCGGATTCAGCAAGAGGCGGCGGACGAGCTGGAGCGCATGGGCTTCGGCAAGCTGCGTCTGGCGCGGCAGCAGACGCAAGTCGCCCTCGCTGAGCGGCTCGACATTCCGCAGACCGCCGTCTCGCGCATGGAGCGCCGCACCGATCTTCTGCTCAGCACCATGCGCGGCTACGTCGAGGCGCTTGGCGGCAAGCTCGAACTGCGCGCCGTATTTCCTGACGGAGAGTTCCTGCTGGACACGCTCGGCCCCGCCAAGCGCACACGTTCCACCACCACACCCCGCGCCAAGCAATAGACAGCACCGCGTGCCCTCACCGCCGCCCCGGCACCACATACAGCAGCACCGCGAAGTAGTGTGCCACGCTTCCCGCCAGCACGAACAGGTGCCACACCCCGTGGAAGTATCTCAGCCGGTCGTTGGCGAAGAAGACGATCCCCAGCGTATATGCCACTCCGCCCGCGCCCAGCCACATCATCCCCGGCAACGTGATCGCGGCCAGCAGCGGCCGCACGCCGAAGACGATGCACCAGCCCATCATGATGTACACCGTCGCCGATGCGGCTGGCCAGCGTCCCAGCGCCAGGCTCTTGAAGACCACGCCCGCCACCGCCAGCCCCCACACCACGCCCAGCAGCGTCCATCCCGTCCGCCCGCGCATCGACACCAGCATGAACGGCGTATACGTCCCCGCGATCAGCAGGTAGATCGCCGAGTGGTCCAGCACATGAAAGACATGCCGCGCCCGCGTCCGCACCAGCGAGTGGTAGAGCGTCGAGCACACATACACCATCACCAGCGTCGCTGCATAAATACTGCAACTCGTAATCAGCCACGTGTCCCCGCGCGCCGCCCGCACGATCAACACCACCGCCCCGGCCAGCGCGAACGCCGCGCCAACGCCATGCGTGATCGCGTTGGCCAGAATGTCGCCCAGCCGGTACTCCGTATGCATGGCTCCAATCCTATTCCCCGCGCTCTGTTGATAACATCGCCCCGCAGTCCCGCCTCAACCTTGCGATAATCAAAGCATGAAGCGCCGCACAATCGGCCACTACGAGTTTCTGCGCAAGATCGGCGCCGGTGGGTCGGGCGTCGTCTACCTGGCCACCGACACGCTCTTGCAGCGTCCTGTCGTCCTCAAGCTGCTCAAGCGCGGCGCGCAGTCGCTGGAGCAGGTCCGCGCCACGCAACTGCGCGAGGCCCGCCTGGCCTCGGCCATCGACCACCCCAACGTCGCCGCCATCTACGACGTCGGCGAGGCCCCCTCCGAGTCCGGCGGAGAGGACGAGGCCTACATCGTCATGCAGTACATCCCAGGCAAGTCGCTCGACAAGGTCATCGCCGAGGGCCCGGCCAGCCTGCAGCTCGCGCTCTCCGCCGGAATCCAGATCGCCGACGGCCTCTCCGCCGCGCACCAGCTCGGCATCTTCCACCGCGACCTCAAGCCCGCCAACGTCATGCTCACCGATGGCGGCCTCATCAAGATACTCGACTTCGGCCTTGCCCGCCGCCTCAACGTGGACGAGACCGACTTCGATCCCGCCAGCTCTGGCCCACGCACTCTTCCGCCCGCCGGGGCCACCTACACTGCTCGTGGCGGCACCATCGCCTACATGGCGCCGGAGCAGTTCGTCACCGGCCGCTCCAGCGTGCAGTCCGATGTATTCGCCCTCGGCGTCATCCTCTACGAGCTGGTCGCCGGACGCCATCCCTTCCACAAACCCGACGAGCCCGATTTCCAGACCATCCGCGCCATTCAGTTCAACGACCCGCCCAAGCTGCGCGAGATCGTCCCCGATCTTCCCGTCGAGCTGGAATCGCTGATTATGCGCTGCCTGGAAAAACAGCCCTCGGCCCGCTTCTCCTCCTCCGCCGATGTGCGCGAGGGCCTGCGCACCATCATGAAGGCCCTCCAGCTTGACTCGGTTGGAATGCCCGGAGACTCCATCTCGCAACTCCCCGCGCAGGGCAAGCTGGAGCTGGAGACGCCCGAGGTCGAGAAGCGCGCCACCGGCATCCTCTCCATGCTCGCCGAGCGCTTCCGCGAGTCCGGTGCCACGGCCACAGCCAAGCACAACTCCATCGTCGTGCTGCCCTTCATCAACTTTGGCACATCGGCAGCAGCCGATCCCGAGAAGTCCCCCTCGCCACTCTACGGCTACGCCCTGGCAGACGCCATCGCCGCCCGCCTCGCCCGCATGACCTCGCTGGTCGTCCGTCCCTCCAGCTCCTTGATGGCCATCCCCGCCCAGCAGCTCGATCCGCTCGCCATCGGCAAAAAATTGCTGGTCCGCTTCGTCCTCGCCGGCAACTTTCTGCGCTCCGGCACCGGCTTCGACCTCAACTGGCAACTGCTCGACATCCCTACCCAGTCCGTTCGCGCCGGAGGCTCCATCAACGTCGCCTCCTTCGACCTCATCAGCGTGCAGACCGAAATATGCAACGAGGTCTTCTCCACGCTACAGGGCTTCGGCGATCTGGAGAACCCCGCCGCAACCGCCGACGCCGCGCGCGACACCTCGCCCTCGCTCGCGCAGGGCCTCTCGGAGGAGTACCTGCAGGCGCGCGCCGTGCTCTCGTCCTTTATGTCGCGCACCGGCTCGCTCGACGACCTCAACCGCGCCTGCGAGATGTTCTCCAGCGTCGTCAAGCAGGATGAGGACTACGCTCCCGCCTGGTCTGGCCTCGGCATCACTCACCTACAGTACGCTCGCCACGGTCTGGGCGGACAGATGCACGTCCTCGAAGCGCGCCGAGCCTTCGACCAGCGCCCTCCAGTTCGATCCCGGATCGGTCGAGGCCAATCTATACCGCGTCTACATGCTGCTCTCGCGCGGCGAAAAAGAGTCCGCCCGCCACGGCATCGAGCACCTCCTCCAGTCCGCCGCCAACGACTGGAACGTCCACCTCGTCGCCGGCCAGACCCTGCGCATCGACGGCCTCTACGAAGAGGCGCTCGACCAGTTCAACACCTCGCTGCGCCTCAACCCCTCGAACGCGGCCATCATCTACAACCACCGCGCGCGCGTCTATCAGTATCAGAACCAGCTCGAGCTCGCCGGAGAGGAGATCGAAAAGGGCCTCACGCTCGAGCCGCGCCAGCCGCTGCTGCGAATCTCCCTCGGCTACCAGCAGATGCGCCTCGGCGATCTCGAGCGCGCCGTCCAGACCCTCGAGCAGGTCGTCGCCGACGAGCGCAGCCTGCGCATCGTCTTCCCCACCATCGCCATGTGCTACGTCCAGCTCGGCGACCGCGCCAAGGCCGCCAGCTTCATCCTCGAAGAGACCCTTGCCGCCGCCGAGGCCGACGGAGAGATGGCCTACCGCCTGGCGACATATTTTGCGGTGGATGGAGACGAGTCCGAGGCCCTCCACTGGCTCCGCCGAGCTATCTATCTCGGCAACGAGAACTATCCCTGGTTCTCCAAGAACCCCGCATGGCGCAAACTGAGCGGCCACGACGACTTCGAGCGCATCCTCGAAGACCTCAAAAAATCCTACCGCCGCAACCGCTCAAACTGGAAGCGCCTCCTCGCCCAGCTCCACGACTAGGTGTTCTCTTGCAGACAACCCCGAGCTGATGTGTGACACAGGCGCATCCCGAACGTCCGCTGCTGGCGACAATCATTTCCATCTACCTTGTCGTGTCCGTCCTTGTTCCCCTCCCGATTGCGTTGATCTATCTCGATGAATTCTTTCACTCGGTGTTCATCTACCATACGACGCTGCCAGGCTCCGCGCTTCGTGGGTCATCTTCGGACTTGCGATGGCCGGGGCGGTCACACTATGGCAGATGCGCCGGGCTGCGTTCTATCTCATTGCGACTCGCTTTGGCTTGTCGCTACTTTTTGAAATTTAAGTTAATCCTTGCGTACAGTCGGCGCGTCTCCACAATGCCCCCTGCGATCACGCACTCGATGATCGTTAACATCGCCTACGCAGTGACGTTGCCGATTGGCCTCTCAGCGCTCTGATCGTGTGGAACCTCTACAAAATCACCTCACCCAAAGCCTCGAATCCTCCACTCTCCGAGCCGGAAACACATCTTGATGGTCGCAGTCGCAAAAAGAAAGCCGCTCGATTCATCTGAGCGGCTTTCGATGCATTCAATGAAACAGCTTCCACTTCCGACGGTCTACTCCGTGCCGCCACTCCCCACGCCCGGCCTTGTCAGCCGCGCGCTCATCGGCGTCACCCGCATCGGCTCGGTCAGGCAGAAGACCACGCTTAGGTCCTTGGGCAGGTTGGCCTGCCGGTCCTGCCGCGCCCACACCGTCGCGCTCACGCCCGCGCCCAGCCCCGCGCCGATCACCGCGCCCGGCACTCCGCCCATCGCCGCGCCCGCCGCCATTCCTCCCACGGTCGAGAGCGATGTCATGGCGTCGGTCGCCTTCGGGTGGTCCTTGCGCAGGATCGTCCCTTCGCTATCGACCTTGGTATCGCCCCAGCTATTGGTGTCGATCACGCGTGCGCTCAGCATGTACCGCGATCCGTCGGGCAGCGTCACCGTGCGCGCCTCCAGATGGATCGCCGCCGCCGCACCCACCCGCTTGCCTCCGCGCACAAACGTCACGCGCCCCTCCAGCAGCGCGCCCACCGGAACCACCACCTGCCCATCGCGCATCACCGGCTCGCTCACCTCGGCGCTGAAGCTCGTTCCCGGCTTGGTCGTCAGCGTGGACAGCTCCTCCATCAGCTTCACCTTCACCAGCGTCCCATCGGGGACCTCGCCTGGCCGCGAAGGCACCCTCGTCACAATGCCTGTGTCTGAATTCTCCTCCGCCAACGTCTCGCTCTGCAGAAGCCGGTCGGCTCGTCCCGCCGTCTCCTCGGTCACAATGTTGGCGTCGGGATCGAAGCCCGTCGCATCCTTGCCGCTTGCCGCAACCCTTTCGTTGCCAGCCGTCGCAGGCACCAGTTCCTTCGCCGCCGTCGCTCTGTGGCTCAAAGCCGTCGAAGGAGCTGTTGCGGGTGCAGCCGCGGCAATCGCCGCCGAGGGCTTCGCCGGCAGTACCGTCTGCACGGCAGGCGCGCTGCTGGCCGCATCGTCGGAGTCGTTATACGCGTCCGCCTTAATCACCGCCGGATCGGGCCGAGAGACGCCCGTCCGCTCCTCCTGCGCCGTCCCGCTCGTCGCCGTCCGAGTCAGATCGGCTCCGTTCTGCGCCATTCCCCTTGCGTCCTGCGCCGGCGCTGGCGTCGCAAACAGAACCCACGCAGCTGCCATGCAGACGGCTCCCGCGCCCTTGATCCCTCTCACCCGGATGATTCTCTCCACTCGATCGACGGTTCTCATGGCATCTCCCCCTCATTGGGACGCGAACAGTCTCCGCGCCCTGGCAGCTCTCGCGCCCGCGCACCCATCTGCCGGACGCGTCGAAGCGCATCCTGCGCGCGCCTCTCCATGCTCAGGGTAGAGTCTCCCGCCTCCGCGCTGCGCCGAAATCGCTGGCAGGGAATCCAGACAGCTAACAATCGCGCAATCGCCCGCAACTCCGCCTGCCGCGGACTTTCGCGCGCACAAAAATTACTCGCGCACACAAGAAACGGGCAGCCCCTCCGCCGGCTGCCCATCTTTCCATCTTTTTCTATTGCGGCTGCACTCTTGCCCTTACGGATTGATCCGGCCGCTCATCACTCCAAACAGCGCCAGCATCCCGCTGCCCAGCAGGATCAGCGGGGTTGGTTCGGGTGCCACGGCGGGTAAGCCCCACACCCGCAGTCCAGCCTCAGGGCTGCCGAAGGCGGCCAGCCCATCTTCCGTGGATATCGTTGGGTTCTCACCAACATTCAGCACGCCATCTCCGCTGATGCTAAACGCGTAAACATCGCTCCCCGCATCGAGCGTAAGCGGCGACGGCAGATACAATTCCACCCAAGCCCTCTGCGAGACCGGAATCGCAACGCTGGTCAGCGTCGGATCCAGCGTCGTGTCGTCGAATATCTCTGAAAACAGCGTCGAGCCCGTCGTCAGATCGCTGATCGAATACGTCACCGGTGCGCCGCTCGGATCGCTCATGAAGAACGCAAATCCATCAAGAGTGGTGTTCGCGCTCGCCTGCACATCCTGGCTCAACACTGTATTGGCACCCAGCGTGACGCGCGATGTCTCGTCCAGTCCAAGCACCAGCGAGTCGGCACGGGCGAAGATTGAAAAACTCATGCACGCAACAACAAACAGGGAGAGGAACAGGCAATGCTTCATTTGCATAAGAACTCCACGAGTTGGCGTTTCGATAGGATCCCTGTAGAAGAGGATCTCTTGATTCGCCCCGGGGTTTTCATCGGGTACAGCTTCGTCCCGTCTGTAGGTACAGCATCATCAATGGTTGTAGCCCCATACCAGAAACTGGAGCTAACGAATGAGCCGGTCCATACCCCCCCTGAATGCTGCGATGGATCTGTCCATTTCTAGCAACATACAACTTTGCTACCGTTCTCTTTCCCGGAATATAGGCCCGGCCTAAGGCAATATCAATGGATTGTTGCGCCGAATACCCGTCCGTCGCTACCACTTTTGTGTTATCCCTCCATCTCTTCCTTCCCGGCAATCCCACTTTGCTAGAATCGAGAAGGTGAAGCACTCCGCCGACGAACTCATCGCAACCATTCATTCCGCCGCCGGACCGGCCATTGCCGTAGACCGTCGCGCAAAACTCAACGACCGCCTGCAACACCGCGTCGTCGCACAACCGAACGGGATCGATTCCGCATCCCAAAGTTTGACCCATGCATCTCAACACAGCTTTTCTTCCCATAGGAGCAATATGACCGAGATCGTATCCATCACAGCACGCGAGATCCTCGATTCCCGCGGAAACCCCACCGTCGAAGCCGACGTCACCCTCTCTGGCGGGGCCAAGGGCCGCGCCGCCGTCCCCTCCGGTGCATCCACCGGCGAGCATGAGGCCGTCGAGCTGCGCGACGGCGACAAGGAACACTACATGGGCAAGGGCGTCCTCCACGCCGTTGAGAACGTCGAATCCATCCTCGCCCCGGAACTCGCCGGCCTCGACGCATCCAACCAGCGCCTGCTCGACTCCACCATGATCGCCATCGACGGCACGGAGAACAAGTCCAAGCTCGGTGCCAACGCCATCCTCGCCGTCTCCATGGCCGCCGCACGCGCCTCGGCCAACGCCCTCAAGCTGCCCCTCTACCGCTACCTCGGCGGCGTCAACGCCTGCATCCTCCCCACTCCCATGATGAACATCCTCAACGGTGGCTCC
>CAWHDN010000021.1:0-143802 GCA_963828115.1 uncultured Acidobacteriaceae bacterium
CTCGGTCAGTTTCCCGGCCATCGAGTGCAGGCGCGTGAAATCCGGCGGAACGGCAAGTACTTCTTGCGCGCGCCCAGCTTGTCGAATGCGCTGGCAAGGGCGGCTTTGATCTCGGCGGGGGTGAATTCGGTGGTCGGCGATCCGGCGGCAAAGTATAGACTCATGCCTACAATTCTACTCGCCCCGCGCCGCCGCTGGCAGGCGTCTTTGCGATAGGTTCGCACTCCGGCGGTTCGCAATTCAAAAGAGCGTGTAACGGCTTAAGTTTGACTGAAGCGGTCGTAATTCTGTGCGAAATGGTTTACGCAAAATGGTGGCGTGACCTGGTGGGCGAGGCGGGAATCGAACCCACAACCACCAGCTTAGAAGGCTGGTGCTCTATCCAGTTGAGCTACTCGCCCGCGTTTGGAGATGGCCCGCTGCAAGCCGTCCCGCGCTCCAGGACGCAACCGCGCGCCCTCGGTTTATTGTATCCGCAACCGCAAATTCCCAGTTCGCCTCGTGTACATATTCGATACCCACAGTCGCCAGAGCAGGAGCGTGCAATTAAGAATTGCGCTGGACGAAGCCAAGCCCCACAATGATATCGCACGCGCCCCCTCACAAGGAGCACCATGGACGCATTAAGTCTCCACCGGATACACTTCGCCTTCACCGTCACATATCACTACCTCTTCCCCCAGCTCACCATGGGCCTGGCCCTGCTCATCGTCGTGCTGAAGTCGCTGGCCCTGAAGACGAATACCCCAATACGAGTCGAGCCCGCTTCTGGGCCCGGATCTTCGCCGTCAATTTCCTGCTCGGCGTCGTCACCGGAATCCCCATGGAGTTCCAGTTCGGCACCAACTGGTCGGAGAGCTCCCGCCGCACCGGAGGAGTCATCGGTATGCCGCTCGCCATGGAAGGCATCTTCAGCTTCTTCCTCGAATCCGCTTTCCTTGGCCTCTTTCTCTTCCGCGAGAAGCGCCTCTCCCGCTGGGCGCACTGGTGGTCCGCCTTCCTCGTCTTCTTCGGCTCATGGATCTCCGGCTTCTTCATCATCGTCACCGACGCGTGGATGCAGCACCCGGTGGCCTATCGTGCACTGCCCAACGGCGTCTACGAAGTCACCAGCTTCTGGGCATTCATGCTGAACCCCTGGGCATGGCTGCAGTACGCGCACAACATGTGCGGCTCCGTAGTGACGGCCTCCTTTGTGATGGCCTCGGTCGGCGCGCTCTACGTCCTGCAACACCGCGACGAAAAGTTCGGTCGCACCTTCCTCAAACTGGGCGTCATCGCCGGAGTCCTCTTCAGCGCCCTGCAGTCTTCCCACCGGAGACCTCCACGGCAGGTACATGGCGCGGCACCAGCCCGCCGCCGTCGCCGGCATGGAGGGCCTCTTCAACTCCGAAAAGGGCGCGCCTCTGGTCCTGATGGGCCAGCCAGACATCGAAGCGCAGAAGATCGACAACCCCATCGTCGTCAACAAGGTCCTCAGCTTCCTCATCTACGGAACCACCGCCGCCGAGGTCGAGGGCCTCAACCAGATTCCCCGCGACCAGTGGCCCTCCGCGCTGCCTCTGTTGTTCTACAGCTACCACATCATGGCGGGCCTGGGAACGTACTTTGTGCTGCTGATGGGCATTGCCGCATTCCTGCTCTGGCGCGGCAGGCTCTTCACCGCGCGCTGGATTCTGTGGCCTATCCTGCTCAGCTTCCCTCTGCCCTATATCGCCAACACCGCCGGCTGGATGACCGCCGAGATCGGCCGCCAGCCATGGCTGGTCTACGGCCTCATCCGCACCTCGCAGGGCTACTCGACGCACGTCGGCGCGGGCTCCAGCCTTTTCACGCTGCTTGGCTTCCTCGGCATGTACGCGGTGCTCTCCGTCCTATGGATTGTGCTGGTCTACAACTTCATTCAGGACGGCCCGCAAGCTGTGTCGCAGGACGCCCCCGGCAACAGCAACGACAAACTGCATAGGAGAGTTTCGATGGGCACTCTTTGGTTCTGGATCGTCGCCGTCATGCTGGTCGCCTACGTCGTCCTCGACGGCTTCGACATCGGCGTCGGCATCGTCTATCTCTTCGTCGCGCGCACGGAAGAGGAACGCCAGCAGGCCATGCGTTCCATCGGCCCCTTCTGGGACGGCAACGAGGTCTGGCTGCTCGCCGCCGGAGGCACGCTCTTCTTCGCCTTCCCGCTGCTCTACGCCTCGGCCTTCAGCGGCTTCTATCTGCCGCTGATGATCGTCCTCTGGCTGCTTATCCTGCGCGCCCTCAGCATCGAACTGCGCGGCCACTCCGCCGAGCCGCTCTGGCGCACCTTCTTCGACGCGCTCTTCACCTTCTCCAGCTCGCTGCTCGCCATCTTCTACGGTGCCGCCCTGGCCAACGTCGTGCGCGGCGTCCCCATCGGCCCAGACGCGTTTCTTCCTCCCGCTCTGGACCAACTGGAAGCCCGGCCCCCATCCCGGAATCCTCGACTGGTAACCGTCCCGGAGGCGTCCTCGCCCTGGTCGCGCTCTCCGTTCACGGCTCGCTCGATCTCGCCCTGAAGACGGAGGGAAACCTGGAGCAGCGCGCGCGCAACTTCGCCCGAAATGCCACCCCCGTGCTGCTCGTCCTCACCCTGGCCGGACTTCCGCTCACTGTCCTGGCGCGTCCTCACTCGCTGGACAGCTACATCGCCCACCCCATCCTGTTTGTAATTCCCTGCGCGGTCTGGCAAGCCTTGCGGTCGTCTTCCTCGCTGCGCGTGGACGCTCCGCATTGACCGCCTTTCTCGGCTCATCGGCCTACCTCGCCACCATGATGGTCGGCGCTGTCGTCGGTCTCTTCCCCGTGCTGCTTCCCACGGTAGGCACGGCGGGCCGCGACATCACCATCCCCCTCGCTCTGGCCGGGTCCCAGACGCTGTACATCGGCTTGGTCTGGTGGATTCTGGAATCCTGCTGGCCACGATGTACTTCGTCATCATCCACTGGCTCTTTCGCGGCAAGGTCACGCGCCACGCTGACGGCTACGGCCATTGACCCTCGCCAACGCTATTCCTCTCGTTGCGTAATTCATTTGCCTTCGCGGAATGGTGCAACTCAAACACCGCAATGATAGTGCCAAACTCTGGCAATATCACAAGAATGCTCTTGTGCCATGAGTGCTCCCACTGTGCGGCGCTGAGCATGTTGTAACAGCAGAATTCCCGATACAATCGCCACGATTCGAGAAACACTTGAGGGACTCGTTTCATATGTACTCCTGATTAATCGCAATAATAGCTCTCCTCACTGGCCAATCGCGTAGCTCTTCACGCTCGCAAGACACTCAGAATGTCGGGAAAAACAGACAACAGCCAAGACAATTCCTCCGCTTCGCTGCGGAATGACAAACAAGGGAACGATAGTCAAAGGGGTACGGTGACTAGCCTAACTATCTGCGTGCGCGGCTATTTGATGTCGCGCCAGTTGGGGCCGAGGGCTACTTCGGCGAGGATGGGGACGGAGAACTCGGCGACGTGTTCCATCTCTTGCTTGACGAGGGTTTGCAGTTCGTCGGCCTCGGCGGGGAGGACGTCGAAGAGGAGTTCGTCGTGAATCTGGAGGGTCATGCGGGAGCGAGCTTGCGCGCTAAGATCTCGGCGTCGATGCGGATCATGGCCAGCTTGATGAGGTCAGCGGCGGTGCCCTGCAGGGGCGTGTTGATGGCGGTGCGCTCGGCGAAGCCTCGCTGATTGGGGTTGCGCGACTGGATGTCTGGGATGGGGCGGACGCGGCCGAACCAGGTGCGGACAAGCTGGTCGCGGCGGACGGTTTCGAGCGTGCGGTCGATGAACTGGCGGACTCCGGCGTAGCGCTCAAAGTAGGTTTCGATATATCGCTTCGCCTCGCGCTGGTCGATGCCGAGCTGCGCGGCCAGGCCGAAGGGCGAGATGCCGTAGACGATGCCGAAGTTGACGGCCTTGGCGCGGGCGCGCGTCTCCTTGTCGAGCTGGGCTACAGGAATTCCAAAAACTTCCGACGCGGTGAGGGTGTGGATGTCCTGCCCGGTGCGGTAGGCGTTGAGCAGGAGCGGGTCCTGACGTGGGCCATGAGGCGCAGCTCGATCTGCGAGTAGTCGGCGGAGAGGAGCAGGTTGCCGGGAGCAGGGATGAAGGCGGCGCGAATCTCTTGGCCGAGCGCCGTACGGAAGGGGATGTTTGCAGGTTGGGGTGGTGGACGAGAGGCGGCCGGTGGCCGTGCCAACCTGGTTGAATGTGGTGTGGACGCGGCCTTCGGAGTCGACGAGGTTGGGCAGTGAGTCGAGATATGTAGAACGGAGCTTGGCGAGCTGGCGATGCTCCAGGACCAGCGCGGGGATGGGGTGATGCTCGGCCAACTCTTCGAGGACATCCTGCGCGGTGGAGATGACCTTGCCCTTGCCGTGCTTCGTGGGCTTGGGCAGCATCATCTTGTTGAAGAGCACGTCGCCGAGCTGCTTGGGCGAGTTGAGATTGAAGCGATGGCCGGAGGAGGCAAGATGCTCTCGGCGAGGGTGTCCATCTCGACGGCGAGGCGCGTGGACATGGCGGAGAGAACGCCGGTGTCGATGCGTACGCCCACCTGCTCCATACGCAGAAGGACGGGACGAGCGGGAGGTCCATGGTGCGGTAGAGGTGCTGGAGCGGATGCGCTTGCACGGGGCTCAGGGTTGAGTCCGAGGACACGGCGGCGGCGTCGCCCTCGGCCATCTGCTCGGCGAAGACGCGGGCGAGACGGACGATGGCTGCGGCGGCTTCGGGCAGGCGGTTGGGTCGGCGGGATTGGCCTTGGTGGGCTGATGGACAAGCGCGCGATTGGTGGAGCGGGCGGCGATGTCGGCGAGCGTGTGCGAGGCGTGCGTGGGATTGATGAGGTAGCTCTGCAGCATGACGTCGGTGATGTCGCCGCGCAGGGTGATGCTGTGCGGGGCGAGCGCGCGCAGGACGGACTTGAGATCGTGGACGAGCTTGGGAGAGTTGCGTCTTCGAGGGCAGCGCGGAGATTGGGTGCGTCGAGGGTGGTCTCGATGGCGGAGGCGCCGTCGATGGAGAGGCCGAGGCGGATTGCTGCGTCGACGGGCGTGGGCGCGGGGGTGGGAGACGGGGCGGGCGCGGGCGCGGCGAACATGTACATCGTTTCGGCGGGGCGCGGTTCTATCTCAGCTTCGCTGGACTCTGAATCGGAATCGGCGGAAAGTTCTTCCGAAGTTGCGCGGGCGTCTTCAAAGATCGCAATCGCAAAGCCGCGCGGTGAGGTGCTGTCGGGGGCAGGCTTGCGGGCGTCGGCGAGGAGCGCGGCGAACTGGGTTGGTGTGGGGCTTAGGTTGAAATCGATGACAGCGTTGTCGGCGGCGGGGGCGAGGGACTGCAGCATGGTGGTGAATTCGAGCTCGCTGAACAGCTCGCGGCATGCTGCGTTGTCGACGGGCTGGGTGCGCATCGCGTCCAGGGAGAACTCGATGGGGACCCCGGTGTGGATGGTGACGAGTTCCTTCGAGAGCAAAATATTCTCGCGATTATTCTGTAACGATTCGCGATAGGTTTTGCGTTTGATGGAGTCGGGCGCGGAGACTGCGGCGTCGAGGGCGGCCTCAACGCTGCCGAATTGCTGGATGAGTTCGACGGAGCCTTTGTCGCCGATGCCGGGCGCGCCGGGGATGTTGTCCACCGCGTCGCCGCGCAGGGCCATCACATCGATGACACGCTCGGGTGGGACGCCGAGGACGCTCTCGACGCCGGCGGGATCGAGGACGAGATTGTCCTTGGTCGGGTTGAGGATGCTGACCTCGGGCGTGACGAGCTGCATCATGTCCTTGTCGGAGCTGACGACGAAGACGCGATGGCCTAGCGCGGAGAGACGCGCGGCGAGCGTGCCGATGACGTCGTCGGCCTCGAAGCCCTCGTAGCTGAGGATGGGGATGCGGAAGGCTTCGAGCGCGCGGCGAATGTAGGGGAGCTGCTGGATGAGGTCGGGGGGCGTCTCGGCGCGGTTGGCCTTGTAGCCGGCGTAGTCCACCTCGTCGAACTGCTGCGTCTTCGCGTTCCACCGGCGCAGAGGCTTCATCTCGCGTGCGCGCTCGTCGCGGAAGACGGGGCCGTGCAGGTCGTAGACGGCGGCCAGAAGCTGCGGTGCAAAGTCCTTGCGCAGCTTGTTGATCATGTTGACGAAGACGTAGGTGGCGGCGGTGGGGATGCCGGTGCGCGTGGTCATGGGGCGCTGGCGCTGCATGGCGTGATAGGCGCGGAAGATGAAGGCCATCGAGTCGAGGAGATAGATGGGAGGCTTGGCGGCGTTGGTGGAGTCGGTTGACATTGCAGGATGAGGATACCAAGTTGCGAGATGGAGCGGGGATGATGGAGAAAGGCAGATCAGTCGTTGCGCGCGATGCGCTCCACTCAGGCCTTCGGCAGTGCGGAAGCGCGTCGGCGCGGCTGTCCTGTGGCACGCGTGAACGCGTGCCCTTCCGGGCGTGGGGTCGCGGCGTAGAGCGAGGGGTTGGGTGAGGAGGCTGACCCCACCCATGAAGATGATGCCGTCATGAATGGGGCAGACGGCATCCGACCTGTTTTCGGTTGATCGGGTGCTCTGCCGGGCGTAAATTGTGGGTGTGGGCTCAAAAATGTTCGACGGTGTTCGTTTTTCGGCCTACGCGGACGACCATTTGCCGGCCCATGTACACGGGAAGTATGCGGCAACGGAAGTTCTGGTTGAACTATTACCCGGCTGGAAGGTCAAACGTCTGACCGCAGCGATGCTATCCGGCCCATCGATGCCAAGAGAAACGACGTTCGACGAATTTTGAGTGTGGCTGCCTTGCACGCCACAGAACTACATGAGATTTGGGAGAAGGTCCATGGATCGGCATCCTAACGATTTGACGACGGACGAGGAGATCGACGCTGCCATTGAAAGGGCAAAGCGGATCGCGAATGAGCCGCGGATCGTCGAAGCGGTGTATCGCTCTGAGCCGGAGCTTGACTTGTTCGTTCTGAAGATCAGCGACGGGCGGAGGCTGGTGCTTCCCAGGGAGAATCTGCAGGCGCTCAAAGGATCGACTCCGGTGCAGGCTGCGGAGTTCGTTGTTGGGCAGTACGGCACGGACATCTGGTGGCCTCAGTTAGATGAGGGCCACTACCTGCCGAACCTGCTGGAGCATCGTTATGGGAACGACCGGTGGATGGAGGGGTTGCAGCGGCGTGGGGTGGCGGCGTAGGGGAATTTATGAGCGCTAACCTGGGCCTGCGGCCCAGGCTGGTATATCGTCGGGCCTTCGGCCCTTGGGGTGCGGGGCGGGTGAGGGTGGTTGGGGCGGCTTAGGGTGAGGGGTTGGGTTCGGAGGTTGGAAGCCCACTCATACGCGATACGTATGAATGGGCACCGGGTCGCCCGACCGTCATATTTGATCGAGGAGGCTTTCTTTCTTGAGCCAATCGATCTTTCGGAGAATCTCTGGCTCACCGAACTGCGGTTTTATAGCTTTCACGAGTTTGGTCATTTGTTGTTTGTCGGTTATGCTATCGTGCCTATCAACGAACACGATTGTGCTCAATAGTTCCAGTTCTGAAGCAGAGCGCGAAGCAAAGGTGGCCGCTACCCAATCGATTTTGGCCTTGTATGCGCTCACATGTTGTTGAGCATGGCGGATTGCCTGTCCCGCATTCTCGGAGGCTGTTATTTGATAAGAATAACCACCTGAGAAGTGGGTCAAGGAGGACTCGAGAATCGAAAGGGCTTCTGCCGTCTGAAGATCTGACAGCACCTCAGAGTCAAATGGGCCGTAAGAGTACAGGGTGAAGTCATAACCGAGTGGAACGCCCTTGAGTGTTTGCAGGAAGTAGCACAATTTCATCAGCGCTGTCCTGCCGAACGGGCCGGGGGCGGCGTCGGCCAACTCAGCGAAGACTCCCAACCGAAACGCGATATTCGAGTTAGCCAACATCAGATGCCTCCTTTTTTAGATCGTTCGCTGTAGATATTGCAGCCTTCCTACCTTCGATGGCGGGTAAGACGGGTTGGGGTTCTTTTTTTCGCCGTTTTTGGGGTCGCTTCGCTGGCTCCCGGCGTTTCTTTATCTTCTTTTGAGCGATGGATGTTTCAAGTTTATCCAACGCCTCCTTCACGCGAGCCCTCGCTTCTGCCACGTCATTCGGGTCCACGTACAAGATGTGCTGTTCTTGAAGCGTTAAGCTCTGCAATGGCTGAGTACTCTGACAGCGGACTCAGTTTCTGTCGGTCCGATTCGTCAACTACGGTGATGTCAAGGTCTCCGCTCAGTTTGTACCAGTTGTTCTTCGAGGTTCGTTCTTCCTTTAGTAATTCTCCAAGTGCTGCCTTTACGCAAGCGAGCTTCTTTTCCTCATGGATCAGAGAGAGGAATGCTTTGTTCTTTTGCTTCGGCACAACGAGACGGTCTTTTGTGGCGTATGCAATCCGGTAATGGCGCCTTTTCAAAAGCCGGTCCGCATGTTCGCCTCCCATGTGGTCCGCAAGCATTCCTTGGACTTTCCAGTCGCTCCAAGTCAGGTATTCCTTTAGTCCCTCCTCATCGGGGAGAGGGAACAGACCGTTCGGCAACAGTTCGGCCATCGCGTGTTGCAGGTGGATATCGTAAGCAGTACGCGTTTTATGGAAGTAAACTTGCTTGAACATCGAATATCTCGCGATGATGAGTGACTCCGCGGCGTGTAGTCCGCCCTTTAATACCCCAATCCGGACACGCGCCTGAGGGTCATCGTCTGATAAATGGCGAAAGGCGCATACAGTACTCACTAGTCTGTGCAGGTCGTACTTTCCGTAGCTCACCCCAAGGTGATGGGAGTCGCGCAATAAGTAATCCATCCGATCGGCGTCCAATTGATTGCTTAGAATTTCTCTCCAAAGTAATGTTGGCCCGGCGCTGATTCCACCTTGAAGTAGATCAGCTATTTCATCTGCGGTGATGCGGAATCCGTGGTTCAGGTCGTTCGATTCGATAGCAGATCGAAGCGGTCCCTTGATGAGCGCTAGTGAGTATTCCTCATGCTTGTAGCGCGTTTTTTTCTCTTCTTGATCTGGAAAAAGTAGGCCTATACCTCTTATTCCGCGAGGCTCCTTCTCAGGAAACAGTTCCTCCGACGCGTGGGAAAAAGGAGAGTGTCCTACGTCATGGAGGAGCGCTGCCAAGCGAACTTTTTGTCTCTCTCTGGGAATCCAGTCCGACGATCCGCCGTACAAATCAGAAAGTACATCCTGTGAATTCTCAACGATGCTGTCGAACAATTGTGAAGCGACATGCATGACCCCGATTGAGTGTTCGAACCTAGTGTGCATCGCGCCTGGATAAACGTAATCCGTCCATGCAAGTTGGCGGATTCGCCTAAGGCGCTGGAATACGTCCGTATCAATCAGCCTACGTTCCCAGGCGTTCATTGGGATGAGCCCGTGGATTGGGCACCTTACTTGATAGAGCTTAGCCATTCACTTCTCCGTTGGCGAAGATAAGGCGAAGAACAGAATAACACGTAACAAAGAGGAAAACTGCATCTTTCTTAAAGCACCCCAAGACTAATCGACAGTCGCTGATTTGGCTAGGCTTATTGTCGCATTTGCCTTGCTGCTATTCAGGAAGGTACGGAGCGCTACTGCAGGACGGCGGTTCCGGGTAGGGATTGGGCTATGCGGGACTGCCACTCGGCGGGGCCGGTGGTGTGGACGCTGGAGCCGAGCGAGTCGACGGCGACGGTGACGGGCATGTCGACGACATCGAACTCGTAGATGGCCTCCATGCCGAGGTCGGCGAAGGCGAGGACGCGGGCGGAGTGGATGGCCTTGGAGATGAGGTAGGCCGCGCCGCCGACGGCGATGAGGTAGACGGAGTGGAACTCGCGGATGGCGGCGATGGCTTCTGGCCCCCGCTCGGCCTTGCCGATCATTCCGAGCAGGCCGGTCTGGGCGAGGACCTGGCGGGTGAACTTGTCCATGCGGGTGGCGGTGGTGGGGCCGGCGGGGCCGACTGCCTCGTCGCCGACGGCCTGAACCGGGCCAACGTAGTAGAGGAAGCGGCCGCGCAGGTCGACGGGGAGGGTTTCGCCGCGGTTGAGCATGTCGGTGAGGCGCTTGTGCGCGGCGTCGCGGCCGGTGAGCAGCGAGCCGGTGAGCAGGATGACTTCGCCGGGCTTCCAGGTCTGGATGTCTTCCCGCGTAACAGCCGCGAGATTGACGCGGCGGGCGTTGGTGGGCGCGTAGGTGAGCTTGGGCCATGCGGCGAGATCGGGAGGAGCAACAGCTACAGGCCCAGTGCCGTCGAGCCGGATGTGCAGATGGCGCGTGGCGGCGCAGTTGGGGATGATGGCGACGGGGAGATTGGCCGCGTGGGTGGGGCAGTCGAGGATTTTGACGTCGAGGACGGTGGTGAGTCCGCCCAGGCCCTGCGCGCCGATGCCGAGCTGGTTGATGCTTGTTATATAGCTCGATGCGGAGCTTCTCGATATTGGTTAGCTGCGCCTGCGCCGCGCTGGATGAGTTCGTGCATGTCGATGGGGGCCATGAGCGACTCCTTGGCGAGAACCATGGATTTTTCGGCGGTGCCTCCGATGCCGATGCCGAGCATTCCCGGCGGGCACCAGCCGGCGCCCATGGTGGGGACGGTCTTCACCACCCAATCGACAACGGAGTCGGTGGGGTTGAGCATGGCGAACTTGGCCTTGGCTTCGCTGCCGCCGCCCTTGCTGGCGACGGTGATGTCCAGCGCGGAGCCCTCGACCAGCTCGACGACGACCATGGCGGGTGTGTTGTCGCCGGTGTTCTTGCGGGTGAATGCCGGGTCGGCGAGGATGCTGGGGCGGAGGAGATTGTCGGGGTTGAGCCACGCTTCGCGGGTGCCCTGGTCGATCATCTGCTGCATGGACATCATGCCGTGAGTGGCGGAGGGCGCCCACTGGACCTCCATGCCGACACGGACGAATGCGGTGACGATGCCGGTGTCCTGGCAGATGGGACGATGGCCCTCGGCGCACATGCGGGAGTTGATGAGGATCTGCGCGATGGCGTCCTTGGCGGCGTGCGACTGCTCGTGCTCGTACGCGCGCGCGAGGTTGGCGATGTAATCGACCGGGTGGTAGAAGCTGATGTATTGCAGCGCGTCGGCTACGGAGCGGATTACGTCGTCCTGGCGGATGATGGTCATAGAGGCCTCCGCATCATTCTATGGCGCGGGGACGACTTTCGGCACGGCCAAAGACCCGGTGCTACTTCTGGCGGCCGAAGCGGTAGACCACGCCCATCTCGAAGCCGGCGTTGTTCTGCAGCGAGCCGCCGAAGGTCGTCGCGGTGTAGCTGGGAGTGATGCGGAAGGCGAGGTTGGGGTAGAGGTTGAGGTCGAGGCTGCCGCCGAGGGAGAAGGCCGGGCGCGCGTTGGTGGAGGGCCAGAGGCCGAGGTTGGCGGCGGAGATGCCCTTCGATGCGCCGTCGAACTTGCCGATGGCCGTGCCGCCGAGGGCGAAGACGCTGAGGGCGGTCTTCTGGCGCAGGCGGAATCGATAGGTGGGACCGACGAGGAAGGGATACTCGGAGATCTGCGGACGACCGACGAGGGAGGCGTAGGGGTTGAGGTTGTCGATCTTGGCGTTGCCGTAGGCGCCGCGCACCTCGCCAGTGAGGCCGAGGTTGCGGTTGAAGTAGTAGGTGGTGTTGAGCCAGAAGGCGATCTCGCTGTTCTTCTGGGTGAACTGGCCGGAGCGGAAGCGGAGATAGCCGCCGCCGCCGGCAACCTCCCAGCGATGGGTGTAGGTGTCGGCGATCTGGCGCTCGATGCGTGCCTTGCGGTTGGCGTTGGTCTCGCGGCCGGAGCGGCGCGCGTTCTGCGCGAGGGCGGAGGATGCCGAGAGTGCCGCGACCAACAAGACTGCTGGCAAAAGCTGTATGCTACGAACGAAACGGGACGGCGAACGAAAGATCAACGAGAGCTCCTGCGGTCGCCTCCATTTTTTGAGCTCGTTGGAGGCGAGGTTGGCGCGGCGGAGTTGTCCGCCGACAGCCACTTCCCTATTAGAACATCCGGCGCGGCTTCTTGGCGCGGCGGAGACGAGAAGGCGAGGATTCCATGGCGAAGAGCAGAGCATCGGGCGGCGGAGGCGGCAAGGTTTTTCTGGGATTTTTGCTTGGGTTGGCGGTGGTGGCGGGCGGCGCGGCGGCGTATCTGCGCTTCGGCGCGCTGCCAGTGGCGACCGCGGACAAGCCGTTTCCGTTGGAGAAGGCGATCGTGAGCGTTCCGCTGAAGGCGCGGATCGCAAGCCAGATGCAGCCTGCGCCGTTCGGCACCGATGAGGACGCCTTCGAGGGCGGGGCTCATGTGTACCGCACACAGTGCGCGGGATGCCATGGCACGCCGGGGCACGATGTTGCGTTTGCAAAGGAGATGTATCCGGCTGCTCCGCAACTGTGGAAGAAGCACGCCAAGAACAATGTGGTGGGGGTGAGCGACGACGAGCCGGGCGAGACCTATTGGAAGGTTGCCAACGGAATCCGGCTGACCGGAATGCCCGCGTACAACCATGTGCTGACGGATACGCAGATGTGGCAGGTAACGCTGCTGCTGAAGAACGCGGATCAGCAGTTGCCCGATCCGGTGATGAAGATTTTGACTACGCCGTAGGGTGAGGAGCAGGGTTAGACCCAGTTCTTGTCGTCGAAGAACTTAAAGCCCGCATGGGTGAGGCGCTCAAGTTCGGCGATCAACTCGGCGTCCGGCGTGATCTTGAAGTTGAAGCAGGCCTTGCCCTGCATGCGCTTGCGCAGCGCGGGAGAGATGGTCCTGCTGAGGGATTCGTTCATGTATAGCGGCAAGAGATGGAAGCTGACGTAGGCCTTGCCCAGGCGGACCGAACTAAAGAACATAGGGTGTCCTTTGTGCTGGGGGAAGGGCGAGGGCTTGCGGCCAACGAGTGTGTATTCGGTCGCGCTGTCGGACTGCACGCTGAGCCGGTCGAGATGGCGGCGGAAGACCTGCTTGAGCTTGGCAAAGACTTCATCGAATCCGGCGGGCGTGGTTGACATGCCGTCCTCCTATTGCGTTCACTTCAACGAATAGGATGCGGCAGTGACGAATTGGAAGCTGTTTTTTCGGAAGCCGGCGGAGGGGTCGTTGAGGAAGTTGTCGGTGGAGGTGACGGTGAGGCCAAGCCGCTTGAAGACGGGCATCACGAGCCCCAGTAGAGCGTTGGCGGAGTAGGCGCTGGAGTTGTTCCAGGCGGGCAGAACGCTGGCCGATTCGGTGAAGACCAGCTTGCGCGGCATGTTTCGGTGGTATGCCTCGGAGAGCGTGGAGCCGATGAGTTCCTGGTTGCTGGAGGCGGTCTGGAAGTCCTGCTCCTCGTAGTGCAGGTCGGCCTTGACGTCCATCTGCTGGCGGCCGTTCTTGAGAGTCGTCCATCCAATGCCGCCGCCGTAGACCTGTTGCAGGTCGAGGCCCTGCGCATAGTTGTGGTCGAAGCTGGTTTGGGCGAGTGCGAAGAATTGCGGGGAAAAGTACTGGTCGCGCTCGGCGTGGGCGTGGAAGATGCTGGTGAGCGCGACCGAGGGCGGCGAGGGCGGCGTGGTCTGCGGAATGACCGGCGAGGTGAGCTTGCCGTAGGTCTCCTGCAGGTCGAAGCTGGTGCGGTTGCGCGCGGGCAGGAAGGGCACGGCGGGAATGGCGCGCACCAGAGCGACTCCGGCGGTGTAGGTGAGGCCGTTGTTGGTGGAGCGCACGACGGTTGCACCGCCATGGACGGAGCCGTTCCATCCGTAGAGCGGGCCGGGCAGCTTGGCCAGTTCGCGATTGTAGGTCGGCTGGTCGATGATGTAGGCAATATGGTCCTCCGGCAAGGTTTCGACCGCACCCTGGGGAGTTGTGACGGTCAGCTTCTTGTCGCTGTACTGGATGGTGCCGGGCGTGACTGCCTTGCGGCTGATGGGAGCGTTCTTGCCGAGGACGGCGAAGCTGCCGCTGGCACGCAGCAGTTTGACCTTGTCGAGGGAGACGGTGATCTCGCCGGCCACGTCGCTCTTGAAGACGATGGAGTTGCCGATGCCGCGCTCGAGAGTGCCGTTCAACTGATCGCCGTTGGTGAAGACGATGAGGTCGGGAGGGGGCTTGGGGGTTTTGACCTGCGCGCGGGCGAGAGGCGCGGTCGAAGACGCCGCTGCGAAAATGAGAAGTGTTGCGAGAAGTGAGATCGTACGGTGGGTGGATTTTATGTTGCGCAGTGCAAAGAAGCTCATCTATTCAGGATAGCGTAGCTTTGTTGCAGGAGCCATCGACATGAACCCTCTCGTGCGCGCACTGGGAACAGTGCTTCGGCTGGTTGGAATCTCGAGCCCGGAGGACACGCGGCCCAAGACGAAGAACTCGGCGGAGCCTCCGTCGTGGCGCGAGCCTGCCGAGCAGAAGAGTGCTCCGGCACAGGAGCAAGATAAATAATCCGCGCTGGGCGCGTTACAGACTGGGCTGGATTCCGATGCCGGCTTCTGCGAAGCGTCTTATTGCAGGTTCAGGAACTGCTGCAGGTTGTCGGCTGCGCTGGCTATGGCGCGGGCCAGGCTGAGCTTGGCGAGGTTGTGGGCGAAGACGCTGTTGATGCTGTCGAGATCAGCGGAGGTGAGCGACTCCTGCGCCTGCACGACTTCGACGTTGTCGGTGACTCCGGCGTCGAAGCGCTGACGGGTGAGGTCGAGCGTCTCCTTGTTGACCTGAAGATTGCGCTGGGCCAGCTTGACCTGGCTGGTTGCTGCTTCGAGATCGAGGAAGGCGTTGCGCACATCGCTCTCCACCTGGCCCTTGAGGTCTTCAAGCTCGGACTGGCGCTGGGTGAGCGCGGCTTGGGCGGTCTTGATGTCGCCCTCGGTGCGGCCTCCCTGCCATATGGGAATGCTGAGCGTGGCGGCGGCGGAGAACGTTGCGCTGGCCTGCGCGGGGTTGGTGCCGATGGCGCCGTAGTTTCCATTGATGGAGAGCGACGGCAGACGCTCGTCGTGTGCGGCGGAGAGCGCGTGCTGGGCGGCGCGGACCTGCGCTTCGGCGGCCTTGATGTCGGCGCGGCGGTCGAGGGCCTGGTGAATCGCGTCGTCCTCGCTGAGGCTGGGCGCGGCGGCGAAGGGCACCTCATCGGTAAGGTCGTAGGCGTCGTTGGGCGGAAGGCCGATGCTGCGTGCAAGAGCGATCTTCTGCTTGGCCAGCTCGGTTTCCAGCGAGATGACGCGCTGCTGCTGGGTGAGCTGTTCGACCTCGCTGCGATCGACGTCGATCTGAGGCGCTACGCCGACGGCGCGCTTCTGCTGAGTCTGCTGGAAGAGTGCGGTTGCGGTGTCGAGCTGCGCATGGGCCGAGGCAACGCGCTCACTGGTTGCGATGATCTGGAGGTACTCGCCGCAGACAGCGAGGACGACGGCGTCTCTGGCATCGCGGGCGGAGAACTGAGCCGCGTGAACCTCGTCGCTGGACGCACGGAAGTTGTCCCATGCCGTGAGATCGACGACCGACTGCGTGACGTTGCCGCGCAAGTCGATGTTGTTGTACGGGCCGACGATGGTGGGGAAGCTGAAGCCGGGGATGGGAATGTGGATGCGCAGGCCCTCGGCGGCGAGGTTGGCCTGCTGCAACGATTCGGCGAGGTAGCCGCTGACGTTGGGAAGTAGCGCGCTGCGGGCGATCTCGCTCTGTCCCTGGGCCTGGCGCACGGTGCGGTTGAAGTTGGTCGCGCCGAGGTTGAAGTTGAGGCCGCGTTCGATGGCGTCGCGCAGCGAGAGCTTGCCGTTGAATGGAAGCTTCGCCGTGCTCGACGAGCTGCCGGTGAAGGGGCCCTGAATCTGCACCGAGGGATTGATGGTCGTCACGCTATTGGTGGTTCCGGCGATGGGCGCTTCGATGGCGGTGACGGAGCCGCTGTTGCCCGCGCGGCCGGAGAGCGGGAGTTGCGCGGCCAGCGTGTGCTGCGGCTGCGCTGCGCTCTGCGCCGAGGCCTGCGTTGGCATGGCGATGGTTGCGATGCACGCGAGCAGCGCGATTGCAGCGATGGAAAGAATCGGGGCGACTTTAATCTTCGAGTGATTCATGGCGATGTTCCTTTTACTAGCTGAGTTGCTTGCGGAAGCGCGAGATGCTGAGCGCGACCAGAACGACGGTGAAGAGCAGCAGGCCGAGGAAGTTTGGCCAGAGGTCCATGAAGCCGCTTCCCTTCAGCGTGCTTCCGCGGACGATGGTTGCGAAGTGGTGGACCGGGTTCAGCACGGTGAGCGGCTGCAGCCACTTCGGCATGGCCTCGACGGGATTGAGCGCGCCGGACAACGCGGAGAGCGGCGGGTTGACGAAGAAGCTGGTGAGTTGTGCCTGTTGCGCGGAGCGGCTGAATGTGGCGATGACGGTCCCGATGCTGATGCCGGAGAGGATGCAGAGGCAGCCCGCGCCGAGCAGCAACAGAATGTTGCCGCGAAATGGAACTCCGAAGACCAGCCGAACGACGGCGAGGGCCGCGAACATCATCAGGGTGAGAAGAAAGAAGAGCGGCGCGATCTTGGCGATAATAATCTCGGTGGTGCTGGCTGGCGACATGAGGAGCTGTTCGATGGTGCCTGCCTCGCGCTCGCGCACCATGGCTGCGGAGGCGACGATGGAGCTGTTCAGAATGAGAAGCAGGCCGAGGACGCCGGTGACGATGAACCACGAATCGACCAGGCCGGGGTTGAAGAGAAACGCGGGCTGAATCTCGACCTGGCCGCGGCGGGCGAGGCTGTCTGCTGCGACAGGCTGAACCTGGAGGCGAACTCCCTGCTGGCGGAGTCCGTTGTTGTAGCTCTGGAGGACGCCCTCCGCGTAGGCGCGGGCGATGGTGGCTGTGTTGGCGTTGGTTGCATTCAGAAGAAATTGCACTGTGGTGGGACGTTGGCGCGCAAGGTCTCGCGCGTAGTCATAGGGGACGACCACTCCGGCGTCTGCGTCTCCCCGGCTGACCGCATCGCCGAGCTGATCGACCGACGGGTAGGTGCCGGCGAGGCGAAAGCTCTTGCTCTCGGTCAGCGTGGAGACCAGCTCGCGGCTCTCTGGCGTATGGCTGTCGTCCACCACGGCGAGACGCACATCGGAGACGTTGGCGCTGAGCGCGAAGCCGAAGAGTGTGAGTTGCAGGACGGGCGGCAGGACAAGCGAGAGCTGGAGCCGGCGGTCGCGGCGAATCTGGTCGAATTCCTTCTTGACCAGGGCGAGCAGGCGGTAGTTGAAGAGGCGATTGAGGAGGTCTCTCATGGCTATGCCTTTACCTGCATGCGTCTCATGCCGCGCCACGCAAGGGTGTAGAAGATGGAGCCGATGACTCCGATGATGATGACCTTGTACCAGACGGCGGGCCAGCCACCGCCTTGCAGCAGGGCGTCGCGCACGATCTCGATGTAGTAGCGGCCCCAGACGAAGTTGGAGATCCAGCGCAGTGCGATGGGGATGTTCTGGATGGGAAACATGAGGCCGGAGAGAAGAAAGACAAGCAGAAATCCGCCGAGCGCGACGGCTTGCAGGGCCGCGGTCTGGTTGGGAATGACCGCTCCTATCATGGTGCCGAACGAGGCCACGCAGAAGGTGTAGAGGATTGTGGCAATGATGACGGGCGTGGGATCTCCGGCAAAGCTGAGGCCAAAGTAGGTGAAGAGAAGCGAAGACATGACGAGTGCTTCGCCCAGCGCGACGGCCATGAAGGCAAGAATCTTGCCCAGCAGAAACTCGTGCGCGGAGATGCTGGAGACGTAGACCTGAAGGATGGTCTTCTGCTCGGTCTCCTTGGCCATGGCCAGCGCCGCAAGCAGCGGCGGAAACATGGAGATGGCAAGCACGAAGACTCCGGGGCCGTAAAACTTTTTCGAGGAGAGGCCGGGGTTGAACCACAGGCGGATAGCGGCCTGCACGGGCGCGGCCTGGCTGCCGCTGGCGAGCTGCCGGTTGTACGCGGCGGCGATCAGGCTACCGTCGCCTGCGACCAGCTTGGCGGTGTTCGCGTCGGACGCGTCCATCATGAATTGCACGGGCGCCTGCACTCCGCGCGCCAGGTCGCGGCCAAAGTGGGGAGGGATGATGAGCACGGCGCGCGCGGCGTTGGAGGCGAGCGCCTCTTCGGCGGACTTGTCCACGGGCCACGCGACAACGTGGAAGGAGATGGAGGCGCGGAAGGCGTCGATGAAATTGTTGGAGGCCGAGGAGCCGTCGAAGTCCTGCACCACGATGGGGAGATTGCTGACCGTGAGCGAAAGCGCCGCGCTCATCAGCAGAAGCATGACCACGGGAAGCACCAGGGCGAGCGCCAGCGTGCGCCAGTCGCGAACGATCTGCGTCAGCTCTTTTCGCACCTGCGCGACGATTCGTCTCATGGCTGCTCCTGTTTGCTTCGCTGGTCCGTTCTATTTCTCAATTCACTTCTCAATGGCCACCTTGCCTTCCAGGCGCGCCTTCTCCACGATGGAGATGAAGACGTCTTCCAGCGAGAAGCGGTCTTCGCGCGCGCTGAGTACATGGAGGCCGTTCTCTTCCAGCCACTTTGTGGTCTGCTGGATGGCGATCTCCGGCGCGTCTTCGGTGATGAGGTGAAGACGCTTGCCGAAGAGCGAGACGCGCCAGCTTTCGCCGTTACGCTTGAGCAGGTCAACGGCGCGTTGCGGCTGGTCTACGATGAACTGAATTAAATGTCCGGACTGTTGGCCCTTGATGCCGCTGGGCGTGCCTTCGGCAACAAGATGGCCTGCGACCATCATGCCCAGGCGGTTGCACTGCTCGGCCTCTTCGAGATAGTGCGTGGTGACAAGGATGGCGGCGCCGCCGTCGGCCAGCCGGTTGATCATCGTCCAGAACGCTCGGCGCGCCAGCGGATCAACGCCGGAGGTGGGTTCGTCGAGGAAGAGGATGTCGGGCTCGTGCATGATGGCGGCGCCGAATGCCACGCGCTGCTTCCATCCGCCGGGCAGGCTGCCGGTGATCTGGTCCTGCTTGCCTTCGAGGCCGGAAAAAGACAGCACCCAGCGGATCTTTTCTTCGCGCTCCGTGTCGGGAACTCCATAGACGCCGGCGAAAAAGTCAAGGTTCTGGCGGATCGAGAGGTCGTCGTACAAGGAGAACTTCTGCGACATATATCCAATGCGCTTGCGCACCGCCTCCGAGCGCAGGTCCTGCTGCGTGCCGGCCAGTTCCATGGTGCCGCTGGTTGGGTCCAGTAGGCCGCAGAGGATGCGGATGGTTGTCGTCTTGCCCGCGCCGTTGGCCCCAAGTAGGCCGTAGACCTCGCCGTTGCGAATCTGTAGGCTGACGTCTTTTACCGCGGTGAACTCGCCAAACTCCTTGACCAGATTGGTTGCCCCGATTGCGATTTGACCGCGTAGATCGCTGTGATCGTGGCGCGCGGGGAACTCGGCTGTGGCTGCGCTTTGGCCCAGCGCACGCAAACGGGCGACGAAGGTATTCTCCAGCGTGGGTTGATCGACATGCATCTCGTCGATGGAGACTCCCGCGCGGGACAGCTCTTCGGCGACTCGCTTCTGCTCTTTCTCCGGATCGCGAACAAGCAGGTCGAGACGATCGCCGAAGCGCTGCACATCCATGATGTCTTTGCCAGGACCAGATTGCGCGGAGAGAATTTTCTCCGTCTTGCGCAGGTCTGGCGTGCGCAGTTCGATGCGTTTTGCGTCGAGGCTGTCGCAGAGCTCCTCCGCCGTGCCGATTCGAAGAATCTGTCCCTGGTGCATGAAGCCGATGCGGTGGCATCGCTCCGCCTCATCGAGGTACGGAGTGGCAACGAGAATGGTGAGGCCCTCCGACGACAGGTGGGCGAGAACGTCCCAGAACTCGCGGCGCGAGACGGGATCGACGCCGGTGGTTGGCTCGTCGAGCAGCAGGATGTGGGGCTGCGGAACCAGCGCGCAGATCAGCGAGAGCTTCTGCCTCATGCCGCCGCTCAACTTTCCGGCGAGGCGGTCGGAGAAGCGGTCCATGTCGAACATGCGCAGGTATTGCTGGCCGCGGTCGAGGATCGCCTGCGGGTCAATGCGGCGCAGATCGCCGCTGTAGCGAATGTTCTCGGCGACAGTGAGGTCGGGATAAAGGCTGAAGGCCTGAGTGAGATAGCCGGTCTGCGAGCGCATCTCGCGCGCCGGGCGGCCGAAGATGTTGGCAACGCCGGAGGTCGCCTCCATCACGCCGGCGAGGATCTGAAAGGTCGTGGTTTTGCCCGCGCCATCCGGACCGATGAGGCCGAATATCTCGCGCGGGTGGACTTCAAAGCTGATTCCACGTACAGCCTCAACTTCGCCATAGTGCTTGGTGAGGCCGCGAGCCTCAATGGCTGACGGCTCGCCGACGCGCTGTGCGGCGTTGGGATCGACATCGCGGTCTGGAATCGCGGCGATCACTTATGGCTGACCTTTGGCCAGGTGTCGCCGCTGACGAGGACTTCGCCGTCGACGGGCATTCCGGGCTTGGCGAATCCGAAGCCAGCCTTCAACTGCAGCTTGATGCCGACCACCTGCTTGACGCGGTCGTCGCGGAAGTAGGTGTTCTCCGGCGTGAAGGTTGCCTGCGGATCGATGCGCGAAACATACGCATCGACCGGCTGCTGCGGGTTCGAGTCGAGATAGACGCGCGCGGGCTGTCCGACTTTTACTTTGCCAATCTCGCCCTCCGGGACGAAGCCGCGCAGATAGACCTTGCTCAGGTCGAGCAGCGTGATAAGCGCGGTTCCGGCGGGTATCACCTCTCCCGGTTCGGCTGCGCGCGTGACGACGGTCCCGGTGAACGGCGCGCGTATGGTGAGGTCGTTGCGATTGTCTTCCGCCTCGGCAAACTGAGCACGGGCCTGTTGTGTTTGTGCCGCGGCGCTCGCGACCTGCGCCTGCTGCTCGGCAATTTGACTTCGCACGAGAGCGACCTGCGACTCACGGAGGTTGGGGTTTGTGAGCATTGCCTGAGCGGTGGTCAGTTCAGCCTGCGCCGCATCGACACGGCGCTTCGTCGCGGCAACCACGGCGGCCTGCTGATCGGCGGTGGTTGCGGCCTGCAGGCCCTGGCGCTCCGAGACTGCGCCGGACTTCGCGAGGCGCGTGTAGGCTTCCTTGTCGAACGCAGCGAGCTGATAGGCGGCCTGCTGCTGCACCAGGTCGGACTGCGCGGCGGCCAGTTCGGCCTCGGCCTGATGGACGTGGCCTTCGGTGTCGAGCTTCGACTGGCCCACCTGTATGCGACTCTGATCCAACTGCTGCTGCAGGACGGCGATCTGCTGGTGCGCGGCATCGCCCTTGGCTTCGGCAGATGTGAGTGCATCCTGGGCCTGGTCCTCGCGCGCGCGAATCTGCGCATCGTCGAGAGTGGCGATTATGTCTCCGGCATTGACGCTGTCGCCCTCGCGCACGCGGACCTCGAGGATGCGCCCGGTGGTCTTGGAGGCAACGGCGGAGTCGTCTCCCTCGATGCGGCCGCTAACGGCGACGATGCTGGCGGGCAGCGCGGGCGTGGAGAAGAAGACGCGCCAGATGACGAGACCAACAATTATCAGCAGCACCGCGCCGACGGCGATTCGTATGGTGCGGCGGCGTTTGCTGCTGGCGGCTTCCAGTGCGTCCTGCGTTGCGGGTTCGGCAGCGCCTGGCGCGGCACCCTTGGCGGTATCCGGCTGGGTTGTCGGCTCGGCCTGCTGCGACAGGCCCGGAGGTGTGGGTTCGCTCATTTACTTGCCCTCGGTTTTACTGCTGGTCTGGTTCGTTTGATGCTTCGCGTGGAAGTCTTTGATCGAAAATTCTGGATATAGGAGAGTGAAAAGTCCGCGATGTGGTCCGCGATGCGCTCCACCTGTTCGGGCGTCAACTTCAGATCGTGCCATGCGCCCTTCAGTAGCGGATCGGCAAAGACGTAAACGATGATCTGCCCCATAATGCTGACCGCGCAGAGATGGGTCTTTTCATCGTCGGCGGGCAGACCCATCATTCTGCCGATGAGTTCCAGCAGCCGATTGGCGAGCGGGCGGCCAACCTTGTCGATGAGTTGTCGCAGTGCGGGCGTTGGTTGCGCCAGCTCGTGGGCCAGGATTCGGAGGTGCCAATCGGGACGGTCTCCCCGGCAGATGCCGCGTGTGCGGGCGCGAATGACAGCTCGCAGGACTTCTTCGGGCGGGGCAGACAGATCCATAGCGCTCTGCACGGCCTCGATCTCGGTGGTCTGCATTGCCTGCCGCACCACCTCGCTGTAGAGGCCCAGCTTGTCGCCGAAGTGATAGTTGACGGCGGCGACGTTGGCCTCGGCAGCGACGCTGATCTGGCGTATGGTGGCGGCCTGATAGCCACGATCAGCGAAGATGCGCCGGGCAACCACCAGCAGCTTCTCGCGAGTTGGATCGGCGTCCGCTGGTTTGCGGCTGCGTTTTGCTGCTTTCAATCCGAGGGGTGGGGGGTTCTTGTTCATATTCAAACATGAGTATAAAACAACTGTTTGAATTAATCAAATGAGCGCTTGGATTGCGACGACAAAGACTGAGGTGACGTTGAACTCTACTCCTTGACGTTGACGCCGAGGGCTTTCATCTTGCGGTAGAGGTGGCTGCGTTCGAGGCCGAGGGCTTCGGCGGCGCGGGTGACATTGCCGCCGCACTCGTCCAGCTTTTTCAGGATGTAGTCGCGCTCGTAGGCCTCGCGGGCTTCCAGCAGTGTGGAAAATTCTTCTCCACGGGATGTGGACTTTCCAGAGTCGCGGCCACTCTCGCGGGAGGCCTCGCGCGAGACCAGCGGGGGGATGTGTTTGCGCTCGATGCGCTGCGACTTGGGGTTGAGGATGAGCACGCGCTCGATGAGGTTGCGCAGCTCGCGGACGTTGCCCGGCCAGTGGTACTGACGCAGGGCGTCGAGCGCGTCGGGATGCATCTCGACGTGCGGTCGCCCGTATTGCTGGCCGAACTCCTGCAGGAACTCCTTGACCAGCAGCGGGATGTCCTCCTTGCGGTCGCGCAGCGGCGGGACGAAAAACGGAATGACGTTGAGGCGGTAGAAGAGGTCTTCGCGGAAGTTGCCGCTTGCGATCTCCTCTTCGAGGTCCTTGTTGGTGGCGGCGATGACGCGCACGTCGACGTGGATGGGGTGGGTTGCGCCGACCGGCAGGAAGCTCTGTTCGTCGAGCGCGCGCAGAACGCGGGCCTGCGTCTTGAGACTCATGTCGCCGACCTCGTCCAGGAAGAGGGTACCGCCATCGGCCCGCTCGAAGGTGCCTCGCTTTTCGAGAGGCGCGCCGTTGCCGGTTGAGCCGGCGGGCATGGCGCCGCGGCGATAGCCGAAGAGTTCGGTCTCGATGTGGTCCTCGGGGATGGCGGCGCAGTTCAGCTCGACGAAGACGCGGTCGCGGCGCAGGCTTTCGGCGTGCATGGCGCGGCCGATCAACTCTTTTCCGGTGCCAGATTCGCCGTAGATGAGCACGCGGCCGTTGGTGGGGGCCATCAGCTTGATCTGCTGGCGCAGGGCCTTCATGGGGACGCTGTCGCCGGTGACGCAGGAGCGGAAGGCGAACTGGCGGACGAACTCCTGATTGTCCACGCGGAGTTGGCGCGCGCTGATGGCGTTCTTGAGCACGATGAGGGTGCGGTCGAGCGAGAGCGGCTTCTCGAGGAAGTCGTATGCGCCGAGTTTAGTGGCGCGCACAGCGGCTTCGATCGTCCCATGGCCGCTGATGATGATGACCTCGGGCAGATGCACCGAGTCCATCTGGCGGATGTCGGCCAGCGCGTCGAGACCGTCGCGGTCGGGCAGCCAGATGTCCAGCAGGACGACGTCGTAGGGGGCGTCGGCGAGCAGGGTGAGTGCTTCGCCCGCGGTTGCGGCAGAGGTAACGAGGTAGCCCTCTTCGCTGAGGATGCCCTCCAGCGAGTCGCGGATTTCGGATTCGTCGTCAACGATGAGAACGTGATTCATAGGGTCAGATTCAAGGATCCAGGTTCGAGGTGCGTCGCGGTTTAGGAACTCGTGGTTACTGTGGTTGTGGTTGAGGTATCTGGAGATGATTCGGTGGCGAGGCTGCTGGCGGGACGCAACTCGATAATAAACTTTGCGCCGGCGGGGTGGTTCTTTTCGGCGCGGATGGTTCCCTGCTGCTCCTGGATGATCTTGGCGGCGATGGCCAGACCGAGTCCGGTGCCGCGCTGCTTGGTGGAAAAATACGGCAGGAAGAGGCGCTCGCGCATCTCGTCGGTGAGGCCGGGCCAGTGTCGGAGACGGTGAGCTCGACCATGCCGCTGGGCAGAAGCGAAGTGGCGATGCGGAGTTCGCGCAGCAGGGATTGCTGCATGGCCTCGGCGGCGTTGTCGATGAGGTTGCCGAGGGCGCGCTTGGTGGCCTCGGGATCGGCGAGGACGAGCGGGAGATCGGGCGCAAGGTGCTGGATGAGGCGGATGTTCTGCAGGCGTCCGGCAAAGAGGGTGAGTGAGTTCTCGACGATGGGGTTGAGGTCCGCGGGACGCGGATGCGCGGTGGGAAACTGGGCGAGCGCGGAGAACTGGTCCACCAGCGAGCGCATGCTTTCGACCGAGGAGCTGATGACCTCGCTGGAGCGGCGGATAACGGCAATGGAGGGCGATTCGAGCTGCGCGGAGACGAGGGTTGCGCCGAGGCGGTCGATATGCCGGTGAATTTGCTCGGCGGACAAAGAGATGGGCGTCAGCGGGTTCTTGATCTCGTGGGCGACGCGGCGGGCGACCTCCTTCCATGCGGACTGCTTCTGCGCGCGCAGCAGCTCGGTGGCGTTTTCCAGCACAAGGACGTAGCCGTGGTGGATGCGTTCGCTTCCCGCTCCGGTCTCGAGCTGCGCGACGGTGGCCAGCAGGTACATGGTGCCTCCGCTCTGCGCGCCGTTACCGGCGACTGTCATCTCCATCTCGCCGGAGGCGGAACCCATGCGGTGGCTGCGCTGCAGCAGATGGTCCAGCGTCTCCATGGCCTCGGCGGGGAAGATGGTTTCGATGGAGCTGCCAATGAAGGGGGTCTGGCCGCCGGGATCGAGCATCTCGGTCAGTGCGCGGTTGGCCAGCACGACACAGCGGCTGGTGTCGAGCGTGGCGACACCGTTGGGGATGGTCTCCAGCATGGTCTCCAGCTCGCTGCTGCGTGCTTCAAGAGTAGCGTTGGCGGTCGAGAGCTGTAGCGTGGAGATCTCGACGGCGTGGCGGCTGTCCTCCAGATCGGAGGCCATGCGGTTGAAGCTGCGCACTAGGTCACCGAGCTCTTCGGTGGCGCTCTCGCCCACGCGATGCGCGTAGTCTCCGGCGGCGATGGCCTGCATGGCGTCGGCCAACGACTCCACGGGCCTGGTCACCTGCTTGGAGAGGTTGAGCGCGAGCCAGCTACAGGCGAAAAGCGCCAGCGTGGTCATCAGCAGCAGCAGCATCATGTAGAGATTGCGTACCTGGCGACGGCTTCGGTAGACGCTCCAATAGAGGTCGGTGGCGTTGTGCAGCCGGGTCATGGTAGCTGCGATGCCGTATGGCATGGGCAGGCCGACGACCACGGTCCCGCCCTGCTTCAAGGCGGCGGTGCCGAGGGCATAGTCCTTGTCGCCGAGCGAGAAGACAGGCTGGTCGTTGCGTTGCGCCAGGGTGAGGATGGCCACATCGGTGGGGCCTGGAATGGGAAGATCGTCTCCAGGCTTATGGCCGCTGACGTTGATCGCGAATCCGGTTTCTTCCTCCTCCGGTGTGGTGTCCGGCAGCCAGGGCTTGGCCTCAACCGGAGCGCTGGCGGCCGGCGGCATGTGGAAGGCAGCGACGGAGCGGCCTTCGCGGTAGACAATGGCAAAGCCGTTCTGCAGGCTGATCTCATGCTGGTGCAATACCTGGTCGATGTTGTCAAGGCGGGGGGCGCTCTGGTAGCCTTTGGCTGCCTGCGAGATGCTATCGGTTACAGACAGCGAGACCGCAATTGTCTCCGCCTCCGTGCGCGCGTTGGCCGAGGTGTACTGGGCGAGCTGCTGCGCCATGCGGTTGGAGTCGTCGCGCAGCTCGGTCACCGGCTGCGAGAACCAGCGGTCGACAGCGCGGTTCATCAGGCCGTAGCTGAAGATCGCCATGAAGATGATGGGGACGAGCGAGACCAGCGCCGCTCCCCACAACATGCGCGTGCGCAGGCGCGTGCCCATGACGCGGCTGCGCTGGTCTGCATATAGCTTCAGCACATTGCGCACCAGCAGCATAAGCACCGTAACGAAGAGCAGAAACGCCAGCGCGGAGAGGCCGGTAAAAACGACAATCTCGCCTGTGGTGGCGGGATTGAGGAACTTGAGCGAGAAGGCGTTCAGCGCGGCAAAGGCAGCCACCAGGGCGACCACGATCCCGCCCAGGACGATGATGACGGTCTTCCTGCGGCTTGCGCTTCTGCCCATCGGCACCGGCCCTCCTCGCGTTGAGTCGATTATAGGCGGGATGGGCCACGGTTCCGCTAGACCAACTCGCCGACCGGCTTCCATTCGCGCTGCTGCGATTCGGCCACCGGCTTGCATGTGAGTATGCCGTGGAAGGTGTTGACGCCTTCGGCGATGCTTGCGTCCTCGCGGATCGCGCCGATTGCGCCCAGGTTCGCCAGCTTCAGCAGGTAGGGGAAGGTGGCGTTGGTCAGTGCCAGCGTCGATGTGTGGGGAACGGCGGCGGGCATGTTGGTGACGCAGTAGTGGACGACGCCATCGACTAGGTACGACGGGTCTGAGTGGGTGGTCGGGCGGGCGGTCTCTACGCATCCTCCCTGGTCGATGGCCACATCCACAATCACCGCGCCCTTCTTCATCTTCCCGACCATGGCGCGCGTGACGAGCCTTGGCGCGGCCGCGCCGGGGATCAGCACGCCACCGATGACCAGGTCGGCCGAACGCACGGCGCGTTCGATGTTGTAGCCGTTGGAGGCGAGTGTGTGCAGGCGTCCGTTGAAGATGTCGTCCAGCTCGCGCAGGCGATCCAGGTTGCGATCGACCAGCGTGACGCAAGCGCCCATGCCGAGCGCGACCCGCGCCGCGTTGGTGCCGACGATGCCACCGCCCAGCACCAGAACGTTGCCGGGAGGAACGCCGGGAACGCCGCCCAGCAACACGCCGCGTCCTCCGTGTTCCTTCTCCAGATAGGCCGCGCCAACCTGCACGCTCATGCGGCCGGCGACCTCGCTCATGGGGGTGAGCAGGGGCAGCGCACCGGTGCGGTCGCGAACGGTCTCATAGGCGATGCCGGTGACTTTGTTGGCCAGCAGCGTGTCGGTGAGGGCGCGCGCCGGCGCCAGGTGCAGGTAGGTGAAGATCGACAGTCCTTCGCGGAAGTGCCGGTACTCCTGCTCGATGGGCTCCTTGACCTTGACCACCATCTCGGCCAGCCGCCATACGTCGTGGGCGGAGCCAACGATCTCTGCCCCGGCGGACTGGAAGTCGTCGTCGGGCATGGCGCAGAGTTCGCCCGCGTTGTGCTCCACCAGCACTGTATGCCCTGCCGCAACCAGCGCGTGAACGCCCGCCGGAGTAACGCCGACGCGGCTCTCGTGGTCCTTCACTTCCTTCGGTACGCCAATAATCATCTTCCTCACCCTGGCAAATCTGACCTGCCGTCAGTTTAGTCTTCGGCACGACTTCCGGCATCGGTTTGTGGCAAGCCGTACAATAGGAATTGATCATTTTTTCAGGAATGAATTAGCCAAATGTCTTCAGACGGTTATCAAATGCGGTACTCGCGCATCCACAACATGCGCTCGTTGTTCAGCCTTTTTTCCAACGACCTGGCCATCGACCTGGGGACGGCCAATACGCTTGTCTTCGCGCAGGGCAAGGGCATCGTGGTCAACGAGCCCTCCATCATCGCGGTCAACACGCAGACCAACGAGGTTGAAGCCGTCGGCAAGGAGGCCAAGGAGATGCTCGGCCGCACGCCGGGCAACATCGTCGCCATCAAGCCCATGAAGGACGGCGTGATCGCCGACTTCCGCCACACCGAGAAGATGCTGAACTACTTCATCATGAAGGCGCACAACAACCGCAAGCGCATGGTGCATCCGCGCATCGTCATCGGCGTGCCGTCGGAGATCACCCAGGTGGAGAAGCGCGCGGTCATGGACTCCGCCTACCGCGCCAAGGCCAGCGAGGTGCACCTCGTCGAGCAGGCAATGGTGGCGGCCATTGGCGCAGGGCTGCCCATCACAGAGCCGGGCGGCAACATGGTGATCGATATCGGCGGCGGAACCACTGACATCGCAGTGATCTCGCTCTCGGGCATCGTCTACTCGAAATCGGTGCGCATGGCCGGCAACCAGATGGACGAGGCCGTGGTGACCTACCTGAAGCGCAAGTACAACCTGCTGATCGGCGAGCGCACCGCAGAGCAGATCAAGATGGTGCTGGGCTCGGCCTACCCGCTGGACAAGCCGCTGACAATGGAAATCAAGGGGCGCAACCTGATCGAAGGCGTGCCCAAGACCATCACCATCGAGGACTCGGAGATTCGCGAGGCGCTCTCCGAGTGCATCTCGACCATCATCAACGCCATTCGCGTGGCACTGGAACGCACCCCGCCGGAGCTCTCCGCCGACATCTCCGACCGCGGCATCGTGCTCACCGGCGGCGGCGCGCTGATCAAAAATCTCGACAAACGCATCCGCGAAGAGACCGGCCTGCCGGTGTCGATCGCAGACGACCCGCTGGCTTCGGTCGTCCTCGGAACCGGCAAAATGCTCTCCGACTTCAAGCTCCTGCGCAAGATCTCGATCGACTGATCTGTCACGGCCTGCCTGAAAAAAGCGCTGCACAGGATGGGTTGAGTGGCGATTGCAGCCTTGCCGGTGGTAACATAGTTAGCAGAAGCAGTTAGACAGGGTAGAGATCGGGGATTTACTCCCCGCGTGCCTGTTCCCTTCACTTCCCGGAATGGTTTACTGCCGGGACGCCAGATTCGGCCGGATGTCCCCGTATGGCGGGTGAAGGTTGCTGCAATTCAGGATTGGAGTTTCCCCATGGCAGCCAAATGTGATCTCTGCGGCAAAGGCCCGCAGTTCGGCAACAACGTCTCCCACGCCAACAACACCACGCGGCGGCGATGGAACGTGAACCTTCACCCGGTGAAGGCAACGGTCGCGGGCGCAAGCAAGCGCATCCGCGTATGCAGCGGATGCATCAAGACGGGCAAGGTCGTCAAAGGCTAAGCAGAGTTTTTTTCACAGCACAGGACGCCCCGGCTGGAAGCTTCGCAGCTGGGGCTTTTCATGTCTGCTATTTGGTTTGTCATTCTGACCCTGAGCGAAGACGAAGGGGAAGAATCCCCGCATTTTGCTCTTGTCTTTGCCTGTCCTTACTTCTTCTCGAAGGCGAGCGAAGCGCTGTTGATGCAGTAGCGCAGGCCGGTGGGTTGCGGGCCGTCGGTGAAGACGTGGCCCAGATGAGCGCCGCAGGTGGAGCAGGTGACCTCGATGCGCCGCCTTCCCAGCGATAGGTCCTCATGCTCCTCGATGGCGTCGGGCGACTGGGGCAGCCAGAAGCTGGGCCAGCCGCAGCCCGAATCGAACTTGGTGTCGGAGGCGAACAGCGGCGCATGGCATGCACCGCAGTGGTAGCTGCCGTCGTCGTGGGTGTCCACCAGCGCGCCTGTGAATGGCCGCTCGGTTCCCTTCTGGCGCATCACCTGGAACTGTTCGGGGGTGAGCAACTCGCGCCACTCCGCCTCCGTCTTCCGCACTGTTTTCTTTGCCGTTATTCCTGAACCGGATGTCGTATCTGTCATCTCAGAGGGCCTCTGTTTTATTCGATGCGCCGCAGGTTGCAGAGTCTCATCCCTGAGCTAGCACCACCCCGGCAAACAGCAACTGTTGTTATGGCTGCGTGGCGATCACTTCGATCTCCACCAGCGCGTCCTTGGGCAGGCGCGCGACCTCGACCGTGGAGCGCGCCGGCGGCACAACGCCCTCCGGCGCGAAGTAGCGGGCATAGACCTCGTTCATGGCTGCGAAGTCGGCCATGTTCTTCAGGAACACGGTGGTCTTGACCACGTTCGCCATGTCCAGTCCAGCCTCATCGAGCACGGCGGCCAGGTTGTCCAGCACGCGCTTGGTCTGTTCGCGAATGCCTCCGCCAACCAGCGCTCCGGTGGCCGGGTCGAGCGCCACCTGGCCGGAGGTGAATAGCAGTTCGCCCACGCGCACCGCCTGCGAGTACGGCCCGATTGCCCTGGGAGCCTGCGTGGTAGAAATCATCGTCTTGGTCTGTGCCATATCGCGCTTTCGTCTTCTGGAAGATGGCTCGATTGTCGCGCTTGCGGAGGTCTTGCGCAAGCGCGCCGACTATGCCTCTTATCGAAGAGGCTTATCCTGCCGGCGCAGGCGCCGGTACAATCAAGGCAGCCGAGTAAGATGGATGGAGTCTGTCGAGCCGTGTTTGCCGCGGTGGAGGAATATTTGCGCAGAGAAATCGTTGCTGGCAATGCGGCATCGCAGGTCAGGGTCGCGCTTTGGGTCTATGCGTTGCTGGTTGCGTTGGTCACCTGGGCGAGTTGGAGCATCTACAACCGCAGCGGCAATGAGATGACTCGCCCGCTGTTCGAGAAAAGCGAGCAATTCAACGACCTTACGAACTACGTCGACAAGACCGCGCATCTATACCATGGAGCCGCAGCGTTGGGCTCCGGGTTTCCCATCTTCACCTATCCCGCGCCTGCTGCCTTCGTTTACAAAACACTGCTCCACACGTTCCCGGGCTATCCGGTTCTGCCCTATCTTGTGCTTCTCGCGATCTGCATCCTGGGCTTTGCCGTTGCGGCATGGCGTGCCGGTCGCGCGAGCCGGGTGGTTCGACTCTCCTTTGCCGCCGCGATTGGCGCCACCGCCGTATTGGGCTATCCGATGTGGTTCACCGCCGACCGGGGAAATATCGAGGGCGTGGCGTGGGCATTGTCCGCGGCGGGCCTCTGCTTTCTGTTGCGAGGGAGGCTCCGTACGGCGGCCGTGTTGATCGGCCTCGCCGCCTGCGTCAAGCCCTTTTCCATTCTGTTCCTATTGCTTCTGCTTCGCCGCCGCTGGTTCAAGCAGGCGGCGCTAAGCCTGGTGACCACGGGACTGGTGACGCTGGCGGCATTAACGGCCCTTGGCCCGAACCCCTGGAAGGCATATCAGGAACTGAGGCCTGGTGTAAATCTCTATCTCGGCATGTATGTAGCCAACCTGGCACAAGTCGAGGAAGAGCGATTCAACCACTCCCTGCTCGACGGCATGAAGTCAGCCGCGCTGACCGTGAAGATGGGCGGCATTCATCCGGACAAGGCCCTCGTAGAAGTGCCTAAACTGAGTGACGACAGAACTTGGGAAGAGCATGTTGTGCTCCCATTGGTGCTCGTTGACGCGTACATCGCGATAGCCGGGTTTATGCTGCTGCTTGCCGTCTTCTACAGGATGCCAATGCTCAACCAGTTGACCGCGCTGGGAGTGGTTGTCACGTTATTCCCGCTCTCCGCCGCGGACTATACGCTGCTTCACCTTTATGTCCCATTTGGAGCGCTGCTGGTGTTTCTGACGCGTGAGGTGGCCACCGGCAAGGCAACCTTGTCCTATGCTTCCATGCTGACGTTTGCCGTGATCTATGCGTTGCTGTTCTCGCCCTTGACTTTCCTTACGCTCTACGCAGGGGACGCCAAGCTATTGCTTCTGCTTGCGCTGCTGGTAGTGGCGGCGCGTTCTCCGATGCGTAGCGCGTACTTCGATGGTCCGGCGGGCGGGATGCAACCACAGCAGACGGGCGTACCGGGGGGCAATCACGCCGGACTTCCGGCCTCGTAATCACGAGAGCGACGAAGCGAGTTTCTCCCAGTTGAGGACGCTTTCGATGCCTTCTTCTTTGCGGATCACGGGTGCCCACGCAATGAATTTGCCGGCTTTGGAGTTGTCCGCGACGAAGAACTTCTGGTCGCTTTGCCGCCACGGCAGGTGGGTGTAGTTGAGCTTGAGGTCGAGACGTTTTTCGAGATAGTGCAACAACTCCAGCAGGCTCATACTGTTCTCCATGCCGCCGCCGATGTTGAAGGCCTGGCCGCGTGCGGCTGCGATGTGCTCATATGCGGCGACGTAACAGCGCACCGCGTCGGAGACGTGCAGCAGGTCGCGCACCTGCTTGCCATCGCCGGAGACAGTGAAGGGCAGGCGCGAGGGGTTGGCCTTCGATTCAATCGCCTGGCGGCAGAACCAGCCGACCCAGCCCTGATCGTAGGTGGCGAACTGCCGTCCTCCGTAGATGGTCGAGTGGCGGAGGACCACGGTGTTCAAACCAAAACTTCGCGCGTAGTCCTGCATGTACTGGTCCGTCGCGCCCTTGGAGCAGCCGTATGGAGTGTGGAACTCGATCGCGACGGATTCGTCCACGCCGTTCTGCGAGGCGCGCGGCTGGTAGCGGGTCGCTGTCTCGACCAGATCGAGGTGTCCCAGGTTACCGTACACTTTGTTGCTTGACGCGTAGATAATCGCGGTCTTCGGCGTATAGATCCGCACTGCCTCCAGCACGTTGATGGAGCCGAGCACATTGATCTCGAAGTCACGGCGCGGGCTCTGCATGGATGTGGTCATGGCAACCTGCCCGGCGAGATGGAAGATGACGTCCGGCTGGAGTGCCTTGACGACTGCCTCGACGTCGAAGGCGTTGCGGATGTCGCCGTGGATGAACCCGATGGGGTTTTGCCCGGCGGACGAGAGGGTGCGCAACCATGCGAGATTTTCCGACGCGCCGTGGCGCGAGAGATTGTCGAAGACGGTGACCTTGTTTGTTTGGTCTGGACCGGAAAGGTCCAGGCTGAGCAGGTGGGCTGCGAGGTTGCTGCCGACGAATCCGCATCCGCCTGTGATCAGAGCATTCATTTTGACTTATTTTCCTTTCGTGCAGCCTTTTGAAACCGGCGCAGCTTCCGCAATGTGTTGAAGTAACCAAGTGCGAACTGGAGGAGCTTGCGCTTGCTCTCGCCGGCTTTGCGGCGACCGAAGGTCACGGGCACCTCGCACACTCGCGCCGGCGGACGGCAGGTCACCGCCTTGATCAAAATCTCTTCGAGGATATCGAAGTCGTTCGATTCCATCTTCATCGGCTTCAGGATTGCGGTGCGATACAACCGAAAGCTGTTGGTCACGTCCCTGGCGTGGATGTTGAAGACCACGCGGAAGGTAAGGTTGAGGATATAGGACATCCAGATGAGGATTGCAGGGTTTTCGGTGTGTCCGCCCGCGACGTAGCGCGATCCGATGACAATGTCGAAATCTTCGCGCCGTCCCCACATCGAGGCGAAGTACGAGGCGTTGTGCGAGCCGTCGGCATCCATGCAGAGCAGGTGCGTGCCACGTGCCTCGGCGATGCCGGTGCGGATGGCGTCGCCATATTGATTGCCCCCGGAGCGGCGGATGTGGCGCACGCCGTTGACCGCGCATACCTCTGCTGTATCGTCCATTGCAGTCTGCGTGTCAAGAATGAGGACCTCATAATTTGGTGTCAGCGCGGCTGCCGCGGCCTTGATCGTGGGCAGGAGATCGCGCAATGCGGCTGCCTCGTTGTATGCAGGCAGCATCACGGTCAAGTCGACAGAGTCAGGCGTATGGTCAGTTTGCGTCATCGATACTGCTCCGGCTGGGCAACCTGGAGTTCTGGGAATTCCGACTGCGCAAGCTGCCAGACGGCGTAGGCAAGGTTCGTCCTGGGCTGCCAGCCGAGCGACCGCGCCATGTGGATGTCGGCCACCAGGTTCATCGGCTCATAGGGATGGAACGGCATATCTCCCAGACGGAGATCTACATCGAGTCCAAGCTGACGGCAGACCGAACCCACGATGCCGCGCAGTGAGATCGATAGACCGCTGCCGATATTGAACACATCGCGTCCGGGTAGCATTCCCTCTTCGAGGACAAGGCAAACCGCCTCTGCCACATCCTGCACGGCACAGAAGTCGCGGATCTGCGTGCCGGCCGACATGCTGAACGGCTCACCCTTCAGCGCGCTGCGCAGCAGGGATGGAAATAGGCGGTCGCCTCCATCATGCAGGCCGGTGAAAGAGAACGGACGCAGGACGGTGAGATGTCGCTTCAGCCGCTCGGCTCCGGCACGCAGCAGACAATCGGCCGCGGCCTTGCTCGCCCCATAGGGGTGCAGCGTGTCAATTGGGTCGCCCTCGCGGCATGGCCTGCTCTGATCGGCATAGACAAGGCCGGTGCTGATGTGGATGAAGTGGCAACGGTCGATCTCGCAGGATGCCTCGAAGAGCGCTACGGCGGCGGAGACATTCAGCCGGATGAGATCGAACCATCCGATCTTCGATGGGCGTACTCCACTGGCTGCGCAATGGATGATGGCAGTCGGCTGGAAGTCCAGAACCGCCTTCATCAGACGCGTGGTGTCCGCGATATCGACCTGCTTGAGGTCTACATTCGCGAGGTCCGCGAAGAGCGTGTCGTCCAGCCGTCGCATCAGCACACGAACAGATGTTGCGGGATGCATCAGCCCAAGGCGCCTGACGATGTTATACCCGAGAGTTCCGGTGGCTCCTGTCACGAGAACCCGTTCTAGATGTGGTTGTGGCATTGCGAAACTCAAGTCCTTCCTTATTGAGTGTCTTAAGACGGCACTCACAGATGTCAGTACAAGGCAGAGTAAAGCCGCACACCAAGACTATATCTTCTGCACGCGCTGGACGTCGTGGACTCCCTGGACGCGGCGCAGCTTGTCGACCAGGCGGTTGAGATGGCGGACATCGATGGTTTCAACGACGAAGTCCACCACCGCGCCGCCGTCATCGGATACCTCCGAACTGGAGGAGCGGATGTTGGTTCCCTCGTCGGAGATGATGGCGGTAAACTCCTTCAGCATTCCAGCGCGGTCGTCGCAGATCACGGTGAGTTTCACGGGATAGGTCTGCGCCGCGCCTTGGGCTCCCGCATCTCCGGGTAGCGGGGCCCACTCGACCTGAATTCTGCGGTCCGACTCGTAGAGCAGGTTCTGCACGTTGGGACAACTGCGGGCGTGGACCGCGACTCCCTTGCCGCGCGTGACATAGCCGATGATCTCTTCGCCACGGATTGGGTTGCAACAGCGCGCGCGGTAGACCAGCAGGTCGTCCTGGCCCTCCACCTGGAGCGACTCCGATCCCCTGCCAAAGAAGACGCGCTTGACCGCGTCGGACATCTGGCCCAGCGTATTGCCGACAACGCCTTCCGGGGTGGCGGGCTCGATTGCGATGGTGGACCCCGGCTCCAGCTTATTGAGCACCTGGCGCGCGGAGTACTTGCCGAAGCCGACGCCGGCGAGCAGCTCGGCCTGCGAACTGAGGCCGTACTCGGCGGCGACCTTGTCGTAGTCAGCCTCGTGATACTTGGAGAGCGCCATCTTGTACTTGCGCGCCTCGCGCTCCAGCAGCTTGCTGCCAACCTCCACGGCGCGCTCGCGCTGGTGCTCGTTGAGCCAGTGCTTGATCTTGTTGCGGGCGCGCGAACTCTTGGTGAAGCTGAGCCAGTCGCGGCTCGGCGAGTGGCCGGCCTGCGTGGTGATCTCGACGATGTCGCCGTTGCGCAGTTTGGTGCGCAGGGGGACGATGCGGCCGTTCACCTTGGCTCCGGTGGTGGTATTGCCCACCTGGGTGTGGATGGTGTAGGCGAAGTCGATGGGGCTTGCGTCCTTGGGCAGCACCACCACCTTGCCCTTGGGTGTGAAGGTGTAGACCTCCTCCGGGTAGAGGTCGATCTTCAGCGTGGACATGAACTCGTTGGGGTCCGACATCTCGCGCTGCCACTCCATCAACTGGCGCACCCAGGCCAGGCGGGCCTCGTCCTTGGGTGTGACATTGTCTGCGGCCTTGTACTTCCAATGCGCCGCGATGCCCTCTTCCGCAACGCGGTGCATCTCTTCGGTGCGAATCTGCACCTCGAACTGATGGCCGCCGGGCGCGATCACCGTGGTATGCAGACTCTGGTAGAGATTGGGCCGCGGCATGGCGATGAAGTCCTTGATGCGGCCCGGCACCGGGCGCCATATGCTGTGCAGCAGGCCAAGCACAGCGTAGCAGTCCTGAACCGTCTGACAGATGACGCGGATGGCAAGCAGGTCGTAAACCTGGTCCAGGGGGATCTTCTGCTCGGAGAGCTTCTGCTGAATGGAGAAGAGGCGCTTGATGCGCCACTCCACGCGGCCGGCGATCTTGTGCTCGGCCAGCTTGTCTTCCAGCGTCTTGACGACTCCCTGGAGGAAGACCTCGCCCTCGCCGCGCAGCGCGTCCACCTCGGTGGAGAGCTGCTCGTAGGCGAAGGGGTCGGTGTAGCGGAAGGCCAGGTCTTCCAGCTCGCCGCGCAGCTTGCCCATACCCAGGCGGTGGGCCAGCGGAGCGTAGATGTCGAGCGTCTCCTTGGCGATCTTCTGCCGCTTCTCGCTGACCAGGTGCTCCAGGGTACGCATATTATGCAGGCGGTCGGCCAACTTGATGATGACTACGCGGACATCGGTGACCATGGCCAGCAGCATCTTGCGGATGTTCTCCGCCTGATGGTCTTCGCGGTTGGCGAACTTGATTTTGTCCAGCTTGGTGACGCCCTCGACGATATGCGCCACCTGCTCGCCGAAGCGCTTCTCGACCTCTTCGGTGGTGACATCGGTGTCTTCGACCGCGTCATGCAGCAGGCCGGCCGCAATCGCGGTGGAGTCCATCTTCAGCTCCGCCAGCACCAGCGCGACCTCCAGCGGATGCCCAGCATACGGCTCGCCAGAGGCTCGCTTCTGCCCCTCATGCTGTTCCAGACAGAAGGCCCACGCATGGCGGATAATCTCCAGGTCGTCGCCCGGCCGGTTCTTATGGACTTCTGCGAGCAGCCGCGTGAACTTTGCATCCATCTGGTCGATGGTCGCCGCGCTGGAGCCGGCAAGATGTCCTGCCGAGGACTCCTCCACCTGTTCATCTTCCTTGTCGCCCACCGGCCGAGACCCCGCAAGCGCAGCCTCGGCGAGCGGCTCCGAACGCATAGCTCCCTCTAGAAGCGGCTGCGGCAGAGCTGCATCGCGCTCAATGCCTGCGCCCGTCGCGATGGAGTCGGTACTCGTCCCTTCCAGCCTCGAAGGTGCGGCCTTCCCGGACCTTCCAGGGGCCGCTGGAGTGATTGCCATGAGCCATTATAGAAGGCGCGGCAAAATGGCCTGGAAGAATTTGCTCGATCCGGCGTTCTTGCCATCCTGCGGAACCAGACTGGACCATCCGCTCCGGCAAAATAAAATCGTATAGCGTAGCGTTTCGGTATACGATAGGTGCGTGATCCAGAGCTTCCGGCACAAGGGCGTCCAGCTATTCTTCGAGACCGGCTCGAAGGCAGGCATTCAGCCAAAGCACGCGGCGCGGCTGAACGTCCAGCTTACGGCGTTGCATCTTGCCCAGACACCGGAAGAGATGAACATGGCTGGCTGGAATTGGCATCCCTTGAGGGGTGAGTTGGAAGGCTTGTGGGCTGTGAAGTCAATGGGAATTGGCGATTGACGTTTGGATTTGAAGGGAAGAACGCCATCCTTGTCGATTACCTGGACTACCACTAAGGAGAAGCTATGAGGATGCATAACCCGGCACATCCTGGGAAGTTGATTGCGGACATTCTGGAGAATGGCAATCTGAGCGTCGGAAATTCTGTTACTGCGTTGGCAAAGCATCTCGGCGTTACCCGAGCGACGCTGTCACGCGTCATCCATGGTAGATCCGCAGTATCGGCTGTGATGGCTCTGCGGCTCCAGGACGCACTAGGAGTAAACGCTGACCTATGGTTGCGGATGCAAATTCAGCGGGACCTCTGGGTTGCGTCGCGGAAGAGGCGGAAGAAGGTGTCAAGCGTGGTGGTTGCGGAGCACCAGAAGGCGGCCTGACCGGCCGCAATGCCTGGTGCCGGGACCCCCGCTGGTGATGATGGTCACAAGCCGCTCCAGCCCCTGCCTGAGACAATAGGTGGAACTGCGCGAGGTTCAGATCAATGGCTACGGCTGCGGCACCAGAGGTAAAGACCATGCACACGCTCCCCGGGGATGCGGTGCGCCAAATCCAATGGCGGTTTGCGGACCGCTTCGACCTGCAGATGCTGGTGCAGTCGTCGCGCGCGGTGGCGCGCACTACGGTGGCGCAGATGGTCGCGGCAGGCGAGCGCAATACTCACGAGTGGACCCCCGCCAAGGCCGAGATGATGGAGGCGTTCGATCGCGCCGGGATTACCGCGGCGTTCATGGAACCGGAAGAGGGCGGATTCATTGTTGGACCGAAGAACCTGGCGCTCTCGCTTGCTGCATTTGAGCTGGCCTGGGTGGATGGCGGCGCGGCGACGGGCAGCCTGGCCAGCTTTCTTGCGCTGGCCCCGATCCACGAGTGCGGCACCGCCGAGCAGATCAGCCACTACAAGACGCTGGCCGCGCCTCCGCAGGCGGGCGAGGACCGCAAGCCCTGGCGCGGTGCCTTCGCGCTGACCGAGCCGCTGCCCTACGTCGGCATCGACACGGGAATGCTGAGCGGAAAGCTGCGCGTCTCGGAGTGGAAGGACGGAGAGGAGCCGATTCTGCAGGCCGACAAGCGCGGCCGCTTCATCACCAACATCGCCTTCGCAAACTTCGTCACCGCCGCTGTGACCTCCGACGATCCGCGCATCAAGGGCAGTTGCATGGTGATTCTGGAAGAGGGCGACGAGGGCATCTTCGACCGCGGCACTGCAACCAGGAAGCTGGTGCATCAGCTCTCCTCCACCGGAGACCCCATCTTCAACCTGAAGGTTCCAGCCAGCCGCATCATCGGCGGATACACCGTGCAGGAAGGCGTGATCGTGCCGAACTACAGCCACGGCGAGGTGATCGAGGCGGTCTTCCGCCGCACGCGCGTCACCGTGGGCCTGATGACGGCGGCCAAGTTGCTCTCGGCGGTCGAACCGGTGATCCGCTACCAGAGGGAGCGCTTCCACGGAGCGGCCGGCGTAAAGCCCGGCTCCATGCGCTACGAGCTTGGCATTCAGCAGCGCGAGGACGCGCTGCACCGGCTGGTCGATGTATGGGCCACGGGCGAGGCCGCCGCGTCGCTGGGATTTGCCGCGGCACGGATCTTCGACGTCCTGGAGCCGCTGGAGAAGCAGAAGAACGCGCTGATGAAGGAGCGCGGAGTCAGCGGCAAGCGGGCCGAGCATAAGGCTCTACAGGAGAGCGAACAGCGGGCCATCGAATGGCTTGCGCTCGCCCCAAACAATCCGCGCCGCGAGGAGCTGGCAGCCGATCCGCTGGTCGATTTTGTACTGAAGGACTCCGAGGCCGATGTACTCTGCCCCGCCACCAAGCTGTGGAACACCGGCGTCGGCGCCAACATGATGCGCGAGGCCGTCAGCCTGATGGGCGGCTACGGCATCACCGAGGACTGCCCCGGATTCCTCGCCAACAAGTGGATGGACGCGCAGTTGGAGGCGACCTACGAAGGACCCGAGGCCGTGCAGCGGCGACAGTTGACCATCACCATGACGCGCGATGTCTTCCTGGCGCAGTTCCGCACATGGATCGCTGAAATGCGGCAGATTGCTTCGCTCCATCCGGGAACCGGCGCATGCACCCTGGCTTCGGCGATGGAGATGTGGCAGTGGACGCTGGCCCATCTGCAGAACGCCACCGATCCGTCGGGCAACAAGCTCTATCACGGGCAGCGGCAGGGCGTGACCTTTGCCCTGGCCGATGCGCTCTGCTGGCTGATGTCCTCGCGCTGCCAGATCCTTGACGTGCTGGAGTTGCAGGCCCGCGGCCCGGACGATGCCGTCGCCGCCGAGGGGCTTGTCGGCACCGTGCAGTTCCTCAGCGACCTCTGCCATGTACAGGCGGCGCGCGCCGCCGGCGAGGTCTCGCGCGTATGCGCCGATCTGGTCTTCGGCTACAACCTGCACCCGGCCTGGGATACGGAGGGCTGTAGTCACTGCTTTACGGCCCAGGAACTGGAGGAGTTGGAGGAGACGATGCCGGGAATCTCCGCCTTCGCTACGGACGTGGTCGACTCGAACGGAGGTCATCCCTCGAAGGCCGGGCCCTGCGCGGGTTGTGCCGGGTCAGGCGAGTTCCAGCGGATGCAGAACAAGCTATGCACCTGCCTCAGCGGCTCGCGGCTGGCCAAGGACCGTGCCGCCGATACGGTGAGCAAGGTGATGATCCCCGAAGCACTGGACTATCCCGCATGAGTGGCGAAGCCTCTGCCGCAAACGCAACGGTTCCGGAAAGCGCCGCGGCTCCGGAAACAGACCGCGCGACGATGGAGGTGGACATCGCCTGCGTCGGCTTCGGCCCGGCGATGGGCGGCTTCCTCACCACACTGACGCGCGAGTGGACCGCGCACCCGGACGATCCCGCGTTCATGAGCAAAATCGCGCCGGGAATGCCCTTGCAGGTTCTCTGCTACGAGCGCGCCGACGATATTGCCGCCGGAGTCAGCGGCATCGTCACCAGCGCGCGGGGGATTCGCGCCAGCTTCCCTGAACTGAATTCGTCTGAAATCCCCATGGCCACGCCGGTTGCCGAAGAGCGAGTAATGTATCTGCTCGACCCCATCGGAGCCAGCCGCCGGTCGTTCGTATTGCGCGCGGGCGATGCAGTTTTGCGCGGATTGAGCGGATTACTGGGCGTGAAGGACTCCGCCTACGAACTGCCCTGGACGCCCGCCTTCCTGCATAAGCATGGCGGGCTGCTGCTCTCCATGGGCCAGTTCAACCAGTGGGTCGGCTCGCAGTTGATGGCCACAGGCCTCGTGCAGATCTGGCCGGGAACGCCGGTGAGCGAGCCGATCTTCAGTAGCGGGCCTTGCGCAGGCCGCAGACCTTGCGGAGGGGGCGACCCTTGCGCGAGTGCAATCAAGAAATGTTTCTCGGTCAAGGGGGTTCGCCTCGCCGATCAGGGCGTAGACCGCACGGGCGCGCCGGCCGATGGATTCATGGCGGGGATGGACGTTCTCGCTCCGCTGACGGTGGTGGGCGATGGGCCGGTGGGCGCGGTGGGCAACGCGCTCAACGAGCGGCTTGGAATGCCGCCGGGACACGCGCAGAGCGAGTGGGCGCTGGGCATGAAGATGGTCGTCGAGCTGCCGGAGGACACGCCGCTGAAGCCCGGCACCGTCTGGCATACCTTCGGATTCCCTGAGCCGGAGATCTTCGGCTTCCTCTATGTGCATCCAGACCGGCTGGCGTCAGTGGGAATCTTCGTCCCGTCGTGGATGGGCGATCCCTCGCGCACGGCCTATCGCTACTTGCAGCACTACATTCAGCACCCCGCGCTGTGGCGCTATCTCAAGGACGGCACGCTGCGTTCCTGGGGCGCGAAGTCCTTGCAGGAGTCGGGCAAGCACGGCGAGCCGTTCCTGACGGGCGACGGATTCGCGCGCATCGGCGAAGGCTCCGGCAGCACCAACATACTCACCAACTCTGGCGTGGACGAGGCGTGGACCACCGGCGTACAGCTCGGCGACGCGGTGGTGGAGCTGCTGCGCGCCGGCAAGCCTTTCACGCAGGCGAACCTCTATGCCACCTACGTTGCGCGCCGCCACGCAAGCTCGCTGGAACACGAGGCGCAGGAAGCTAAGAACGCGCGCAATGGGTTCCATCGCGGACTGGTGCGCGGGCTGATCGGCATGGCTCTGGCCGGGCTGACCGGAGGCAAGCTCTCCTTCGGCGGAAGGATTCCATCGGAGCAGGAGCAGATTCATCCCTTCTCGCCGGATGCCGTTGCTGGCGTCGACCCCGCAGAAGCCGAGCGGCTGGCGCAGGACGCGCACCTTGGCGGACATCCGCTACACGATGCCCTGATGACCGCGCGCGGCTGGCCGGAGATCGAACTCGACGGACGCCTGCTGGTCACGCAGCAGGACGCGCTTCTGATGGGCGGCAAGGTGCAGGCCATGGCCGGATTCGCCGACCACGTCGTCTTCCGCGATCCGCACCTCTGCGCCGAGTGCGCGGAGAAGACATGCGTCGCCATGTGCTCCGGGCAGGCCATCACGCAGGGCGCGGATGGCACAATCGCCTTCGAGCGCGAGAAGTGCGTCCATTGCGGCGCGTGCCTGTGGAACTGCGCTCACGCAACCGACGATGGGCGAAATAACATCGACTTCCGCGCAGGCTCTGGCGGACTTCACTCGGCGGAGAACTAATCCTCCGTGTAGAGAGCTAAAATTGTCATTCTGACCCTGAACGGAGTGATGGGGAAGAATCCCCGCATTTTGCTCGCAGCATTACACACTCCACAATCAGTAGAAACATTCAAAGAACTCTTTCAATCAAGGATGTCTTATGGCACAAGCGTTGCAAATCGTGGTCTGTGCGGGAATTGTTCCCGATCCGCTGCAGACTCTGGAGCCGGTGAGCGGGCCGAATGGGCCGGGGCTGAAGAACGAGATGGTGTTGCCCGCGGTGCTCGATCCCTGGGCCGCATGCGCACTGTACGAAGCGGCGCAGTTGGTGGCGAAGAGCCCCGGCAGCAAGCTCTGGCTGGTGAGCCTCGGCCCCAAGGCCAAGCTGCAACAGGTGATGATGACCGTGGGGCAGAAGGCCGCGTTTGAACTTGTGCCTGTAGACGGGCCGATTGGCGGCTTTCCCGATGCGCACTCGACGGCGGCCGCGCTGGCCGAGGCGATTGCCGCGCTGCCCGGCCTCGACCGCGAGCGGCTGCTGCTCTTCGGTGGATGGGAGTCGGCGACGCGCGGCGCGGGCGTCACGTTGCAACTCATCGGGGAGCGGCTTGGGATCAGCGACCAGTTCCAGGGAGTCGATCAGATCACGCTGCGCGAGGACGGATCGTTTGAGGTGCTGGAGCGCGTCGAGGGAGGCAAGCACCAGGTGTCGGTCTGCGCGGGAACTCCCGCTGTTCTGGGATGGGCGACGGGCAATCTTTCCGAGCCGCGCAACAATCCTCAGACCGGCATGGCGAATATGCGCGGCATCATGCCCGCTTTGCAGAAGGCCAAACACGTCGAGCTTGCGGCCAACGGACTGCGCTACGTCTCGGTGAACCTGCCCAAACAGCAGCGCGAGACGCGCATTGAGAAGAATATGACAGCCGACGAGATCGCACGCGAGCTGGTGGAATGGATCGGAGCGGAGTGAGCACAATGGAGACGATTCTGGTTCTGACGCACGTCGATGAAACAAGCTCGGCGTTGACCAAGGCCTCGCTGGAGGCCGTCACTGCTGGCGTAGAGCTGGCGCGCCAACTATCTGCGACGCTGACCATCGGCATTCTTGGGTCCGCTTCCGTGGAAGCCGCAAACTCTGCGGCCGGTGCTGTTGCCGCAACCGGCGCGCGACTGCTGGCTGTCTCGGGGGGGGCCTTTGCACAGCCGCGCTACGCAACCGACACAGCGGGCGGCGAGGCTCTCGCGCGCGCGGCGCAGGCAAGCATTGTTCTGGCTCCGGGCAGCTCGCGCTTTGTGCGCGTTTCTGCCGGAGTCGCGCATCGGCTGGGCGGATTTATCGACACCCACATCACAGCTTTATCCAGCAACGACGGCGTGGACGCGACGCGCTGGTTCTATCGCCAACGCGTGGAGGCGGCCATCAGCCGCGAGGCGCGCCCGTGGTTCCTGCTGCTGGACGCGGGGACTCATGCGCCCTTTGCGGGCGAACCAGCCGCAGCGCAGGTTGAGGCGGTCACGGTAACTCTGCCCCCCGTTCGCACGACGGTCGAAGGCCTGCGTTCGCCGATGCGCGACGCGCAGACGATTCGCCCGGACGCGAAGCTGCTCTTTGTCGCCGGGGCCGGATGGACCAAGAAGCAGCCCGACGGACAGATTCACGTCGCTGTGGCCGGCGAACTGATCCTCTCGTTCCTGCGTCTCAGCGGAGCGTCGCTGGGCAGCAGCAAGTCGCTGGCGGACCAGAAGGCGGAAGGTGAAGAGTCGGTGCTTCCCTTCCTCAGTCACATGAACCAGATCGGCCAGACCGGCTCGACTCCGCGCCACGCCAAGGGACTCTCCACTTGCTGCCACGGCGAGGAGCCGCATGTGGTGGGCTGGCGCTTCATTGGGGAGCGGCGCGCCATCAGCCTGGACCCGAACTGCGGATGGACGCGCGGCAAGGCCGACGTAGTCTACGTCGCCGACGCCTTTCAGGTGATGGCGAAGGTCAATGCACTGCTGCGGGCGCGCAGTTCGTAGCGCGAGCTTCAGACCATCCGCTCACACGCGAGGCACCATCGAAAGATCGACGGTCCAAACATAGACAGCGATGGCCGCAAAGAGGAAGAAGGCGGCGACCCAGACGCGCCAGTCCAGATGCGCGCGCTTCCAGTAAGGACGCTTCTGCGGTTCCTCCTGATAGGTAGGAGTGAAGTCCGGCTCTTCGTGCGCATGGTCGCTGTCGTTGTGCATGGTGTTGTCTCCCTTGCCCGCGGCTTTCAAGTCTGACTCTTCCCTGGCCTGCTGCGCCAGAGGGACACAAAGTGTCTGATGCCGATTCTGCATACGGAGGATAGGGAAGGCTGGTTTTGCTCATCGACGAACGAATCGCGCAACAGTTTAGCTTGCGCCACCGCTGGTCATTCCGCTGACGACCTCGACGGGCAGGATTCCCATCTCGCGGTAGATAGGATGAATGGCGTGGCGCACGGCAGGCAGCCGTGTGGTGAACCACGCCGCGCCGATGAGCACTGCTACTCCGTTGAGGATGACGGTGTGCGGCGCTCCGATGGCGCTGGCCATCGTCCCGGCCAGCAGGCTGCCAAACGGCGCCATGCCCACGAACGCAATGGTGTAGTAGCTCATCACGCGTCCACGCTTGTCCTCGCTGACGATGGTCTGGATGATGGTGTTGCTGGACGCCATGCCCTGCATCATGCCGAAGCCTGCGAGGGCGACGGTCGCCATGGAGAGCCAGAAGGTGTGCGAGAGGCCGAAGCCGATCAGCCCCGCGCCGAAAACCGCCGAGGAGATGGCGATCTTTCGTCCCAACCCGAGAACGCTCCGCCGCGCGGCCAGCAGCAGCGCGCCCACCAACGCGCCCGATCCCATCGCGCCCATCAGGAAGCCGAAGGTATGCGGCCCGCCGTGCAGCACGCGCGCCGCGAAGATCGGCATCAGCACCACAAACGGCATCCCCATCAGGCTGACCACCGCAAACAGTGACAGAATGGTTCGGATGGGCACAAACTGCGAGACGTACGTCCAGCCCTCCTTCAGCTCGTGCAGCATGGAGGTGGCCGCGCGCTTCACTGTGGGGGTGTGAACGCGCATCAGCAGCAGCGACGCGATGACGGCCATATAGCTGATACCGTCGATCAAAAAGCACCAGCCCTCGTTGCTGACCGCGATCAGCATTCCCGCCAGCGACGGCCCGATGAGCCGCGCCATGTTGACCATCGACGAGTTGATGGCGATGGCGTTGCCCAGGTCGCGCCGGTCCTCCACCATCTGCACCATGAATGCCTGGCGGCCCGGCATGTCGAATGCGTTGACGAGTCCTTGGCAGATGCTGAGCGCAAGCACCCATGGAATCGTGATGCGACCGGAGAGCGTCAGCGCGGCCAGCGCGAGCGACTGCACCATGGCCAGTGTCTGCGTCCACACCAGCACTTTTTGCCGGTTGAGACGGTCCACCCATACGCCGGCGAACGGGGCCAGCAAAAACGTCGGAATCTGTCCGGCGAAGCTCACAGTGCCCAGCAGCAGTGCCGATCCGGTGAGGCGGTAGACCAGCCATCCGGTGGCCACGCGCGTCATCCAGGTGCCGATCAGCGAGATGCTCTGCCCGCCGACGAAGAGCTGGAAGTTGCGATGGCGCAGCGCGCGCCATGAGTGCGAGGCGCCGCCTTCGATGCGCCATTCCTCCGCGCTGGCGGGCTCCTCCGCGCTGGACGCGTTAGGCGAACTCGCCGCGCCGGGCTGCTCGACCGCATCCGTGCCCGCGCCAGTTGGTTCTTCGGAGTCGCTCAAATGTGCTTCCTCATTCGCAGTTCAATTGCCGCCTCTCCCATTCGATTGCCGCCTCTCCCTGTGGATGCCTGCGAACGCTGCAACCCGCGCAAGCCACAGCCGGTGAGAGAACAGCTCCTCATCCATTCTCTCGCATCGGATCGTGCAAATGGGCAGGCCAGGAACTTTGGCGCGTCGGGGATAACACAATCGTGTCACGCGGAAGTACCGCGAGCATTCGCGGAAAGGTCGAAGGTGGGATGGTGAGGGGAGTTCTCCCTGTCGATAATACAAGTAGTGTGCGGCGGTGAAGACGGGTGCAAACCCACACATTTTTTGGTCCTCACCGTTCGGACTCGGCCCCAAACTGCCGAGGTCACACAAGGAGAACTTACTATGCGGCATGCAGTAGCGTTGACGTTTGTTATCGTTGCAGTTGCTCCCCTCATTGGCATCTGGTATGGACATGTGTGGGCGAAGGCCAATCGCATGACTCTGCGTACGGCCTCCCCATCTACCGAGTAGAACAGCCAGGCCGCGTAGATCGGTCGCGCAGAATAGACCGGCCGCGATGGGCGAAGCGAGGTGGGAGAGTCGCCAAACGGGCGCGCCCACTCCGCTTCGACCTCTTGCTCCGTGCAGCAATGTTATAGAAAACGTACGCAATTCACGCGCCCGCAATTCCTCTTTACGCATTGTCTGCCCGCATTTTCTCAACGCTTTGTCTACCCGCATTTCGCTGCGGCTGCTGAACGCTGCTATGTAAGAAGCTGCGGAACGAAGTATTCTGTAGAGTGTGAGCACAGAACAGATTCAAGTCCAGCTTCCCGATGGGTCTCGGCGCGAAGTCGCGCGCGGAACCACCCCCTTCGAAATTGCCACCGGCATCTCGCCTCGGCTTGCCGCCGCGGTCGTCATCGCGCGCATCCGACCGCTTGCAGGTTCCACCCAGGTCTCGGAATCGAGACCTGGTGCACCCGAGTCCGACGCCAGCTCAGACTCCGAAGCCGCGATGTACGGCGCGGCCGCTGCAGGCGACGACGGCACTCGCCTGGTGGATCTCGCGGTGCCGCTGCAGGAAGACGTGCAGCTGTGGCTGCTGAAGGAGGCCGACGAGGCCGCACTCAAGGTGCTGCGCCACTCCGCCGCGCATGTGATGGCGACCGCGATCCTCGAGCTGTTCCCCGAGACCAAGCTCGGCCACGGCCCTGCGACGGACAACGGATTCTTCTATGATGTCTACCGCGAGACGCCGTTCACCGAGGCCGATCTCGCCGCCATCGAAGCACGAATGGCCGAGGTTGTCGCGCGCAACGAGCCGTTCGTCCGCGTGGAAGAGCCGCGCGAGGCAGGGCTGAAGGACTACTCCACGCAGGGCGAATTCATGAAGGTCTACTTCATCGAGAAGTTCACAAAGCCCGGCGACGAAATCTCCTTATACAAAAATGGAGACTTCACGGACTTCTGCCGTGGCCCGCACCTTCCCTCCACCGGTCGCGTGAAGGCCTTCAAGATCACCTCCATCGCGGGTGCCTACTGGCTGGGCGACGAGAAAAACCAGCAGCTCCAGCGAATCTACGGGACGGCGTTCTTCAACGCCAAGGACCTCGACGCGCACTTCAAGCGGCTGGAGGAGATCAAGGCGCGCGACCACCGCGTCCTCGGCCGTCAGCTCGACCTGTTCTCAATCCAGGAAGTCGCCGGTGCGGGCCTCATCTTCTGGCATCCGAAGGGCGGCCTCATCCGCAAGACGATGGAAGACTGGATGCGCGAAGAATGTATCCGTCGCGGCTACCTGCTCGTCTTTACGCCGCACATCATGCGCCGTGAACTGTGGAAGATCAGCGGCCACGAAGGCTACTACAGCGAGAACATGTACCCTCCGATGGAGTTGGACGACGCAGAGTACCGCCTGAAGCCGATGAACTGCCCCGGCCACATCCTCATCTACAAATCCAGCCCGCGCAGCTACCGCGACCTGCCGCTGCGCTACGCCGAGCTGGGCAACGTCTACCGCTACGAGCGCTCGGGCACGATGCACGGCCTGCTGCGGGTGCGCGGCTTTACCCAGGACGACGCGCACATCTTCTGCACGCCCGGCCAGATCGAGGACGAGGTCGTCGCCTGCATCGACTTCGCGCAGTCCGTGCTCAATACCTTCGGCTTCAAGGAATTCAAGGTCGAGCTATCCACCTGGGACCCAGCCAAGCCGAAGGACTACACCGGCGAGGCTGCGCATTGGAACCAGGCCATCGACTCACTGAAGCACGCGCTGGAGCGGCTCTCGATTCCCTACCGCACTATCCCCGGCGAGGCCGCGTTCTACGGGCCCAAGATCGACATCAAGCTGGTGGACGTGCTGGGCCGCATGTGGCAGCTCTCCACCGTGCAGTTCGACTTCAACCTGCCCGCGCGCTTCGAGCTGGAGTACAAGGGCGAGGACGGCGAACTGCATCAGCCCGTCATGGTGCATCGCGCGCTCTTCGGTTCTGTCGAACGCTTCTTCGGCGTGCTGATCGAGCACTACGCCGGGGCGTTTCCCTTCTGGCTTGCGCCGGTGCAGGTCGGCCTCGTCCCCATCAGCAGCGAGAAACACCTTGCCTACGCCGAGAGCGTGAAGTCGGCGTTAGAAGCCGCCGGCATCCGCGTCGAGCTCGACGCGCGCAACGAGAAGATGAACGCCAAGATCCGCGACTTCGGCCTGCAGAAGGTCCCGTTCATCCTCATCCTCGGCGACAAGGAGTCCGCCAGCTCGAGCGTCAGCGTGCGCACCCGAGGCAAAGGCGACCAGGGCTCTGTCACGTTGGATGAATTTGTCGCGCGAGCGCAAAAGCTGGTGGTGAACAAAGGGACTGAGTTGTAAGCAGCGCCATCTTGTTTTGATTCCTCACTCGGCACGCAGCGAGTGCCTGTAGAATTTCGGCCAGGACCTTCATCCATGTTTATCCACCTGCTCTCTCTAGGCCGCGTGCCTTACGCTGAAGCGCTCGCCATCCAGCAGCGCGTCATCGCGGCGCGCAAGCAAAACCTCATCGGCGATACGCTATTGTTGCTGGAGCATCCGCCGGTAATTACGCTGGGACGCAACGCATCGCGCGCCAACATTCTGGCCAGCGACGAGTGGCTGGCGAGTCGCGGAGTTGAAGTGCATGAGGTCAATCGTGGCGGCGACGTAACATATCACGGCCCCGGTCAGCTCATCGGCTACCCCATCGCCGATCTGCGCGGCGAGTGGCCAGGCAAGCGTGGCCCGCATCTCGGCCCGGTCGACTTTGTCCGCCTCGTGGAGGAGGCGCTGATCCGCACCTGCGCCGACTTCGGCGTGATGGCAAAGCGCATCCCCAAGTGCACCGGAGTCTGGACGTTGGGCGGCGGAGATGAGACGTGCAGCGATGGCCATCCCGGAGTAATTCGCGAGAAGAAGCTGGCCGCAATCGGCGTCCACGTCTCGCAGGGGGTCACCTCGCACGGCTTTGCCTTGAACGTCACCACCGACCTCGGCGACTTCGACTGGATCGTTCCCTGCGGCATCAAGGACCACGGTGTCACCAGCCTTGAACTGGAGACCAGCCCTGGAGGCCAAAGCCAGCATGAGGAGCCTACGATGGAATGCGCAATCCACGCGACCGCGCGCAACTTCGGACGCGTCTTCCAGCGCCAGATGCTCTGGTGCGACTCCATCGAGCAACTCCTCGCTCCGTCACGCAGTCGAGTGTGAAGGCCAAAAATAGGAGTGCCGCATGCGCCCCGTGAGCATCTATTCTGTGTGGCCACGGTTCAACTCGCGCGCAGTGTTCGAGCGAGCCACCGGTCCCAAGCCTTATAATCCATAGGCGCACGGGCGTATTTGCAGCGCCCACCAACTCTGGAAGGAATCCGATGCCGACTGACGTAGTTATGCCCCAGATGGGCGAATCGATCACCGAAGGTACCCTCACAAAATGGCTCAAGAAGGTTGGCGACAAGGTCGAGCGCGACGAGCCGCTCTTCGAGATATCCACCGACAAGGTGGACGCCGAGATTCCCTCCCCTGCGGCGGGAACGTTGCAGGAGATTAAGGTCGCCGAGGGCGCCACGGTGCAGATCAACACGGTCGTCTGCGTCATCGCCGAGGGCGCGGGCAGTGCAGCTACGCCAGCCCCAGCAGCCGCGACCGCGGCGGCTCCCGCAACCGCCGTCTCCCCGGCCGCTGTTGCGCCCGCAGTTCTGTCCACAGCACCACTCGCGGCTTCGACCGGCGCTGCCAGCACAGACGTGCCCATGCCGCAGATGGGGGAATCCATCACCGAAGGCACCATCACCAAGTGGCTCAAGAAGGTTGGCGACAAGCTCGAGCGAGACGAGCCGCTCTTTGAGATATCCACCGACAAGGTGGACGCGGAGATCCCTTCGCCAGCCGCCGGTACGCTGACCGAGATCAAATTCCCCGAGGGCGCAACCGTCGGCATCAACACCATCGTCGCTGTCATCGGCGGCGGCACTGGCAAGCCAGCGGCAACGCACGCACCCGCGGCGGCCGCACCCGCGACGCCCGCTCCGTCGACTGCGGAGGTGGCCCCTGTCGCATCGCCAGCCTCAGGCGAGCGTCCGCGCTCCTCGCCGCTGGTGCGCAAGATCGCCAAGGACAACAACGTCGATCTGGCCCGCGTCCCCGGAACCGGCCCCTCCGGACGCATCACCAAGACGGACATTCTCGGCTACATCGAGAACCCCGCCGCAAAGCCCGCGCCCGCCGCCGCTCCGGCGATGGCTTCCGTGGCAACTCCCGCCGCGGCTGCTCCCATCCCCGGCAGCCTGGTCCCCATGACCAAGATGCGCAGTATCATTGCGCGGCGCATGGTCGAATCCAAGCACACCAGCCCGCACGTCCACACCGTCTTCAAGGTGGACATGACGCGCATCGTCCGCCTGCGCGAGCGGGAGAAGTCGAAGTACGAGCAGCGCAACGGCGTCAAGCTGACCTACATGCCGTTCATCACGCGCGCCGCCATCGCCGCGCTGCGCAAGCATCCGATCGTCAACGCCACGGTCGAGGGCGACGCCATCCGCTACAGCAGGAACATCAACATCGGCATCGCCGTGGCGCTGGAGTGGGGCCTTATCGTTCCCGTCATCAAGCAGGCCGAGGAGCAGAGCTTCTTGGGCATTGCGCGGTCTATCGCCGACGTCGCCGAGCGCGCGCGCGGCAAGAAGCTCGCACCCGACGAGGTCTCCGGCGGCACCTTCACGCTGACCAACTCCGGTATCTTCGGCGAGCAGTTCGGCATGCCCATCATCAACCAGCCGCAGGCCGCCATCCTCGGCATCGGCGGTCTCAACAAGGAGGCCGCGGTGCTCACCGACAAGTACGGCAACGACTCCATCGCCATACGTTCCATCCAGCGGTTTGCGCTGGGCTTCGACCACCGCATCGTGGACGGCGCGGACGCCGGCAAGTTCATGGCCGACTTCAAATCCTATCTCGAAAACTGGGACGAAGAGATCGGCTAGAAATTCTTCAACCTTAATGTCGAGAGAAAACTCGATGTCATTCCGAGCGTAGCGACACGCACTGCTCCATCTGTGATGCTTCCTTAAGCCGTCCTGCGCAGCAAGCCCAACCCCAACCCACACGCCGTCACCAGCGCGCAGAGATACGCGAATAAATCGCCGTGCTCGGAGTAGAAAGTAACATCGTGCTCGTAGTCGAAGCGCACGCGCAGGCTAGTTCGTATATGTCGAGGCGTGGAAGTAATGACCCGGCCATAGGGATCGATCGCCGCCGTCACCCCGGTATTGGTGGCGCGCAGCACCCAGCGGTGGTTCTCGATCGCCCTCATGCGCACCATGTTTAAGTGCTCCCACGCCGCACTGGTGTCGCCATACCATCCATCGTCGGAGATATTCACCAGCACATCCGCCCCCATCCGCGCATACTGGCGGACCTCGTCGCCAAAGACCGATTCGTAGCAGATAAAGGTGCCATAAGTGTGCCCGCCGGTGGTAAACACCGACCTGTGTTTTCCAGGGTCCAATACACCCACGTCCTGTAGCAGGCTCCCCGCAAAGAAGAACAGCTTCTTGTATGGCACATATTCTCCGAATGGGACCAGATGCATCTTGTCGTAGCGTCCTGCAACACGCCCATCCGGCGCGATAAAGTCCGCGGAATTATATTCGTCGTATCCTCGCTGCGCCGCGCTGTCCGCGTCGATCCCGAACGTGCCCGCAATGATGGGCGCATTGGCCGCGCGTGCCAGGCTGGAGATCGCCGCATGAAACTCCTGGCTGGAGACCGCAGCGCGCAACGTCGGATCGATCTCATAGAAATCGTTGGGGGCCTCCGGCCACACAATCAAATCCGTCGGCTGCAAATAACGCGCGCCGCCGGAATCTGCGCTCTGTTGTGCAGGTACGGTGCCCGCGCACCGAGTTCCAGGCAACTCAGGAATTCCACTGCAGACTCTTCCATTCGGAGGAAAGAGACTTAGCTCAGAAAATGTTCGCAGCATCTCACTCTGTGTAAGTGGAGGCCCCAGGCGAGCCGCCTCCGCACCTACTCCCAGGTTCTCCTGCACAAGAGTCGCAGTCCCTTGTGTTCCTTCGTGGATTGGCGGAACAGACATTCTTAGAAAAACAACATACAGCAGAACAATGGCCACGCAAGCCGCCATCAGCGCAGGCCAGGTGTAGCGCCGTTGCTTCAGATGAATCCGCAGCAGCCAAAGTGCATTCACCGCCGCAACCACAAACGATATTCCATACACTCCGGCAATCGGAGCAAGCCGCGTCAGCAATAAATTATCCACCTGCGTGACGCCCAGCAGGTCCCACGGAAACCCGGTGACCCGCGACCGCGCCAGCTCCACCGCAACCCAGGCAAACGGACTGAGCAGAAGCGCGCCTTGTACTCCCAGCTTTCTTTGCCCCAGGTTCACGCGTCGAAACGCGGCAATCAGCGCCCCGAACAACGCATGATAAAGCCCAAGGTAGAGGCAGAAGAGAACCAGAATCCCGGCCGCCGCAGGCTTTGCGATCCCACCATACAGGTGCATCGTCGCATAGACCCAGTAACAATTCCCCAGATACCAGACAAATCCAGAGGCATAGCCCAGCGCCGCGCCCTGGATCGCGCAAAGTGGCCGCCCATTGGCGTCTTTGCCGGTAAGTGCCAACAGCAGCGGAGTTAGCGCAACCCAGCAGAACGCCGTCCGCCACAACGGAGCAGGCCCCGCAATAGGAAAGGGCAGCACCTGCAGCAAACCCGACAAAATAGCCAACACCCACAACCGAACCGGAATCAATCGCATTGCTATGCAGTCTAACATCGCATCGCCATCGCCACTAGAACCAGCCTCATAGACCTTCTGCATCAACAAGGCGGAGTTCATGAGACCGCGGACATTAATGTGACCGCTTCCAGCCCACGCGAACTACCCCCTGTAGACACCTCCTGCAACCCTCAGTCACACAGCCGATAGAACCCTGCCGTCGCGCCTTGCAATAATAATTGGTGGTATCGCTTCTGTTGTGGCAGGGCAAATACTCCCAAGTCGTGCTGGCCTGAGTGAAGGCCAGAAACTCAGTATTTTTCTGTAGCGGCACTCCTTCTATTTGCAAGACCCTTTCTATTTATGTATTCTTTGCAGTGACGCACGTTAACGCACTTAGGCCTGGAGTTATATCCTAAGTTAATGTTCGCAACCTATTGAGATATTCATGACAAGCACGGAAAATGCAGTGGGGAAGTTAATGCTCCATTGCAACAAGGAGGCAACACATGGAAGTAAGCCGTATTCTTGAGGAAATCGACTCTCAGATTTCGAAACTTCAACAGGCACGCGAACTACTCTCGGGCGCCGCCGTTAAGGTAAGCAAGGGTCGTGGCCGCCCCAAGGGAAGCAAGAATGCCAAACCCGCCGCTAAGGCCGCGCCTCGCAGACGCAAGATCAGCGCCGAAGGCCGCAAGCGCATTGCGGAAGCCATGAAGAAGCGCTGGGCAGAGCGCAGGAAGCTGGCCGCAAAGCCCGCCGCAGCCGCAAAGTAGCAGATCTCCTGGTTCCCCACAGGTTACTCTCGCAAGCAGGGCGCAGTGCTCACTCCACCGGAGAGCGCTGCGCCATTGTGTTTAATTCAGTAATTCTGCTACAAACTTCTGCAAGGGAGCAATCCATCTAGCGCGTAACCACAACCTCGCGCATGTTGTCCTTGGCCAGAAAAAAATGAAAGCTCTTGAACGACTCGAGCAGCCTCTCAATCTGGCGGTTCGTATAGTTTGTGAGCTGCGGATACTCCCCCGCCCGCTGCACGTCCACCTTGTTCGTAGCAGTCAGGTGGTAGCGGTGGAAGTCCGTCTTCGCCGTCCCCGATGCAGATGTTCCCTTAGGTGGATGGAACATCGCCAGCATCTGTCCCTCCGGCACCATCACCGCGTGGATACGCTCCAGCACCGGCACCAGCAACTCCTGGGGAAGATAGTCCGCCGTGTCCCAGAACAAGACCACATCGAATCCACGCCCGGAAAAGTTCAGGTGTGCCGCCAGAAACCGATCTACATCGAAGCGCCCGCCCTCGCCGTTCTCCTGGGGAAGGCTCCAATCGTGCTTTGCCGCGTCCTCCACCAGGTTCGCCAGGTAGATGCTGTGCCCCAGTTCGGTAATAAAGTTGATGTTGGTCGACGACGTCGGACCAATATCCAGAACACGCAGCGGCTCCTCGCCGCGCATCCGCTGCAGTATTTGGTCCCATCCGCTGGAATGCCGCGAGACGCGACCGTTCTCCGTTGCCGCGCCGCCTGCTTTGTCCTTGCCGCCAAAGAAGCTGGTCATCCCTCCACTTCCTTCTCGCTCAGATCAGGTTCAAGACCGCAGTGTCCGTAACGGGATTCTGGGAGCCGGGCAGGCGCGACGAGACCTCCGCCGTCGCGGTCTCCAGCAACTCAACCTTGCCCTTCATGTTCGCATTCTCTTCAATCGACAACCTTCCGGCTACGATGTCTCCCTTCACCACAGCTGTCTCACGCAGCTCAATCCGCCCCGCCACGCGGAGATTGCCTTCGACCAGACCGAAGATCACCATCTCCTGCGCGTCCACGTCCGCCATCACGCGCGCATTCGGCCCCACCGTCAGCCGACTTTCCGGCAGCGAAATCGTCCCTTCCACCACACCGTCCAAAAACAGGTCTTCTTTGCCTGTCACATCTCCTCGAATCGTGACGGACTTCCCAATAACGGTCGAACCCTCGGCTGGCTTCATCTGTTTGTCTCTCTCCCCGGCTGCAATGATGACACGAATACTTCACTCATCGTACTTGCCGAACTATACCAGTCCCGCGTTCCAAGGCAAACCCACACATTAAAATCACGCTAGACTCAAGATGTATTCCTAAAGGCGTACCCCTCGTTCTGGGGCGAAGAAAACCCAAGGTCCATTATCCACGTCAAACCCAGGTATAGGGCATAATGCGTTCGCTGCAAATAATGAACACAGCACCCTCGGCCGACCATCCCTCAACCCGATCCGGGAATAATGCCCCGCGGCGGCCCGCGGCGCGGCATTGCAGAGCCGAATGCCGCATCTTTCTCGGCGCATGTTTCCTGGCGCTTGCAACTGCCGTCCCAGCAGCCTCGCCGCAGCCTGCCTCCGCCGCTTCCCTGCTCGACGCTCCCGCCCGCACCTGGGCCGTCGACTGCGCCAACAACGAAGCCCTCGTCATTCAGCACCCTGATTCCTTCCTGCGCTATCGCCTGCATGTGATCGACGAAAAAGGCGACCACCTGCGAGACCAGATAGAGACTCCTGTGGGCAGCGTCGGCCGAACCCTTCAGAGCAATGGCCGCCCACTCACCCCGGCAGAGGACGCGGCTGAACGCCAACGCCTCAATGACCTGCTCACTTCGCCTGCCGCCTTCGCCCGCCACATCCGCAACGAACAGAACAACAAGCAGATGGGCGTGAATCTCCTCAAACTCATATCCGACGCCATGCTCTGGAGCTACACGCCCGGCCAGCCCCAGCTCTCCAACCAGCCCTCCGGCGATCCCGCACTCGTCGTCCTCGACTTCAAGCCCAACCCCGCCTGGTCGCCGCCAACCATGGAATCCGAGCCGCTCATCGGCCTCGAAGGCCGCCTCTGGATCGATCCGCGCACCCGGCGCATGGTCCGCCTGGAAGGCCGCCTCACGCGCGCAGTCAACATTGGCTGGGGCATCGTCGCCCACCTCTATCCCGGAGGCACCGTCACCCTGCAGCAGGCCAACGTCGGAGGCCAGCGCTGGATCGTTGAACACATCGTCGAGCAGCTCAACCTGCGCGCGCTGCTGGTCAAGAACGTCCATCAGCGCCTCGTCTTCGACACCGCGGACTACCAGCCCGTCCCCGCCATGACCTACCAGCAAGCCATCAAAATCCTGCTCGACACCCCGCTGCCCACTCGCTGACGCCCTCCAGTCCCAAATTGCGACGAACCGCCTGCCCGAGCGATGAATTCGTGACGATGCGCCGTGAGAAGTGAGAAGATAGCGGAGACATGGAAGCGACAGGTTTTGCAGTAGCCATCATGGCCGCGGGCAAGGGCACGCGGCTCAACAGCAAGCGGCCCAAGGTGCTGCACGAGGTGGGCGGACGCGCCCTGCTGCTGCACGTCATCGCAGTGGCAGAGAAGCTCGTCCCCGCCAATGAGATCTATTGCATCGTCGGCCACCAGGCGGAGCGCGTGCAGGCCGCGGCGGCCGCCACCGGTGTCTCGTTTGTCCCGCAACCAGACCAGCGCGGCACCGGCCACGCCATGCAGGTGCTCAAGGCTTGGCTGGAGATCTCCGGCGCGCCGCTTCCAAAGCACTTGCTTGTTCTCTCGGGCGACGTTCCGATGATCCGCCCGGAGACGCTCTCCGCGCTCTGTGAACAGCATCTGCTCGAGCACGCCGCAATGACCATCCTCACTGCTATTCCCACGGACCCAACCGGCTACGGTCGCGTCCTGCGCCGCGCCGCGGGTTCGCCCGAGGTCACGGCGATCGTCGAGCAAAAATCCCTCCGCCCAGACCAGCTCGCCTCGCCCGAGATCAACTCCGGAATCTACTGCTTCAAGACCGCGGCGCTGTTCAGCAAGCTCGACCTGATCTCCACCGACAACGCGCACGGCGAGTTCTACCTGACGGACGTCGCAGCCCTGCTGGTGGCCGACGGCCAGCGCGTCGTCGCGCTCCAGGCCGCGAGCGTGGACGAGGTGCTGGGCGCCAACACCATCGCCGAGGTGATGCACCTCGACCAGGCCATGCGCGCCGCCACCGCCCGCCGCCTGATGGCCCAGGGCGTCACCATCTTCCGCCCAGATACATGCGTCATCGACGCCGAGGTCACCATCGGCCCAGACACCGTGATCGAGCCGTATGTCCAGCTTCTGGGCGCGACGCGCATCGGCTCGGAGTGCCGCATCCGCTCCTACTCGGTGGTCCAGCAATCCGTCCTGGGCAACTGCGTCATCGTGCGCAACGGATGCATCCTTGACCGCGCGGAGGTCGGCGACGGCGCGGTCCTCGGCCCCTACGCACACCTCCGCCCGGAGAGCAGGATCGGCGAACTGGCCCACGTCGGCAACTTCTGCGAGACCAAGAAGACCACGCTGGGCCGCGGCTCCAAGGCCAGCCACCTCACCTATCTGGGCGACGCCGTCATCGGCTCGGGCGTCAACGTCGGTGCCGGAGTCATCACCTGCAACTACGACGGCGCGCGCAAGCACACCACCACCATCGGCGACGGCGTCTTCGTCGGCTCCGACTCCACGCTGGTCGCGCCGGTCAGCGTTGGGGACGGAGCATACATCGGCGCGGGCTCCTGCATCACGCAACCCGTTCCCGCCGGAGCGCTGGCTATCGGCCGCGCCCGCCAGGTCACCAAGGAAGGCTGGGTCGCCGCCCGCCGTGCCGCCCGGACCGCAGCATGCGATGCAGAGAAGAAGTCCTGACCGGCGTTCGCGGCAGAGTCAGTCCCCGATGACTACCGCCATGGCGAAGCCGTCATATTTTTTACTGCCCACCGTCTGAATGGCCGTAGATGCGAGTCGAGGTTCCGCGGAAAGCAGCTCGAACAGGGCACGCGTCCCCTGGACATTCGGGTCCGCACTGGCAGGGTCGAGGATCTCGCCTTCACGCACCACATTGTCGACGACGATCAGAGATCCGCGACGAGCCAGCTTCACCGCCCACTTCAGATAGGCAGGATTGTTGGGCTTGTCTGCGTCGATGAAGATCAGATCGAATGGCTCCACGCCCTCTGCCTGAAGCTGTGCCAGCGACTCCGTCGCAGGACCGAGGCGTATTTCAACCCTCTCGCGGAGTCCGGCACGGTCAAGGTTCGCCCTTGCGACCACGGCATGCTTTGGTTCCAGCTCCAACGTCACCAGGCGACCGCCTATAGGCAGGGCCCGCGCCAGCCAGATGGTGCTGTATCCGCCGAGCGTGCCAATCTCCAGAATCCTGCTCGCGCCTTTCGTGAGGGCTAGCAGATGAAGAAATTTGCCCTGCACCGGGGAGACGTTGATGGAAGGCAATCCTGCCGCGGCACTTGCCTCCAGAGCGGCTTCCAGTATGGGATCGGAGGGTACAAGCCGCTCCGTAAAGTAACGGTCTACCGCCGTCCACTGGTCTTGATTCATGCTGATCTCACCTATTTTGATATGGTTCGCGTTCGATTATATGCGGCTGATGGAACCACCCGCATTGCCGATAGATACCTCATACCGCTCGCGGCTTCGACCGGTCGCGTGACGGCAGCGCTCTAGGACCGCTTACGGACTGCCTCGTGCCTCTGGAGTAAGCGGATCTGGTGAGTGACAGAAGCCCGCCCTGAACCGCAGGGCAGCGGAGAGCATTGGCCTATGCAGCAGGAAACCGCGCAGACGCAGCAGGGATTCATGCCAGCGCAGCTGGGAGAGATGCAGCAGCAGGAAGCTGCCTCCGTGCGGCAGGACCACATTTTAGTGGTTGACGACGAAGCCCCGGTGCGCGGCGTTCTGCTCACCATGCTTGGGCACAGCGGATACGACGTCACCGCGGTGGCCAACGCCGAACAGGCCCTGCTCCATCTGCAGGACGACCCCGGCTGCGACCTCGTCCTCACCGACGTCATGATGCCCGGTGCCAACGGCCTCACCCTGCTCGATGTCATCTGCCGCAACCACCCCGGAGTGCCCGTCGTCATGCTGACCGCCATGCATGACATCCACGTCGCCACCAACGCCTTCCGCCGCGGTGCCATCGACTACCTGCTCAAGCCCTTTGATCGCGCCCAGCTGCTCAACGTCGTGCTCCGCGCGCTGGAGCACGGCCGCCTGCTCAAGCAGAACGCCGCGTACCGCCAGAATCTGGAGCAGATCATCGGCTTCCGCACCAGCCGTCTGCGCACCACCATGCACGACCTGGAAAAAAGTTACGACATTACGCTGGAGGCCATGGGAGACGCGCTCGACCTGCGCGACACCGAGACCGAAGGCCACTCCCGCCGCGTCACCGCCTACACCATCGCCCTGGCCCGCGAGTTCGGCCTCGACCAGGAGGCGCTGCGCATCATCGCGCGCGGCGCCTTCCTGCACGACATCGGCAAGATCGCCACCCCCGACGCCATCCTCCTCAAACGCGGAGCGCTTACCGCCAATGAAACCGAGATCATGCACCAGCACTGCGTGCGCGGATACGAGATGGTGCACAAGATCCCCTTCCTGCGCGAAGCATCAGAACTCGTCTACTCCCACCAGGAGAACTACGACGGCTCCGGCTACCCGCGCGGCCTGCGCGGCGATGAGATTCCGCTCGGCGCGCGAATCTTCTCCATCGCAGACACCCTCGACGCCATCACCTCCGACCGCCCCTACCGCAAGGGCCTCAGCTTCGCACAGGCCCGCGAAGAGATCGCGCACTGCAGCGGAGTCCAGTTTGATCCGAAGATCGTCAAGGTCTTCCTCGGTATGCCCCTCGAGCTGTGGAGCGACATACGCAAAGAGGTGGAACACGCCCCCGCCGGGACCTTCGGAGTGACCCATTGGGCCTCGTTCCCGCAACAGTGAAGCCGTCGCGGTTGCATCCAGTAGACCGCGCGACTTACCATCGCTGTGCGATCCACTCCCGAGGGAATCCCCATGCAACCCACCAAACAGAAGCTCTCCGAAAAACAAATTCACGACCTGCTGACCGAGCTGCCCGAGTGGGCGCTCGAAGACGGCAAGCTCGCCCGCAACTGGACACTGCCCACCTTCGTCGAGGCCATCGCCTTCGTCAACCGCGTGGCCCGGATCGCCCAAGAGGCCCAGCACCACCCCGACATCGACATCCGATACAACCTCGTCAGGCTTGCGCTGGTCTCGCACGACGCCGGCGGCATCACCGAGCGAGACGCCCGCATGGCGCGCCAGCTCAGCGCCGCCTTCCCCACCTCTGCCGCCTGAGCCGCCCGTGCCTCACCCATCCCACTTGCGTGATACTCTTTTACCAGAGCGGGATTCGCTCCCAAGTTTCGGCCAGAACCGGCAAATCCGCGGCCTCTGGTCGATGTCAGTTGCGTCACTGGCCTCCCGGCACGGACAATCGACCGTTCGTGCCGCCTTTTTTGCCAAATCGCCGCCAAGCGGCCCTTCAGTTATTTTCTTCGCACCTCTGACGAAAATCCTGCATCCCATCTACAATCAGCGATAAGCTAGATGTAGCGCACATGACCCAAGGAGACAACACGATGACGAAAGCAGATCTGGTCGACAAAGTAACTTCCCTCGGAGACCTCACCCGCCGCGATGGAGAGATCATCGTCGACACTCTCTTCGAGTCCGTCATCGGAGCACTGAAGGCCGGCGACAAGATCGAGATCCGCGGCTTCGGCAGCTTCCGCACGCGCCAGCGCAACTCCCGCATCGGCCGCAACCCAAAGACCGGCGAGCGCGTAGATGTGCCAGCCAAGCGCGTCCCCTTCTTCAAACCATCGAAGGAGCTGCGCGACTCCGTCAATCCCGGCGGAGCCAAGAGTCCGCTGATTGCCAAGGCCGTCGGCACCGACCCCGTCGATCCCCACCACCCGCCGGCCATGTAGTCCCCGCGCACACAAGCTCTCAGAAAACAAAGAGACGGCGCATCTGGCCGTCTCTTTGCTCGTTCTATGCGCTCTTATCCCGCCCAAATCGGAAGCTTGTCATCCTGAGCGAAGCCTCCTGCGGCATCATCGAGGGAGGCGGAGTCGAAGGCCCCCGAAGCATTCACGGACTCCACAGCCGTCCGCGCCTTCCTCCCTACGAACTCCCAGGCCCTACAACACCGTCAGCCCGCTCTTCGCAGCCTCCACAAACTCCGTCGCCGTCTTCACTATGAAGTCCAGCATCTCTCTGGTTAACCCTGGATAAACCCCGATCCAGAAGACCTGGTTCATCACAAAGTCGGTGTTTGCCATCTCGCCCACCACGCGCGATTCCCATCCCTCATACGCCGGCTGGCGCAGCAGGTTTCCCGCAAACATCAGCCGCGTCCCTATCTTCTGAGCCTCCAGCGCCCCGGTCAGCTCGTCGCGCGTAAACGGTGCTCCGGGCTTTACTCCGACAGGAAATCCAAACCAGCTCGGGTCCGATCCCTCGCTCGCCTCGGGCAGTATCAGAAACTCATCCAGCGGCTTCAGCGCGGCATGGAGATACGCAAAATTCTCCTTGCGCCGAGCAATAAAGTGCGGCAGTTTCTCGATCTGCGACAACCCCAACGCCGCCTGCATATCGGTTGCCTTCAGGTTGTAACCAATGTGCGAGTAGGTGTACTTGTGGTCGTATCCGCAGGGCAGCGAGCCAAGTTGCCAACTGAAGCGCTTGCCGCATGTGTTGTCCTTGCCCGGCTCGCACCAGCAGTCGCGCCCCCAGTCGCGGTAGCTGTCGATCAGCACCTGCAGGTTCAGCTTGTCGGTCAGCACCGCGCCGCCCTCGCCCATCGTGATGTGGTGCGCGGGATAGAAGCTGACCGTAGCGATGTCGCCAAACGTCCCCACCTTGCGCCCCTTCCAGGTCGAACCCAGCGCGTCGCAGCAGTCCTCGATCAGCCACAGCTTGTATTTCTTGCAGAACGACGTCACCGCATCCAGGTCGAAGACGTTGCCCAGCGTGTGCGCGATCATCACCGCCTTCATCTTCGGGCTGTACGCAGCCTCCAGCTTCGTCACGTCGATCTCATACGTCGGCAAAGAGACGTCGACGAAGACGGGAACCAGTCGGTTCTGGAAGATCGGATTCACCGTCGTGGGAAATCCCGCCGCGACGGTCAACACTTCATCGCCCGGCTTCAACTGACGTGCGCCCAGCTTGGGCGAGGTCAGTGCGCTCAGTGCAACCAGATTTGCGCTCGATCCCGAGTTCACCAGGCTCGCCGAACGCACGCCGACAAACTTCGCCAGCCGTCGCTCGAACTCCTTGGCAAAGCGCCCAGTCGTGAACCACCCATCCAGCGCCGAGTCCACCACCGAGCAGATGTCTTCCGCCCCGATCACCTTGCCCGACACCGGAACCACCGATGTCCCCGGTACAAACTCCCGCGCGGGAAACTTTGCCGCATGGTACTGCGCCGTCAACTCCAGAATCTGCCGTCGTAGCTCTTCCGCCGTATCGCTCATAAGCTTTAAGAATACACACCCGGAGCGGCCTTCCCTAACCCTGGATTACGCGCCGCGCTGGAGCTCAGCGGCCCTGTACCCGTGCCACTCCGCAGTTCGCCGAATCGCGTCCTCCAACCCCACCGTCTCGCGCAACCCCAGCAGCATCTCCACCCGCTCCACCGACGGCACATACCGCTCCGGCACCGCACCCGGCACTGCCTGCTTCGCCACTTGGATATTTGTCTCGGGTGCCAGCTTCGCCGTCACACACTCCGCCAGCTCGCGAATGCTCACATCCCTCGCCGAGCCAACATTGATCGCCAGCAGTGATGGCGCGCGAAATAGAATCGTCCAGAGCCACGTCGCAAGGTCCGCCGCATATAGATACGACCGCCGTGGCGTGCCATCGCCCGCAATCGAGATCGACCGCCCCGCCAGTACGTCACCAATAAAGTTGCCAATCGCAAAGTGCGCGTCCAGCGGAAGATGCGGCCCGCAGAACGCCCAGCAGCGCGCAATCTTCGCTTCGAACTCCACGCCCTTCGCTTCAGCAGATTTCTGATACACAGCGCACATCAGCTCCGCCGCCCGCTTCCCCTCCGCATACACGCTCGCCGCATTCAGCGGGTCCGGCGCGCCGTCATAGCTCTCCGGCACATGCGTCATATCTCCCGGTTGCCGGCCATACACCGCGCCCGAGCTCGTCAGCAGCAACTTCCGCGCCCCGCACTGAGCGGCAAACTTCAGCGTCCGCTCGGTACCCGCCAGAATCGTCGACAGCATCTCCATCGGCTCTTCCGCCGACTGCTTTGCGCTCGCCTCGGTCGCCGCGTGAATCACATAGCGGAACTCGCCCGCCGGAAAGTTAAAGCTCCGCACATCGCCCGCGTGCAGCGCTATCGCCGGATCGCCCGCCAGATGCGGGGCCTTCGCTGCGAACCTCGTCGGGTCGCGCGTCAGCACCGTCGCCCGCGCGCCCAGCTCCAGAGCGCGGTTCACATGGCAGAAGCTCTCCACCAGCCAGCACCCGAAGAACCCCGTGCCGCCCGTGATAAAAACGCTCTGGCCGCGCATCTCCTCCCACAGCTCTCGCGTCTGCGCAAGAATCAGATCGAGATCGACAATCGAAAGCGGCGCGGCCATTTCATCTCCCCGGTGGAATGGATTGCCTAACTCGAGCTTGTCGCCGGAATGCCGGCTGGTGAATCCAATTTAGGAAATGAAGGGGGATTTTCAAAGTTGATGCGTTCCAGTTCCACAACGTACGGGCGATGCTGCACCTGCGTGTAAATGGCCCCGATGTACTCCCCCATCAAGCCCAGGAAGACCAGTTGCAGCGACGAGATGAAGAACACTCCAATCAGCATCGGCGCCAGGCCAAAGCTGAAGGTCGACCAGAAGACCAGCTTCAGGAGCAGGTAGATCATGGCAATCAGGAACGAAACACTGGCCCCAAGGAATCCGGCCAGGGCCGCCAGCCGAAGCGGGATCTTCGAGTTGTTGATGATCCCCAGCATGCCAATGTCGTAGAGGCTGTACCAGTTGTTATTGGTGATCCCGAACTTGCGCGCAGGCTGGTCGTACATCAGCTTGACGGTGGGCAGGCCGATCTCGGCGATCATGCCGCGAAAGTAAGGGTACGGGTCATCGAAGGAACGCACCAGACTCGATGACCTTGCGGTCGTACAGGCCGAAGCCCGTGAAGTTCTGGATCGTCTCGATCGAGGAGATGCGGTCCACCAGCTTGTAGTACTGCTTGCGCAGCCAGAACATCAGCGAGGCCTCCTCGCTGGAGCGCTTGATCCCCAGCACGCAGTAGGCGCCCTTCTCCCACTCGCGGACCATCTCCGCGATCATCTGCGGCGGGTCCTGCAGGTCGGCAACAATGCTGATGACGGCGTCTCCGCGCGGCCTGGAAGAGCGCATGAATCGGCGAGCGGATGTGGCCGAAGTTGCGCGCGTTCACGATGATCTTGACGTTCTTGTCCTGGGCCGCGATCGACTTCAGAATGGCAACCGTGTTGTCCTTCGAGCTGTTGTCGATAAAGATGTGCTCGTACTCATACCCGCCGATCCCGGCCATCACCTCGCGCACCTGGTTGTAGAGGTTGAGGACGTTCTCCTCCTCGTTGTAGCAGGCCGTCACAATGGAGATGGTCTTCTGGCTCACCGTGGCAACACTCCTGAAAGGCAGGCTCAAGTCTAGCTTAACCAGAGCTCTGAATCGTTCATGGGTCTCGATCGGCTCTGCACGAACCGGGTTCGCGGTTATTGCAATTCCCTCTCCGCCTACAGATAGCGAAATACCTTTGCCGCCGTCGCCTCATCCAGGTCGGGAGTCATGCGGTGCAGCGGGTTCGACTCCATCCCGCCCGATGCCGTCACCCGGCTGGAGATCTTCGGGAAGTAGGTCTGCATCGGATCGATCTTCACCAGAAAGGCCCGCGCGCCAACTGCGTTGAAGCGTTCCAGAAACTCCGGGTCGTTCTCGAATCCAGGCCCGATCCGCATCATCGGGATGTCGTAGGCCGCGAACAGCGGCTCCCAGTTGGGAATCCCCAAACCGGTCTCGATGTCGCATCCCACATACCGCCCGCCGAAGTAGTTGCTCTGCGTCATGCGGATCGACGCATACCCGTTGTCGTCGAAGAGAAAGATCTTCAGGTTCAGCTTCTGCGCCCGCACCGTGCCCAGCTCCTGCAGGTTCTGCATGAACCCGCCATCGCCCTCCACCAGCACCGTCCGCCGCCCACCCGCCGCAAACGCCGCGCCGATTGCGCCGCCGGTTCCATACCCCATCGACGCCAGTCCCTTGTTGCTCACGATGCGCTGTCCCAGCTTCTGCGCGAACGTCTGCATCATCACCGTGAACCCGCTCCCGCTGCTGCACGGAATCACCACATCGTCCTTCGTCGTCAGTTGCGACAGCTTCTCGGCAAACACATACGGCGACAGGTACCCCTCGCCGGTATGGTTCACCGGCTCCACCAGTGGCAGCGCGGCCTTCACGCCGCGGCAGAACTCCACCCACTCCGCATGGCTGCCCAGGTCGGCGCAGGCCACGCCACGCAGCACCTCATTCGCATCCCCGCAGACTGCCATCGCCAGCTTGGGATGTCCCTTGGTCAGCTCCGCCCGGTCGCAGTCCACATGGATCACCTCGCCGCCGGGCACAAACTGCTGCCAGTTGAAGCCCGTCTGCTGCAGGCTCAACCGCGTCCCCAGAGCCAGCAGCATGTCCGCCTGCTGCATCAGAATATTCGAGTAGCGCATCCCCCACGTATTCGGCCGCCCAAAGTAAAGCGGATGGTTGGCGCCGATCCGGTCCATCGCATTCCACGTCACCATCAGCGGAACGCCCAGCGCCTCGAACTTCCCCATCAACCCATCGGTCGTTGCGCGCTCCACTCCCGCACCCAGCAGAATCACCGGTCGCTGCGCCCGCCGTAGCTTCTCGACAATCGCGGCTACCGCATCCTCGCTCACCGCCTCGAAGCGCGCACCCTCCGCGGCCACCGCCGTCGCCAACTTCTCCTCGTCCACTTGCGCGCCCTGCACATCCAGCGGCAGTTCGACAAACACCGGCCCCTTGCGCCCATGCACTCCGCAGCGAATCATCTCCGCAAAGGTCGCGCGATCAACCACCTTCTCCATCAGGATCGCCTTCTCCGTAATTGGTCGTGCAATGGACACGCCGTCGATCTCCTGAATCCCGCGCTGGCGAACCTCGCCGCGCGCCAGGTCCGGAACCTTTACCTGTCCGCCGATCACCAGCAGCTCGCGGCTTTCCAGATACGCCCCGCCCATCGCCGTAACAATGTTGGTCAGCCCCGGCCCCGCCGTCACCATGGCAAAGGCCTTCTTGCCCGTATGCAGTTCGTTGAAGTACTCCGCCGCAATCCCCGCCGCAACCTCATGCACCACCGGGATGCACTTCATCCTGTGGCTACAGCTCTCCAGCAGATGCATGGTGTTCCCGCCAGCCACAAAAAAGCAGTGCGTATAGCCAAGCTCCGCCAACCACCCGGCCAGCACATCGCTGTACTTCTTCATGAATACCTCTTCACAATCGTCTCAATTGCGAGCTCCACATCGCGCGTCACCTGCGCCGTCTTCTCAATCTTGCGCAGAACCACATCGCCGTTCCCGGCAGTCAGGATCAGCGTGTAGTGTCCCGGCCCGTGCTTCTTGTCCGACCCGAACCGCTCGATCACATCATTGACATCCATCGCCCGCAGCGGCGCCGCAAGGTTCGGGACCTCGGAGATCATTGCGTGGAGATGTTCTTCCAGCAACTTCACGCGTGCCACTCCTGCGTAACTCACGCCCCGCTGCCGCTCGAACTCGTTTGCAGCTAGAATCCCCAGTCCAACCGCAATCCCGTGCGACACCGCAAAGTGCGTCGCTCCCTCAATCGCGTGGCCGAAGGTATGCCCGAAGTTCAGCAGCAACCGTTCCTTCTTGTCGAACTCGTCTCTCTCGATGAACCACTGCTTCGCGCTCAGGCTGTTGACGATCAGCCGCTCAAGGGCCTCGCTATTCATCCCAATCGACGGCCCATACGCCACATGCCGCGCGAACGACTCCTCGCCCCGGCAGAAACAGATCTTCGCCGCCTCGATCAGCCCGCTCGCCTTCTGGTCGTCCGGCAGCGTTCGCGCCAGCGCCGGATCGATCAACACCCGCTCCGGCGGATGGATCGTCCCCACCAGGTTCTTGTACGGCCCGACGTTGATCGACGATTTCCCGCCAATGCAGGAGTCCACCATCGCCAACACGGTCGTCGGCATGTAGCTCCACCTCAGCCCGCGCATGTAAACCGACGCGATAAACGCCGACAGGTCCTGAACGATCCCGCCCCCCACGGCCACCAGCTCGGTCTGCCGGCTCGCGCCCGCCTTGCGAATCCTCTCGATGATCGCCGGCGACGCATCCAGCGACTTGTTCGCCTCCGTCGCCTCGATGAAGATCGCCGCCGCCCCAGCCCGCTCGAACGCCGCACGGAAGCACTCGTCCGCAATGATCGCAGCCCCCTCAAAGTGCTTCAGGCTGCGCTCAAACGATCCACTCTCGATCCCAACCGAGTAGCTCCCGGTTGAGCTTTTAATCTCCAACGACGATGCCAGTTCAAACGATGCGGACACGGCTATACCCCAGATCGGCTGCGATAAATTGTCCTGTAACCCCGGTGTTCTCCGCTCCACACAGATAGCAGACCAGCGAAGCCACGTCACGCAACTGCGACAGCGCTCCGAACTGCGTTGCACCCTCCAGCCGCCCAATCTGCTCCGCGCTCAGGTTCGCGCGCGTCATCGGAGTATCCAGCGCGCCAGGCAGCACTGCGTTGATCAGATGCCCGTCCTTGGCCAAGTCCGCCGCGGCCGACAGCACCAGCCCCCGCAGCGCCGACTTGCTCATGCAGTAGGAGAGCTTGTTCTGCCGCGCCATCTCCTGCCAGATCGAGCTGATCACGCACAGCCGCGAACCCCGCTCCAGCAATCCCGCCGCCAGAAGCGCCTGCAGCGTCACCAGAATGAATGTGCAGTTCGCGTTATAGATTGCCAGATGGCTCTCCACGCTCACGTCGTATACGCTGTCGTTGCGGTTCGCGCCCTGTGCCCAGCACACGCTGGTGTAAGGCCCCGCCGGTGCCAGCGCCTCAGCCGAGAACCCAGCCTCCAGCGGGTCCGCCGCAATCCAGCGCACACCCTCGCGCACATCCGCACCAGCAGCTCCGTGCCGGCTCACCGCCGTCACATGCCAGCCGCGCTCGAGCGCAGCGCCCAGGATCGCCCCGCCAATCGCCCCGCTGGCCCCAAATAACAACAGTCGCTCGCCGCCCTCTGTCATCAGTGGTTCAACACCGCCCAGCGCTTTTCCAGCATTTCGATGCGCTTGGCGTCCTCATTCTGGATATGCCCATAGTAGTCGCGCTTGTTCAGCAGCCACAGCATCTCGAAGTGGACCGCATTCAGCAGCCCATCGCCGATCTTCGCCTCGTTCGCCGCCTGCGCGTCGAAGATCACCTTGCGAGTCTCGAACCGCGTCAAGTGCAGCGCCACCAACTGTCGCAGCACCGGAATCGAATCGCTGGAGACTCCGCCGCCAACCACCAGGTCCAGCCCCAACTCCTTGCACTTCGCCGCGGTCTTCATCACATACCCGGTCACTTCCTCGCCGTTGATCGCATCCCGGTTCAGCCCTGCGGAGAGCGAAAAGTCCACCCGCCCAAAGACAATCCCCGATAGCTCTTTGGCCGCCTTGGTCGCCGCCGCCATCTCCTCCAGGTGCGAGAACGCAGTGATCGTCTCCAGATTGAACAGAAACTGCGTCTCCTCCTGCTCTTCCTCGGAATAAATCTTGCCTACAGCCTCGGCAAACTTGGTCAGCGCATAGGGGCTCTCGACCATCGGAGCGATGATGTAATCCACCCCGATCTGCTTGCTCTCGATCAGGTCGCGCATCGCCTCGCAGCCGCCGATCTTCAACCCCAGCTTCAGGCCCGCCTTGCGGCAGATCTCCACCAGCCGAAGCAGCTCGTCCATCCGTGTGCCCTCGGCCTCGAACTCCGCTTTCACGGCAAGATATCCATACTTCTCCTTGCCAATCTTCAGCAATTCCAGCATCTTGCGCTCTCTGGTGTTCATTTGTACTCCTTGTTTTTTCTTCGTCCCGTTGATTGCGCGCGGTCATCTGCGCACATGAAAACTGGCCCTGCCTGCGAACCGGAATTGATGTTAGTGAAGACGTGCAAGGCAGAACCAGTGTAGTCGAGAAGGAACGGTTCGCCAACCTTTGTTTTCCCAAAATGCACAGGCTTTGCCTCGCTTCCCCATGCTCCCGCACGCCAAACGATGTCATACTGATTCCTGGCGATCGCGGGTGCTGCTCTGCCCGCTGCTCCAAGTCTCGTCCAAGGAAGCTCACCCAAGATGAAAGCGGTCATCCTCGCCGGCGGTCTCGGCACGCGTCTCAGTGAAGAAACCTCCGTCCGCCCCAAGCCCATGGTGGAGATCGGCGGCCAGCCCATCCTCTGGCACATCCTCAAGCTCTACTCCCAGCAGGGCATCAACGACTTCATCGTCTGCCTCGGTTACAAGGGCTACATCATCAAGGAGTACTTCGCCAACTACTTCCTGCACACCTCCGACGTCACCTTCGACATCGCCCACAACAAAATGACCGTGCATAACTCTGTCACCGAGCCCTGGAGCGTCACCCTTGTCGACACCGGCGACGACTCTGGCACAGGAGGCCGCCTGCGCCGCGTCGCCAAGTACCTCGAAGGCGAAGACGCCTTCTGCATGACCTATGGCGACGGCCTCGCCGATGTCGACATCCAGGCCACCATCGCCTTCCACAAAGCACACGGGAAGCTCGTCACCCTCACCAGCGTGCAGCCCGTCGCCCGCTTCGGCGCGCTCGGCCTCAAGAACACCCAGGTCTACGCCTTTCAGGAGAAGCCCAGGGACGAGGGCGGATGGATCAATGGAGGCTTCTTCGTCCTCTCCCCCAAGGTCATCGCCGAGGTCAAGGATGACCGTTGGATGTTCGAGCGCGAACCCATCGAAGCCCTCGTCGCCCGCGGCGAGGTCCAGGCCTTCTTCCATCATGGCTTCTGGCAGGCCATGGACACCCTGCGCGACAAACAGCAGCTCGAAGAGCTATGGCAATCCGGCAAGGCCCCCTGGAAGTCCTGGTAGTCCGAAAGGCCCCGGCTTCGTCGATCTTGAACTGCTTCCGTAAATGAGTCGAGCCCAGACAGGGAACGCCAGTTCAGCCGGTAACAGCAAAGTTGCAGACCCGATAAACGAACTATTTATTTCCCCCCGCACAACTATCTCTCTGGCCCTGTGTCTGTGTAATGCGACGGGCGTGACAACTCGAAGAGATCTTTCGACCGTCCAATACACGTGATTCAGGCGATGACTCCGTACGCGAGCGCGCCCAGGCAAGGCGCATTCCTTCCTGGGAGAGTGGCACAGTTGCCAACTCCGCGCTCGTTCCGAATAAGCTGCGGAGCAAGCAGAAAGCGATGTGTCCCATGTCGTCTACGAAGCTCCTCGGCAGACTTCCAGTCTGTCTTCTTTCTCTCGCTATTGCCTCGCTCTTCGCCGCGGGCTGCGGTTCGGGTTCCACCGCCAGTACAGCCACGGGACCAACCGGCGCGTCCTTTGTCATGGGCACCGATGCTCCCATGTCCTCTGTCACCTCCTTCGCCGTGCAGTTGACCAGCGTCAACGCCATCGACGCCAAGGGAGACACCGTCTCGCTGATCAGCGGCACCCCCACCGTCGACTTCGCCCGCTTCAACGGCCTGCAGACCATGCTCGACATGAACGACGTTCCCGCCGGCACCTACACCAACATACAGATCACCCTCGGCTCCGCCACCCTCGGCTATCTCAATGCGGTCTCCGGCTCCGCGCCCACCATCGTCACTGAAGCCGCGACCCTCACCACCTCCACCGTCAACATCGCTCTCGCATCGCCGCTGGTCGTCACCCAGTCGGGATCGCCCGTCGGTATCAACCTCGACCTCAATCTGCGCAAATCCATCCTGGTCGACGGCAACGGCAACATCACCGGATCGGTCACGCCCACCTTCACCGTCGGCTCGGTCGCCATCGGCGACGCGGGAGCCTATATCGACGAGTTTGACGCAGCAGTCGTCAGCGTCAACACCACCGCACAGTCCTTTGTGGTTCAGGGCCCGCACGGCCGCCAGTTCACCGTCAACGTCACCGGCAACACCGCGTGGGACAACAGCGAGAGCCTCAGCTCGCTCACCACCAGCAGCATCGTCGCTGTCTCCGGCACGCTCGACCCGGCCGACGCAACCATCGACGCCGACGAGGTCGCCATCCTCTCGCAGAACGGCTTCTACGCCGACGGACAGGTCACCTACGTCACTCCCGCCACCGGAACAGCCACCAGCTTTAACTTGTATCTGCGCGGCCTGCTGCCCACCACCACCAGCCTCACCCTGGGCCAGATCGCGACGGTAAATGTGAACGGCAGCGAGAACTTCTTCATCTACCGGATACACAACACGCTCAGCCAGTTCCTCTTCAACTCCAGCAACCTGCTGGCTGGCCAGGCCGTAGCCATCGGCGGTCCGGCGTCGGCAGTCTCCGGCTCCACGGTCACGCCCGCACGTGTCGTCCTGCGCCACTGGGGCTTCAACGGTACCTTCGTCGCTAGCTCCATCAACACCTCCGCCGGGACCTTCCAGATGACGATCAACGGCTTCGCCGGACTGCTCGTCCCGCAGGCCGTAACCGTCTACACCTCCAGCATCACGAAGTTCCGTAACGGCTTCACCGCGCTCGGCACTGTCACAGGTAACGTGCGCGTGGTCGGCCTGCTGGTCAAGGACCCCGTCTCGGGAAATACAGTCCTGATTGCCCGCTATGTGGATGTACTCAACTAAGCGACGCGCTGACCAAACAATGCTGCACTTCGCTGAAAATCGCTGGAGCCAGAACCCTTGGCTCCGGCGGTTTTTTTGCCTGTAGGATTCCCATGTGCTCCTTTCGGGTTCCGCTGCCGCGGCGAATCATGGCCCTGACACGGTAGAATGTTGCGCATGGATACAATTCAATACAACCTGCCGCAGAGCCGCATCCCTCAAGCCTGGTATAACATCGCAGCCGACCTGCCGAAGCCCATGGCGCCGCCGCTGCATCCCGGAACGCTGAAGCCCCTCGGCCCCGACGACCTCGCCCCGCTCTTCCCCATGAGCCTCATCCTGCAGGAGGTCAGCACCGAGCGCGAGATCGAGATTCCCGGCGAAGTCCGCCAGGTCTACGCGCAGTGGCGTCCCTCGCCGCTCTTCCGCGCCCGCCGCCTGGAGAAGGCGCTCGACACGCCCGCCCACATCTACTACAAGAACGAGGGCGTCAGCCCCGCCGGCTCGCATAAGCCCAACACCGCCGTCCCGCAGGCGTTTTATAACAAACAGGCAGGCACCAGGCGCCTCTCCACCGAGACCGGAGCGGGCCAGTGGGGCTCGTCGCTCGCCATGGCCTGCGCCTTCTTCGGAATGGAGTGCAAGGTCTACATGGTGCGCGTCAGCTACGACCAGAAGCCCTACCGCCGCGCCCTGATGGAGGTCTTTGGCGCGTCCGTCACCGCCAGCCCGAGCATGGAGACCCAGACCGGACGCGCAATCCTGGCCGAGCATCCCGACTCCAACGGCTCGCTCGGCATCGCCATCTCCGAGGCCGTCGAGATCGCAGCCTCCGACCCGCACACCAAGTACGCCCTCGGCAGCGTCCTGAACCACGTCATGCTGCACCAGACCGTCATCGGCCTCGAAGCCATCGAGCAGATGGCGCTGGCCGGCGATGAGCCAGACGTCATCCTCGCCTGCGCCGGCGGCGGATCGAACTTCGCCGGACTGACCATGCCCTACATCGGGCGCAACCTGAAGGGCAAGGGCCACGCCCGCGTCGTCGCCGTCGAGCCCGCCGCCTGCCCCAGCCTCACCAAGGGCCAGTTCACCTACGACTTCGGCGACACCGGCCACCTCACTCCGCTGGTCAAGATGCACACCCTCGGCAGCACCTTCATGCCGCCGGGAATCCACGCCGGCGGCTTGCGCTACCACGGCATGGCCCCGCTGGTCTCGCACGTCAAGGACCTCGGCCTGATCGAGGCCACCGCGGTGCAGCAGCTCGACGCCTTCGCCGCCGGAATCCAGTTCGCCCGCGCCGAGGGAATCGTTCCCGCGCCGGAGTCCAACCACGCCATCGCCGGTGCCATCTACGAGGCGCTCGAGGCCAAGCGGGAGGGCAAGCCGCGCACCATCCTCTTCAACCTCTCCGGCCATGGCCACTTCGACATGCAGTCCTACATCGACTTCCAGGCCGGTAAATTGCAGAACTACGAATACCCCGCAGAGGAGATCGCAATGGCCCTCGCCGGCCTGCCCACCGTCCTATAGCCGCATTGAGCAGGTGCATCGTTCAGACACACATCGTCATTCTGGCGAAGCCAGAATCTCCGTATTTGTCGTTGTCGTTGCCTGTTCTCCCCTCGCCCCACACCAAGGCTCGGGTGCCCCATCCATCGCAGCTTCATCGCGATGGGTGGGATGCAAGCTCAAACCACCTGCTTAAATCGCAGTTCCAACCCATCCGCCTTCACCGTCACCTCGATCTCTTCGAGCGACCGCGCAATCCACGTTGCAGCGCGCAACTGTTCCGCCGGATGCGTCCCCAGCACGCCCAGCACGCGACATCCCGCAGCCACTCCCGCGCCAACACCGGATGGCGCGTCTTCCACCACAATGCACTCGCCGGGCGCAAACCCGAGCAGCTCCGCGCCGCGCCGGTACGGCTCTGGATCGGGCTTGCCGCGCTCCACCATGTCGCCGCTGATCACGCGCTCCGGGACCGGCAGTCCCGCCGCCGCAAGCCGCCCAATCAACAGCCGCCGCGTCGCCGACGACACCACCGCCCAACGCTCCGGCGGAAGCCGCTCCAGCAGCGTCTTTACCCCCGGCAGAACGGTCAGGTCGACCGTGTCTGCCAGCTCCAGCTCCTCGATCGTGTGCAGTCCCTCGGCCACCTGCGCCTCGTCGAACTCCGGCTTCAACATACGCACAATATCCACCGCGCGCGTTCCATGCGGCACCTGAAACCGGTCCGCATTGGGCATGCCGTACAGCTTGCACCACTGCTGCCAGCAGCGCACCACCGAGCCGGTGGAGCTGATCAGCACGCCATCCATGTCGAACAGAAGCCCCTTGGTCTCGACCGTCAGTAATTCATCCGTAGCCAATTCATCCACTGCCATCTCGATCAAGCGGCTCTCCCTGCAAGGACGAAGGCCCGCGCGCCCTCAAGCACTTGCGTTACGGATTCCACGGCACAGCTCTCGCAGTAGACCCTCAGCAGCGGCTCCGTCCCCGACGCACGCAGCAACAGCCAAGTCTCCGCAGCATTTTTCTTCGTCGACTGCGGCAGGATTGTCGAGGAAAAATTTGATCCCGTCCATCGTCTCCACGCGCAGAATCTTCATCCCAGCCATGGTGTCGCCCGCAACCAGCGCGCCCGCCCGCGCAATTGCCGACTGCTTCAACTCCTCGTCGATGTGCATGTCGATGCGCCCGTACTGGTGCTCGCCGAACTCCGCCTGCAGCGCCGCCACCAGTTGCCCCAGCGTCTTCTTCTCGTCCGCCATCACATTGGCCAGCAGCAGCGCGTTCAGCAACCCATCGCGCTCCGGCAGGTGGCGGCTGATGCCGATTCCGCCCGACTCTTCGCCGCCGATCAGGATCTCTTGCTTCAGCATCAGGTCGCACACATACTTGAATCCGATCCCGTGCTCATGCAGCGTGCGCCCGTACTTGGCCGCGATGCGGTCGATCATCTTCGTCGTATTGAATGCGCGGGTTACATCGCCCGGCCAGCCCTTGCGCGTCAGCAGCCAGTACAGCAGCACCGAGAAGACCTTGTGCGCGTCCACCACATTGCCGTGCTCGTCCACCGCGCCGATGCGGTCCGCGTCGCCATCGGTGATAAACCCGGCGTCGCACTTCTCCGCCACCACAGCCAACTGCGTCGCATGTATGTGCGGCAAAATCGGCTCCGGATTGATCCCCGGAAACAGCGGGTTCAACTCGCTGCGCATCTCCACAAACGGAATCCCCGCGCGAGTGAAAATTCCCGCAATCACGCCGCGTCCGCAGCCGTACATGCAGTCGATAAGAAACTTGTAGCCCGACCCACGAATCGCATCCAGGTCAACAAACTTCGCAATCGCCGTGATGTACTCCGGGTTGAAGTTCACCTCTTCGATCTTCGCCGGTGCCGCTGCGTCGGCAAGCGGATCGCCCAAATAGCTCTCGATGGATGCCATGATCGAGGGGCTGCCCGATCCGCCGTAGCTTGCCTTGTACTTCACGCCGTTCCACTGCGCAGGATTGTGGCTGGAGGTGATCATCACCCCGCCCGCCGCCTTGCGCCCGCGCACCGCATAACTCAGCGCAGGAGTCGGCGTGATCTCCGAGCCCAGTGCCACCGGAATCCCCGCGTTGGCCAGCACCTCGGCCGCCACCATCGCGAAGGCCCGCGAGCCGAAGCGCGTATCGTAACCGATGCACACTCCGCGCTTCGCGTCCTCATGCTTCAGAACGTAGTGCGCAATCGCCCGCGCCGCCACGCGCACATTGGCATACGTGAAGTCGTCGGCGATAATGCCGCGCCATCCGTCCGTCCCGAACTTCACCGCTATCTTCTTCTCCGCCATCTCTTCCTTCGATTCCCGCGCGCGTCCTTCGCTAACACGGTGTCGCCATGCAGCCCTTGAATCTACAGTCTTCAGATTAAAATCGTAGCGGCCCCGCGCCTTCAGCTCCGCAACCACCTTGCCCACGTCCTGCGAGCGTTCCCGAGTCGTGATCAGCAGCGCGTCCGTGGTCTCCACCACCACCAGGTTGCTCACGCCAATCAGCGCCACAACCTTGCCCAGAGCGTACACATAGTTCCCCTCGGCATCGATGACGACGCTATGCGTACTCGCGCCGTCGCTCACATTCTCCGTCTCTAGGTCTCCCGGCTTATAACCGGCCCGATGCTCGTAGAGCGCCGCCCACGAGCCCAGATCGTTCCACGCAAAGTCCGCTGGCAGGCAGTAGATCTCCGACCCCGCCTCGCCCTTGGCCGAGCGCGGCTCCAGCACCGCGTAGTCGATGCTGATCTCCTCGCACAGCGGGTAGTTCTCGGCAAAGACGCGGTTGAACTCCGCCTGCGACTTTGCATACGCCGCGGCGATCTTCTCCAGCAGCGGTGCCATCGCCGGCGAGTACTCGCGAATTGCATTGGCCAGCGTGCGCGCGCTCCACAGAAATATCCCGCCGTTCCACGCGTAGTTTCCGGATGCGACAAACTCCTCCGCCCGCGCCAGATCCGGCTTCTCCGTAAACCGTTTCACCCTGCGCACCGGCACATCGCCGCAGGGCACGCTGGCGGCATCCACCACCTCGCCCAGTTCGATGTAGCCGTATCCCGTCTCAGCCCGCGTCGGCGGCACACCCAGCACCACAATGCGCTCGCCGCTCGCAGCCAGCTTTATGCCCGCGCGGATCACCTCACAGAAGCGTACGTGGTTGCGGATCACATGATCGGACGGAAAGACGCCGATCACCGTCTCCGGTGCCGTCCGCTCCAGCAGAAACGCCGCCAACGCGCACGCCGGTGCCGTATTGCGCCCAACCGGCTCCGCCAGAATCTTCTCCCGCCGCACATGCTGCAACTGTTCCGCAATCACCGCGCTCAGCAGCTTGTTGGTGAATACCCACACGTCTTCGGCCGCGGCCAGGGGAAGCAGCCGTTCCAGCGTCTGCTGGATCATGGTAAGCTCGCCATCCAGCGCCAGCACCTGCTTGGCGTGTGCCTGTCTGCTCCGCGGCCAGAAGCGAGTCCCGCTGCCGCCCGCCAGAATCATCGGGGCAAATCGTGGCCCCGCATTGCCCTTCGCCAAATCCATAGAACCTCATGTACGTGGAACAGTGCTGCGCCTGACGTGCAATATACACTTGGATGCCGTTTCGCACCTGCGTGGGCCTGCAAACAAACGCCTAGCTCAACTGGCCGAAGTACTCGCGCATCCGCTTCACTCCCTCGTCCACCACGTCGGCGGTGACTGCGTACGAGATGCGGATGTGCTCCGCCGTCCCGAACGCCTCGCCCGGAACCACCACCACGCGCGCATCGCTCAGCAGCTTCGCGGCCACGTCCGACGCCGTCTTCAAGCCGCCCTTGCCGAAGAACGCGCTCACATTGGGATACACATAGAACGCGCCCTGCGGCACCGAACAGCTTATCCCTGGGATCGTCTTCAGCCCCGCCAGCACCCGGTCGCGCAGCTTCAGGAAGTCGCCCCGCATCTCGCTGACGCACTGCTGAGAGCCGGTCAGCGCCGCAACCGCAGCCTTCTGCACAAAGCTGGTCGCATTCGACGTGCTCTGCGACTGCAACTTGCTCATCGCCCCGATCACCTGCTTCGGCCCCATCGCAAACCCAGCCCGCCAGCCCGTCATCGCGTAGGTCTTCGACAGCGAACCCAGTATGACAACATGCTCCTTGCAATCCGTAAACGTCCCGCCGCTCACCGGCTTGCCTGCATAGGTCAGATAGGCGTAGCACTCGTCCAGCAGAAGATAGATGCCGCGCGCGTGCGCCAACCGCACAATCGCCTCCAGGTCCGCCGCAGACACCACAGCGCCCGACGGGTTCGACGGCGTATTCAGAATGATCGCCTTCGTCTTCGGCGTAATCGCCGCCTCAATCATCTTCGCCGTAATGCGGAAGTCCTCGCGCTCGTCGCTCTCCACATACACCACCTTGCCGCCCGCGTACTCGATGATGTCCTTGAACGACACCCAGTACGGCACCGGCAGCACCACCTCGTCGCCGTGGTCCACCAGCACCTGGATCGCGTTGAACAGCGCCAGCTTGCCGCCGGAGGTAAATACGCACTCGTCCACCGCGAAGTTCGATCCGAAGTCCGCCGCGTGCCGCTCCACAATGGCCTTGCGCACCTCGGGAATGCCGGGCACCGCCGTATAGCGCGAGAAGTTCTTCTCGATCGCCTCGATGGCCGCGTCCTTGATATGCTGTGGCGTGTTGAAGTGCGGCTCGCCCGCGCCGAAGTTGGCCAGGTCGATCCCAGCCGCCTTCATCTTCAGCGCCTCCGCTGTGATCGCCATGGTCGCTGAAACTTCAATCCGGTTGATCCGGTCCGTCAATACCCTTGGTCATGGTTGCACTCATACTTCCAGTCTCGCAGATTTCCCCAGCGAGATAAAGCGTTCTGGATGGCCCGTGGCGGGTCAATTTGAAGTCCGCGGCGAACTAAGTTCCCTATAACACCATATTGCAGGAAGTTCGTTTCAGATTCATGCGTTATCCAGGTGGGACCGCCCGTTGCATCGAGGGTGCGTCGCATGTGGAGAAGTGGGAAGTGCGGAGCGGTTTCCTCTTCTCCACATGCACAATAAACGCCGGGCGCTCCATGAGCGTGGAACGGGTTATCCTGAGTTCAGTCGACGAAGCTCGCACCCCTTCAGCGCGAGACTTCCGCACGCCGGCATCGCACATGGATGGAGGTCCGATCATCAGCAGATCACGCGCGGGTAAACAATCGAAAACCACTGCGAATGTTTTGTCGCGCCCAAATCGTTGGGCGGGGCCGGCCATCATCCTCGTGGCTGCTTTTATCGCAATGGGCCCGCTCCTCTGGCATGGTTCCTCCTCCCTGGGCAACGACCTCCGCTTCCACTTCATCTCCTGGATCGATGCCAGGCAGGGCATGTCGATGGGCTTCCTCTATCCGCATTGGGCCTATAGCCCGAACTTCGGAGCGGGCGAACCTCGATTTGTTCTTTATCCCCCGATCAGTTGGATGGCGGGAGCTGTCTTGGGAATGCTCTTGCCGTGGAGTGTTGTTCCGCTCGTCCTCTCCATTCTGTTGCTTGCCGCAACCGGTCTGGCCGTTCGCGCGTTGGCCAGGGAGACCATGGCGGATGGCCCCGCAACCCTGGCCGGTTGTGCCGCAATCTTCCTCGGTTACGCGTTGTTCAACGTATATAAACGCTGTGCCTTCGCAGAGATGGCGGGGGGATTTTGGATCCCTTTGCTGCTTCTTTTTGCGTTGCGCAGGCGTAATCCTTCGGGCAACTTCTGGGATCGCGCCTTCGACGGCTCGACCGCGCCGTTGGCGCTGATTGTGGCCGGAATCTGGCTCAGCAACGGCCCATTGGGAATCATGGCCGGCTATCTGCTGGCTGCCGTCATGCTGGTCTCTGCTCTGATGGAAAAGTCGCTGGTGCCGGTGCTGCGCGCCGCGGTGGGTACGATCTTGGGAATGGGGCTGGCGTCGTTCTATCTGATTCCAGCCGTCTGGGAAAGGAAGTGGGTAAGCATTCAGTTGGCCTTCACCCTCAGTCATTTAGTGGTGGAAAATAGCTGGCTCTTCGCCCGTCATGCCGATCCGGGCATGCTTTCTCACGACGTGTTTTTGGTCCAGGTCTCGCTGGTCGCTGTCGAGATGCTCGTGGTCGCCTTCGCCGCAGGCGCGATTGCCTGGTTTCGCGGCGTCGTGCCCGGTGAGCGCAGATGGTGGCTCCCGCTGGCTCTCATTCCGCCGGCAGTCCTGTTCCTGCTTCTTCCGGTCTCGCTGCCGGTTTGGAATGGTTTGCCGGAGTTGCGGTTGCTGCCGTTTCCCTGGCGCTGGCTCGTGGTTCTCGAAGCTCCGATGGCGATTTGTTTTGCCTCGGCCGCCTGGTTCGACCGCAAGGCCCTGCGCATTCCCATGCTGGCCGCGTGTGCGGCCCTCTTTGTGGCAATCGGCCTGGTGTCATTCCCGTTGTGGTTTGTCGAAGGCGCGTCGCTTGAAACCGCAATCCAGAAATCCGTACGAGAGAACGTCGGCGTTCTTGGCCAGCCCGAATACGCGCCGCCCGGTATTCGATTTCCGCAGGTGGACCGCATCGTGCATAGCGCCTGCCTGCTGGACAGTCCGCCAGTCGCATCACTCCAGAGTGAAGCTGGCTTAGTTCCTGCGTGGGACGGGGAAGCAGCCAGTTGCAACAGTTCCTCCTGGCAACAACCGGTTTTGCTCGGCGGTCCATTCGGTTCGGACGCAGCCCCGTATATGCAAGAGCAGAGACGGATCGTGGGAGTCGCCGAACACGCCGGTTACCTCATCTTGCGGCTGCGATATTACCCGGCATGGGGCGTAAAGGTAAATGGAATTCCGGTGACGCCGAGGGCCGAGCGGGAACGCGGTTTGATGGCCATACCGGTCCCGCAGGGAAAGGTTCAGGTATCGGTTGATTGGACAACAACCGGCGATGTAGTGGCGGGGCGCTGGGTGAGCGCAGTTGCGTTCCTTCTGCTCACAGGTTTGTATGCATTCGAGCGGAAACGATTGCAGGCTCATTTAAACATGGGCTCGGCAGGTTCGTTGGTCGCCAATGAGGAACCGAAGCTGCGCGACGCCATACCGTCAGTGCCGAGAGGCAGTCGAAACACGCCGTCCAGCAAGAAACCGAAAACCGCCAGGCGGAAGTGAGTTCGCAGTAAGCCGATTGGATGGACACGCAAGACTGCATTCGCAGGTACACAAAAAACAATGCAGAAGGGTACTTGGAGGTGTCGCTTCCGGGAGATGGCAATCGTCTTTGCAAAGCTCTCCTCAAAGCTCGAACCGGTCTCATAAATACCGTCGGATTCTTTTGGTCGACTGTGAGACCCGCTTTCAAGGCGGGTCTCATGAACTCCGCGTGTCGATGCAGATGGTTTATGAGACCGGCTCTAGTGGCTCCTGCGCCGCGTCGCCCCTACACAATCCGTCCGTCGCGGATATGCACCTTGCGGCTGGCGTAGGACGCAGCCTCTGGGTCGTGCGTAATCATCAGGATCGTCTGCCCCGTGCGCTCGTTCAGGTCCTTCATCACCTTCAGCACGGCGGTCGAGTTCTGGCTGTCCAAATTGCCCGTCGGCTCGTCCGCCAGCAGGATCGCCGGCTGGTTCACAATCCCGCGCGCAATCGCCACCCGCTGCTGCTGCCCGCCACTGAGCGCCCGCGGCTTGTGCTTCAGCCGGTCGTCGATCCCCAGCAGCTTCAGCACCTCCACAAACTCCGGCGTAAACTCCGTCGAACGCCCGCCGATGAACTCCACAATCTTGATGTTGTCCTCCGCCGACAGCGTCGGCAGCAGGTTGTACTTCTGGAAGACGAACCCCACGGTCGTCTTGCGCAGGTCCGTCCGCTCCCGGTTCGACATCAGCGCCAGGTCTTTGCCGTCAATCACCACCGTCCCCGCGGTCGCCGGCGTCAGTCCGCCCAGAATATGAAACAGCGTCGACTTGCCCGAACCCGACGCGCCCACAATCGCCACAAACTCGCCGCGCGCAATCTCCAGGTCCACGCCGCGCAGCGCATGCACCTCCACGTCGCCCACATGGTAGACCTTGGTCAGCCCATGCACCCGGATAATCGGCTCCGTCCCCATCTTGCCCTCACTCATACGAAAGCGCCTCGGTCACATCCTGTTTCACGGCCTTCACGCCGGGAACCACCACGCCCAGCATCGAGCCCACAATCGCAATTCCGCCCGCGTACAGCCACCACCAGTACACCGTCTCCTGCACCAGCGGCGGTGGCACCAGGTGCCTCATCAGCCACTGCGTCCCATAGGTCAGCGCAATGCCCACCGCAGTCCCCATCAGCGCCAGCAGCAGCGTCTCGCGGAAGAGCAGGTCCAGCACCAACCCCGACCCGCCGCCCACCGCCTTCAGAATCCCGATCTCGCGCGTCCGCTCCAGCACCGCCGTATACATCGCCAGAAACACCACGATGAAGCCCACGATCACCGCCACCGTGATCACGACCCAGATAAAGTCCTTCAGCATTCCGATGTTGTTGATCGAGAGCATCGATGTCAGCTCTTCCATCGAATAGATGGGATAGCTCGGCAGCTTGGCCTTCAGCTCATCCACCATCTGGTCGGCCAACTTCGGGTCGTCCAGCTTCACGTAGACCTGGCTCAGATGCCCGGGACTTCCCGTAATCTCCTGCAGCGTAGTCAGCTTCACGCAGATATTGGCCAGCTTGCCGCCCTCGAAGACGCCCGCAACCTTCCAGTCGTGGTTGATCAGGCGCAGCGTGTCGCCCACATGCAGATGCTTGTGCTGCGCGTAGTACTGGTCCACGATGATGTCGTTGTCGTTGACGGGATCGCCGCCGGAAAGATAAGTAAAGCCGCCATTCATCTTGTTGAACCCGGCGAAGTCGAGCCCGGTGATCGAGTCCGGCCAGGTCAGCCCCTGGATCACCGTGCCGGTGGCCAGCACCACATGCGGCTGCTGCATCAGCACCGCGGGCAGCTTGTCGCTGATCGGCGCCGAACTGAGCGACGACATCACCGTCGAGTTGGGTGGCCGCACCACAATGTCCGCGCCCACCCCACGCGCCCGCTCCTTGGTCGAGTCCAGCGTCCCGTGGCTCACGCCCACCAGGGTCAGGATCATGGTCACTTCCACCGCGATCGCCAGCACGCTCAACAGGGTCCGCACCGGCCGGTGGGTAAGGTTCGCGAAGATCAGTTTGTTCAACACAATCGTTAAGTCTATCCCACTCCACGCATCCCCCACTCCCACACCAGTAAATGACGCACCTCAAATCCGGCTGCGCTTATACTGATCTTGCTCCGGCTCTCTCAATAGCCCATGAAGAAAAAACTCCGCATCGGTATTCTCTTTGGCGGCCGCTCCGGCGAGCATGAAGTCTCGCTGCTCTCCGCCGCCTCCGTCCTCAAGGCCATCGACCGCAAGCGTTACGACGTCGTCCCCATCGCCATCGACAAGCAGGGCCACTGGCTCTGCGCCGCCGATGCCCTCTGCCTGCTCGAAGGCCCCGCGCCGGCTCTGCTCAGCGCCTCGTATGAAGACGTGTCCGAAGCCGACATCGAGTTCGCCACTGCCGCCGCCGTCCTGCGCAGCGGCGAGCCGCTCCAAATCCCTCAGTCGCCCCCACACCCGATGCGCCGCGCCACGGACCAGCTCGACCGCAGCACCGGCGCCGAGTTCGCGCAGCCCGGCAACCCGCTCGCCGCCGCGCTCGACGTCGTCTTCCCCGTCCTGCACGGCACCTTCGGCGAGGACGGAACCATCCAGGGCCTCTTCGAGCTGGCAGACATCGCCTACGTCGGCTCCGGCGTTCTCGGTTCCTCCGCCGCCATGGACAAGGACGCCATGAAGCGTCTCTTCGCCGCCGCCGGCCTGCCCCAGACCCCGCACGTCGCCCTGCTGCGCTCCCAGTGGCGCGCCGACCCCAAACGCGCCGTCCGACTCATCGAAAAGTCCCTGCGCTATCCGCTCTTCGTCAAGCCTGCCAACCTCGGCTCCTCGGTCGGCATCAGCAAGGTCCACGCCCGCGCAGAACTCGCCGCCGCCCTCGACCTCGCAGCCTCCTTCGACCGCAAGCTCATCGTCGAGCAGGGAGTCGGTGGCCCCGGCGTCAAGCCGCGCGAACTCGAGGTCGCCGTCCTGGGCAACGACGAGCCCCAGGCCTCGCTGGTCGGAGAGATCGTCCCCAACAAGGAGTTCTACGACTACGACTCCAAGTACGCCGACTCGCCCGAAGCACCCTCCATCCCCATCATCCCAGCCAAGCTCACCCAGTCCGAATCGAAGCAGGTCCGACAAATGGCGCTCGCCGCCTTCCGCGCCTGCGACTGCTCCGGCCTCGCCCGCGTCGATTTCCTCATGGAGCCGGCACGCGACGCCAAAGGAAGAAAAATCAGGAAGCCTCACATCTTTGTCAGCGAAATTAACACCCTGCCCGGATTCACCAGCATCTCCATGTATCCCAAGCTCTGGCAGGCCACCGGCATTCCTTACAGCAAGCTCATCGACCGCCTCATCGCCCTCGCCCTGGAGCGCCACCGCGAGAAGCAGCAGACGCGCTTCACCAAGCCCTGAGTCCCACCCCCCTCGCAACCTCAGTCCGCACGTTCTAAGATCGAAGTGCGGACAACTGAGTCCATCGAAACCGATCCGGAGGAGCCCCTTGATCAAGAAAGTGATCTTCACGCTGTTGCAGTTTGTGCTGTTCCTGATTTTGTTTGCCGCCGGCGGCGTCCTGCCCATCTTTGGCTTTCCTTCGTTCATCTCGAGGTGGGCGGATGGCACGCGCGGCTTCCAGTGGGACGGCGTCTTCCTGATGCTCGCGCTCCTCGTCCTGATTCTCCTCATCGAGGCCCTGCGCAAGCGCATTCGCTCCGCCGCCCCGTGGACAGCGCTGGCCCTGGCGCTGGCCGCAGTCGCCGGGCTTGTCATGAAGTTCGGCTTCATGTCCTTCGACAGGTAGGCCACAACAGGGAATTTGTTGGTCTCTCTCAGCCCCATGACCGGCGGACGTTTGCCGCTATGCACGATCCGCCCCGCTTGCGTTTGCTAAACTGGAGCTTGTGATCCCAGCCAACGGCCCTCACAATGCTACCGCCGGCGGCAACTCCGCCGATAGACAGGTTGTACCCGGCACAGACAAAAGCACTTTCATTGCGCCCCGGTCTCGAATCCGGACATCCAATCCGGATATTGCAGCACTTGCAGTATTTAAATCAAAAGGACGAATCTCTCATGAGTCTGCCGACCACCCCCTCCCGCGCACTCGATCTTGACAGCCCCGACCTCTCCTCGCGCCGAATCGCCTATTTTTCCATGGAGATCGCTCTCTCTACGGCGTTGCCAACCTACTCCGGCGGTCTTGGAATGCTGGCTGGCGACACCCTGCGCTCCGCTGCCGACATGGCCGCGCCCATGGTCGCCGTCTCGCTGGTGCATCGCCGCGGATACTTCCGCCAGCACCTCGACGCGGTCGGACAGCAGACGGAGTCAGACGTGCCCTGGTCGCCCGAAACCACCCTCCCCAGCGCCGGGCAGGTGGTCACCCTCTCCATGCAGGGGCGCGAAATCAAGATCTGCGCATGGCGCTTCGATGTACTGGGGGCCGCCGGTCACATCATCCCGGTCTTCCTGCTGGACACAGACCTCGAGGGCAACGACCCCTACGACCGCCGCCTCACAGACCACCTTTACGGCGGTGACACATACTACCGCCTCTGTCAGGAGACGGTGCTCGGCATGGGAGGCGTCGCCATGTTGCGCGCGCTCGGCGTCCAGCCCGAGGTCTACCACATGAACGAGGGCCACGCCGCGCTGCTCGGCATTGGCCTGCTGGAGGAGCGCCTGGGGTCCGCATCGCTCGACCAGGCCACCGACGAAGACGTCAACGCCATCGCCCAGCTCTGCGTCTTCACCACCCACACTCCCGTCCCCGCCGGGCACGACCAGTTCGCCACAGACCAGATGTATGCCGTGCTCGGCGCAGAGCGCGGCAGAACCATCGAACGCTTCGGATGTCTGCACAATGCGCTGCTCAACATGACCTATCTCGCCCTGCGCTTCTCGCGCTACGTCAACGGCGTCTCCATGGAGCACGGCAAGGTCTCGCAGCAGATGTTCCCCGAGTACCGCGTCCACTCCATCACCAACGGAGTCCACGCCGCAACCTGGATCTCCGAGCCACTGCAGGCCCTGCTCGACGCCGAGATTCCAGAGTGGAGGCGAGACAACCAGTACTTCCGTTCCATCTACGGCGTCTCGCTCACCAGGATCGCCAACTGCCACGCCAAAAGCAAACAGCGCCTGCTCGATGAGGTGGCCCTGCGCACCGGCAAGCAGTTCAACCCCAATGTCCTGACCATCGGATTTGCCCGCCGCGTGGCAACCTACAAACGCGCCAGCCTCCTCTTCTCCGATCCCAAGCGTCTGGCAAAGATCGCCAAGAAGATCGGCGGAATTCAGATCCTCTTCGCCGGCAAGGCCCACCCCGCGGACGCCGCGGGCAAGGGCCTCATCCGCGATGTCTTCACCGCCGCAGCCAGCCTCAAGGTGGACAGCGTCAATATGCTCTACCTGGAGAACTACGACTGGGAGCTGGGCGCGCTGCTCACCCAGGGCGTCGACCTCTGGGTCAACACTCCGCTCCGCCCCTACGAAGCCTCCGGCACCTCCGGAATGAAGGCCGCGCTCAACGGAGTGCCCAGTCTCAGCGTCCTCGATGGATGGTGGATCGAGGGTTGCGCCGAGAACCTCACCGGATGGGCCATCGAAAGGGCAGACACCGAGGACGGCGAGGCAGCCAGCCTATACGACAAGCTGGAAAACCTCATCGCGCCCCTCTACCAACGCCCCAACGCATGGGCGCGCATGCAGCAGCACTGCATCGGAATCAACGGCACCTTCTTCAACACCCACCGCATGTTGGCGCAGTACTACTCCAACGCCTACTTCCCCCAGATATCTCCCGAAGAAGCCGTCCCCCTCGAGGCCGATCTGCGGGCAGCCGCCACAATATCCTATAGCACCGAACAAAGCGCGAAACCCTCGGTCGCCAAGAAAAGCAAGCTGCCCGCGCCCGCCACCGGCGAGTCCGCTCCCCCGCTCCAAGAAACCACCCCCGCTTAGGAAATTTCTGCACAAGTCCGAGTTTTGAAAGGGACGGGCTTCAGCCCGTCCATAAATGCTGCTAAATGAGCAGGGCTTTAGCCCCCGAGGGAATGTTGAGGAAGTGTTCAGGCTTTCCCTGGCCCGTTCTCAGTCTTGCACTGACTAGCAACCAACAACCTTCTCTTATCGCACTCCGACGCGGATCACACGCACCTCGGGCATCTGCTGGTTCCAGTTCTCCGGCACCGTCTCGAAGGTCAGGCGGAACTCGCGTTCGTCGCCCGGCTTCAGCGGCTCCGCGCTCACCGGCTCCGTGTCGATGTACGGTTCCTTCACGCGAATCAGCCTCAGCGGAACCGTGTCGATCTGCGGTGCCAGCTCCACATCGTTCTGAAACACTACCTGCACCGTAACCGAGGTCACCGTGTGGCCGCCCGTGTTGCCGATCTGCCCATCCAGATACGTCTGCTTGCCGCCCGTCAGGTTCTCCGACTCGCTCATCGCGAACTGCGTCAGAGGAAGGCTGGCCGCGTAAGCATCGGCAGGCAGCAGCGTGTTGGGCACCTCCGCCGGCTTCTTCCATCCGAAGAACACCAGCGCGCCAACCAGCACCACCACGATCAGCGCAGCCACAACCCACGCCGCCACCGGCATCCCGCCGCGCTCCTCCGGCTCCTCGGCAAAGATCGGCGCCTCGCCGCTGGCTCCATTCGCCGCAGCGTTCCCCATGCCGCTCTGATCGCCGCTTCGGGTATCTTCCTGTTCGCTCATAAGCCGAAATTCTATACCGCGCAGGCCCCGTTGAGCAGCTCCGCTTCCGTCTTACCCGAAGCTGGCCCGCTTCACGCTCTGCCGGAAGTCCTTGCCGCGCATCTCCACCGCCACGCACATCTCCTGTAGCCGCGACCGCATCCGTTCCCCAATCCTGTCGCCCAGCGTCTCTCCGCTCATGGCCCGTTCGGCGTCCTCCTGCTCGGCGCTCTTCTTTCCCGTCCGGCGACCGGGCATCGCCCCCAGCGCCTCCGTATTCGGATAGTTCGTCGTAATAATCGTCGTCCGCCGGTCGTTGTACCTGCTGTTCAGGATGTGCGCCACCGTGTCCCACACCCAGTCGCTCGGCTTGGCAGCGCCCAGCTCGTCCAGCACCAGCACTTCGGCCTCGAAGACTGGCCTCAGCACCTCCAGCTCGGTCGCCGCCACCTTCTGGTTGTAGCTGTTCTGCACCTCTTTCAGTAGCTCCCTATAGTCATAGAACAACCCATGCGCCCCGCGTTCCTGCACCAGCTCCTTCAGAATCCCCACCGCGATATGCGTCTTGCCCACGCCCACCGGCCCAACCAGCAGCAGTCCCTTGCCGTCGGTCTCCACCGGATAGCCCTTCACAAATCCGCGCGCCTGCACCAGAGCCGACTGCAGGCTCCTGTCCGCGCCGTCATACTTCGCCTCGTAGTTCTCCAGCGTGCAGTTCTCGTACCGCCGCGGAATCTTCGCCTGCTCCAGCATCCGTGCCGCCCGCCGAGCCACGCGGCACTCGCACGGCCGCGCCACCTGCCGCCCGCCCTCCTCCACAATGCACAGCCCCGATCCCTCGCACAAACTGCAAATCTCTTCCATAGCCGCCAACCCCATCCCCCAAGTATCGCAGCACCCGCCCCTCGCCGCCGCCCTTCCTCAAATTGCCGCGTGTGGGAATCCACGGCCAAAAGAGGAAACCGGGCCCTGCTAAAAAGACCGCGGCAGGCCAGCTAAATAGATGCCAGCTCCCCATGATAAAATCACAACAGTTAGCCATCGTGCCCCTGAAACACATCGGGGCTCTGTGGGCTTCCGCGACAGGCCGATCGATGTGACGGTGACCACCCCCGCTGCAAGCGAACCGCGGGCCGGCAGGCAACATTCGAGATAAGAGAGAGAGAACCATGCCCAAAGAAGGAATTCACCCAAAGTACGAAACCATCCACGTCAAGTGCGCCTGCGGCAACGCGTTCGAGACCCGCTCCACGAACAAGGGAGACCTGGTCGTCGAAATCTGCTCCGCCTGCCACCCCTTCTTCACCGGCAAGCAGAAGCTGGTCGACACCGCAGGCCGCGTCGAGCGCTTCCGCCGCAAGATCGCCGGCTCCGACGCAGGCAAAGCCGCTGCCGCAGCCAAAGCAACCGCAGCCAAAGCCGCCACAGCCAAATAACCTCAACCGTTTTCACGCGAAGTCGGGGTCCCCGGCGAGCTTGCTCGCTGGGGTGAAAAGGGCCTCCGCCAGCGCGGAGGCCTTTCCGCTTAACCCGATAAACTGGTTCCAGATGAAGAAGCGCTACACCCTCGAGCAGAAGCACTGGGACGCGCCCACCGACCACGCGATGCCCGAGCACAGCCGCGTCCCCGCCAGCTTCACCATCGGCCGCGTGCGCATCGCTCCCGCCACAGTCCTCGCACCCATGGCCGGCGTCACAGACACCGTCTTCCGCCGCTTCATTAAAAACGCCAGCCTCTTCTCCCCCACCACAGAAGCGGGTGCCCCACGTCTCGCTTCTGAGACGTGGGTTCCAAACGTCGAAGCCACCACCACCAACCAGCAATCCGGCTGCGGCCTCATCATGACGGAGTTCACCTCCGCCGACGGTCTCTCCCGCACACGCGAATCCAAGCGCAAGCGTTACCTCACCTACTACGACGACGAGCACCCCATCTCCGCCCAACTCTTCGGATCCAACCCCGCCTCCCTCGCAGAATCCGCCCGCATCGTCGAAGACTACGGCTTCGACCTCGTCGATCTCAATCTCGGCTGCCCCGCCAAGCGCGTCGTCAGTTGCAACGGAGGCTCCGGCCTGCTGCGCGATCTCCCGCTCATCGAAACCATCTTCAAATCCATCCGCGCCGCCGTCTCCATTCCCTTCACCGTCAAGTTCCGCATGGGATGGAGCGACGCAGAGATCGTCTGCGTCCAGCTCGCCCGCCTCGCCGAAGACTGCGGCCTCAACGCCGTCGCCCTCCACGCCCGCACCCGCGAAGACGGCTACACCGGCCAGGCGCGATGGGAGTACATCGCCGCCGTCAAGGACGCCGTCCGCATCCCCGTCATCGGCAACGGAGACATCCGCACCCCCGAGGACGCCGCCGCCATGGTCCACGCCACCGGCTGCGACGCCGTCATGATCGGCCGCGGCGCGCCCGCCAACCCCTGGATCTTCCGCCAGATCGCACAGTACACCGCGACGAAGGAAGCCACCGGCGTCGGCGCCTACGACCGCCCCACCAATCAGGACCGCTACCGCATGATTCGTACCTACTTCCAGATGCTCGTCGATGAGATCGCTCTCGAAGAGGCCGCCGAAGCAGCGCGCGCCGCCGCCATCATCGCCTCCGGCCAGATCGCACGCGACCTCCGCCAGCGCGACGCCGTCGGCAAGATGAAGCAGTTCGCCGCATGGTTCACCCACGGCATCCCCAACGGCTCCACCCTCCGCCGCGCCATCTTCGAATCCCGCACCGGCCCCGCCGTCCTCGCCGCCGTCGAAGCCTTCTTCGCCAACCGCCTCGACCAGCCCACGCAGGAAGCCCCGCCCGCCGAAGCCTTCCCCCTCTTCGCCAACCCCTGCGGCTAGGATTAGCTAGAATTACGCCGCAACAGCCTTCTTCATCCGCCCCGCACTTCTCGTCGGCACCTTGCGCGAAGAGTCCTTCGCTCTCCCTGCGCGCCGATGCTTCTGCCTGACCGTCTCGCCCAGCAGCAGATCCCCCGAGATCGACCACGCGTTCGACAGTGCGCGAATCATCGCCAGCGTCAACGGTCGCTTCCCGCTCAGCACCTCGGAGACCCTTGCGCGACTCCCAATCATCGGCTGCAAATCTTTTCGCGACAGTCCTCGCTGGTCCATCATGAACTCGATGACCGCAATCGGGGATGCCTCTCGGATCGCAAAGTTTTTCTCTTCGTAAGCCTCCACAAGCGTCGCCAGCGCATCCAGTTCGTGGCCCTGCTCCGGCGTCAGGCTCTCTGCATCCATCAACGCCTCAATCCTGCGCAGCGCGCGTGTGTGGGCCGCTTCATCTTTGATCGGATAGATTCCCATAGCGTTCCTCCTCATGCTGCACCGTCGAAACGTCGATCTTGTCGTACTCGGCGTGTGTGCCAATCCACTTGATGAAGATGGCCTGGCTCTGATAGTTGGTCCCCGCAACCAGCCGGTACTCATTGCCCTTGATATTGAAGACCGCTCTCTGCGCTGAGACAACACTCGCCGAGCGAAGCTGCTCTTTCATCTCCGCCGAACTCGCCCAGCGTGCCGCCTTCACCAGCTTGAACCATGCCTCCAGATGCTGCGCAACAAGCCGCCTCTGCCCGCGTGGAACCCGGTTCTGGACAAACCCCGTCAGAGTGCTTCGCGCTACAACTCTCACTCCACAATCCTACTCTGCTCCCAATTTGGGAGCAAGGGAAATCTGCGAAGCCTACACGTAGCCTTACTTCGCCCGCGCTCCTCGTACCGCGACCTCGGCCAGCCCCGGCACCGCGCCCTCCGGCACCGCATCCAGCACAATGCGAATCCCGCTCGTGCGCGTCCCCGCAGGCAGCGCGATCGCCACAGCCTTTCCCGCAGCCTCCGCCGTCCCCTTCGCCACCGTCTTCCAACTCATCCTGTCGTCGGTCGAGCCCTGAATCTCATACCCATAGCTCCCCGTTCCCGCGAAGCGCACGCTCACCGCGCTCACATCGTAGACGCCCTCCAGATCGCTCTCCCACCACTGCGGCCCGCTCGCATCCGCCGCCGCGGCCCAGTACGTCGCGTTGTCGCCATCCGTGGCCAGCTTCGACTGGTGCCCCGCCGCCATGCTGCTCGCATTCGTTGGCCGGTCGAGCGCAATGTTCGCAACCTGCTCTGCCACAGTCTGCATTCGCCCGATGAATCGCACATACGGCCCCGGCGCAAACTCCGGCGACTTGCCCGCCACGTACTCCGGCGCGCCCTTCGACACCACGGTCAGCCGGGCCGCCGGCAGTCCCACTGAAGTAGCCCGAATCACCGTCGTCCCCGCGTAGTACGAGCGAAACTCGATCGCCGCCTGCCCATCCAGAATCGGAATATCCGTCCCCTTCTTGAACGCAATCGACCTGCCCGTCGGAAACTCTCCCGGCCCGCTCGCCACCTCCAGCGTCACATCCGGCGTGTTGCTGATCTGCTTGCCCGCCGCATCGACCACAGTAACGATCACCTGCACATCGTCCGTCCCATCCGCATGAGCAATCACAGGACTGCTCGCGGTCAGCCTTAGCCCCGCGGCCTTACCCTCGACTGGCCACTCTGGCGGAGGAATCTTCGCCAGCGCATTGCGATACCAGTACCAGCCCCGCTTGGGCAACCGGAAGTAGTCCACAATTCCCGTCGTCCCCTCTGCTCCCGCCACCGACCCGTGATCGTACATGCTCCAGATCGCCTGCCCTCCGCGCCACGCGAACTCTGGCTGTCCGGCAAGATCGCGCAGATGCGGATCGTAGGTTCCCGGTCGATCTTCCTTCGCCGAGCCGTACTCCGTCACCGCGCTGGCAACCTTCGGATGGATGAAGAGTCGCGCGCCATCGCCGTTGTACCCGGCCACATCGCCGATCTGGTCGATCCCGCCCCTCTGCGCTCCGCCAATCGCCGCAGGCCGCGTCGGGTCAAGTTCGTGGCTCTCCGCAACCTCCTTCGCCAGCAGCGCGCGCACCTTCGGCATCACGGCTGCCGGAGAAAAGTACGGCTCATTCGACATGCTCCACACAATGATCGACGGATGGTTCCGATTGATGCGAATCATCTCCGCCAGGCTCTGCAGCACATGCGCCTCAAACGGGGCCTGGTCCGCCTCCACCGTCGGATACGAGCTGGCGTTGAAGTACCCATCGCCCTTGTATCCGCCGATCCCCCAGAAGTCATTCTCCGACCAGAACAGCACGCCCAGCTCATCGCAGGCATCCGCAAACGCCGGCTTGTGCGGATAATGCGACCCACGAATGAAGTCGAATCCCGCCTCCTTCACCATCGCCACATCGCGCCGCGCGCCCGCGTCCGTCACCGCATCGCCCCAGCCCGCGTGGTCCTGATGCACGTCGGCCCCGTGAAAGTAGCGGTGCTTCCCGTTCAACGTAAACCCATCGTCCGCCGTCCAGGTAAACCAGCGAATTCCGAAGCGCGTGCGAAACTCATCCTGCACCACGCCCTTCACTACGATGCGACTCACAGCGATATAGAGCCGCGGCGTCTCCGGCGACCACAGCTTCGGCCCACTCACTACGCCGCTCTGCTCCACCGTCACCAACGCGCCCGCATCGATCTTCTGCTCCGTCGAATACTGGGCAACCTGCCTCCCCGCCGGATCCAGAATCACCGTCTTCAACACCGCAGTCGCAGCCGCACCCGACGAGTTCCGCACCTCCGTCTTCACGTCGATTGTTGCTGCATCATTCGAGACCTTCGGCGTCGTCACAAACGTCCCGGTCCACGGCACATGCACCGCCGCCGTCGTCACCAGATAGACGTCTCGATAGATGCCGCCGCTGAATACATGCTCTCCCGAGCGCGGATTCAGTTGCCCATTCCAAAGATTGTTGCTCCGAACCGCAACTACGTTGTCGCCCGCGTGCAGATCGCCGGTAATATCCAGCGAGAATCCGGTGTACCCACCAAGGTGTTCGCCAGCGCGCTTCCCGTTGACCCAAACCTCGGCGTCCTGAAATACGCCCTCGAACTCCAGCGATGCCTGCCTCTTCACCACCGCCGCATCCACGCGAATGTGCCGCCGATACCACCCATATCCCACATAGAAATCCGGCGAGCGGAAGTACGGCTCGCTGAACGAGTGCGGCAGATTGACGTACTGCCACCGGCTATCGTCGAACGCCGCATCGCTGGCCCGCACATCATCGCCCAGCAGGAACTTCCATCCCCGGTCCACATTCGTCTTCGTCCGCGCCGCCTGCGCATTCGCTGCCAGGCCAAGCGCAGCTCCCACCATCAACAACAACCCGAACCACGCACTCCGCTCGAACATTCCAGCCTCACTCTTCATCTTGCAAACGATCTTCCGTCCCAACAGCCACCGCATCCTTCGCCGGACGCCGCTCCTTCACCACAATCGTCTCCGCAATCCGGTCATGTACGCAGCAGTGGTTGCCGTGGATGAAGTACTGCAAGAATCCGAAGCCGCCCTCCAACGCCGACGCACCATAGCCCAGCGCGCGCTCCACCGACTGCCACAGCGTAATCCGCTCACCCACCAGCGACACCACGCGGATCTTCAGCAGCCGCTTGCCCAGGGTCTGCCCATTCCACCAATATGCCAGCAGGCCGCAGTACACCACCAGCGCCACCAGGCTGCCAATATCATGCCATCCGACATCCACGTGTATGTTGATGTCCTTTGCAGCCACACCGTGCAATCGCGACAGCACATATTCAAACCCGATGTACAGCGGCAAATACGCCAGCGCCACCAGAAAATAATCGATCGCAAACGCCGCCGCACGCGCTCCGAACGATGCCAGCGCTGTCCCTGCCAGCGCCTCCGCATGTGCCGGTTCATGAGGATGGAACTTGCCTGCCGCCCATTTTATTCGCATGTCCGTTATCCTAACCCGCCGTGCATACAGGCTGGGTCAGATTCTGCGCCATTGAGCGCAACCTCATTCAGAAAACGCCATCGGAGGGATTGCCACTTACGCCGCTGACGACTGATCGAGCGACTCAGCTTCCTTCAGGAGTGCAGTATGGACCAGCTCCTTCAAGTAAGCCTCCCGCTCGATCCCCTTGCGCTCCGCCAGCTTGCTCGCAATCTCTATGTCCGTCGCATCCAGCGCGACGACCCTGCCGCTCGCCGTCCTGCGCTCTGCTGCCAGCCGTATGACGGTGCCATGTCCAAGCCGTCCTTCGGCCTTCGCTCGCTCGAACTCCTGCAATACAAACTCTGGATTTGCAGCCCACCACTCGGCTTCTTCACCTTCGTTGGCAAAACGCGGGGGCCGCTTAATATCGTTAGTCTCCATATATCTGCCTCCGTTCCTCCCAGTATTGCCGTTGCAGCAATGCAGGTGCTGGATAAGCCGGGACGACACGAATCAAATCGCCTCTCCACGTTGTTATAACTACCAATACCCGAACAGCCGAAGTAACACCCAACTGAACGAACCGGTCTTCGTCTTCATAAGTATTGGCGCATCAGGTCGATTGGCGCAATGCTTATCGCATCCTCGACCTCTTCACGAGTAACTCCTTGTCTGGCAATGTGCGCCAGGTTCGCCTCGTCCCAATCAAACATTACCACTCCCATGATTGTATCTTTCAGGCTCTTTCAACACCCCGCTCCGCTTCCGCCAAACCACCTTGATCTGCCGCCGCCATCTCTCATCGATCGCCACCAGAACCCACTCCACTCGCGGCGACAGATACCGCAACACCACGTCGGTCGCCGGATGCACCCGCAGCGCCGGGGCCACCAGGTACAGCCGAGGATCGCCCTCCGCCAGCCGCACCCCCCCGAAGTACCCATGCCGCTCGAACTCCCCCAACCCGCTCCCCGCATCGGGATTCTGCTGATGATGCCAGCGCACCCTCACCCAGTAGTCCAGCCCCTGCAACGCCAGATGCAGGTCCTCGTCCGCCTTCAGCTCGATCACTGCCAGCCGCCCTCCTTTATCCACCGACAACACGTCCAGCATTCCTCGGTCTGAAGCCGCAAACGCCGGCACCTGCGTGTACACATGCGCCGCGTCCAGATGCGCGTCGATCAGCGAAACGTCCCGTCGCAGCTCACTCTCCAGCCATCGCTCCGGCTGCATCCGGTACAGCGCGTCCCGCTTGTCGCCGCTCTCGCTGCGCCGCGCAAACAGCCGCCCCACCAGCTCGCGCAGATCGTCCGCATTCTCCTCCGTCAGCGGAGTCTCGTTCGCCCCCGCGCCAAACGTAATCTCCTGCACGCGGTTGAAGCTCTCGCCCGCATATCCCATCCGTACCCGCGCAAACTCCAGCCCATGCAGCCGGAACGTCATCTCCGCGCCGCTCTGGATCCTCTGCTCCACCGCCTCGCGCATCCGTTCCGGAACCAGCGCCATCACCCGCGCAGCAGCCTCCGCGAACCGTTCCCGCGCCGCCTCCTCATTCGGCGCATGGATCAGCCGAGTCGTCAGGTTCCCATGGTCCGCCGCGTCTCTCTGCTCCATCTCCTCGGTCTTCTCGTCGAACTCCCACATCTCCCACTGCGCCGCGTCCCGATTCATCCACGCCAGCCGCGATGCCGTCAGCGTCCCCATTCCCTTGGGCACAATCAGCCGCAGCCCACGATAAAGCCTTCTCCCGCCCGCGTTCTCTCTACAATGCGCCAGCCAAAGCACGCCCAGCGTCAATATCCCGTCGACGGTCGCCTGCGTCTCCTCCGCGTTCACCGCAATCGCCGCCCAAGCCTCGTGCCCATGCACCAGCGAGCCGCGCGCATACGCCGGCCCGAAGCTCTTCTCCAGGTCCATCGCCGTGCGGAAGCCCTCAGCCTTCCACTCGCCCCACGCATCCCCACTCCCGCCGCCGCGCAGCATCACCCGCTCCAGCGCGCGCAAATAGCGCACCCGCGTCGCCTCGCGCGTCGAAGGCGTCCGCCGGTCGCGGTCCGCCAGAATCTCCAGCGACCCAGGCCGCGTCTGCCCAAATCGCTGTGTTGTCAGCCGCAGCATTCTGTCCCGCAACGCGCCGCGTTCCACCGCCGCTGTCACTCGCCGAACGATATTCCGTTCCTCGCTCCAAAGTTGCAGCGTGCAACGTCCATGCTCGGTCGTCAGCGAGTACTTCGCCGCCCGCATGTCGAACAGGACCTTCCCCTCCTCCGTCACCACCGCCTTCGCGTGCTCCGCCAGAAAACACTCCAGCGCCGCCGCAATCTGCTCCGGCGTCTGTTCAGCGGAAGGGGTTCCCGTCTGTCTCATGTGCAGCAAAGTCTAACAATGACCTTCCTGCAATCCATCACTTCCAGCCCTTTTTCTTTCTCAGGTGAGTGATGTGCGCCACATGGTGACGCGAGTGCCACGCATACAGCAGCGTCGACGCCTCAATCGTCATCGGTCCCATCTTGGCGTGCTTGAAGCCGCGCTCCCACTCGTCCACGGTCAGCGACTTCAACACCTGCACCCAGCGCGCGTGCAGTCCCTCGATCAGGTCCAGCGACAGCCCAACCGGTGCCGTCTTCGAATCGATCAGCATCGACCAGGCTTGCTCGTCGTACGGCGATATCTCTGGCCAATCCTCGGTCAGCGCCCGACGCAGCCGGATAAACGCATTCATGTGGCTGTCTGCTACGTGGTGAACCACCTGCCGCACCGTCCATCCATCCTCACGGTAGAGCGTCTCGAGCTGGCTCTCGTCCAGCCCCTCGACGGCGTCGCGCAGATGGCAAGGCAGCCCTTCCAGCGTCGCAATCGCGTCGCGTCGCTCGGCGGCTGCCACGTTGCCGGGGCTGGCATAGGGTCCAATGGGAAATCGCGGGTCGATCGTCTGCCATTCCAGGTTTGTGCTCATGGCTTGAAAAGGTAGCACAAGCCCACATCGCTTGCCCAGAGTCTTGGCGTACCCTTAATGCACAGCCGGAACCCACCCCGGCTGGTTCGATTATCGGAGCCTCCCCTTTGCGCCTCCTCATCCTCGCTCTACTTCTCGCCGCCGCCTCTGCCCTCGCCCAGACACCCTCCCAGACACCCCCAGCCCCCGCCACCGCCTATCTCGGATTCGACCGCAACGACTACCCCGGCGACGCCGCCCTCCCCAACCTGCGCAAGCGCTTCGCCTTCACCGGATACTGGCTCACCAACCCGCCCCGCACTACCCACAACTCATGGCTCGGCAAGCGCGAACCCCTCCTCCGCGCTGGCTTCGGCTTCCTCATCGTCGCCAACGGCCGCCTCGACTCCGAGTTCACCCGCGCAACCCTTCGCGGCAGCTCACCCGCCGCCCTCGGCCGGGCAGACGCAGCCGTCGCCATCGCCGCCGCCATCCGCGAGGGCTTCCCCGCCGGTGCCATCCTCTTCCTAGACCAGGAAGAGGGCGGACGCCTCCTCCCAGAGCAGGCCGACTACCTCCTCGCATGGACCGAAGCCGTCGCGCGCTCCGCTTATCTCCCCGGCGTCTACGCCAGCGGCCAGCCCGTCCCCGATGGCCGTGGCCCCAACGGTAAGCCAGTAACCATCACCACAATTCAAGACATTCGTGCCCGCGTCGACGCCGGCCACCTCCACCCCATCGCCTTCTGGGTCGCCCAGGATGCCTGCCCGCCCGCGCCCGGCTGCGTCTTCCAGCCGCCCCCGGTCGCACTCAGCGGCACACCCGACGACGCCGCATGGCAGTTTGCGCAATCACCCCGCCGCCGCTCCATCACCCAGGCCTGTGGTCGCACCTACGCGCCCGACGGCAACTGCGACACCCCCGCACCCGCCCGCCTCGACGTCGATCTCTCCACCGCCCCCACTCCAGACCCATCTCACGGCCGTTGAGCGTCGCCTACTCTGCCGTCAAACAAATCCTCTCAGGCCGCATCTTCCATCTTCGCCACTAGCTGTGGTTTTCCCGCCTTCATCTCGCGCTGGCCCACGTCGAACCGGGCCACCATGTTCTGCAGTCCCAGCGCCAGGTCGAAGAGTTGTTCGCAGGAGCGTGCCGAAAGCTGTGAACCGTCGGCGGATTCTATGGCAAGATCATTGATCTGGCCCATGCTGGTGGTCACCTGCTCGGTCGCACTCGCCTGTTGCGTTGCCGAGCTGGCGATCTGCGCCACCATGGTGCCCACCTTATCTGCCTCGCGGATAATCCGCTGGATCGACTCGCCCGCCTTGCTGGTTGCCTCCACGCCCTGCTCCACGGTCGCCGTGCCGGTGCGCATCTGCTGCACCGCATCCACGGTAATCGACTGCACCTTCTCGATCATCATCCCAATCTCCTGCGTCGCGGTTGCGGTCCGCTCCGCCAGCCGCCGGACCTCGCCCGCCACCACCGCGAATCCACGCCCCTGTTCGCCCGCGCGCGCGGCCTCGATCGCCGCATTCAGCGCCAGCAGGTTGGTCTGCTCGGCTATCTCGTCGATCACGCCCACTATCCTGCCAATCTCTTCCGACCGGGCCCCCAACTGCTCGATCTTCGCCGCCGACTCACGCACCGACTGCGCGATACCGCGCATCCGATCCAGCACGTCCTCCACTATCTTGCCGCCCTCGCGTGCGCTCTCGGCGGCGCTCTTGGCGGAGTTCGCCGCCGTATTCGAGTGCAACGAGACCTCGCGAACCGTCGCAGCCATCTCCTGCATCGTCGTCGCGATCTGCCCTACCTGCTGCTTCTGGTTCTCCGCGCTGTCGGCGGCCTGCGTCGCCGTCGCAGAAATCTCCCGGCTCGATCCCGCAACATTCTCCGCCGTCGACGCAATCGACAACATCACGCAGCGCAGGCTGTTCTTCATTTTGTTCAGCCCCTGAGCCGCCCTGCCCATCTCGTCGTCGCTCTCCACCTCCATGTCTTCCACCACCAGGTTGTTGGACGAGACGCTCTCGATCATCGCCGACATTCTGTGAATCGCATGAATAATCGACCGCGCAATCACAAAAGCAATCGCCGATCCGATCGCCAGGCCGGCCAGCGCCAGGATCATCATCAGGCGCTTTGTCCAGGCGTTCGTCGTGGCCTGCTGGACCAGAACATCGTGCCGGTCAGCTTCAACCTGCGCCGTAATATCGTTCAGAGCGTTCGTCATTGCGGTGGTTGCCAACAGCGCTTCCGGTGCCTTGAATAGCTCCATCGCTCCCTTTGTGTCTCCGGCCCGGTACAGCGCAACCACCTGACCGTTGCGGCGAGTGTAGTTGGAATCGGCAACCTCGACCCGCGCGTACAGATCGCGGGTCGCGTCCGTCGTCAGCAGCGGCTGTAGCTCGTCGGCGGTATTGCGGAACTCCGCCTCGCCTCGCTCAAACAGATGAGTGCTTTCATTGTCCCTGCCCATCAGCACATCGCGCGTGCCCACTCGCTCCAGCAGAAACGCCTCCAGCATCTTGTGGTCATGGGACATCACCCTGGCGTCGGTCCGGGCTTCCTGCGAGAGCTGCTCGTTGACCAACGCCGACCGGTAGCCAACCACGCCCATCCCCGCGATAATCGCAAGCAGCGATCCAAATCCAATCACAATCTTCGTCTTAAGTCCCAACATCCTCAGATTCATCTGGATTGTCCTCTGTACTGCGTCCCAACGGGGAGGCCCAGGCAACGGAATCCACGCCCAAGAGCGTTCCATAGCAGCCTCACCTACTCCATATCGGCTTCCCGGTCACGCACTTGACCCTGAAGACTGCATTCGGCCTCCCAACCCATGGGTTTCCATCCTGAGTCCACACCTGCAACTTTTCTTTTTTCCTGCTCCCGCTCTGGGATAATCGGGGTAGCTCTAGCGGTTCCTGGCCCTTCGTCTGTCTGCGTCCAGCTCCGCGTCATGGCGTCCGCCACACTGGCGCGCGTCCGGCCGCGGGCGGAACGCGAACACAACGCAGACCGGATTCCGCGCTTGCCCCCATGAAACCACTCAGACTGGTCTCGACTCCAACCCGCAACCGCCGCCTCAACGAGATACTGGGCCTCGTAGTGCTGGTCTTCGCCAGCTTGCTCTTCCTCGCGCTGGCCACCTACACCCCGGCCGACCCCTCCGCGGACACGGTCGGCAACTACGCCACCGGAGCGCACGCCTCCGCCGGACTCGCCGCGCGCCTGGCCGCCGGCCCTGCCCACAACTGGACCGGCCTCGCCGGAGCATGGCTCGCCGACCTCATCCTACAGACCATCGGCATTGCCGCCTTCTTCCTGCCCATCCTTCTTGGCCGCCTTGGCCTCTGCTGGATGCGCCAGCGCCCCGCCGGCTCCGCAATGGCGCGCCTCCTCGGCCTCGGCCTGTGGATCGTCTTTGCCCCGGCCGCCGTCGGCCTGCTTCCCCGCACTCTCTTCTGGCGTCACGCCCTGCCCATCGAAGGCGTCACCGGACGCCTCCTCGCCGATGCCATGGTCCAGTACCTCAACCTGCCCGGTGCCTCCATCGTCCTCGCCCTGATGGTGGTAATGTCCGTCTACCTGGCCACAACCTTCACCTTCCACACCGCCCGCGAGTGGGTGGAGACGCACTTCTCCCTCGTGCGCAGCCTCTTCGATCGCCTGCACAACTGGCGCGCGCGCCGCGCCCTGGCACGCGCCGAAAAACGCGCCCTGCGACAGCAGTCCGACTCCGCAGCCACGCTGGAACACTCCCTCACGCTCGGGCCCGTCCTCACGCCCGAACCAGCCCAGGAAGTCTTCACCAGCTGCCGCGAACAGTCCCTCGATCAGGCAGCCCTGGAGCTGAATCTCCAGCACAAGCCCGTGGCAGACTCCAACGCCCACTCCACGCTGCTGGGAGGCCTCTTCGGCTGGTTGGGACGCAAGCGCCGCAAACCGGCCCTGCCCGCCACGCCGCCCGATCCCGCCGCACTCCAGCCCGACGAAGCCCCCGCCTCCGTCTGGCAGTCCATGCCGCGCACCCACGTCGATGCACCCCCTGCCACCGCGCTCAGCACCGCAGCCGCAGCCGCAGCGCCCTTCGCCGCGGAGCTGGCCGCCGCCGCCGCCCCGCTCAGCGCTCGCAGCACCGGTGAGACCGCGCACCTCGATCTCCCCGAGCCGCCTCCCGCGCGCCATACGCAACCCCCGGGTGCCCCATCCATGCAGTCTCACCGCATGGGTGGGATTGCAGAGCCTGCACCTGCCCCGGATCCCCCGCCCAACTCCATCGCCTTCGGCAAGCGCGCAGACGCAGACATCAAGCAGGTCGCCATCACCCCCAAGTCAATCCGCGGATACAAGCTCCCGCCCTCCTCGCTCCTCTTCCGCAACGATGAGGTCCCCGTCGTCCGCGAGGAGGCTCTGCGCGCCGAAGCCCGAACCCTCGTCCAGAAGTGCGCCGAGTTCGGCGTCAACGGCCAGGTCACCCAGATCAACCCCGGCCCCATCGTCACCACATTCGAGTTCCACCCAGACGCCGGCGTCAAGTACTCCCGCGTCACCGGCCTGGCCGACGATCTCTGCCTCGCCATGGCCGCCGAATCCATCCTCATCGAGCGCATGGCCGGCAAATCCACCGTCGGAATCCAGGTCCCCAACCACGGCCGCGAGACCATCTGGCTGCGCGACGTAGTCGAATCCGAGTCCTTCGCCAAAACCAAATCCAGGCTCGCCATCGCCCTCGGCAAGGACATCAACGGCCGCATCGTCACCGCCGACCTCGCCGCCATGCCCCACATCCTCATCGCGGGTTCCACCGGCTCCGGCAAGTCCGTCGCCATCAACGCCATGATTATGTCCGTCCTCTACAAATCCACGCCCGAACAGGTCCGCATGATCCTGGTCGATCCCAAGCGCGTCGAGCTGGGCATGTACGAGGGCATCCCTCACCTCTTCACCCCCATCATCACCGACGCCAAGCTGGCCGCCAACGCCCTGCGCAACGCCGTCCGCGAGATGGAGCGCCGCCTCAAGCTCCTCGCCGCCAACCATGTCCGCAACATCGATCAGTTCAACAAGCTCTTCGACAACAACTCCGACTACCTCTTCGACGACGTCGATCAGGAGCCGCTCCCCTACATCATCATCATCATCGACGAGCTCGCCGACCTGATGATGCTCGACCGCGCCAATGTGGAAGAGTCCATCACCCGCCTCGCGCAGATGGCCCGCGCCGTCGGCATCCATCTCGTCCTCGCCACCCAGCGCCCATCGGTCGATGTCATCACCGGCCTCATCAAGGCCAACATCCCCACCCGCATCAGCTTCCGCCTCGCCACCAAGGTCGATTCGCGCACCATCATCGACTCCAACGGCGCAGAATCCCTCCTCGGCAAGGGAGACATGCTCTACCTTCCTCCCGGCACCAGCCGCGTGCAGCGCGTCCACGCGCCCTTCGTCACCGAAAAAGAGATCTCCGCCGTCACCGCCTTCTGGAAGGAGCAGGGCGAGGCCGAGTACGTCCACGGCTTCCTCGAAGGCCCCAAGGATGACGACGCCAACGCCGCCGCCAACGGAGAATCCAGCCAGGAGGACGACGACCTCTTCGACGACGCTGTCCGTCTCGTCTTCGAGTTCGGCAAGGCCAGCACCTCGCTCCTACAGCGCCGCCTGCGCATCGGCTACGGCCGCGCCGCTCACCTCATCGACATGATGGAGCACGACGGCCTGGTCGGCCCCGCCGACGGCAGCAAGCCCCGCGAAATCCTAAAATCCCCCTACTACTACAAAGAAGTCGACGCCGCCCTCCGATAATACGGAGCGATAATACGAAGCCGTCGTCGACTGTTTTTGTTCGTCATTCTGGCGCAGCCAGAATCTCTGTATTGGCTTTTGTTCTTGCCGTTGCCCGTTCTTCATCCAACAATATTGTCATCCTGAGCGAACGCGCAGCGCGAGTCGAAGGACCTGCGGTTGTCTGTTTTACGCTCGTCATTCTGGCGAAGTCAGAATCTCTGTATTGGCTTTTGCTTTTGCCGTTGCTTGTTCGCTCGATTCATACCCTGTTGGCCGCTGCGACTTCATTGCCTGGGGCGGCCAACCACACCTCTACTGGCACGCCCCGCTCTCGAAACCGACACAGGATGTACCGCGCGTCGTTCTGGTGCTTCATTAAGTGCGATTCCAGCAACCGAAAAACCTTGTTGGCCGAATCGATGATTGTTTGTCGATCCGTTGCTAAGCGCTCCGGTGTCGGGTTGAAGGCGTATTTCTCAGGAGACCCGCGGTGGAGCTTATCTCCACAGATACCATTCAATTTCTGTAGGTTGGCCTTTGTCATATACGGGGCATCGATCTCATTCAATTGGACTCTGCCCTTCGTAATAGTCATCGTACTTGGCTTTGGGTAGAAGTCTTGATGCAGACCGCCGAGTTGTTTCATCAACGCATCCGCCGACCACGCCTTTTGAAACTTTGGGGCCTGTAGTTCCTTGATGTATGCGTGCGCAATAACGCACGCATAGGAAATGCATTCACAGATGATGCGAAGCTGTAGGAAACAAAACTCGTGTGCCAGTGGTCCGTGGAGTTGCGTTCGACCGCTCAACACGTCTTCAATCGTATATAGACGCTCTTTGATCTCCTGCATCAGGTCCGTGTACCTTGGGTCTTGTTTCATCGAAGCTATCTCCCGTGCGGCTGCCCCACGTCTCGCTTCTGAGACGCAGGTCTGTCACCGCCCTCACTTCATCGCCAGCCTTGCCGTCGCCGCCACATACTGCTCATTGAGCGCCCGCCGCAGCAGCGTCTTGATCACCGCCTGCCGGCTGATGTTCAACTCCTTCGCCTCGCGGTCCAGTTCATCGAGCATGGAAGCCGCAAAGTCCACATTCACGCGTTGGACCAACGGCGGCATCATCTTCCCATCGTTCGTAAAAAAGCGCGAGATATCCTCGCCCTTGTCCGCCATCCGTGCAATCGCCTCCGCCGAAACCGGCTTCTTTGTCTTACGAGTGCTCTTCATATAATTTGCGCTCCTCCCGCGTAGCCTTCCATAACGTCACCATGTGATAGAACTCACCCTCATCGTCCTCTCGCACCTCAAAGATCAGAGTGTAGAGCCGCCGCCCAACCCAACCGATCGCACGATACTGCTCCGGGTTGTCCGAACTGCGGTCCTGATAGTAAGGGCCCTCAAAAATCTCCAGCGCCTCTTCGAACCCGATACCGCGCTTCGGGTTCTTCCGCAGCCGCAAGCTCTTCACCGGATCGAAGTGGAATCGCATGGATTGATAGTATAACAGTTATACCTTTTCGCCACCCGTCGGGTACCTCATTCGTCAGTATTCGCAATCATCCCAATCATCCCCAGCCAAGTCTCCACCAACTCAGGCCACTTCGTCACCGGAAACTTCGTCCTGCGCAGCCCGAAGGCGTGCCCGCCCTGCGCGTACAAGTGGATCTCCACGGGAACCCCAGCGTTCTTCAGCGCAATGTAGTACACCAGCGAGTCGTTCACGTGGTCCACATGGTCGTCCTCGTTCTGCAGCAGAAACGTTGGCGGCGTCTGCCGCGTGATGTGGCTGGCGATGTCTGGATTCAGCTTCGGCGTCTTCAGGCTCTCATCGCCAAACGACAGATGCCCCGGATAGATCGCCACGGCAAAGTCCGGTCGGCAGCTCTCCTTGTCCGCCGCATCGACCGCCGACAATTCGAGATTAGCGGCGTGCGTGTCAGGGCAAACCGGCCGGAGTGATCCTGCGCAATAACGCCTCGAGTTTCGCCAGGGGCGCCTTCCAGGCCGGATGATTGGTTGCCGATATCTGCAACATCTCGACCCGAAACAGTCCGCCAAACTGAGAAGCCGCGTCGCGGTCGTCATTGGGTTCGCCAGGCGCCTTTCCCGCCGTCAGCATCTCGTCCACGGCCGGCGCGTAAGCGTTGAAATTCATCGAGAACCACGAGCCCAGGTCCAACTTCAAGTAAAGCGCCTTGCCGCTTTCAAATGCGAACAGGGACCGTTGCACGGCGGGCGTCTCCGAAAAAAAGCTGTCATTGAAGATCAATTGGGCTTGGCCGTCATGAAGGCCCGCATAGGGCGACGGCATCGCATCGCACCGTTTTATGCCCCTTGCATCGATCACGCAGACCGGAGTGTCGTGCCGTCGCTCGTAGCTGACATTCTTGATCGCCCATGCCTTTGCGGGCGTGTCCGGCATGTTGTTCCACACGCTAAAGACGCGGTCCAATTCGGCGCGCGACCAGGGGCCCGGAGTCTTGGCGCAATAATCGTCCCTGAATGTCTTGCCGTCCTCCACGCGGATCTTGGAGCCAAGAAGCGTGTCGCCCGGATCGCATGTGCCTTGGGCATGAGCGGGCGCAAGCACAGTACCGTAGAGTGCGGCCACAAGCAGTAACCTCGCCCACCGTGAGATGAAGTGCCCCATATTCACCTGCCTTTCCGTTTGCGACGCCAATACAGGGTGACGAGTCCGGCGACCGTGGCACCCCCTATGAGCAGTCCCGCATAAATCGTATTGCGAGCGGCAGCCAGCGACGCAGCGCTGTTTGACGTATCCGAAGCTGCGGTCTTGTTTTGCTCCTCTGTCGGCGACGCACTGCCGGAGGAGCTGTTGGCCTGGGGCGCGCTGTCCATGGACGCCGCCGGAAGGACGCCCCGGTCCTCGGGATGGCGCTGAAGCCAGTCGTCATAGGGCGGGCTCCGCCAGTGCTTGTCCTGATGCGCTATCTGGATGGACTGCAGATAGCGAAGCCACTGCTTGTGGATAGCTTGGGTAAGCGGATCGTCGCCATTCTGTTGGTCGTCGGACACGCGCGGCACGCCCGTCGCGGAGAGCACGTTGGCGAGAGGAGAGATGAGTGAAGGTGGCGATAAGTCGGGCCCGCCATTGGTTGCCGGAGAGGGAGAGGGCGACGGCGTGACACAATTGTTGCCGACACAGGGCATCGGCGGAGGGTGCGGGTTGCAGTCGTCGCCGACACAAGGCGGCGTCGGGAGAGGCTGCGGAAGAGGCTGCGGAAGTGGCTGCGGGAGTGGCTGCGGGAGTGGCTGCGGAAGAGGCTGCGGAAGTGGCTGCGGGAGTGGACGCGGGTCAATCACTACGCCCCCGATGCCTCCTGGCGGACCTGCTATGCCTCCCCTGGGGACTTCCACCTGCGCGAGCGCTGCGCCGCTCAATGCCGTGAACGCAACCATCGGCACGATTCCCCATCGCCACAGAAGCCGCGCAAGCGTCATTGCGACTCTCCTGTGGCGAATGCGATGCCATGGGCCAGCTGGTTCAGATCGACATGTTCGGCCTTCAAACCCCGCAACAGGGAAGCCGTCTGGGCATAGCGGAATATCAAGGTGATGATCGGCTCTTGCGCGTAATAGTTGTCGAGATTGTCGGTGATATGTTTCCCGTTTTCCAGAAACTCCTGTGGCAGGTCCCCCGACATGGCCGCAACATATGCGCCGCCCGATTGCGCCAGGGGAACGAACAGGACATCCAGTGCGTTGCCGTTCGGCGCAAGGCTCTTTCCATCGTCCTGATAACTTCCTGAATTGAACGTGAACATGACCGCGGCGGCGCCGAAATCATTTGTGGGTTTTTGGGTCGTGTAATCCCCGGCAAGACGAAAATCGTCAATCATGTCGTGCGTGTCCGCCAGCGAACCGAACGCGATCGCGCCGAGCAGCCCGTCGGCCACAAACATGTTGAGCGCTACGTTGGAATCGCTGACGAGCCCCCCATACGTGCGCGGCGGGTGCTCCAGGGACACCGCAACGCGATTGGCGTCGTCCTCGGCCAGGGCATGGCACAGGGTCACAACATCCTGGGCCGGAATGCCGAAATAGGCGACCCGCCCGCCAGACGCCCTGTCGAACACTAGGGCGTGATAGCGCGCGTCATAGACGACTGACTGCAAACTCCCCGGATCGAAGATGCCTTCCAGAACAACGCCGCCCGGCGGGTCGTTGTCGAAGCGGTTCATGATCGTCTGCCGCTGCCGTGGCGATGCGATCCCAGCGCTTGCGGTGAAGAATTGCGTGGAGAAGGCCGGCTGAGCGGGCCCTGTTTGCCGAGGATCGTCCGTACGCGAGATGGCATCGAAAGACGAACCATCCCAGGCGCGGCTGAATCGATAGGTGAGACTGTTAACATCGACGGTCAGATTTGCGGCCGACTGCCGGGCCGCCTTCGCCTTGCTTTCCCCTGCCTCGCCGCCTCCGAAATTGTCCACAATCACGCGATGGGCCATGTCCGCACGTCCGGTATCGAAGTTTACGGGCTGCCCGTATATGTCCACCACTTGTGGCGGCACATTGGAAAGGGGCGCGGCCAGCGGTGGTGGGGAGGTTTGGCTTGGCGAAAGCGGCGCGTCCGAATCCTGTATGACTCCGATCTCGACGGTGCGCACATAAGTCTGCGCGCTGGTGCTTACGGACATCAGCAGCAAGCACGGCAACAAGATGGGATACCGCGATCTCGCACGCGCAGCATACCGCCGGCCTTCCAAACCAAGCGACATGGATCGCCCCCTGCTTTCCTCGGCCCGGCTTGATGATACGCCCGATTGGCAGGCGAAAAGCAATAATTTAGCAGGATGCTGTTCGCTCCGCAAAGGTTTTATGGACGGCCTCATTGGAGCCTCGAGAAAGGACGTTGATGAGAACAACATCCCGGTTGGCTCACGCGCCGGGTTCCCCATCTCTCGCTTCTGAGACCTGGGTGCCGCGTCATCTCATTCGGGTTTGGTCGCAATCATCCCAATCGTTCCCAGCCACGTCTCCACCAACTCTGGCCATCGCGTCACTGGTAGCTTCGTCCTGCGCAGCCCGAAGGCGTGCCCGCCCTGCGCGTACAAGTGGATCTCCACGGGAACCCCAGCGTTCTTCAGCGCAATGTAATACACCAGCGAGTCGTTCACGTTGTCCACATGGTCGTCCTCGTTCTGTAGCAGAAACGTTGGCGGCGTCTGCCGCGTGATGTGGCTGGCAATGTCTGGATTCAGCTTCGGCGTCTTCAGGCTCTCATCGCCAAACGACAGATGCCCCGGATAGATCGCCACGGCAAAGTCCGGTCGGCAGCTCTCCTTGTCCGCCGCATCGACAGCCGTGTACAAGCGATCAAAATGCACGCTCATCGCCGCCACCAGATGCCCGCCCGCTGAAAATCCCATCACGCCGATCTTGTGCGGATCGATCTGCCACTCCGCCGCATGAAAGCGCACCAGCCCCACCGTCCTCTGCGCGTCCTCCAGCGCAATCGGCGACTGCGGATACGCGCCCCAGTACGGGCCCGATCGCGGAGCCGGCACGCGATACTTCAGCAGCACGCATGTAATCCCCTTGGCCGTCAGCCAGTCGCAGGCCTCCGTGCCTTCCAGGTCGATGGCCAGCTCCTCATAGCCTCCGCCGGGAAACACCACCACCGCCGCGCCCGTATTTTTTCCCTTCGGCGAATAGACCGTCATCGTAGGCCGCGAGACGTTGCTGATATAAACCCACGGCTTGCCGGCGACCAATTCTTTGGGATCGGTGTCCGTCTCAACACTCTCCGGCTTCACCACAGGCTGCGCATCCGGCGCCGCCCCCGGCCAAATCAGCTATCTGCGTATGTCCCGCTGTCGGCTGCCACACAGCCGTCTGCGCGCTCAACCCGCAAACCCCAAACACCACACAAATCCAAAAAATCAAAGCCTTCATCCCAATCTCCGCAGCCTGCGCATAGCCAATAACAGACAGGCTGAGAGCCGAGTGTAGGTCTGCCTTAAGAGGAATTCGTCCTCATGTCGCCCCGGGAATCGACTCAGTTAACCATCATCAGCCTCATCCCAGGCCAGACGACTTCGCAGCCTTCAGCGCCACCATCCCCAGCGCGCAGATCGCCGCGATCAGCGCAATCCACAGCATCTCCGGATGCCGCTCCGCAAAGGGCCTCACCGCCGCCGCCGGAGCGCGATAGTTCGCATTCATCCCCTCCGGCCCAAGCTCCGCCGCCAGGGCCGCGCGCGACGCCACAAACAACCGCGCGTAGTCGTACACCGGTGCATCCAGCCTGGAATCGCCATAGAACAGTGCCAGCCCCGAATCTTTGCCCGCAGTACCGCCCTCCGGCGCATCGAAGCATATCTCCCGCTGCCGCATCTCCAGCCGCACTGCCGCAATCGGCAGCGGCTGGTCGTCCCCGTTCTCGATCGTCACCGCGACCTTCGCCGCCCGCTGTAGGTTCGCGCCAAGAATCGCGTCAACTCCAAGCTGCTCCGTGCGAATCTCCCGTCCCGCCTCGCTGGCATGAACCCGCAGAATGCCTCCCGTCACCACCTCCGGAAGCGGCGCGCGCCCCCCATCGTCCGCCGCCTCGGTCAGCGCGCTCACCTTTACCTCGCGGCTGAAATTCCCCGCAAACCCCGGCGCAATCACAAACGACACCCGCTCCACCGGAACCCGCGCAGGAACCACAAACGTCGCCACCGACTCGCGCCCCTGCGTCGCCACCGCACTCGTCTCCGCAACCGTTGTGTAAACGCTCTGAGCCTCACGGCTCGGCGGCACCGTCGCCCCCAGTACTATCGTCGGCGAAAACGGCCGATGATCCGCCTCAACCCCAGGGGCGTATGCGAAACTCAACTCAATATGCAGATATCGAAACGTCGACTCCTGCAACGGAATGGTGGTATCGCGCGACAGCCGCTGCGATGCCAGATCGAACAGCGTGAACGATCCCAGCGCAGTAGCTCTGCCGCGTCCACCCAGCGCGTCTGAACCAGTGACCGTTGCTGTGGCAATGAAGTCGTGCACCGCCGGATCGAGATTCAGCGTCACGCCGGTATACGCCCGCGCAGGCATCTCCAGATCGAAGACGATCCGAGGGCCCCCACTCGACCACCCAGATTCAGCACCCGCGCCGCCTGCGTCTCCTCGCTCGTCGCCTCGCTCAGCGTAATCGCGTAGGGAACCTCATGCACCGCCGCGCCCGCGGCCGCCGCCTGCACGGAAAGAGCCGTACATCCGTCAGCGACGGCGCGGCATGGGGGAAAATCTCCGCGTCCAGCGCCGCGCAGGCCTGCCCCGCGCCGAGCCACCAGCTACGCGAATCGCGCGCTCATACCGCATCGTCCCCGGCTCTGCCACCGGCGGCTCGTTCGCCGCCGCCGCCTGCCACAGCAGCACCGCCAACAGCGCCGCACCCTTCATCGCTCAACCCCGGATTCCGCATCGGTCTGCCCGCCAGCGCCGTTCGCTCCCTCCGCACCATGTAGATTCAGCCAGTCCTTCTGATACGCGAAGCTGACCGCCATCAGCAGCGCGCCCAGCCCCAGCAGGCTGACCACGCGATAACCCTCGCTCAGGTTGCGCATGTCGTAGAGGAAGGTCTTGAAGATGGTGAACACCAGAAGTACCAGCGCCTGCCAGCGCAGGAATCCGCTGCGCCGCCAGAATCCCACCGCCAGCAGTCCCGCGCCATACAGCATCAGGAACGCAGAGATGGCCAGCGCCTGCTGCAAAGCTGCGTCTGGAGTAGTCACTGAGGAGCGCTCCCAGATGGCCTCGATCTCGCGCACGCCAGTCAGCACGGCGATCAGGTTGAACGCAATCGTCGACAGCGCCGCGCATCCCGTCCAGAAAGCCGCCTCCGGCTGCGCACGCGCAATCCGAATCGAGACCGCAACCACACCCGCGAAGACCGCCAGCCCAATCAGCGCGGTCACAAAATCCGCACTCTGGAACGGAGGATGCAGGTCGCCCCACTCCCAGGACAAAAATAGCTCGCGCAGGGTAAGCAGGGCCGCCGTGAGATCGATCAGGATGAACGCGGTAACGGCGATCCTGCCCCAATCCAGCGTATGTCTCTGCGCTTGTCCTGCGCGCGCGGTGTCTGCCGTGCGCAGCGCCAGCCACGCGACCGCAGCGAAGACGGCGATGCCGATGAGCGCAGTCCCTGTCCCCCAGTTCAGCAGCGTCAACTGGCTCACATCCGCCAGGCCTTCTGAGTGAACGCAGATTCCGCAATATCCAGGAATGAGCGATCCCATCGCCAGCCAGCGCAGCGTGCTCGTTGCGTAGCTCTCGCCCGCATCCACCGGCACTCCGCCCGGCTCCAGCCGCGCGGCCACCCACAGCAGCGCCAGCCCCTCCACCAGCCAGCTCACCGTGATCCAGTGCCCGTTGGCCTTCAGCGGAATCGCAATCGTCAGCAACACCACCGCCAGCGTCAGATGAATCGCCGCCGCGGTTCGCGTCTGCGGCGCGCGCATCAGGCCCAGATACGCCGCGGCCAGCGCCACCATCATCCAGGCAAGCAGCGCGTGGTGGCCGGAGTCCTCCAGCGCGCAGTAGAACGCCAGCGCAACAAACGCCGCATTGGCCAGCGGCAGCAGGATCTCCTCCGTCAGCGTTGCGCGCCGCGCAGATCGCGCCGCGGGCAGCTCCGGACTCATTGCGTTCCGGCGCACCGCTACGCTCGCGAACGCCATCCCAAACAGCGCGATGAAGATTGCAGTCGTCGCCAGCTCGCGCGCCGCGTAGAACTCCGCGTACCACGCAATGAAGAACGCGACCGTCAGCGGGAACGCTCCCATCAGCAACCGCGGCCACCTCTTCAACCGCACCAGCGCAATCGTAGCTGCGTCGATGGCCAGCAGATAGGTAAACAGAAAGATCTCGTGGTTCCCGCCGGTGGAGACCAGCAGCGGCGTGGCGAACCCTCCGGCCAGAGCGTACGCCGCCAGCAGCTCGGCGTCCTGTGCCCAAGCCATATACGCGTTCCATGCCGTCACCAGAACCATCAGCCCCATCGCCATCGGCGCAGCAATCAGGCCGTAGAGTTGAAATGCCGCCCACAGTGAGAGATAGAGAACTCCGCTGCCCACCGCCTTCAGCGAGTAGGAAAACGCAGCGTAGCCCTTGCGGCGGAATCGCTCCGACCACAGCACCAGCCCCGCGCCTGCCAGCAACCCCGCAATCACGCGCCCCGCCGGGCTGGGCACGATCCACTGGCGATCGACCGCCAACTTCAAAAAGCAAGCCGTCCCGATCAGCAGCAGCACGATTGCAATGCGGTTGAAGATCATCGATCCCAGGCGGCTCTCCAACGACTCGCGTGACTCGGGTACGGTAGTCGTTGGCGCGTGCGGCGAGGCTTCACCCCACACCTCAGAGACCAGCCGCTGCCCACCGCTCGCATACTCCGGTACAGGCATCGGCGGCGGAGCCGGAGGTGGCGCACTCCGCTCAGCAGGAACCCCCCTCCACGCCTCGTTCCTCTCAACCGGCCCGGCGCCAATCTTGCGCTGTAGTGCGGCTATCTCAAGCTCCAGCCGTGCCACCCGCTCTTCAAGCGCCGCAAGCTGTGGCCTGCGTTCGTTCCCCTCGTCGCCGCTGCAATGCTCAGGACCGCCCTGCTCTGCCATGGCAACTACTCTAATGCCTCAACCCCCGCAGGGTCACCAAATTCCATTCGCGCCAGTGGCGCTTGGATGCTGTGCCTGATACTCTACTCGGCAATCGTGATACCGAAATCCAAGCCGATGCGAGTGCTGGTCGTTGACGACGACCCCATGAGCCTGGACCTGCTCCGAGTCCTTCTCTACGCCGAAGGCTACGCAGTGGAGTGCGCCGAATCCGGCGAGGCCGCGATCAACCAGCTTCTCCACTCTCACACCGCGCCCGATATCTTGCTCGTCGACGCGCAGATGCCGGGCCTCGCCGGCTCCCGGCTGGCCGGCGAACTCCGCGGCTTCTGCCCCCCGAAGACCCTCCTGCTGTTGATGAGCGCAAGCCGCCCGCCCGGCCAGGTGATGGCCCGCTTCGACGGATTTCTCCTGAAACCATTCAATATGAAGGATCTCGCAGCCTTGCTCGCGGCGCGCAATTCTCCATCCAGCGCCATCAATACTCCAGCCAGGCAAGAGCGATGGACCGTCGTCACAGGCCCCGCCAGCCGTTCCCCCTCCAACTCCGGATTGGTCTCGATCGCCGCCTCTTCCCAGCCGCAGACCGCATCAATAGAAAATGAGCGCCGCCATCCTCCGCAACAGGCCCAGGCCCCATCCACGGAACCTGTCCCCAGCGGCAGCTCCAGCAACGCGCCCGTGTTGAACCAGACAATCTATCGCCAGCTTGCTGCTTCCATGCCCGCGCCGCAGCTCCACCAGATGTACGCACTGTGCCTGAGCGATGCGCGCAAGCGCATCCACTCCATGCGCCAACTTGCCGCCGCGCATGATGCGATAGCATTCGTACGCCAGGCCCACGCCATCAAGGGAGGCTGTGGAATGCTGGGCGCAACCGAACTGCACACCTTGGCGGGCCAGTTGGAGGCCGGCGGCATCGAAGCTGCTGCAACATCGGAAACAGATGAGGTTAACTCTCTTGATGAGTTCGCCGCCGCATGCGACCGGCTTGAGCGTATTCTTGGGTCACGGGTCTGAGTGGAGATTCCCCAGCCAAGCTGTGGAGGTACCGGAAATGCCTGCAAAAACCGTTATCAGTCGGCAATCCGCAAAAAAGTTTTCCCAAAAACAATCTGCCCCGGTTGCCCCGGCCCAGCCTGCCATCCGCATCGTCGTCGCAGACGATCATCCCGTGGTCCGCTTCGGCGTCCGCAACATGCTGCTCAATGAGCCGGGCTTCGAGGTGGTCGGCGAGGCGGAGGATGGCGACGACGCCATCACCCAGACCATCGAATCCGAGCCGGACATCCTGCTGCTCGACCTGCTCATGCCCCGCCTTCCCGGCCTCGAAGCCATGCGCGCCATCATGACCAAGTCGCCGCGCGTAAAAATCGTCCTTCTCACCGCCACCATCACCCCACAGCAGATCATCGAGGCGCTGCAGATCGGCGCGCGCGGAATCGTCCTGAAGGACTCCGTCGCCAGCGACCTCTCGCAGGCTCTGCGAGCTGTGCTCGGCGGAGATTACTGGATCGGCGGCGAGCGCGTCGCAAACCTGGTAAAGGCCCTGCAGCAACTCATGGCGCAGGCCGCCGCGGTTCCCGATCGCAAAACCTACGGCCTCACCCCCCGGGAACTCGAGGTCGTCACCTGCATCGTCGAAGGTTGCAGCAACCGAGACATCGCCAAGCAGTTCGCCATCAGCGAGGAGACGGTCAAGCGCCACCTCTCCAACGTCTTCGACAAGACCGGAGTCTCCACCCGTCTCGAACTCGCCCTCTTCACCATCGCCCACAAACTCGTCGAACTGTAAGCCGCGGGCCGCAGGCTCGAAACCAGTTCGGATGATCGTTTTGTGTTATATGCACCAGGCCTGCGCTTCTGTAATATCGTGGGATGGCTAACCCTCGGCAAGCTGAACTTCCCCTCTACGACCTGCTCGTCATCGGCTCCGGCCCCACCGGCTTGGCCTGCGCCATCGAGGCCCAGCGCCGCGGGTTCACCGCCCTCGTGGTCGACAAGGGCTGTCTCTGCAACTCCCTCTTCCACTATCCCGCGCACATGACCTTCTTCACCACGCCGGAGCTGCTCGAAATCGGCGACATTCCCTTCACCACCCCCAACCAGAAGCCCTGCCGCGCCGAGGCGCTCGAGTACTACCGCAAGGTCGCAGAGCGTTATTCCCTCAACCTGCGCCCCTACGAGACGGTCCAGAGCATCACCGGTCACGACGACCAGTTCACCGTCCACACCACCGACCGCTTCGACCGCCCACTCACTCACCGCGCGCGCAAGCTCGTCCTCGCCACCGGATACTACGACCTGCCCAACAAGCTCAACGTCCCCGGCGAAGAGCTTCCCAAGGTGCAGCACTACTACGACGATCCCCACCCCTTCTTCGGCCTCGATGTCGTCGTCATCGGCGGCAAAAACTCCGCCGCCACCACCGCGCTCGACCTCTGGCGTCACGGCGCGCGCGTCACCCTCGTCCATCGCGGCCCCCAGATGCACAACCATGTGAAGTACTGGATCCTGCCCGACATCAACAACCGCATCGCCAGCGGCGAGATCACCGCCTGCTTCTCCTCCACCGTCGCCCGCATAGCCGAGGACACTCTCACCATCGCCACTCCCCGCGGCGAGGTCTCGATTCCCAACCACTTCGTCTTCGCAATGACCGGATACCACCCCGACTTCAGCTTCCTGGAAAAACTCGGCATCCGCTTCGACGAGGACAACGACCGCTCTCCTGTCTGCAACTCCGCGACCCTCGAGTCCAACGTCCCCGGCATCTACCTCGCCGGAGTCATCCTCGCAGGCCGCCGCACCAACGAGATCTTCATCGAGAACGGCCGCCTCCACGGCAAGCTCATCGCAGAAGACCTCCAGCTCAGGCTCCCCCATCCCCGCTGACGATGATCCGCTTCGCTAATTAACTTCTTCTTCATCGAGAACGGCTGCTTCCACGGCAAACTCATCGCCCAAGACCTCCAGCGCAAACTGGCAAGTTGGCCGTTCATGCGTCCCAAGTGGATTGACCCAGGACTACCGGAATGAGCGTCCGGCCCTCTATTATTATCCCCAACATGCCCATGCCCAAGCTCTCTCGCCGAAGCCTCCTCAAGTTCATCGCGGCCGCCGCACCCTCAGCTGCAATTCCCAAGGCGCTCTTGTCGCAGGGCGCCAGTCCGCATCACATTGCTCCCGGTCCATTCCAGCCCTCATGGGACTCGCTCACGGCCGGCTACCAGACTCCCGATTGGTTCCGCGACGCGAAGTTCGGCATCTGGTCCTGTTGGGGGCCGGAGTCGATGCCAGAGCAAGGCGACTGGTACACCCGCAACCTCTATCTCCAGGGATCGAAGCAGAACAAGTTCCACGTCGCCAACTACGGACACCCCTCGAAGTTCGGCGCGGTCGAGCTGAACGGCACCTGGAAGGCCGAGCGCTGGCAGCCGGAACAGTTGATGGACCTGTTCGTCTCCGCCGGGGCAAAGTACTTTGTCGCCCTCGCACAGCACCATGACAACTTCGACATCTACAACTCGCGTTTTCATGAGTGGAACTCGGTCAAAGTCGGCCCCAAACGCGACATCATGGCGGTATGGGCCAAAGAGGCGCGAAAGCGCGGACTGCGTTTCGGCGTCTCCAACCACGGCGCACACTCCTGGCACTGGCTTCAGGTCGCGTACGACTACGATCCCGAAGGCCCCATGCAAGGCGTCCGCTACGACGCCTATAACCTTACCAAGGCAGACGGTAAGGGCAAGTGGTGGGACGGCCTCGATCCCCAGAAGCTCTACACCGGCCGCAATATCGTGATGCCGGATGGCTTCACCACCATAGCCGCCGCCAACCAGTGGCATGAGGCCAACGACCGCCCCTGGAACGAAGGCGTCCCAACCATGAATCCCGCCTTCGCCGAGAACTGGTTCCTGCGCTGCCAGGACCTCGTCGATACGTATGACGCCGACCTGCTTTACTTCGACGATAGCGAGCTGCCGCTGGGCCAGTATGGCATCGACCTCGTCACCCACTACTACAACTCAAGCGTCCGCAAACACGGCAAGGTGGATGTGGTCGTCACCGCGAAGGACATCAAGCCCGAACACGTCGGCTCGGTCACTCTGGATATCGAACGCGGCAAGGCCAACGGAATCCTCGCCCAGCCCTGGCAGACCGATACCTGCATCGGCGACTGGTATTACGAGCGCTCGCTGCTCGATACCCACAAGTACAAGACCCCCACCTTCGTCATCCACTCGCTCATCGACATCGTCAGCCGCAACGGGAATCTGCTGCTCAGCATTCCCTCTGCGCGGCGATGGCACCCTCGATGAGGACGAGCACGCATTCCTCACCGGGCTTGCCTCGTGGATGCAGGTGCATGGCGGCGCGATCTACGGCACCCGCCCCTTCAGCGTCTTCGGCGAAGGGCCGCCCGACGCTGCCGCCGCCGGTACCTTCAACGAAAAGAGGCAGCGGCCCTACACCACCGAAGACATTCGCTTCGTCACCAAAGGCGATACCCTCTACGCCTTCGCCTTCGTCTGGCCAACCGACGGCAAGCTGCACATCAAGACCCTCGCCAGGGGATCCGCCGGCTCTTCCGCGTCCAGTCCAGCGCGTGGAGCTGGTCGGCGCGGGCCGGATCGCCTTCGAGCAGGATGGCAGCGGCCTGCATCTCACCCTCCCCGCCAACCCGCCCAACCCCTACGCCTACGCCTTCACCATCCATGCCTGACGAGACGCTCCCAGCCTGTAGAGGATGCTGAAAGAGGCCGTTTTGCATAAGGGCACGGGTTTTACCCGTGCCCTTATGTCAGCCAAATCATCTCGGCTTTTAGCCCCTGAGGTCACAGTTTCGGGACAACTAGCCCCTACTTCTGCACCGAGAACGCGTACACCGTCTCCGACCGCATCGTCGTTCCCGGCTTCAGCAGCTGTGCTGGGAAACTCCGGCTGGTTCGGCGAATCCGGATAGTGCTGCGTCTCCAGGCAGAACCCCGCATACTTCCCATACACCACGCCCGTCTTGCCCTTGTACAGACCCGGAATGGCGTTGCCGGAGTAGAACTGCACGCCCGGCTCGGTGGTCGATTCCGTCAGCACGCGCCCGCTCTTCGGGTCGTAGACCCGCGCCGCCACCTTCATCTCGCCCGGCTTGCCGCGCAGAATCCAGTTGTGGTCGTATCCGCCGCCGAACTTCAACTGCTCGTTCGTCTGGTTGATGCGCTCGCCAATCACCGTCGGCTTGTTGAAGTCGAACGGCGTTCCCGCCACCGGCTTCGCTCCGCCCACCGGGATCAGCCCCGCGTCCACCGGCGTGTACTCGTCCGCGTTGATCTGCATCACCTCCGGCAGGATCGGCCCACTCCCGTCGCCCGCCAGGTTGAAGTACGCGTGGTTGGTCACATTCACCACCGTCGTCTTGTCGGTCGTCGCCGTGTAGTTGATGTGCAGCGCGCTGCCCGCCAGCGTGTAGCGCACATGCAGCGTCAGCGTGCCGGGAAATCCCATGTCCCCGTCCTTCGACACCAGCGACATCTCCACGCCATCGGCCAGCTCCTTCACCGCCCATATCTGGTCGTCGAAGCCGTGCGGCCCGCCGTGCAGTGCGTTGGCGCCATTGTTCAGCGGAATCTGGTATTGGTGCCCGTCGATCGAGAACTTCCCATTGCGGATCCGGTTGCCGTAACGCCCCACGATTGCGCCGACATAGGTCTTCGACGCCTCCTCGGCCACATACCCCTCCACCGAGTCGTATCCCAGCACCACGTCGCCCATCTTGCCGTCGCGGTCCTTGGTCTCAATCGCCACGATGCGCGCGCCGTAGTTCGCAATGCGCACCTCAATCTCTTCGTTCTTCAGCGTGTATATCTCGGCAGTCGTTCCGTCCGGCAGCTTGCCGAACGCAGTCTTCGTAACCGCAGCATCCGCCACGGCGGTGTCTACTCCAAGTGCTGTCATCATGATTATTAACAGCATAACTCGTGTCCATCTCATCGTCATCATTTTCCAATCATCCATTCTTCCCGCGTTTCCTCCGCGACCCGATTTTCTGTTTCCGTTGCCTGTTCCCTGTTTCCTCTACCGAACGCAACTATACGTGAAAGCCGCCTGCCTTCGCCAAACCCCGTGTAGACGCGCAACCCCGCGACCGGCGTAAGATGGTGCGTCTGGAAATTTCTTTCGAGGTTGACAAACTCCCGTGACCACTCGCCCGATCCTCTCCCGCCTGCTCCTGCTCTTCGCGCTCGCCGCCTTCGCCGCCACCAGCTACGCCGCGCCGCCGCCCGATCACTGGGTCGGTACCTGGGCAACCGCGCCCTTCGCCGCAAACAACGGCCGCCCCGCAACCGCGCCTGCCGCATCAACTGCATCCGCTACGCCTGCCGCAACCGCCACGCCCGCCGCGCCCGCCGCCACTCCTGCCGCGCCAGAACAGCCCGCCGCGCCCAATGCCGCCCCGCGTCCGCCGCGGCCGCCCCAGATCGTTTACGGTACCGCCGACACCACTCTGCGCGAGATCGTGCACGTCTCCATCGGCGGTCCGCAGGTCCGTGTCATCTTCACCAACGAATTCGGCACCGACCCGCTCACCATCGCCGCCGCCCACGTCGCCATCAGCCAGGGTGGCAGCGCCATCAACCTCGTCTCCGCCGCCGGCCTCACCTTTGGCGGACACACCTCGGTCGTCATCCCCCCCGGCGCACTGGTCGTCAGCGATCCCGCCACGGTTAAGGTGCCCGCCGCCTCCGATCTCGCCATCAGCCTCTTCCTTCCGGCACAGACCATCGCCCATCTCTCCCAGCACGGCTCGGCCAACCAGACCAGCTACACCGCGCCCGGTAACGTCGTCGGCGCCCAGGTTCTCGATAGCCCCACCGAGATTCGCTCCTGGCCCTTCGTCAAGGGTGTCGATGTCAAAGTTCCCGCCCAGGACGCCGCCATTGTGGCCTTCGGCGACAGCATCACCGACGGTGCCTACGCCGCGCCCAATCAGAACGCCCGCTGGCCAGACGAGCTGGCCAGACGCCTGCTGGCCGACAAGCGCACCGCCGGCCTCGGCGTACTCAACGAGGGCATCGGAGGCAACCGCATCCTGCACGACAACACCGGCCCCAGCGCTCTCGCCCGCTTCGACCGCGATGTCATCGCGCAGTCCGGCGTCAAATACGTCATCATTCTGGAGGCCATCAACGACATCGGCCACGCCTACACCACCCTCCGCCCCTACGACGTCGTCTCCTCCGACGACCTCATCGCAGGCTACGTTCAGATGGCCGAGCGCGCCCACACCCATGGCATCAAGGTCTACATCGCCACGCTGACCCCCTACGTCGGAGCAGGCTACGCCTCACCCGCCGGCGAGCAGGTCCGCCAGGCTCTCAACCAGTGGATTCGCACCACCAACCAGATCGACGGCTTCATCGACTTCGACAAGGCCACCCAGGACCCCGCCAACCCAGCCATGTATCTGCCCGCCTTCGACCACGGCGACCACCTCCACCCCAGCGATCCCGGATACAAGGCCATGGGCGACGCCATCGACCTCAAGCTCTTCCAGTCGAAGTAACAACCGCCCGCACGAAGCAAAAGAAAGGGGGCGCGGCCAGCATTCTGGCCGCGCCCCCTTGTTCTGCAAATTGGTTAGAAGCTGAAGTTGGCCTGCAGTGTGATCCGACGCACCGAGTTTCCGCCCTGAATGCTCGTCGTCTTCCCAAACTGCGGGTTGTTCAAGTTGCCGTTCGGACTTGAGTACGGGACCTCGTTGAACAGGTTCTGGGCAAACGCGCCGAGGGTCAGGTTGTACTTGCGTCCGGTGTTGGACCCGCTGCGCCCACCGCCACCGCCGAAGCCACCGCCGCCGCCACCACCGCCGCCGCCACCACCACCGCGACCGCCGCCGCCACCACCGCGGCCACCGCCACCGCCGCCACCACCCGGCCCGCCAGCCCCGCCAGGTCCGCCCGGACCACCAGGCCCGCCCGGTCCGCCGCCCGCAGCCTGTCTCGCCGCCGCCGCCGCTGCGGCAGCCTGGGCAGCCGCCGTCTTCGGCCCGAAGCCAAAGGTCCTCGACAGCCTCAGGTTGAGCGCCACGGTAGCCGGTCCGGTGCAGAAGTTAAGCGGTATCTGGTTGTTGACCGAGCCCGGAACATACTGGGTTGTGCTGGTGTAGTCTGTGAAGTTTGCCGGATTGAGGCACTGCGCCCAGCTCCCATAGGAAGGCATGGGCCCGGCAGCGGGGTTCCACGCCGGCCGGACGCCGCCCCCGATGGTGATGGGGTTGGCAACTCCCGGCAGCGTTATATTTTCCGGAAGTCCCGTCGAGAGGTTGTACGGGCTCCCAGACTGCGCGGTAAGCATCGGGCTGGCTGAGATCAGGAACGGCAGTGGAATGTTTCCGCCAAGCGTTATCCGGCTGCGCACGCCGAACCTCGCGCGCCCATAGTCCACTGAGGAGCTGAACGGATTGGTGGTGCTGGCGTCGTTGGAATCGGCCCAGTTCGCCGAGTAGTACCCAAAAATGTTGATGCCCTTCGGCGTCCGGATGTTGATGTTGGTGTTGATCTGGTTCTGCCGGAAGACGCCCTCCGACTGGTTGATGTCGTCGATCGCAGCGGTGAGCGTGCCGTTCACCAATGAGGTGACCGGAATGCCCCGCGTCATGAACTGGTGAAAGCCCCGCGCGTTCAGGTACGTCACCGTCAGGCTGGTATACTTGCCCACCTGCTGTTCCACCGTGCCCGCCGTCTCGACGGTATACGCGCTGCGCAGGCTGGGATCGTTCAATGTCGGTGTGAACGTGGCAGGGTTCACGCCGGGCGTTATGCAACTGGCGTTGTTGGCGCTTGTGAAGAACCCGCCAGAGTAGCTCGGGGTGCAACTCTTCGAATTGGGATTGGTATAGGTATAGCTCGCCGAATTCGTCCCATTGTTCGCAATCTGCCCCTCGATGCTGCCCAGGCTGAACCGGTTGTAGAAGACGCCGAAGCCGCCACGCAACACCGTGATCGTCTTTCCGTTCTTCCGCGGAATCCCGTATGCCAGTGAGACGCGCGGCGCAAAGTCATGCGCGCTGTTGATCGCATTCTGCGCCTCGAATCGTATCCCGTAGCTGATCGTCAGGTTCGGTTTCGCCTTCCAGTCGTCTTCGGCGTAGAGCCCCACGTCGGTCTCCCGCGCGCCGATCGTGTAATTCAAAATGTTCTTATACCCGAACGAGCTGACGATGTCGCACTGGTACGACGAGTAGGGCGTTGCACCCGCCACCAGGTTTCCAGCCGCGCAAGGGATGGCGGTCACGGGCAGGTTGGGCGTGCAGTTGCTCGGCTTGGTGGTCACACCCGGGTCCGTGCACGGATCCAGCAGGTAGTTGTAGCTGAACGAGCCGTACGCTCCGCCGTTCGAGTAGTTCGACTCGCTCGACGTCCGCAGACGCCCGCCTAACCGCACGAAGTTCTTGATCAACTGCACCGAGGTGTAGTTCTGCGCCTCGATGTGGTCGCTGGTGCTGTTGTTCACGCCGCCGCTGCTCACGCCGAAGTCGCCCGATACGCTGACCCCCGGACTGCTGCCCGGCGTGATCGAGTTCGACGAGTCATGAGAATACTCGAACCGCGTCTCGTTGATCACCTTGCTGCTGATCAACTGCGTATCGCCAATCTGGACCTCCTGAGAGGTGCTGCTGCCGCTGGATGGCGTCAGCAGCGCGCTGATCACCGAGGGGTTGGTGCTGTTGCTCCCCGCCTCATACTCATAGCGCACCGTCGCCGTGTTCTTCGCGCCCAGCATCATGTCCACCCGAGGGCTGATGTCCCACCGCGTCGACGGTTGGGATTCAGCGCGTGCCGTGGTGGGGAAAGGGAATGCCCCGCAGGTCAGGTCCAGCGGCGCACATAGCGTCACAGACGTCGCGGAACTCGCATAGAAGCCCGCCGAAGGATTGTAGATCGCGTTGTTCTTGATGTCGCGCCGTGAGCCCGACAGTGTAAACGACATCCCATTCTTGATCGGCCCCGTCACGTTGCCCATGAAGAACAGCGTGTGATAGTCCGGCTGTTGGTTGGCCACGCCCAGGAACGGTGTCGAGGTATTCAGCACCTTGCCCCCGTACTGTCCAGAGACGTTGCCGTGAAAAGCGCTCGTCCCCGGCTTGGTGATGACCTCGATGCGCCCGTACCCAGCCTGGTCATACTGCGCCGAGAACGGGTTCTGGTTGATGCGGATCGCCAGAATCGATGACTTTGGAGGCAACTGCCCGCCGGTAAACCCATCGATATAAATCTGCCCGCCGTTCGGCCCCGCGGCCGGCCCCGCCAGCGCCTGGAGTTCGCTCAACAGATCGTCAGGATCGTCCGACAGCGCGTCCAGCGCCGCTCCGGTAATCACCGTCGCGCTGGCGTTGCTCTCCGGGTCCACGCTCAGCGAGACCGTGTCCGTGGAGACGTTCACCTGCTGCTCCTGCTCCGCCAGGGCCAGCGCGGCGTCCTGGTTCAGGTTCGCGCCCGATGTCACCCGCACCGCCTGCTTGGTGTAAGTGGCGAAGCCGGACGCCTTCACGCCCAGCGTATATGTGCCCGCGGCCACGCCACGGAAACTATAGGTTCCGTCGCTCTTCGACACGGTGCTCTGCGCCTTGCCTGTGGCCGACGTCAGAGTCACCGTCGCGCCCGGTACCAGGGCATCGTCCGGGTCCACCACCATGCCATGCACCGTGGCGCTGCTGGTTGTGGTGCCAGCGGACGGGGCCGCAGCCGGGGCAGGCTGCTGCGCAATCGCCCCAACCGGGGCCATTGCAACCGGAACAACCAGAAAGAGTAGAACTACCAGCAGACGCATTCGGAAAGACATCCTCACTCCTAAGCAAAAATTGCGTTTGTACAAATGTTGAATTGCTTTATTCACCGCCGCCCCCGCCACCGCCGCCTATGCTCATCGACAGGTCCATGCCGCCATTCGGGTTCGCCGTCAGAATCGGTTCCACACCGGAAAGAAGAGTGATTGCGGTCACCGTATTCGACCCGGCCGATGCCTGAGACGCAACAATCATCACCGCATCGCCAACCTTCAGGTCGGCCAGCGGGCTCGCCGGCAATCGCGCCATCATCTGCGACAGGTCCGCTCCAGCAGTGCGCCGTGCGCCCGCCGCGTCCCCTTGTCCCGCACCTTGTCCCGCAGCGCCATTCGCACCCGCGCCGCCGCCGCCGCGTCCGCCGCGTCCACCGCTCTGCCCGCCGCCGTTGGTCTGTGCGGCAACGCGCGTCGCCATCTGTAGCGGCAGGTTGTGGATCTCGCTCTTCGCCGTCACATTGACAGTCATCGTCTTCTTGGTCGCCAGGTCCTTCAACGTAATCGTTCCCGTCGCCACATCGATGCCCGATCCAGGCACAATGCTCGTAACCAGCCCCGACAGGTTCAGGAACGAACCGCTCACCACCTCTTCAGCCGCAATCGACGCGCCGTCGGAGGACTTGCTCCCGCGCGCCTGCAATTGGTCGTTCTTCTGGATCTGCGCCAGCGTCCCCGGCTTGGCGTCCTCATACTTCACCGAATCGCCGCTGAAGCGCTTGAACTCCGTCTTGGCGGATGTATTCACCACCAGCTTCTTTGTGCCCACGGTCAGCGTAATTGCACCGCTCGACGGATCGACCGAACTCACAATCCCACCCACTCCGCGCGCCGCCCAGTCGGCCTGCTGCGCCGCCTGCATCTGCGCAATCGCGCTGGACTTGATCAGCACCACGCGCAGCGCGTTGAAGCTCGCCGCACCCTCCCCGGCCCTGCCCGTCACCAGCACGCGATCGCCCACGGCGATGTCGCTCAACTGCCCCGCCGTCGCGGTCTTCAGATCGGTGCTGCCCACCGCCAGTTGCAGCACCTTCGCGCCGCTTGCCACGTTGACCGTAACCGCTTGCCCTGCATCGGTCGCCATCGTGAAGCTGTTGCCGGCTACCGTCTTCACCGTGCCGCGTTCGGATACGGTCGCCGCCGCACTTGCCGCAGCAGGCGCCTGGGCCTCGGATGCAAAGCCCGCCGTCCCCGCCAGAAAAAGAAAAATCCCCAAACAGAACGTAATTCTGAATAAAACCGAGTTGTGCCGATCTGCCATCTCTATCCTTATTGGTACCAGCTTCCGGGCACGTCTCCCCCGGTCAAAACCACCGATCCACGCGTACTGAAGCAGCACTCCGTCGGCAGGCAAAGTATCGTTCTCTTTAGGATACGGCCTCGCAGTGCAAAAGTTTCGTCCACGGCAATATTTCAGCCTCGTACCGCGCTCGCATCCTGACGAATATTCAGCGAAATCTCCATCCCAAACGCGCAATCCCTTACGAAATCTCTGCACAAGCTCACGTTTTGAAAGGGACGGGCTTTAGCCCCTGAGGGAATGTTGAGGACTTGTGCAGACCTCCCTTCCAGCGTGCAAAAACCCCAGGCTCTTCTCAATCCATGCAGCTCTGTCCGCTTCATTCCGCCCATTCGTTCCTCTGCCGTTCTCCCGCCTCCTTTCCAGCCTAAGCAAGAGCTGCTTAAGGCATCCTGAAGCTCGCACCATGGCCTGCGGCAATCGCACACCGCAGGCCGTGCCGCTCTCAAGTGAATCTCCTGTGGCGCCTCGCTGCAATCTCTTGAGGCGCATCCTCCAGCGCATCGTCGATAATCAAAAGAGCCAACTCTTCGCTCGAGCGGTTTCACCGTAGGTCTTTACAGAAGCGATAACCGTTTGCGTGGTTTTTCCTCAAGAAAAACCACTTCCATAATCTCCGCGTGATAACAGTTACGGTGAAACCGCTCTAAAATGCAGCCAGCGGCCCAATCGACGAGATGGACTTTCCCCCTGCGGAAAAACTCCTGTTTTTGTCTTTCGGAGGGAGCAGGGGGATTCATCCCCCTGAATTAGGCCAATCAAATCAAGGGGCTTTAGCCCCGGGCCTTTTGCTCGCAGCGCAAAACAACCCTTTTTTCGCAGCCTGTTTCCCCCCTGCGAATACAATCGCAATGAACCCTGGTGAACGGAACCGAATGAAACCTGCCGAAGGCCGTAAGCGCGTCGTCATCGAAGATATCCAGCCCCAGGTTGACTGTGGCCTCACTCCTGCCCGCCGCTTCCTCGACGATCGAGTCGCCGTCTCTGCCGCCATCTTCTCCGACGGTCATGACCACGTCCTCGCACGCCTCCTTTACAAGCACCAAAGCGACCCAACTTGGCTCTCCACCCCCATGACCGCGCTCGTCAACGACCTCTGGTCCGCCGCATTTACCGTCGATCGGCTCGGCCCCTGGAGCTTCACCATTCAGGCCTGGGTAGACCACTTCGACACCTGGTGCGCCGACCTCAAAAAGCGTCTCGCCGCCCAACCCGACCCCGCCAGTCCAGACCCCGCACGCCGCGACCTGCCTCCGCAGGACATCCCCCTCGCCCTCACCATCGGCGCATCCCTCTTCGACCAGATCGCCTCCCGCGCCAAGGGTCCCGATGCCAAGCATCTGAAGTCCATCGCCAAATCCCTGCGCACTCTCGCCGCCAGGAACTCCCCCCTCTACCAGTACCCCCTCACGCCGCAGGATGAAGCCCTCGCCGCCCGCTATCCCGATCTCAGCCTCGCCACCACAACCGACCGCGAACTCCATCTCTGGGTCGATCGCGAGCGCGCCCGCTTCTCCAGTTGGTACGAGTTGTTTCCCCGCTCCACATCCCCCGACCCAACCCGCCACGGCACCTTCGCCGATGTCGAACTCCTCCTCCCCCAGATCGCCGCCATGGGCTTCGACATCCTCTACCTCCCGCCCATCCATCCCATCGGCCACGCCTTCCGCAAGGGCCCCAACAACAGCACCACCCCCGGCCCGGACGCCGAGGGCAGCACCTGGGCCATTGGCTCTGCCGAGGGCGGCCACAAGTCCATCCATCCCAAGCTCGGCACATTCGCCAGCTTCGACCACCTCCTCGCCGCCGCCCGCGCCAACGGCATGGAACTGGCCCTGGATATCGCCTTTCAGTGCTCGCCGGACCACCCCTGGGTCACCCAGCATCCTGACTGGTTCCTGCACCGCCCCGACGGCACCATCCAGTACGCCGAGAATCCCCCCAAGAAGTATCAGGACATCTACCCTCTCAACTTCGAGTCCCCAGGCTGGCGCGCCCTCTGGGACGAGCTGCGCTCCGTCTTCCAGTTCTGGATCGACCGCGGCGTCCGCGTCTTCCGCGTCGACAATCCCCACACCAAGGCCCTCCCCTTCTGGCAGTGGTGCATCGACAGCCTGCACCGCGACTCGCCCGGCGTTCTCTTCCTCGCCGAGGCCTTCACCCGCCCGCACGTCATGTACGCGCTGGCCAAGCGCGGCTTCACCCAGTCCTACACCTACTTCACCTGGCGCACGGAAAAGTCCGGCCTTCAGGCCTACTTTGAAGAGATCACCAAGCCCCCCGTCTCCGACTTCTTCACTCCCAATCTCTGGCCCAACACGCCAGACATCCTGCACGCCTCGCTCCAGAGCGGAGGCCGCCCCGCCTTCCAGCAGCGACTCATCCTCGCCACCACGCTCGCCGCCAGCTACGGCATCTACGGCCCCGCCTTCGAGCTATGTGAGGACCTCCCCATCAAGCCCGGCAGCGAGGAGTACCTCCACAGCGAGAAGTACGAAATCCGCCGCTGGAACCGCCGCGATCCCAACTCCCTCGCCCCGCTCATCACCCTCCTCAACCAGATTCGCCGCACCAACCCCGCCCTCCAAAGCGACCTCTCGCTCCACTTCCACCCCGTCGACAACCCGCACCTCATCGCCTACTCCAAATCCACGCTGAAGCCGCCGCCCCCGCTCACCCTCGCCGAGACGCTGACTCCTCTCCCGCCACCCGCAGCTCGCCCCGCCGCCGCCGCCGGCCCCAGCCTCGTCGCCCCCGCGCCTGCTGACCCGCCCAACACCATCCTCGTCGTCGTCAACCTCGACCCCCGCTACGAGCAGTCCGGCTGGATCGACCTAGACCTCAAGCAGCTCGGCATACGTCACGACGAGACCTTCGACGTCGAGGACCTCCTCACCGGAATCCACTACCAGTGGCGCGACCGCTCCAACTTCGTCGCCCTCAGCCCCACCGCCACCGCCCACATCTTCCGCCTCACAAAGGTGAAGTAATGCGAAGAACTCTCCTCGCCCTTGGAATCGCAATTGCATTCCTCGCCCTCGCGCAACATGCAGCCATTGCGCAAAGCGTGAACGATGCCGACGCATTCGTTCGACAGACGTACAAGAGATACGACACGAAGTCGTTGAATGGCCCAGATTATTTGGGCCGTGAAGCCTCGTCGGTATTTTCTCCGTCACTGGTGAAACTCATCCGTCGCGATCAAAAGGAATCTAAGGGTGAGATCGGAAAACTGGACTGGGATCCAATCTGTTCTTGTCAGGATGACGACGGCCTCAAACTGACCGATCTTCAAATAATCAAGAATTCCAACCAGCGAGCGACAGCTTCTGTCACGCTCTTCTTTTCCTCGGACTCAACAACGGTGCACCTGCGCCTGCATCTGATCTGGCTCCCACGAGGTTGGCGAGTCGATGATGTCGAATCCAAAGAAGTCCCCAGCTTGCAAAAGCACCTTCAATAAAGCTACTTCGCCCCTGCCGACCGCGCCGCCTCCAGCATCTCCCGCCGCAGAATCGCATTGATGCGCGACTGATAGCCCTTCCCCTGCGACTGTAGCCAGTCCAGCACATCCGCATCCACGCGCGCCGTAATCTGCCGCTTCACTGGCCGGTAAAACCGCCCCCGCACCGCGGTCTTCCATTGTTCCTCCGTGAGCACCGGAGCATCGCTGGTATCGATCTCGCTCTCCGGTCGGGCCGCCAGCCGTTTCAGGTTCGCAAGCTGCGCCTCAGTCAACGGCGGCAAGGTGTCCAGACTGTAGCTAACTATTTTCGTCTTCATAACGTCGCCTCTCTTTCGCAGTCGCCTCGCGAGCAGTGATAATTCGAATCACCTCAATCAACGCACCTTCATCGCACTCTTCCCAAACGGTGTGACCCACCATCAAAATCAGCACGCCCCCGACCAGGCCGAAGCTCTGCCATCGCTCTTCCCCGTCCGCAATGCGCTCCTTCACGGAGACATACAGCGGGTCGAGAAATACCTGACTGGCCTCCTCGAAGCTCACGCCGTGCTTCCGCCGATTGGCCAGGTTCTTGGCCTCATCCTACTCAAACCGAATGCCGGTCACGCCGCAATTATAATTACATTTTTATAATTATGCAACCTCGCAGCTTTGGCCCTTGCCCTTGCCTCATCCTCATACCACACAGCTCATAGCCCATAGCTCGAACCGGAAGAATCGCCGTCCCACCCGCAAAACCCCAGCAAATCCCCTTGTCAAGCCCCTCGAACCCCCAAAATCCCCCTAACCCGCACCATCCAAACGACATAATTCTTTTCAAAAGTTGGCATACTAGTTTCCCTCCATCCCATATAATTAAAACAGTAAGCAAATCCAAACAGACCCGGCCAGCCGCCGGGTCTTCGCATTTAACCCTCTACCGCAGAGTCGAAGTCCAGACTTAGTCCAGACCTGATCCAGACTTCAGTCCAGACTTAACATCCTTTTTTGAACACTTAAGAATTTTTTGCACACAAAAGGAAAATCCGCATGACCGACACAATAGAACCCACCGAAACCACCATCAAGCGCTTCCTCTGCCGTCACATCCACACCTCGGGCCACCGTTGCGGCTCCCCCGCCCTGCGCGGCGAACACTTCTGTTACTCACCACCATACCACCCGCAGCCCAGCCCCGCGCCACCGCGGCGTCCACCCCGCCCAGTCTGTCTTCGAGCTGCCCTCCATCGACGACCGCGCCGGCGTCCAGTTCGCTCTCGCCCAGATCCTCAACCGCCTCACCACCGGCCAGCTCGACCACAAAGCGCGCCAACCCAATCCTCACGGCCTCTACTGGCCAGCCGCAACCTCCGCACGAAACCCGTCCCGCCGCACGCACCGCCAGCCGAAGCTCCGCCCAAACCGACAGCCGCGACTCCGCGCGCACTCCAGCGCAAGCTCCTTCTCCATCCACGACCTCCTCTCCGGCCGCGAATCCAGCCCCAAAGAATCCATCCCCGAAGACCCCATCTCCCCAAGACCCCATCTCCAGCGACCCCAGAGCAAACAATCCCGACGACCTGGTCGAAGAGCTCATCCTCGATGAAGACCTCGGCCCCATCGCCCCCATCGCCGAGATCCCCACCCCGGAGGCCGCCGCCGCGGCAGCCCGCGCCGCAGCCCAGGCCCGCGCAGCCAAAGAAATAGCAGCCCACGCCGCCCGCAGCGCCGCCGCCCGCGAAGCCATCCTCACAGACTTCGCCCGCTTCCAGCAGGAAAACGGCTTCCCCGCCCAACCCCCGCAAGAGCCGAAGCCCTTTGTTGTCATCCCGCGCCGGGGTCCCCGGCGAGGGCTCGCTCGGGTGGGAGCGGAGGGATCTGCTTCTCCGCAGCCCAGCCCCCAACTGACCACTCAACAACCGTCCTCCCCGCCCTCCAAGCCGCCGCCGAAGCCGAATCTCCAGCGCCCCGTATAATCGAACCATGCCCTTTGAATCCGTGCGCAAGCTCGCCGATGCCGACTTCCCCACGCGCTGGGGCGCGTTCCGCATCCTCGGCTTCGAGGGCACCCTCGCCGGCCCCCGGGCCTGCAACGGCGTCACCACTGCACGCCGCGTCGAGACGGCCGTCGCGCTCGTCATGGGCGACATCACCACGGGCCAGCCGCCCATCGTCCGCATCCACTCCCAGTGCCTCACCGGAGACGTCTTCCACTCGCTGCGCTGCGATTGCCGCCAGCAGCTCGAGCTGGCCCTGGACACCATCCGTGACGCTGGCCGCGGAATCCTCCTCTACGAGAACCAGGAGGGACGCGGCATCGGCCTCATGGCCAAGCTCCAGGCCTACGAGCTGCAGGACCAGGGCCTGGACACCATCGAGGCCAACCTCACCCTCGGCTTCAAAGCCGATTGCCGCCAGTACGAGCTGCCCGCCGCCATCCTCAAGCTGCTCGGCGTCCCCTCCGTCCGTCTCATCACCAACAATCCGGAAAAAGTCGCCGCCCTCGAGTCCGCCGGCATCACGGTCGCCGAGCGCATCTCCGCCGAGGTCTCCTCCGAGCCCACCTTCGAGCGCTACCTGCATACCAAGCAGGAAAAGATGGGCCACCTCGTCAGTTAGCGCGCAACTTCATACCGCACCGAATCGAAGTCGGCCCACCCCGCCGTCTTGTCGTTTACCGTAAACAGCCCCACGCGGTCGCCGCGATAGCTTCCCCAGGTAAGCTGGTAGATCGGTCCGAGCGGCACAAAGCTCTTGCCGTCGAGCGAGTAGGAAAAGCTGCTCGCGCCGTCGAATCCCCAACTGGAACGCAGCCAGACGGTGCTCTGCTTCAGCTCAGGGCCGGAGGTTCGCGAGCCGTTGTCGTTGACTGAAACTGTGCGCGTCGATCCGCTCTGAACGACACCAATCGAGGCGAAGCTCTTGGCGAAGTGCGAGAGGCCAGCTTCCTGACCGTCGACCATTCCGCTCACGTCGAGCTTCACCGTGAACTGGTTGCGCGTGCTGCGGAAGGCGCGCTGGGTGAGGACGTTGCCGACGCTCTTGAGGTCGCCGGGTTTGAGCGGGGCGAAGGCGTGCAGGCGAAGGAAGCCCTTGCGCTCGGTGAGGCTCCACAGGCCGGCGCGGGGCTGGTAGTTCCACTGCCACTCGGGACGCAGCGTGGGCGAGGCGAAATCGTCGCTGGCGGTGACGGTCGAGAGCGGCTGCTGAGCGACGGGCTTCGTGCCGTGCCAGAGCATCTCACCGACTCCGTCGGGGCCGATGCGTCCGACGATGGGCCAGCCGTCGATCCAGGTGACGGGCAGGAGGACGGCGGCGCGACCCTCCCAGTCGCCGCGCCCCTGATGGGTAAAGAACCACCACTTCCCATCCTGCGCCTGCACAATGCCGCCCTGATTCGGCTCCTTGTCAACGGCACCGTGGACGTGCAGGAGCTGGTGCGACTGCCATGGGCCATCGAGCGAGGGAGCGCGCTCGATCATGGCGACGCGGCCCTCGGGGTGAACTTCGCTGTAGTAGTGGTAGTAGAGGCCGTTCCACTTGTAGAGCTTGTTGGCCTCGCTGCCGCGCGACTGGTGGATGATGCGGTCTGAACCAGCGACGATGGACCTGCCGTCCGGCGTGAGGCGGAAGAGGTGGATGTTGTACTTGGTCGCGCTGGGTCCCTCGGCTGCGGTGTGCGAGGAGACGAGGTAGAGCGTGCCGTCGTCGTCCCAGAAGGGACAGGTGTCGTCCCAGCCGGTTGCCGGCATCACGAGCTGAACGGGCGTCCACGGGCCTGCGGCGGCGGGAGCGGTGCTCATGTAGATGCCCTGATCGGGGGTTGCGAAGTAGACCCAGAACTTGCCGTCGTGCCAGCGGATTGCTCCCGCCCAGATGCCGCGTCCGGCGCGATCCATGCGATCCCAGTTGAGGGCGGGGTCGATTGCCGTGAGGTCGGCGACGACTCCGCCGACGATGCGCCAGTTGACCAGATCGCGCGACTCAAGCACAGTCATTCCAGGCGAGTACTGCATCGTCGAGCTGATGGCGTAGTAGGACGAGCCGACGCGGATGGCATCGAGATCGCTGAAATCTGCGGGCAGGATGGGGTTGGCAAAGCTGCCGTCGGAGCGGTCGCCCCACTCGCCGGCGGTGGGCTGCTCGGTGAATGGAGTCGCACTTTGGCAGAGCGAGTGTTGACAGACGCAGATGATTCCGGCGAGCAGTGCGATTGCGAAAGTGCGCGGCGTGGCGAGTCTCATCGGTTACTCCTGACCGGGATGGCTCTCGCGCCAGAGGCGGTAGATGCCCCACGCCGCAGCCGAGCAGTTGTCGACGATGGTGCCGTCCAGCAGCATCGCCTCAAACTGCGCCACGCTGACCCGATGCACCACCAGGTCGCTCTCCTCGGCGTCGAGTTCGCGCTCGCCCTGGGTCAGCCCCTCGGCCAGGAAGATGTATTGCCTCTGGTTGAGCACGCCGTAGCCGATCTGCAAGGTTGCCAGCAGCGTCATGCGCTCGGCCCGCAGGCCGGTCTCCTCGGCCAGCTCGCCGCGCGCCATCTCCACGGGATCGGCGTCGGCCGTCTCCCAGCCACCCTGGGGAAGCTCCATGTACCGCACGCCCACGGTGAAGCGATACTGCTCGACCAGGGTGAGGAAGTCGCCTTCGTGCGTCGTCTCCAGCGGAATGATGAGGCAGGCAGGGTCCTTGTCCACCACGCCGTAGATTCCGCGCACGCCGTCCGCGCGCTCGATCACGTCCTCGCGCACGCTCGTCCACGGGTTGCGATAGACCTCGCGGCTGCTGATGGTCTTGATGGGGAGTGGGGAGAGAGATCCTTCGTTCTTTGCGCTCAAGAGCTCTTCTCCGTGTTCCAGTAGATGGCGTACTTTTCGTCTGTGACCGAGAACAGCGGCTTCACCGGAGGCGCATCCTTCGCGCTCGCCGGCTTGAAAGCCAGGTCCTTGGCTGAGACAACCTCGATCCAATCGGCAGCAGGCGCGACTGGAGTTGCTGCGGGCGGGCCAAGGTCCTTGTCCCGCGGGCAGGAGTCGGTTCCGCCGATCTTCAGCGGCCCGTCCTTCGGTCCCGCGCCTAGATCCGCGGCCAGCACCAGCGGCCCGTAGAGCGCGGCGCGCAGCGTCGAGTCGCCGAGCAGCAGTTCGGTGCGAATCTGCATGGGAAGCGTGAGCTCGATCCTGTCGCCGTCGCGCCACTCGCGGGTGAGCGAGAGATAGCTTCCCGGCTGCGCGAAAGCCTCCAGCTCGCGCCCGTTGATGCGGGCCGAGCCGCCCTCGGCGACCCAGCCGGGGATCCGAATGTGGATCGTCCTCCGCTGGGGCGCGGCGACTTTGATGTGCAGCGTGGTTCCCTGCTCGGCGGGAAACTGAGTCTCCTGGCGCAGCCCGAACTTCTGCTCCTTCCAGTCCAGTTCGGAGGCTATGAACTGGTTGACCCAAACGCTGTCGGAATCGTGCAATACGCTGGAGGAATCGTGAGAGGAGGTCGAGGCATCATGAAAATAAATCGTGTCGTTGAGCTTGGCGAACTCCTCCGCTCCCGTGCCCGTGCAGCACCAGAACGACTGCTCGGCCGAGTTGAAGTGACGCCAGTAGCCCGCCGCCAGCGGGAAGAAGTACTGCTTCAGCCCCTGTGCGTTCTGCGTTCCCATGCGGCAGTTCCACAGGCTGCGCTCGTAGGCGTCCATCCAGCGCGCGTCGCCGGTCCAGGCAAAGAGGTGACGCTGCAGCTTCATCAGGTTGTAGGCCACGCAGCACTCGGCGTTGTGATACTCCAGGCTTCCCTTCAGGTTGCCGGGGTCGCTACGCCAGAACTCATTGACGCTGGTGTTGCCGATGGCGTAGCTGCGCTCGGTCAGAACCTCGTCGAGGAAGTACTGCGCGATCCCGCGATAGCGAGCGTCGCCGGTAAGCTCGTACATCCGCGCAGCGCCGATCGCCTTGGGCACATGCGTATTGGCGTGCAGCCCCTTCAGCTCGTCGCGATGCCCAGCCAGCGCATCGAGAAAACTCGGCTGCTCGAAGAGGTGCGCCGTATCGAGGTACTGCTGCTTGCCGGTGAGTCCGTAGAGGTTCGCCAGCACCTCGTTCATGCCGCCGTACTCGGTGCGCAACATGCGCTGGCGCTGCTCATCGCCGATGCCATCGAAGTACCCGCGGACCCAGCCAGCGACGCCTTCGGCAACCTGCAAGGCCTGCTCGTTGCCGGTGTGGACGTATATATCGACCAGTCCAGTCATGATCTTGTGCAGCGTGTAGAAGGGTGCCCACACCGCACCGCCCGGCCAATCGCGACTGCCCTTGGCCAGGGCCTCGAACTGGGTCTCGGGATAGGCGCCCAGATAGCCGTTTCCGTTGGCCTTCTGGCAGCGCGCCAGCTCGGCCACCATCGCGTCGCCACGGGCGCGCAGCGTGTCGTTGCCCGCGCTCGCGTACGTCAGCGCAACTGCAGAGAGATAGTGCCCGCCATTGAAGTGGCCGCGCAGCGCGCAGTCCGGCTTCTCCCAACCGCCGTAGGGAGTCGCAGTCGAGGCAATTCCCGAGGTCGCGCGAAAGCTGTGCAGCAGCCGGTCCGTAGCGAGCGAGTCGAGATATCTCTGGTTAATCTCCGACTGCGCCTTGAAGATTCCGTCGAGCAGACGTACCTGCGCCATGGGAAATGGCACGAGTCTGTCCGGCATGGCCGCCACAAAGTCGTCCGGCTTGCCGGCAGGTGTGGTCAGAAAACCCAGCGCGGTGCGGCCCAGCGTGAGTCCTCCAGCTACCGCCGTCATTCCCGCCAGAACACTTCGGCGGCTGGTCAAAGATCGTGCGTCCATGAACACCTCTCCGCCGCGCAAGTCCCGTTGCACGCAGGACAGAGCAGCGTCCGAAGTCTATCAAGCAGCCACAACCAAACGAAAGAGCCTCCGCGATGGAGGCTCTCTCGTTTGGTCGATGACAAGTCTGCCCTAGGCCGTCCGGATAAAGAGCAGCACGAAGGTGAAGAGTGTGAGGGACTCGATGAACGCGAGGCCGAGAATGAGGAAGAGTTGGATGCCGGGACGTGCGCCGGGATTGCGTGCGAGGGCTTCGGCAGCCGACGCGGTTGCGCGGCCCTGACCCAGACCGCAGAGGCCGGCAGCGATTCCCATGCCGATCCCGACAGCCAGTGGAGCGTAGGGGTTGGCGACGGCACCGGTTGTCTGGGCAAACGCAGGCACGGCCAGGAACATCGCCGACAGCGTCATGAAGAGGTACTTGGAAAACTGAAGCATGCGAACCATTGTGTGACTCCTTGCCCCCGTCAGGATGTACGCCGCCAGTGGGTGGTTGATGCTCACCGTGCTGGCACCCTCACGCTAGCGGCGAGTGCTGCAACCGTCCGGGAGGGGGCGCCCCCGCGGCCGGCAAACTTTGCCCTAATGTTCGTGGGCCACGGCCAACGAAAGATACACAGTCGTCAGGATCATGAAGACGTATGCCTGGATGATGGCTACTCCAAAATGGAGCGTCAGAAAGAGGATCGGCACACCGACCGGGATGAGCGAGAAGAAGGCGAGCGTGACCATGTCTCCGGCGAACATGTTGGCGTAGAGACGAACGCTGAGCGACATCATCCTGGCGCAGTGGGAGATCACCTCGATCGGGAGCATCAGCGGATAGAGCCACCACACCGGCCCCAGGAACTGCTTGACGTAGCTGAAGCCGTTGGCGCGAATGCCGTGGTAGTGGTAGTAGACGAAGGTGAGAATGGCGACCCCGAGCGGCACCACATAGCTTGCCGTGGGCGACTCGAACCCTGGAACCAGGCCGAGCAGGTTGCACAGCAGGATAAACAGGGCCAGCGTTGTGATGTAGCTGGTGAATCTCTCGTATCCGTGCCCGATGATCGATTCACTCTGATCGGTGACAAACTCGTGGGTCATCTCGGCAAAGTGCTGGATAACGTCGGGCTTTTCAACCGAAAGGGTGGCGCGCACGATAACGAAGTACGCCAGCAGCAAGAGGAAGATCAGCACTTCCATCGCGAAGGCGTTGCTAATCGGTGCCTGCGGATGAGCCGGGTGAATATGCAATGCCGCGAGAAGGAGGTTGACCTGCGCGGCGAGGTGGTGATTCAAGAACCGGGTAAAGAGAAGCTGTGTTGGCATAAATTTCCAAAATCCTGAATTGCCGTCCGCGGCGAGAGCGGCAGACTCTATTCTGTCCAGCGCTTCAAGATGCGGAGCGCCTCTACGGTAAGCGACACAATGCCCAAGCCGAGTCCCACAGCAAGTGCAAAGACAGTGCCGTGCAGATATTTAAGACTACCATAGAGGACCGCGAGAGTGACCCCGATGCGCAGGAAGAACCCAAACAGAACCATTCCCATCGGACGCGGGGTCCGGCCAGCGTCCATGCGCTCATTCATCGCGGTCGTCAGGCGCATCCACTCCCACAACGAGGCTGCGGAGATGGCCGCGCCGACGGCCACAAGCACGGCGCTTTGCCACCCGGCCTTCCACCAGAAGAGGGCACCGGCGAAGACGGCCAGAATTGCCAGCAGCCGAAGTGCGGCCAGCATGGTGTTGCGGAGGTCGGCGTCGCTGAGGCCGGCGGTCCAGGCCCGTCCGGCGGGCGGGTCCTTCGAGGGCACGGGCTGTCCCGTCATTCATCCCCCCGCTTGGAGATGCGCGAGATGGTGGTGAAGATCTGGACAAATCCCGCGGCGGACCCCAGCAACATGCCGGCCACGCTGATCCAGTGCTGGTGAAAATGGCGGTCGAGCCAGCTTCCGAAGAGCAATCCGACGAAGCAGCCTGCGGGGACCGCGAGCGCGAGCTGCACCATCTGCTCCGCCTTCGCGTACTCCATGAGACCACGGTGCTTTTTGCTGGGTTCGTCGGCCATCGCATCATCATTACACCACGCGTTGCAGGCCGCGTCGATATACTGGATTGTCGGCGATGTTCGAGACTTGCCTCCGGGGCTAAAGCCCCTTTCTGTTCGGCGTCGAATTCGGCGCGGCTGAAGCCGCGCCCTTTCAAAGCAGGAGCACCCGTGTACGAATCGCAGTTTGAAGAGAAGCTGTACAACGAGCGGCGCGAGAAGCTGCGGCAGATCGGCGAGCTGGGGCAGAAATCTGGCCTGAGCTACGCCGCAGCAACCTATCCCAACAGCTACGCCGCCACGATCACGATTCCCGAGCTGCGCGCGGCCTACGACCCGATGACCGCCGAGCAGTTCACCGCCGATCTTGAAGCGGGCAAGAAGATCGAGGTCGCCATCAGTGGACGCATCATGGCGATCCGCGTTCAGGGTAAGGCGGGCTTCGCGCAGTTGCAGCAGGCGGGCCAGCGGATGCAGCTCTACGTGCGCAAGGACGATGTGGGCGAGGACGGTTTCGCGCTGTACAAGCTGCTCGACCTGGGCGATCACGTCGGCGCAAGCGGCTATCTGATGCGGACGCGGACGGGCGAGCTGACCGTGCATGTTTCTTCACTGACCTTTCTCTCCAAGGCGATGCTGGCTCTGCCGGACAAGTTCCATGGCCTGGAAGACACCGAGCTGCGCTATCGCCAGCGGTATGTGGACCTCTTCGTCAATCCCGACGTGCGCGAGGTCTTCGTCAAGCGGGCTGCGATTCTGCGCGCGATGCGGAAGTTCTTCGACGCGCGCGGATACCTCGAAGTCGAGACGCCGATGATGCAGGCCATCGCGGGCGGCGCGGCGGCGAAGCCATTCAAGACGCACCACAACGCGCTCGATCTCGACCTGTCGCTGAGGATTGCGCCGGAGCTTTATCTGAAGCGGCTGGTGGTGGGCGGAATGGACCGCGTCTACGAGATCAACCGCAACTTCCGCAACGAAGGCATCGACACCAGCCACAATCCAGAGTTCACCATGCTGGAGTTCTATCAGGCCTACAGCAACTACCAAGACCTGATGACCTGACGCCCAAGACTCGATCGCGCACGTCGCGCAAGAGGTCAACGGCACCACAATCCTACCCTCTGGCGAATTAGACGCTGAAGGCAAGCCAATTCCGCGCCTAGATCAATTCGGCAAGCCAATTGATCTAGCTCCTGAGAACTGGCAAGAACTCACAATGGTCGATGCGATCATCAAGTGGTGGCATCCAGAATTCGGACCCAAACCAGACCACAAGGAATTCCACAACGGAGCGAAATACTATGTTTTTCGCTAGAAATTTGCAGATTCCGAATTACAAGTCTTTTGATAGCGAATATCTAAAGGGTATTCAACAGATATTGGCGGCATCTGCCAACTTTCCTGGTCGCGAAGATGAGTTCGGCAAATATGTTGCTGCATTATTCGAGGCCATAGCAGAACCGCATCTCATCCAGCCTACGATCATTTACGACTTTCCTCTAGCCGTTTCGCCTCTTTCTAAAATAAAGCCGGCTGAGGCGGATTGGGTGGAGCGCTTCGAGTTTCATATTGGAGGGTTCGAACTCGGAAATGCGTTCTCGGAGCTAAACGACCCATACGATCAGAAAAAAAGGTTTGAGCAGCAATTAGTTGAGAGGAAACTGGGAAATCAAGAGTCTCATGAAATGGATGAGGACTATATTCGCGCCCTTGGCTACGGCCTGCCGCCGACCGCTGGCGAGGGCATCGGTATCGACCGGCTGACGATGATTCTGACCGGTGCGAAGTCCATTCGCGATGTGATACTCTTCCCCCTTCTCCGACCACAAGTCATCAAGAAGACACTGTCGGAGTAACGCAGCGGTGAGGACTTCACTAATCCAGCGACAATGAGAAGGAAATGAAGCCTACTTAAGGCAGCATCCCTATGGCTCTTTATCAGAAAACACAGAAGACAAAATACTGAAATAGTTACAAGGTTAATCAACTCCCATGTTTCTCGTTTGAGGTGAATAGGCAGGAGCGGATTGTAGATAACTGCAATCGAGACCATAATCCAAAACCATGTTGTACCTTTCTGGTTTGTCTTCCAAAGAGCTGTCCGACAGGCGATACAAGTCACAAAAACCAGAACTCTCAAAAGCACAAAAAAGTCGTACGACACATTGGCATTGATAGCGATGAACAATGCGATGATTGACATCACAAAAGGAATCCAAAGACCGGCTGGAGCGTCTACACGCGCTCTATGCAATGTATCTTTGACAGCAGTCAGCAATGCACCTTTGACAGCAGTCAGCAATTTCCTATGTTTGATCCGTTGTTCTGATTCGGGCTTGGTATTTGACGGATGCTTCTCTCGATATTCTTTGATAGCCATCCATATTATTGGCATGGCAATCCAATATACGATTATTGGCAATCCAATTACGCAACCAACGATCCACCACTCGTATTTTTGAAAAAATGGATTGTCGCGAAGTACTCGACCAAACGCAACAACAAACGCTCTTTCAAGTACTCTTCCAAGCGTACGGTCGATCTCTTCCATAATGTCCAGCTTCATACCACGCTGGGAGCCGCATCTGATTCAGCCGACGATTATTTACGACTTTCCACTTGCGGTATCACCTCTTTCCAAGATCAAGCCGGAGGAGCCGGAGTGGGTGGAGCGGTTTGAGTTCTACATTGGCGGCTTCGAGGTCGGCAATGCGTTTTCCGAGCTGAACGATGCGGACGACCAGCGGCGGCGCTTCGAGGCGCAGATCGAAGAGCGCAAACGCGGCGACGAAGAAGCCATGGCCGAAGTCGACGAGGACTACGTGCGCGCGCTGGGCTATGGGCTGCCGCCGACGGCCGGCGAGGGCGTCGGCATCGACCGGCTGACCATGATGCTGACCGGGTCGAAGTCCATCCGCGACGTGATCCTGTTCCCGCTGCTGCGGCCGGTGGGGAGCAAGTCGGCGGCGGAATAGCGGAAGGCCCGGGGCTAAAGCCCATTCCTTCTGGAGCCATTCTTCGTGGGGATGAATCCCCACGCTCCCTCCGGTAAGGCAAAAGCCCCACCCGTTGCGATTCTGATGCCACGATGGATGAGGCACCTGTGATCTTTCAAGAGGTTGTTCCATTCGATCCGGGATGAAGAAGCTGGTTGATTGCCGTTTGTTCGCCGTCTGTTCGATGTTTATTCGCTTTCCCCATCCCCCCCCATCCCCCCCTCCCCCCGGGTACTCTGGGTCTAAATGAAATGAAATCAGTCGATTGAGTAGGGTTATTGCCGCCAAAGTAGTCATTCCTGACGGGTTACTGCTAGAGTGTTGGAAACATTCGGGTTAGGGGTGGAAAATTGAGGTTTTGCGGATTGTGTCTGTAACGCGTTCATTCTATTTGTCTTTCTGATAATGCATTGATCCGCAACGGTTTGTTGGTGGTGCGTTAAATGCGAAGACCCGACTGGCTGGCCGGGTCTGTTTGTTCTCTACTGTTTTAATTATACGGCTTGGGACATAACTACTATGCCACTTGCGGGGAAGTTTTTTCTCTTTTGTTTTCTGTTGGATGAGGGGATTTTGGAGGGTTGAGGGTCTTGACACGCGGATTTACGGGGGAAAGTCGAGGAAAAAATCTTGGGGAGCGGGCAGAGTTGGCGGTAGACCCACCCATCGCAAAGAACGCGATGGATGGGGCACCCGGCCAATACAGAGATTCTGGCTGCGCCAGAATGACGAACAAAAAGGCAAGCCCACCCTTTCACGAAGAAGCTGTGAAAGGATGGGGCACCCGGCAAGGTGGGTACACATCCCACCCATCGCGAACCTGCCGCGATGGATGGGGCACCCGGCTTATGGTGGGCTACTGGAAGTTGAGGGACTCGATGCCGAGGAACTCGGCTGATTCGCCGAGCTCTTCCTCGATGCGGAGGAGCTGGTTGTACTTGCAGATGCGGTCGGTGCGGCTGGCGGAGCCGGTCTTGATCTGGCCGGCACCGGTGGCGACGGCGAAGTCTGCGATGAAGCTGTCTTCGGTCTCGCCCGAACGGTGGCTGATGACGCTGGTGTAGCCGTAGCGGCGACCCAGTTCGATGGCCTCGATGGTTTCGGAGACGGTGCCGATCTGGTTGAGCTTGATGAGGATGGAGTTTGCGGTCTTGGCTTCGATGCCCTGCTGCAGGCGCTCGGTGTTGGTGACGAAGAGGTCGTCGCCGACGAGCTGGATGTGGCCGAGGCGCTCGGTAAGGAGCTTCCATCCCTCCCAGTCGTCCTCGGCGAGGCCGTCTTCGAGGGAGACGATGGGATACTGCTTGATCCAGGCCGCGTAGAAGTCCACCATCTGCTCGGCGGTCTTCTCGGATTTGTCGGACTTCTTGAAGACGTAGAGCTTCTTGTCCTTGTCGTAGAACTCGCTGGATGCTGGGTCGAGTGCGATGGCGATCTGTTCGCCTGGGGTGTAACCGGCCTTCTCGATGGCTTCGAGGATGAGCTCGACGGCCTCTTCGTTGGACTTGAGGGAGGGGGCAAATCCGCCCTCGTCGCCGACGGCGGTGTTGTATCCCTTCTTCTTGAGGACTCCCTTGAGGGTGTGGAAGACCTCGACTCCCCAGCGGAGGGCGTCGGAGAAGCAGTCGGCGCCGACGGGCATGACCATGAACTCCTGGAAGTTGACGTTGGAGTCTGCGTGGGAGCCACCGTTGAGGATGTTCATCATGGGAGTGGGGAGGATGCAGGCGTTGACGCCGCCGAGGTAGCGGTAGAGGGGCAGCTTGAGGGCGTTGGCCGAGGCGCGTGCGGCGGCCATGGAGACGGCGAGGATGGCGTTGGCACCGAGCTTGGACTTGTTCTCCGTGCCGTCGATGGCGATCATGGTGGAGTCGAGCAGGCGCTGGTTGGATGCGTCGAGGCCGGCGAGTTCCGGGGCGAGGATGGATTCGACGTTCTCAACGGCGTGGAGGACGCCCTTGCCCATGTAGTGTTCCTTGTCGCCGTCGCGCAGCTCGACGGCCTCATGCTCGCCAGTGGATGCACCGGAGGGGACGGCGGCGCGGCCCTTGGCCCCGCCAGAGAGGGTGACGTCGGCTTCGACGGTGGGGTTTCCGCGGGAATCGAGGATCTCGCGTGCTGTGATGGATACGATCTCGGTCATATTGCTCCTATGGAAGAAAAGCTGTGTTGAGATGCATGGGTCAAACTTTGGGATGCGGAATCGATCCCGTTCGGTTGTGCGACGACGCGGTGTTGCAGGCGGTCGTTGGGTTTTGCGCGACGGTCTACGGCAATGGCCGGTCCGGCGGCGGAATGAATGGTTGCGATGAGTTCGTCGGCGGAGTGCTTCACCTTCTCGATTCTAGCAAAGTGGGATTGCGGGGGAGAATGGGCGGGGGATAGCACAAAAGTGGTAGCATAATGCGGGTATTCGCGCATCGAGAGGACGGATTGCCATTGCAAATGCGTTCGGGCAGGCCTATATTCCGGCATAGATGAGGCTGTGCCTGTGGCGGGACGAAGCTGATCCCGAACGAAGCCCCGGGACTAATCAAGAGATCCTCTAGCGAAGGGATCCGATAGAGCCGCCGGCTTCTGGAGTCCGTATGCGAACGAAGCGTTGCCTGTTTCTCTCCCTGATTGTCTGTGTCTGCTTTAGTATTCGATCTTCTCGGTCCCCGCCCGCGCCGAAACGCTCAGCGCCGGAGTGGGGGCGTGGAGGATCTCCTCCACGGCGCCCGAACAGCGTCCGCTGATCATGTTCTGTAGCGGGGTTCTGGCGTTGGTTGGAGTGATGAGCGGGCGAATCAATCCGTAGGGAGACGAGTTCAGCCGCGATGGGAAGAGGTGGAAAGCTGGGCTGCCCGCGAAGGGGCTGCCCTTTTCCTGTGTGCGCGAGTAATTTGTGTCGCGCGCAGGTTGTGGGCGCGCGAAAGAGTCCGCGGCAGGCAGGGTTGCGGGCGCTTGCGCGATTGTTAGCTGTCTGGATTCCCTGCCAGCGATTTCGGCGCAGCGCGGAGGCGGGAGACTCTACCCTGAGCATGGAGAGGGCGAGGCGCGGCGCGCGGAGGATGCGCTTCGACGCATCCCAGGCAGATGGGTGCGCGGGCGCGAGAGCTGCCAGGGCTGGCGGAGTTGCTCACATCCCGATAGAGGGGGAGATGCCATGAGAACCGTCGATCGAGTGGAGAGAATCATCCGGGTGAGAGGGATCAAGGGCGCGGGAGCCGTCTGCATGGCCACTGCGTGGGTTCTGTTTGCGACGCCAGCGCCGGCGCAGGACGCAAAGGGGGATGGCGCAGAACGGGGCTGACCTGACTCGGACGGCGGCGAGCGGGACGGCGCAGGAGGAGCGGACAGGCGTCTCTCGGCCCGATCCGGCGGTGATTAAAGGCGGACGCGTATAACGACTCCGACAATGCGGCCAGCAGTGCGCCCTGCCGTGGAGACGGTTCCAGTGGCGAAGCCCTCGGCGGCGATTGCCTCGGCTGCACCCGCAACAACTCCTTCGGCGGCTTTGAGCCACAGAGCGACGGCGGCGAAGGAACTGGTGCCTGCGACGGCTGGCAACGAAAGGGTTGCGGCAAGCGGCAAGGATGCGACGGGCTTCGATCCCGACGCCAACATTGTGACCGAGGAGACGGCGGGACAAGCGACCGGCTTCTGCAGAGCGAGACGTTGGCGGAGGAGAATTCGAGCACAGGCATTGTGACGAGGGTGCCTTCGCGGCCAGGCGAGGTCCCCGATGGGACGCTGGTGAAGGTGAAGCTGATGGAGGAACTGTCCACGCTGACCACAAAGGCGGGGACAAGCTTCAGCGCCGAGGTGAGCGAGCCGGTGATGCGCGATGGGCAGGTGGTGGTTCCGGTGGGCGCGCTGCTGGAGGGGCGCGTGACGTTTGTGCGCGGAGGCAAGCGGGTGGGCGCGGCGGCGGCGATCCATTTGGAGGCG
>CAWHDN010000022.1:0-71678 GCA_963828115.1 uncultured Acidobacteriaceae bacterium
GCCTTCGCCGGTCTCGACTGGCGAGGAGCCAGGAAAGTCCGGCATTAAACGAGGCGCGCAGAGCCTCGGGATCGATGTCCGCACTGACCGTGTACATGCGGTGGCCGCCCGCATCGTCCCACAACACCATACTGCTGACACCGGCTGTCTTTGCGGTAAGTACAATCTCGCTGGATCCCGAAGTATAGGTCTGTAGCACGGCCGGGTTGCCGACATAAATGCGGCGCAGAGGCGTGGCCGAGGTCAGCATCACTGACCGGCCTACCGTGATATGCAGTCGATCGGAGGAGGTCGGAGAAATTCGTCGGCAGGCGGCACAATCGCCGCATTCTGCATCTGGGCGATGTACTTGACAGGAAGTGCCAGGCTCTGCGCAACGGAGCCATCGAATGCACCAATACACGGCAGAAGCAAGAACGCAAACGCGGCGGCGCGGCCCAGCTTGGTTCGGCCAGCTTTCATAGTAATCAGGTTGACTCGCTTCGCGTGTCGCTCTGCTCCCCGCTTGGCCGGTTGTGAGGTGCAAAGGTTCATGGTCTTGGCTCCTCCATTCGGCGCTCCTGCGGATTGCGCGTCGCCGGAGCTCGCCAAGGATGGTCTCTATCTCTTCCCGTCTCCTGGGCGGCCGGCACGTGCGCAGTTGCCGGTACACTCGAGTGGGCAGCAGTGCGAGCCACTGTGGGCGTATAGCCGGAGAGTTGCGATAGCAGCATCGGCGTCTTCTCCTCTAAAGGCTTGTGTCCGCACCGTTGCGCAGAACAAAGTGGATCACCCCCTGGGTGCTTGCCAGTACCGCGCGCTCCGCCTGCTCTGGAGTCAGCAACAATGTCACCACGGTTACGTCCGATGTCTTGCCTGACGGATTCTGGTTCAATCTGGTGACCAATGGTGAGTACGACCGTGTTCTGCAGAACGGTCGCCGTCACAGGCTCTGGCGAAATATTGGAGTGGTAGGTCACCAGCACGTCGAGATGCCAGCCGGGAACCAGACAATCCCGCAACCCCAACCACCTCGTCGGAGTGCAGCGCAATGGCGCGCATGCCGTCCGGAATCTTGCTGGCAAGGCCGGTGCCGGCTCCTGCGGCAGATAGGTCGCTGTCCAGAATGGGCTGGTCTTTGGCCAGCGGAAAGAGAACCTCGCGGCCAAGCCACTCCAGCCCTCTGCCAAAACGCTCCCTCGATGAGTTTTCGCTGCCCGGCCACGTCACAAGATTCGCTGCCTTTGGCCTTCAGAACTTCGCCCGCGGGCAGCGCATGAGACGGTGCCGCAGAGATATTACGTCCGGCTGCTTCTGCACTGTGGGTGTCGCGGTCAATTTTCTGAAAGTACAAGCCATGTACACAGGCCGGAGACAAACAGAGATAGAGTAAGGGCTATCAGGATGCGCTTTGTGTTCATGGCCGCGCCTCCCACGCCAGGGTGCAGAGAGTGTACAAACATCCCGCCGCAATGGGCAGCGCAAAAGGCAGGCGAACTGTGCGCGCATTGCTCAGGTTCAAATCCGGGTGGGCCTTCAGGCCCTGCCGCCCATGATGCTGAAGCAGATTCACCACGTTGCGCAGCGTCTCGTGCAGCCGCCCGTGGTAGATGCTGACGGCAAGCGCAAACACACCGCCCGCTATGGCGGTTGAGATCACCACCAGAGCCAGCGCGGGCAGCCCGGCAAAGCATCCAACCGCGGCCATCAGCTTCACATCGCCCGCGCCCATGCCTCCAGCCAGATAAAATATCAGGAAGATGCCGCCGGCAATCACTCCGGCAAGCGCTGAATCTCCCAGTCCACGCCAGCCGCCGAAGATCGCGTGCAGCATGAGGCCGGCAACGGCAGCTGTGCCTGTAACGTAGTTTGGGATCCTGCGCTCACGGACGTCAGTGACTGAGCCGATACCGGCGCACAGCAGAGATCCTCCGAGAAACATCAGTTGCTGATCAGGAATATCCATGGGAAACACCAGTGCGTGTCTTGCAAATCAGGTCGCGATGCCGTGTGAGGAGAATGGACAGCCCCGGAACAAACCGGCGTTGGCCAATGTTGGCGGCGGACGCTGACGCGGCACGTCGCATCGTGCCGTGTCACCGCTCGCGATCTCCACTTCCAGCGTCCCCGTGGCTCATTGCTAGTGTCTTCACTAAATGGCGTTGGAGAGGTTGTTGCCGACCGTGTTGAAGGCGGTGCTGATCTTGCCGGAGAGTCCGGTCATGGCTACAACCGCGCCCAGTCCGATCAAACCCGCAACCAACGCGTATTCAATCAGGTCCTGACCCGACTCATCCTTCACGAAGGAGGCAAACACATGTTTGATGTTCTTCATATTGATCTTTCTCCTGTGGTGCTGCATATAGGCCCCGAGTCCGCGAGTGTCATCCAACCACTCACAGTTGATGCCAGCTTTATTTCTATCGGATGGAATGGGAAAAACATGAGTTCGACGAGTGACACGGCTCACTTTAGTCCCCGGAAAACTCCGTTCCGAGATGGGAAAAAGCCGCACAGGCAGGGCAGGCCCGCGCACAACGATATGCCCGGCACAGCCAAGTCCCAGAAGCACAACAATGCAAGTCGGTCCTGCGAGGGCCCCGCAGCCACTCCAACAGCAAATACCGGCTTAGCTTTCAAACGGTTGCGCAAGACGCGTCAGTTCGCGCATTCGCTGACGGAACTCCGCCAACGCGTGAACGACAGCGTCTTACCCACTCCACGCCGCAAGATCGTGTCGTTGGCTGCATGAACGAAGCCGCCCACAATCTTCCGTGAGCGGCCCTGACATCGATGCGACCCGGAAACGCGGTGTCCGCGCGTACCGTGTCGCTCTATTTGGGGAGCGTGTTCAGCGCAGGCGGCGCTGGCGGTGTGGGTGCCAGAATATCGGCGGAGGCTCCGGTGGCAACCCCGTCCAGTTTGGACTGGAAGACGATGATCTGCTTGATCAAGTCATAGGGAAGGTCGAGTGGGATCGCGCGTCCGTTAACCACCAGCGTGGGAGTATGTTCGATCCCAGCGTCTACGGCCAGCTTGATGTCGGCGTTGACGATGTCTTTGGTGGCCTGCGTGTTGGCGCAGGTGACGATGGCGTCCCCGTCGAGTCCGGCGCGCTGGGCCGCGGCCCGCAGCAGCGTGTCTTCCGTGGTTGGCGCCAGCGCTTGCTGCGTGTCGAAGACCCCCGCCGCGTACTTGAAGAAGGCATCGTCCGACTGCTTCTGCGCGCAGACGCCGTAAGCCGCAGCCTTGAAGGCGGAGGAATGAATATCTACCAGCGGAAATTGCTGGAAGACAACGCGCGCGGCCGGAAAGTCCTTGACGATCTGGTCCATCGTCGTCTGCGCCGTCTTGCAGTACGGGCACTGCAGGTCGGCGAACTCCACCAGCATAAGATCCTTGCTGGCACCGCCGCGTGCAGCTCCGGTGGCTTTTTCCTTGAGCAGATCCCGAGTGGGGGCGTACGGAGTTGCGCTGAAGTAGACCAGGCTTGCGCCCTCAATGACGTAATTGCCGTCCGGTGTAACGTAGAAGATCGCGACCTGGGGCTTTGCGTCGGGTGACTTGCTCGTGACATAGACGATCACCTTGGTGATTTTGGGCGCGACTGTTTGCGAGATGGCCATCACGCGCCACACTCGGTTGGTATCGTAACCCCACACCTGGTTGAGGAAGGCGTTCACCGTCTCCTTGGTAGGCGATGCGACGGTAAAGTTCCTCGGGTCTGCCGGAGGCAGCGGATCGACCGGCACGGCATTCACAATTGGCACTGTGGGCGGGGCAAGGTACGGCGCCTGCGCGGCGGGAGCGGAGGGCGCGGCCGCTGGCTTCGGTTGCACTGGATTGGCAGGTGCGGCCTGGGCAAATGCGACGGCCGTGCTCAGGCTGAGAATGATGGTGAGCGCTGCTACCGGAATCCAACCCGGAACTGACTGCAAAGCTGAATCGGTGCTCTTCAATGTGGTTTCCTTCTTCTGGGGTTGCATGTTCTTTGTGCGGTTCCTGATCATTTTACCGGGAACAGCCCTTATGGATGAAATGCACGCCTGTTCCGGCTTACCCTTTGTCGGCGCTTCGACTTTGCAGGTTACAGTTCAACCTTCACCGCGATGGGAAAGCGCCGCCCGTTGCCGAAGGACTTTGGCGTCACTTTGAGCACAGGCGCAGCCTGCTGGCGCTTGTACTCGCTGCGCTCGACAAGCTGAAGAACGCGGCGGACAAGCGCGAGATCCACCGGGTGACCGGCGGTTTCCATCTCGGCGACAATCTGCTCGACGGAAGCGTAGCGCTCCACATAGGCCTCCAGAATCGGGTCGAGGACCTCGTACGGCGGCAGCGAGTCGGTGTCGCGCTGTCCGGGACGAAGTTCAGCCGAGGGCGGTTTTTCGATCGTTGCCCGCGGAATCACCTCCCGTTCGCGGTTGGCGTAGCGGCTCAGCGCGTACACCCGCGTCTTAAAGACGTCGCCGATCACAGCCAGCGCGCCCACCATGTCTCCATACAGCGTGCAGTAGCCGGTAGACATCTCGCTCTTGTTGCCGGTGGTCAGCACCAGCGAGCCAAACTTGTTCGACAGCGCCATCAGCAGCGCGCCGCGAATGCGCGACTGCAGGTTCTCTTCCGCTAGTCCAAACGGCGTTCCAGCGAACAACGGCTCCAGCGTTCTCTGATATTGCGTAAACACATCGTGGATGGCGACCAGCTCGTAGCGGATGCCCAGGTTCACCGTCAGTGCGCGCGCGTCGTCGATCGAGCCGGTCGAAGAAAACTCGCTGGGCATTCCCACGCCAAGAACATTCTCCGCGCCCAGCGCCTCTACAGCGATGGCCGCCACCAGCGCTGAGTCGATGCCCCCCGAGAGTCCCACCAGCGCCTTCGAAAATCCGCACTTGCGCACGTAGTCGCGCGTGCCCAGCACAAGAGCTTTCCATGTGTCTGCCGTGTCGCCTGCTCCAGGATTGGAAACGGAAACAGAGGTGGCTTCGGTCGGCGCCAGCTTCGTTTCCATCGGCTGCAGGTCGTCCGTATCGAAGACAATCAGGTCTTCGCGGAAGGATGCGGCCTGCGCCACAACCTCGCCATTGGGTGCAATCACAATTGACGATCCGTCGAAGACCAGCGAGTCGTTTCCCCCAACCTGGTTCACCATCGCCACAATCGCGTTGTGCCGGCGAGCCAGCACGGAGAGCATATTGCGCCGCAGCAGCGGCTTGCCGCACCAGAAGGGAGATGCCGAGATGTTCAGCACCAGGCGCGGATGTACGGCCAGCGGATCGGGCAGCATGCGCCACTGATGCATCAACTCGTCGATCGGGTCCACCGGGTAGAGGCGTCGTTCCCAGAAAACCTTGTCGTTCCACGCGTCCTCGCAGATGGTGATAGCCAGAGGCCGCCCATGCAGCACGGTCAGGGTCTGCTCCGTGGCAGGCTCAAAGTAGCGCTGCTCGTCGAAGATGTCATAAAACGGCAGCAACATCTTTTGCTGCACAAAGCTGACCCGGCCATCCGTAAGCAGAGCGGCAACATTGCGCGCATGCTTGCCTTCGTACGGCCTGCCATCCACCGGACCTGTGGCGAGAACCGCGCCGCATAATATCGCCGGCCCACTGGTGGTGTGGCCCGCAATCTCATCCAGCGCCTCGCGCGCGCGTTCCAGAAATGACCGTTTCTCCAGTAGGTCGGCCGGAGGGTATCCGCAGACGCAGAGTTCGGGAAATACCGCCAGCTCCGCGCCAGCCTCCCCGGCGCGCGCCGCGAAGTCGAGAACCAGCCGCGCGTTTCCGGCAAAGTCCCCGACGGTCGGGTTGATCTGTGCAAGAGCAATCTTCATAAGGCAGTTGTGAGTGGTCAGTTGTAAGTGGGATGCAATACATGCGACTGCCAGCAGTTATTAGTTTACTCATAACTGACCACTGACCACTGTTAGCTGTCCACTGACTTTATGTGCCGGTGCCGCTCAGGACGACGCCGACGGTGCGCACCAGGATCTTCAGGTCGAGAAACAGGCTCCAGTTCTCGACGTACGCGGTGTCCAGTGAGATGTAGCTGTCGAACGAGGGGTCCTGCCGCGCCTCAACCTGCCACAGGCCGGTCATTCCGGGCAACACCTCAAGCCGCCGCAGGTGTGACAGGTCGTACTGCTCCACCTCGGAGCCCACCGGCGGCCGCGGGCCCACCAGGCTCATCTCGCTGCGCAGCACGTTGTAGAACTGCGGCAGTTCGTCCAGCGAATACTTGCGCAGAAAGCGCCCGACACGCGTGATGCGGGGATCGTCGGCGATCTTGAAGAGGATGCCGTCGCGCTCGTTCTTGTGGACCAGCTCTCCCTGTAGCTTGTCCGCTCCGACGCACATGGTACGGAACTTGTAGCAGGTGAAGGTTCGCCCCTTGCGTCCAATCCGTTGCGCGCGGTAGAAGATGGGCCCCTTGGAATCGAGCCTGATGGCGCCCATCAAAAGTAGCATAAACGGCCAGCCCAGCAGCATGGCGAAGGCGGCGCCCATCACGTCGAACGCGCGCTTAAGCAGGTAGGCTCCCACGGGAAGGGCGCGCCGATGCAGCGGAATGGTGGGAAACTGTCCAATGTACTCCACCGGCGCGGCCCATGCCAGGCCGTCGTAGAGGTCGGGCACAACGCGCACGTCGATGCCGTACCCGCGCGCCTCTTCCACAATGCCGATCACCAGTTGTTTCTCCGCGGGCTCAGAGAAGAATATCTCGTCGACAAATAGCGAGCGGGCCAGCGAAAGGCAGTTGCGCACGTCGCCGATCACGTCCGCATCGCCGGATTCAGCCTCCTGCCCGCTGAGCGAAACAAAACCCTTAAAGCGGAACCCGAGGTGGCGCAGGCTCTCCAGATGGTTGCGTAGCGCGTGGGCGACGCGGCCCGAGCCGACGATCAGTACATTGCGTGTCTCCAGACCCTCGCGATAGCGCCGGTATACCATCGAGCGCCATATGGCGCGCCGTATACAAAGAAGAACCGTAGTGAAGATCACCGTCAGCACGACAACGATCCGCGAGACCACCACGGCGCGCGCCAAATACAGCGAGCCGCACAGCAGAAGCCCGGAGGTCAGCGACGCCTGCACCGCCAGACGCTGCTCGTGCAGGCCGCTGCGTTCCAAAATGGGTTCGTACAGTCCGTAGGATCGCGCGATCACAATAAGCAGCACACCATACCATCCGATAAAACCAAGCATGTACCCCGACGCAACATGCAGCAGGTATGCAGGCTGCCAGATGATATGCATCCCGCCGGGCACTGTGTCGCGAACACGCAGTGCAACCAGCATGGCGATCGCCACGGTCGCAAAGTCGAGCACAGCCCAGATCAGGCTGTTGACCGAGGGACGATGAAACGCCCCTGCGCGCACTGATGAACTTCCATCAGTCTCTGTCCAACTCCGTCCTGGAAGAACTGCCTGGTTCAAATAATCAGGTGTTGCCATAGCCAATTGCCTCTCACCCCAACGACGCTCAACTTCGCGCGTCAGAAGCATCCCATGCCAATAGGCCCAACTCAGCTTACAAAATGCTAATGTTCACCCTACTCTCTGGGTAGGACATTTTTAAACACAAATCTATGTCCTATCTTGCTACATCGGAGTAATACGCCAAGGCCCCCGCGCATCATCCTTATTCTTCTCATCATACTGAAAACAAAAAGAGAAATCAACCGCAATTGCATCAATTTCCGGTAAACCATGGCTCGGAAGTTGTATCCCTATACGGGCAGAACAAGCTCGTCTAGAGTTAGAAATTCCTTAAGTACGGGGTCGTCGCTTCTATCCATCTCTTCCACCGTGCCGAAGAAGCGCGCCTTCCCTTGATGGAGAAAGACAATCCGGTCGGCCAGCTTGCTCGCAAAGCGCATGTCATGGGTCACCACGATGCTGGTCAAATGCAGTTGTGTCTTGAGGCGTTCAATCAACTCGCCCAGCAGATGCCCCATCAGCGGGTCCACCATCGTGGTCGGTTCGTCATATAGGATGGCCTCGGGCTGGCTGGCCAGCGCGCGCGCAATGGCCACCGAGCGCTTCATCCCGGTCGAGAGATCGCTCGGCAGCATCTCCTCCATCCCCGCCACGCCAACCATCTCCAGCATCCCACGCACAATCTGCTGAATTTGCTCCTCGGCCATGTCGCCCCGCTCGCGCAGCGGGAACGCCACATTCTCCCCCACACTGATCGAATCGAACAGTGCTCCGTTCTGAAAGACCATGGTCACCTTGCGCCGTACCGCCTGCAGCTCGCGTTCACTGAAGTGCGAGATGTCCTCGCCAGCCACCAGAACGCGCCCCGTGTCCGGCTTCAGGAAGCCCATCAGGATCTTCAACGCAACAGACTTCCCCACGCCGGAGCGTCCCAGAATGCACAGCGTCTCGCCGGGCAGAACGGAGAAGCTCACGTCGTCCAGCACCACCAGCTCATCAAAAGAAATGGAGACATGATCGAACGCAATGTACGGCCCAGGATGGTTGCGCCGCTCCGGCACGGCCTCGCCAGCCGCCACATTCTGCTGCGCGGCCACGGCCATGAACTCCTGCACCGTCTCCTGCGCCTCGGCAGCTTCCTCGGCGTTCAGCCCTTCCTGCTCGCTCGGCTCCGCCTCCGCGGGCGCGCCTTCCCGCGGTTGATTGCCTCCGCCCGCTGCGCCGCGTTCGTCCAGCTTTGATTCCGGCTCTTCCATAAGCCTCTCTATGATGCACCATTCGGGGAAGCAATCCTGCACAATCGTCCTTGCCACAATACTAACTAAGTGCGCAGTAACGACTCCATTACCCCAGCATGAGTCCCTGCTGTAAATGGTATGACTTTAAAAAGCTCTCTCAGAATTCGTGTAGAGATAAATGAATTGCCATCCCGCCCCTGAGATTGCCGAAGGGGAGTAATCCCCGTATTTCGCTCAATGTGTTAAGAAATATGGGTCACGGGCAGAAAGTGGGGTAAGGCTTCGGCCCCGCCTCTTTTCTTTGCATCGGCAACTCCTTGCATCTGACTCATCCATTGATGCATCTCATCGCGGCTTGATAGTACGCTTAGGTACGGATGCGATTTGAACTCTTCATTGCGACGCGGTATCTGCGGGCCAAGCGGCGACAGGCCGTGGTCGGCGTCATCACCGCGATCTCCGTCATCGGAGTCGCCGCGGGCGTGGCATCGCTCATCATTGCGCTGGCCATCACCAACGGAATGCGCCGCGACCTGCAGCATCGCCTCGTCGGTTCCACTGCGCACGTCCTGCTGATGCGCGTCTCCGGCGACGGCATCCGCGACTGGCGTCCTCTGCTCTCGCGCCTGCGCGCTCTGCCTCACGTCACCGCCGCCGCTCCCGGCCTCTACGAAGAAGTCCTCATCTCGCGCAACGCCAAGAGCGCCGGCGCGCTCATCGACGGCATCGTCCCAGCCGACCAGCGCACCGTCTCCGACCTCCTGCAATCCATCCAGCAAGGCAGCGCGGAGCCGCTAAATCCGCAGCCCGCCGCCAGCGACGCAGCGGCCGCGCAATCCGTCCCTCCCATCGTCATCGGCCAGGACCTCGCCCAGACCATCGGTGCCGAAGTCGGCGACACCATCCTCGTCACCAGTCCGCAGGGAGAGCTTACCCCGCTCGGCCTCGTCCCCAAGTACCAGCGCTACACGGTCGCCGGTGTCTTCAACTCCGGCTTCTACCAGTACGATTCCAGCTACGCCTTCATCCGACTCGCCGACGCGCAGCGTCTCTTCTCCGAGCCCGACCTCATCTCCGCCATCAGCTTCAAGGTGGACGACATGTACCGCGCCGGCTCCATCGCCCGCCAGATCGAGTCCGCCGCCGGTCCCGGCTACGAATCCACCAACTGGATGGAGCAGAACCGAGAACTCTTCCGCGCCCTCCGCCTCGAGCAGATCGTCACCTTCATCATCCTCGCGCTCATCGTCTGCGTCGCCGCGCTCAACATCCTCATCGCCCTCACCATGATGGTGATGGAGAAAACCCGCGACATCGCCGTCCTGATGAGCTTCGGCGTCCGCGTCGATCAGGTCCGCCGCATCTTCCTCCTGCAGGGCCTTCTCATCTCGCTGATCGGCACCGCGCTCGGCCTCGTCCTCGGCTTCGGCCTCAGTTGGCTGGGCGGCCACTATCGCTTCATCCACCTCGACGCCTCGGTCTACTCCATCGACTACCTGCCCTTTGCCCCGCGCCTCATCGACGCGCTCATCGTCGCCGCCGTCTCCCTCGGCGTCAGCCTCCTCGCCACCCTCTACCCCAGCAGCAGCGCCGCCAAAGTCCTCCCCGCCGAGGCCCTGCGCTATGAGTGACCTCTCCGTTCAAAAGGTCGATCCGCTCGCCACGCACAGTGCGCCAGCCCTTCTACGCGCAGTCGGCCTGACCAAAATCTATCCGGCAATAGCCTCTGCCAGCGAGAACACTAGCTCGTCCGGCGAAGTCGTTCTCTTCCGCAACCTCGACTTCTCCATCGCATCCGGCGAGATGGTCGCCATCGTCGGCGAGAGCGGCACCGGCAAGAGTTCCTTGCTCCATCTCCTCGCCGCGCTCGACCGCCCCACGGCGGGCGAGGTCTGGCTCGCCGACACTAATCTCAGCCAGCTCAACCCGCGCCAATCCGCCGAGTTCCGCAACCGCGACGTGGGCTACGTCTGGCAGTTTCACTATCTCCTGCCGGAGTTCACCGCGCTGGAGAACGTCGCTATGCCTCTTCTTGCTCGCGGCCTCCGTCGCCCCGAAGCTCTTCAGCAAGCCAGCCTCTGGCTCAACGAGGTCGGCCTCGCCGCTCGCGCCGAGCCATCGCTCCGGCGAACTCAGCGGCGGAGAGCAGCAGCGCGTCAGCCTCGCCCGCGCCCTCGTCACCGGCCCCCGGCTTCTCCTCGCCGACGAACCAACCGGCGACCTCGACGGCAAAACCGCCGAGGCCGTCTTCTCCCTGATCCAAAAGCTGCACCGCGAGCATCGACTCACCAGCGTCCTCGTCACCCACAATCTCGACTTCGCCGCGCGTTGCGGCCGCGTCCTCCGCCTGCGCGATGGCCATCTGCAACAGCTTCCCCCTGCTAGCTGCGCCCGCCCATCTTCGCTTCACGGAGTTTGGTGCCAACGCTACATCTCGTGCATCTAAACGGCAGGCAGCAAAAGGTGGTACGTTAATCAGAACTTTCGAGTGATTACGCATCTTTTGCGTAACGGCTACACTGGTAGGTATGGGATGGGAGTTCCTTATCTGGATTCGTCCAGTCGGGGGCGTCCTGTAAGGTCTTCGCAAGCACGAGGCGCGGAGGCAGGTTCGATCAATGGCGCTGCATCTGGCCTGCGGGCGGGTGCGGAGGTCGGCTTGAAGGGGAAATATGTTCGAACGCTATACCGAGAAGGCGCGACGAGTTATCTTCTTTGCCCGCTACGAGGCCAGCCAGTTCGGCTCGCCGTACATCGAGACCGAGCACCTGCTGCTCGGCCTGCTGCGCGAGGACAAGGCGCTCACCAACCGCTTCCTGCGTTCGCACGCATCCGTCGAATCCATCCGCAAGCAGATCGAGGGCCACACCACCATCCGCGAGAAGGTCTCCACCTCGGTCGACCTGCCGCTCTCCAACGAGTGCAAGCGCGTCCTCGCCTACGCCGCCGAAGAAGCCGAACGCCTCTCCCACAAGCACATCGGCACCGAACACCTCTTGCTCGGCCTGCTGCGCGAAGAGAAGTGCTTCGCCGCTGAGATCCTCACCGAGCGTGGCCTGCGCCTGCCCGCCATCCGCGAAGAGTTGCAGCGCACCACGCAGGAAAAAGCCCCCGTGCAACAAGGCAGCAGCAAGAGCAGCCAACGCAACGAGCAGAGCCTGCTCGCCGAGTTCTCCCGCGACCTCACCCAGAACGCCATCGACCAACAGCTCGATCCGCTGGTCGGCCGCGACGCCGAGGTCGAACGTGTCATCCAGATCCTCTGCCGCCGTACAAAAAACAATCCCGTCCTCATCGGTGAACCCGGCGTAGGCAAGACGGCCATCGTCGAGGGCCTCGCGCAGAAGATCGCCGACGGCGATGTCCCCAGCTTCCTCGCAGACAAACGCATCCTCGCGCTCGATCTCTCGCTCATCGTCGCCGGCACAAAGTATCGCGGACAGTTTGAGGAGCGCCTAAAGACCATCATGAAGGAGCTGATGGAGAACCAGAACTGCATCGTCTTCATCGACGAGCTGCACACCCTGGTCGGCGCCGGCTCGGCCGAGGGTTCGCTCGACGCCGCCAACATCCTCAAGCCCGCCCTCAGCCGCGGCGAGGTCCAGTGCATCGGCGCCACTACGCCCGCCGAGTATCGCAAGTCCATCGAGAAGGACCGTTCGCTCGAGCGCCGCTTCCAGGCCGTCAAGGTCCCGCCTCCCAACGAAGAAGACGCTATCAAAATTATCCAGGGCATCAAGGAGAAGTACGAGAAGTTTCACGCCGTCTCATACACCGACGACGCGGTTACGTTCTCCGTCACCCACTCCAGCCGCTACATCCCGGACCGCTTCCTGCCGGACAAGGCGATCGACCTCATCGACGAGGCAGGCGCGCGCGTCAAGCTGCGCCAGACCTCCCTCCCCGAAGAACTCACCGAAGTCCAGAAGCGCATCAAATTCATCGTGCATCGCATGGAGAACGCCATCGCGAATCACGAGTTCGAAAAAGCCCGCTTCTACTCCGACGAGGAGCGCAAGGAGCGAGAGAACCTGCGCACTCTGCGCGACAAGTACCACCTCGACGACTCCTCCGCCGGCGTCGTCACCCGCGAGGATATCGAGGACGTCGTCAGCCGCTGGACCGGCGTGCCCATCACATCCATCAAAGAAGAAGAGACGCAGAAGCTCCTGCGCGTCGAGGAGGAGCTGCACAAGCGCGTCATCTCGCAGGACAAGGCAATCTCTGCCCTCGCTCGCGCCATCCGCCGTTCGCGCGCTGGGCTCAAGAACCCCGCGCGCCCCATCGGCAGCTTCCTCTTCCTCGGCCCCACCGGCGTCGGCAAAACCGAGATGGCGCGCACCCTCGCGCACTTCCTCTTCGGCTCGGAAAAATCCCTCATCCGCTTCGACATGTCGGAGTTCATGGAGAAGCACTCCGTCTCCAAGCTCATAGGCTCGCCTCCGGGATACGTCGGCTACGAGGAGGGAGGCCAGCTCACCGAGCGCGTCAAGCGTTCGCCCTACTCCGTCGTCCTGCTCGACGAGATCGAAAAGGCCCACCCCGACATCTTCAACCTGCTCCTTCAGGTCTTCGAGGACGGCCAGCTCACCGACGGCCTGGGCAACACCGTGGACTTCAAGAACACCATCATTGTCATGACCTCCAACATCGGAGCCAAGCACCTTCAAAAACGCGAAGGCCTCGGCTTCCAGAGCAGCAACGAGAACATGGTCCTCGACAAGATGGAGGAACTGGTCAGGGGCGAGGTCAAGCGCACCTTCAACCCGGAGTTCCTCAACCGCCTCGACGAGGTCATCATCTTCACCTCGCTCACCAACACCGACCTCTTGCAGATCATGGAGCTGCTGGTGCAGCAGATGAACGCCAACCTCGTCCACAAGGCCATCACGCTCTCTGTCACCGACAGCGCCAAGCAGTGGATCATCGACAAGACCGCCTCCGAGCGCACCTACGGCGCGCGTCCTTTACGCAGAGCATTACAGCGATTCGTCGAAGACCCGCTCTCCGAGGCCCTCATCGCCGGCGGCATCATGCAGCGCCCCGCCTTCCTCGAGGTCTACATGGAGAACAACCAGCTCTTCTACCGCACCATCTCCCCCGACGGCCCCGACGACGGCGAAGAAAAATCCGCCGGCCTCGCCCTCACCGCAGCCTGACGTTGGTAATTAGCTTTTTGTTTGTCATTCTGAGCGCAGCGAAGAATCCCCGTATTTGCCGAATGCCCCATCCCTCGCGAACCATGCGACAAATGGGGCATTCCCGCGTAGCGCCTCCAATGCCAACCCCGCTACAAATCTGCTATCGTTTCTGCGACCTCATGCGCGCCCAATCCCTCACTCTCTCGCTCGCCCTCCTGCTCTCGCCGGCACTCGCCCAATCCCCCGCGCCTCAGCCCGCACAGCCCGCTACGCCGCAACCCGCCGCACTCCCCGCCGGCCCCCCTTCTGCCGCGCAAGACCACCAGCACATGATGGACCTACTCCACATCACCGCGCTGCGTCCCGGCGTCGCGCAGAACGGCGCTGGCCCCAATCCCGTCAACTGGGACGAATCCAAGTCCAATCCCTGGCCCAACCTGCCCAACCCGCTCCTGCTGAACAACGGCAAGCCCGTTACCTCCGCCAAAGTCTGGACCACCAAGCGCCGCCCCGAGCTGGTCGAACTCTTCGACCGTGAGGTCCTTGGCCGCGTTCCCGCCAACGTCCCCGCCGTCCGCTGGGAGGTCATCTCCACCACACCCGGCTCCGAGAATGGAATCCCCACCGTCACCAAGCGCCTCGTCGGCCACGTCGACAACTCCGCCTACCCGGCCCTCACCGTCGACATCATGGCCGACCTCATCCTTCCCGCCGCCGCGCGCGGCCCCGTCCCCGTCGTCGTCGAAATCTCCTTCGACCGTCCGCTCGGCTCTCCGCCCCTGCCGCCGCGCCCCGCTCGCCCCACTCCGCCCGCCGCAGCCTCCGCGTCTGCACCTGCACGAAGCGGCAGCAGCGCCGCCCCCGCCGGCCCCTCACCCAAGCAGCAGACCCTCGCCAAGGGCTGGGGCTTCGCGCTCTTCTACCCCACCAGCTTCCAGGCAGACAACGGCGGCGGCCTCACCCAGGGAATCATCGGCCTCTGCAATCACGGCCAGTTCCGCAAGCCCGACGACTGGGGCGCTCTCCGCGCCTGGGCCTGGGGCTCCTCGCGCCTGATGGACTACCTTCAGACCGACCCCGCAGTCGACGCGCACCACATCGCCGTCGAGGGCCACTCGCGCTTCGGCAAGACCGCCCTGGTCGCCATGGCCTACGAACCGCGCTTCACCGTCGCCTACATCAACTCATCCGGCGCGGGCGGCGCATCCCTCGCCCGCCGCCGCTTCGGCGAGCAGCTTGAAAACATCGCCGCCGGTGGCGAGGCCCACTGGATGGCCGGCAACTACATCCGCTACGCCGAGCTCTCGCCCACCCTCGTCACCCCCGCAGACATGCCCGTCGACATGCACGAGCTCATCGCCCTCTGCGCCCCCCGCCCCGTCTTCATCGGCGGTGGCACCCTCGATGGCGGAGACGGCTGGGCCGACGTCCGAGGCACCTACATCGCCGAGTTCGCCGCAGGCCCCATCTACAAGCTCCTCGGCAAAAAGCCCCTCTCCGACGACTCCGGCCCCATCGGAAGTTCCCCCGTCGCAGGCGCTTCCTTCCCCGCGGTCGGCACCGCGCTCGTCGCCGGCGACCTCGCCTTCCGCCAGCACCCCTACGGCCACAACCCCCAGCCCAACTTCGCCACCTTCCTCACCTTCGCCACCCGCTACATGACCCCCACCAAATAACTGCACCCCGGTTACTGAAGCATCTTCAGAAGTGTTGTAGTCAAAAATGAATTGTCATTCTTGGATGAATGAATTGTCATTCTGAGCGCAGCGAAGAATCCCCGCATTTCTTCGGCTGCCCCATCCATTCAACGTCCTTTGTGGAATGGATGGGACTCAACTTCAACCTTCCGCCGCCTACTGCACCCCAATCTCGTACACCTCAATCGAGTACCCCGGCACCGTCCGCGTAAACGTCTTCGCCACACCCGTCACCGTACTCTCCACCGGCACAACCCGCTTCGGATCGTTGATCGTGTTCGTCGCCGCGGTCGATCCCGCGCTCAGCCGCACCAGCTTCGCCGTCGCCTTCACCGACTTCGCGCCGTCCAGTGTAATCTTCAGCTTCTGCGCCGCCGACGAGGCATTCACCAGCTTCAGATAAACAATCCCCTTCGCCGCGTCCTTCGTCACGGAATAGAACAGCCGGTCGCCCGCGCCCTCCAGCTCCGCCGCCACAATCTCCGTCCCAATGTGGCTCGCAAACATCGCCTGCGCGTAGTAGCTCGGGCTGCCGTAGCTCGTCAGCGCGTCGTACCCAATCAAATTCGACTGCCACTGCATCCCGTTCGGGTTCACATTCACCAGCAGTGGCGCATAGCTTGCAATCGCGATCAGGTCGCTGTTCCGCTCCATTCCTGTCATCCACGCCGCGTCGCCCAGCGCCGCGCCAAAGTTCGTCGTCGGCATTCCCTCGCGCGTCGCCCACTCCCCGACAAAGATCTTCGGCCCCGTGCGCGGCGCATTGTCATAGTGATGCACGTCCTTGAAGAACTCCTCCGCCCGCTTGTAATAGTGGTCGTCCTGCACGTCCGGCGTCATCCCTGTCACCTTCGTCGTGGCAATGATCTGCAGCGAGGGATACTGCTTCTTGATCGCGTTATAGAACTGCGCGTAGCGCGTGTTATAGCTTCCCGAACGGTCGCCAAAGTCCTCATTCCCAATCTCCACATACGTCAGCGGAAACGCCGCCGCGTGTCCATCCTTCGCCCGCTCCGCGCCCCAATTGGTTGTAACGTCCCCCGTTACATACTCAATCTCATCCAGCGCATCCTGCACATACGGCTCCAGGTCTGACCCCGGTGTCACATGCTCTCCGCCCAGCGAGTAGCCCGCATACACCGCCAGCACCGGCTGCATCTTCAGGTCCTCGCACCACTCCAGAAACTCCAGCAGCCCCATCCCGTCGGTCGAGTGGTATCGCCACGGGCTCGCATGTCCCGGCCTGTCTACCAGCGGCCCAATCGTCTTCTTCCAGTTGAAGCGGTCGGCAATCGTCTGCCCCTCCAGATAATTTCCGCCAGGAAAGCGCAGGAACGCCGGATGCATTCCAGCCAGCAGCTCCATCAGGTCCACGCGATTCCCGTTCGCGCGCCCCTTGTACGTCGGCGGAAACACCGAGACCTGCTGTAGCCACACCGTTCCCGGATGCTCCACGCTCACCACAATCGAGTTGTCCGCCGAGGCCTTCACCCCGGCGCCCGTCCTCATACTGAAGCTCAACTGCTTCCAATCGCCCGAGACCGCCGACAGCACAGTGCTCGCCAGCACAGTGCGCGTCTCGTTCGCAACCAGGCTCACCCGCAGGCCCGCTGCCGCGTCGCCCTTCGCCCACACCGATCCTGTATACGTCGTATTCGCCCGCACCGGAACGCCCCACCACCCGCCATTACGCAGCCCATAGGCGTTCGCCGCATTGGCCTCTTCCACCGTCACCTTCAAGCTCGTAGGCAACGCCACGCTCGGCCCCGTCGTTTTGTCCATCGCCACGGAACCGCGAGCCGAACCGTAAGGCGTGACGATCCACTCATTGATCCCGGACCAGTCCGAACGGAACGTCCGATTCTGCACCAGCTCCCCATACAGCCCGCCCTCGTACGAGTAGTTGATCTCCTCCGTCATCAACCCATACAGCGTCGGGCTCACCTTCGCCACCGCATTCCCCGTATCGATCGTCAACACCGCCGCCTGCGCTTTCGCAACCGCAGCGTCCTTCACACCCACCTGCGCAACAGCTTTCGCCGCAGTCGTCTTCGTCTGTAGACCCGCAGCCTTCGCCTGACTTCCCGCCGCCTGCGCGACCGCCATCGCGCTCATCCCCACCACCGCACCCATCACCGCCGCAAACTTCACCGTTCGATTCATGCTCGTTTCCCCTCGTCGAAAACGATACATCAACCCGCCATAATCCGTCGCTGCCAAACCACACCATGCCCCGTTTCAAAGGCCGCAGAATCCTGTTGCAAAGTGTATCGTTACGCATTACGATCAGAAAGTGATCCGTACCTTCAAGCACGCCGGATTGGAGAAGTTCTTCCAAACAGGGTCGAAAGCTGGCATTCAACCGATCCACGCTCACAAGCTGAAAGAACAACTTCTGCTGCTCAATATCGTCACTAAGCCGGATGATATGAACACACCAGGCTGGAACCTTCACCCGCTTCATGGGGAACTCGCAGGCCACTGGTCGGTAAAGGTGAATGGCAACTGGCGGATGACCTTCCGATTCGAGGGAAAGGACGCAATCCTCGTGGACTACAGGGACTATCACTAATACGAGATCAATGTACGCAAGTTCATTGCGCACAAGGAGACAAATCATGGAGATGTACGACCCACCACATCCCGGAGGAATTCTCAAGGAAGCGCTTGAGAACGTCCCCACCACCATAACCGCGTTCGCGGCGTATCTTGGCGTTTCGCGCGTCAACCTTTCGCGTGTGCTCAACTGTCGAGCCGGAATCACCCCCGAGATGTCCATTCGTATCGGTCAAGCCTTCGGCCAGTCCTCCGACATCTGGTTCAAGATGCAGAACGCCTACGACTTCTGGCAGGCCTCCCAACTCAAGCGCAAAAAAATCAAACCCCTCAAGATCGCCGCCTAGCCGGGTTCCGGGCCCCATCCATCGCTGCCTCATCGCGATGGATGGGATGTGCAACCGTCGCGAACCGCCTTTCTCAGCGATCCACTATGCGAAACTAATCCCACCGGCATGACCGATCTCACCACTCTCCTCCACTCCACCTTCGGCTTCTCCGCCTTCCGCGCCAATCAGGAGGCCGTCTGCCGCGCCGTCATCGACGGCCGCGACGCTCTGCTCGTCATGCCCACCGGCGCTGGCAAATCCCTCTGCTACCAGCTTCCCGCCATCGCCCGCACCGGCACCGCGCTGGTCGTCTCGCCCCTCATCGCGCTCATGGACGACCAGGCTGCCAAGCTCTCCGCCGCCGGCCTGCGCGTCGCCCGCATCCACTCCAACCTCTCACGCGACGACGCCCGCACCGCCTGCCGCGACTACCTCTCCGGCGCGCTCGACTTCCTCTTCATCGCCCCCGAGCGCATGCGCGTCCCCGGTTTCCCCGAGATGCTTGCCCGCCGCAAGCCCACCCTCGTCGCCATCGACGAGGCCCACTGCATCAGCGTCTGGGGCCACGATTTTCGCCCCGACTACCGCACCCTCGGCGACCACCTCCCCGCCCTTCGCCCCGCGCCCATCCTCGCCCTCACCGCCACCGCCACGCCCACCGTACAAAGTGACATCGTCGCCCAGCTCCACCTCGCCAACCCCGCGCTCTTCATCCACGGCTTCCGCCGCTCCAACCTCGCTATCGAAGTGGTGGAGATGTCAAAGCCCCGCCGCCACGAGTTCACCGTCAAACTCCTCAGCTCGCCCGCCACTCGCCCCGCCATCGTCTACACCCCCTCGCGCCGCGACGCGGAAGCTCTCGCCGCCGATCTGGCCCACCACTTCCCCGCCGCCGCCTACCACGCCGGCCTTGACGCCAGCGTCCGCGAGCGTGTGCAGCGCGCCTTCCAGTCAGGCTCGCTCGAAGTCGTCGTCGCCACCATCGCCTTCGGAATGGGAATCGACAAGGCCGACGTTCGCACCATCGTCCACACCGCGCTCCCCGCATCCGTCGAAGCCTTCTACCAGGAGATCGGTCGCGCCGGTCGCGACGGTCTCCCCAGCCGCTCCGTCCTCCTCCACAGCTACGCCGATCGCAAGATTCACGAGTCCTTCCTTGAGCGCGACTATCCACCCGCCTCCGATCTCGCCCGAGTCGCCGCCGTCCTCACCTCCGACTTCCTCATGCCCGAACCGCTCGCCCAGCGCCTCAAGATAGACCTCGATAGTTTCAACAAGTCCGTCGAAAAACTCATCGCCCACGGCGCAGCCTCCATCGACTTCGCCGGCAACGTGCGTCTTGCGGATGCAGCACTCGCCGCCGCGCCCGACTCCGCATCGCCCGCATCCTGGCGCGCCGCCTACGAGGCCCAGATCGCCTTCCGCCGCTCCCAGATCGACCGCATGGTCGCATTCGCCGAAACCCAGCAGTGCCGCATGACCGCCATCATCCGCCACTTCGGAGACACCGCCGACGCGCACCGTCCCTGTGGCCTCTGCGACTTCTGCTCCCCCACCACCGCCACCGCGCACGCCTACCGTCCGCCCACGCCGGAAGACCTCCGCCAGCTCATGTACATCCTGCAAGAGCTGGATGACCGCTCCCGCTCCACCGGCAAGCTCTACTCAGCTCTCGCCGAGGGCGCTCTTCGCGGCACTCCTGCGGGCAATGACCGCAAGACCTTCGACACACTCCTCGACGCTCTTGACCGTGCCGCGCTCATCACCCTCGCCGCCGACACCTTCACCAACGCCGAAGGCAACGTCATCACCTACAAGAAGGCTGCCCTCACCTACGAAGGCCGCGAGGCCGTCTCTACCGGCAATATCCACGCCCCCGACATCCTGCTCCCAGACACCAACGCCCCCGGCGCGCCTTCCGCGAAGTCTAAAAAGTCGAAGTCCAGCAAAGTCGCACGCAAGACCGAGCGCGATCAGACGACCGCAGCCTTTACTCCCACGCAGCAGCAGCTCGACGACAAGCTCCGCGCATGGCGCAAATCCGAGGCCACCAAGACCGGCAAGCCAGCCTTCATCGTCTTCGGCGACGCTGTCCTCCGCAACCTCGTCCTAGCCAATCCGCAGACAATCTCCGACCTCCTCACCGTCTCCGGCATAGGCCCAGAAAAATCCGACCGTTACGGCGCAGCAATCATCGCCATCTGCCGCGCGCAACTCTCCCCAGAACCACCCGCCCCGACGCTCCCGGCAATGAAGCCGTCATCCCGACCGGAGCGCAGCGCAGTGGAGGGACCCCCGCATTTTTCCCGCCCGATTGTCTCAATCGATGAATCGCCTACAAAATTAAATAAACGGCTAAAGCAAATTGCAAAAGATTTCACGCCAATCAAAGAATTTTCCAAAAAATCTCGCCTGCGTTCGCGCGAATACAACGACGCCACAAACCGCAGGATCGATTTCGAAGACGACCTTCGTCTCTTCGCGAAGAATCAGGCAGCGAAACTCAATATCAGTGAATCCGAACTCCTAACGGAAGCTGCTATTGATGACATCCTCAACTTTCGTCCGCGTACTCGAGAGGAACTGGATCAACTGCCGAATCTACGCGGCGATTTGCCTGCATCGTTCTATAAAGCTCTCCTCATCACATGCACGGCGGATTACAATCCACCGCAAACCCTAGTCAAACAGCCTCGGCCACAAGCATCGCTAGCATCAGCAGCCGTCAAACAGCCAACAAGACCAATTGAGCACTACGGCGAAAACACAATCAGCTTCCACCGCACCCGCACCAGTCCACCCCCCGACCCCACCGTCTCCCTCACTCCCGCCCAACAGCTCCTCGACGCAAACCTCCGCGCATGGCGCAAGTCTGAAGCCGAGCGCATCGGCCTTCCCCAGTTCTTCGTCCTCGGCTCCTCTGCCCTGCGCAGCATCGTCCTGCTTCGCCCCAAATCTCTCGTTCAGCTTCAATCCATCTCCGGCATCGGCCCCGAAAAAGCCGCGAAGTTCGGCGCCGCAATCCTCGCCCTCTGCAACGCATAGCTCTCGCCTGCCCCGTCAAGCTGCTAAACTGAAGATTCGCAGCACTCCGCGCGTGCCCAGTCCCCGCGCATCTAAATATCTGCGACACATCAAGGAGAACGACATGGCAGACACCACCCCAAACAGCACACCCAGCGGCAGCATCGCTCCTCGTCCTTCAGCGAGCCCGCCCTCCGCCTCAAGCTCGGCCTCGCCGAGATGCTCAAGGGCGGCGTCATCATGGACGTGATGAACGTCGAGCAGGCCCGCATCGCCGAGGAGGCCGGGGCCATCTCAGTCATGGCGCTGGAGCGCGTTCCCGCCATGATCCGCGCCGAAGGCGGCGTCGCCCGCATGGCCAATCCCAAGCTCATCCGCGAAATCATGGCCGCCGTCACCATCCCCGTCATGGCCAAGGCGCGCATCGGCCACTTCGCCGAAGCGCAAATCCTCCAGCATCTCGGCGTCGACTTCATCGACGAGTCCGAGGTCCTCACCCCCGCCGACGAGACCTACCACATCGACAAGCACGCCTTCACCACGCCCTTCGTCTGCGGCGCGCGCAATCTGGGCGAAGCCCTCCGCCGCATCGCCGAGGGCGCAGCCATGATCCGCACCAAGGGCGAACCCGGCACCGGCGACGTCGTCCACGCCGTCCAGCACATGCGTCAGATCGTGCGCGAGATCAAGGCCCTCACCGTCCTCGACGACCAGGAGTTGTACAACGCCGCCAAGGTTCACGGCGCGCCCTACGAACTCGTCCGCATGGTCGCAAAATCCGGCTCGCTCCCCGTACCCAACTTCTCCGCCGGCGGCATCGCCACGCCCGCCGACGCCGCTCTCATGATGCAGCTCGGTGCCGAATCCATCTTCGTCGGCTCCGGCATCTTCATGAAGGAGCGCGCCACCCCGCTCGATGTCGCCCTCTGGAGCAAGGATGACGCAGCCGTCGGCCTCTGCACCGCAAAAGATGTCGGCACTCCGCGCAATCCCGAAGAGCGCGCCGAAGCCGTCTCCCGCGCCAAGTCCATCGTCATCGCCACCACGCATTTTGCCGACGCCAAGATCGTCGCCGACGCCGCCGAAACCGTCACCGGCAGCATGAAGGGCCTCGCCGCCGCCGCAATCCCCGAGCAAGACCTAATGCAGACCCGCGGCTGGTAAGCACTGCCTGTAGCAGCCGCGCTACGCGCAGGTACTCAGCACTGCGTTCATTCGCAGCGGTAGCTCTCCATGTCCGCTCCACAACCATATTTCAAACCAAGTAAAATGATCGTCATGCCCACTGCTCTTCGTATGAATCGTCTCGCTCTGCTTCTCACCCTCTTCCTCTGCCTTCCCCTCGCCGCCCATGCCGATCAGGCATCCCGTCGCGCCAAGGCGGCTCAGTTGGTCGCGCTGCTGCGCACCGAGCGCATGGTGCAGCAAAACTCCGCCACCATCATGAAGCAGATCTCCGACGCAGCGGACAAGGTGGCCGGCCCCAATCCCACGCCGGAGAGCAAAGCGCGCCTTACCAGCCTTGAGAAAAATATCTCCCAGTTGATCGACGCCCAGTTGGGATGGAAGGTGATGCAGCCCGGCATCATCGACCTCTACGCCAACACCTTCACCGAGCAGGAGCTGGACGCCATCGTCGCCTTCTACAAGACCCCCGCGGGTGCCGCCCTCATCGATAAAATCCCGCAGATCGACAACCAGATCCAGCAGCTTGCCCAATCCAGGCTGAACATCCTTCAACCTCAGATCACTCAAGCGTTCAGCGACTTCCGCAAGAGTCAGGCCGCCGCGCCCACGCCAACCGCGAGCACCACAAAGTGACCGCGGCCGCGCCCACCTCTCCGCTCATCGGCGTCCTCGCCCTGCAAGGCGCATACGACGCGCACTCCCGCACGCTCACAGCCCTCGGCGCAACCCCGCGTCTCATCCGCGTCCCGGCCGATCTCGACGCCCTCGACGGCCTCATCCTGCCTGGCGGCGAATCCACCACCATGCTGAAGTTTCTCGACCGCAACGGCTTCTTCGAGACTCCTGCAAACCTACGTCAAATCCACGCCCACCTTCGGCACCTGCGCCGGGGCCATCCTTCTCGCCACTCGCGTCGAATCCCCCGCCCAGCGTTCGCTCGCCGCCCTCGACATCACCGTCCAGCGCAACGCCTACGGCCGCCAGATCGACTCCTCCATCCTCACCGCGCCCACCTCGCTCCCCGGCGGCCCGCTCGAGATGGTCTTCATCCGCGCTCCGCGCATCACCCGCACCGGCCCCTCGGTCGAAGCCCTCGCCACCCGCGACGGCTTCCCCACCCTTGTCCGCTCCGGCCACATCCTCGCCGCCACATTCCACCCCGAGCTATCCGCCGACCCCCGCGTCCACCAGCTCTTCCTCACCCTCATCCGCACCCACCACGCCGCCGCGACCGAACCCCGCTGAACAGTTCGCCGCCCCTTACACCTCGTGCACGAAAAAATACCTCACCCCGCCCAGCCATAGCGCGAGTGCAACCAGCTCGGCGCACAGCACCCACTCCAGAGCGACCCCGTATATACTTCGCTCTGTTGTGAGCATCGCCACCACCACCAGCGCCAGCACCAGCACCGCCATGCTGATCCGCATTGTCATCAGCCCATAGCGGGCAGGCCTCACCGCAAACGCCCTGCGCTCCGGCAACCGGCCAGCCACGCGCGCCGCGAATCCCACGGGAATCCTCACCTCAGGCACACGCTCCAGCGCCTGCACCATGCGCTCTTCCAATACATCACTTCATCCGTTGCTCGTGCATCGCGCCTCCTTTACCGGCGTTCGGTCTCCCTCGCTTTGCCGAGCCGCAATCCCTTCGCGCAGCTTCTTCCGTCCGCGATGCAGATGCGTCCGCACGGTCCCGATGGGCAGCCCCAGAGCCAACGCAATCTGCTCATACGTCCGTTCCTCCTGATGATAGAGCACCAGCACGGCGCGTTCCACCTGACTCAGCCGTTGCATCTGCTCCTCCACCGCCAACTGGAACTCGTGCTCTTCCATCAACTCTTCCGCGTTCGGTCCGGGATGCGGCAGCCGTTCCTCCCATCCGCTCGTCTCGTCCGAAATCGACACCAGCGACTGCGCGTCCCTCCGCCGCCTCTTCCACTCATCCTGCGCCACATTCACCGCGATGCGGTACAGATACGTCGTCACCAGCGCCTCTCCGCGAAAGCTGGGCAGCGCGCGATACAGCCGCAGAAACACCTCCTGCGCCAGATCGTCCACATGCTCACGGCTTCCCGTCAACCGCAGCAGCGTGCGGAAGACCATCGCCTGATGTTCGCGCACAATCTCTTCGAAGCTGAAGTCGGTTGCCAAGCAGGGTTAGACCTCGCGCCGCATTGAAAGTTTCATCCGCCATAGTGAAACTCTGCGCCGCCCCGTCAGTCTAACGCGTGCAGGTAAGGGAGGAAATCCTCATGGGAGCAATTTCGGGAATATCGGACGTATTCGTGCCACTCGGAGCATTTGTAGTTGCCATCGTCGCAATCATCTCCGGCACATTGTCCGCGGCACACGCACGCCGCATGAAGGCCGAGGAGCGCATGGCCATGTTGCAGCGCGGCATGACCGTGGAGCAGATCGATCAGTTGTTGAAGACCACCAAAGAGTATGACGTCGAGGAAGGCGCAAGGACAAAGGACCCCCTGCGCAGCCTCGCCAACGCCCGTCGCGTCGGAATCATTCTGGTCTCGGTCGGCGTCGGCATAGTTCTCTTCGGCTCTCTGCTCGCCGCGATCGAGCGCGACCGGGAAACCCTCGTCGTCGCGGCTACAGGCCTCATCCCTCTGGCCATCGGCATCGGCTTCTTCGTCGACTACCACCTGCAGAAGCGCGAACTCGCCCGCTTCGGCCTCGAAGTCGCCGCCGACCAACCCCCAAACAACCGCACCACCTAGGAAATCTCTGCACAAGTCCACGTTTTGAAAGGGACGGGCTTCAGCCCGTCCGTAAGTGCCGCAAAATCACGGGGGGCTTTAGCCCCCGAGGGAATGTTGAAGGCTTGTGCAGACCTTCCCTAGCGCTCCGTCCCCACCTTCTCCAGCGCCACAAAGCTCTTCACCACCACCCCCGATGTCTCGAAGTGCGTCACGCTGTGCCCTGCCGCATGTCCCATCTGGATCGCCCTCTTCAGCATCCGCACCATCCCGCGCGACTCCTCCTCGAACCATCGCGTGCTGGCCCACTCCCACCCCACCACCAGGTTGTAGCTCGCATCGCACTTCGGACAGCACAGCGCCGTCTCCAGCGTGCGATGGAACGCCCCCTCCGGCAGCCTTCCCACCGGCTCCGTCCCACTCCGAATCGCCGCTATCGTCTGCTTCAACTCAGTACTCCACCCTGCGCCGCTTCGGTGTAAAAAATCCGAACGCCAGATGCAGCACCGCCAGCGCCAGCGCTCCCAGAAACGCCGCCTTGAACGTCTCCACGCGGAATCCGGGCACAAACTCGCTGGCAAACTTCAGCACCACCGCATTAATCACCAGAAAGAACAATCCGAGGCTCAGGATTCCCAGCGGCAGCGTAATGATCTTCAACAGCAGACCAAACGTCGCGTTGAACAGCCCAATCACCACCACCGCAATCATCGCCGAGCCCCACCCGCTCACCACGAATCCGCTCACCGTCCGCGACACAATCCACAGCGCCACCGCATTCAGCACCCACTGCACCACCATCCGTCCCATCCGCCACCTCTCCCCCCAGCATATCCGACCCGCCCGCATTTGCAGTCAACCGTGTCGTAACTTGCCCGATCCGTGCGTGCTCAATCTTCAAGTATTATTGTGAACAACTAGTTTCCGCCTGACGGAGCCGCCATGCCGCCGCGCGCGTTGCCCTGCTGATCTCGCTGCTTGCCATCGCCACCCGCCCGCTCCCAGCGCAGACGCCTCTCAACCCCATACCCGAAGCCGTACAAAAAGCATGTGACCCAAACTACAAACCCTCCTCAGAAGGTGCTCTCTCAGGAGGGCCGAGACCGTTCTCAGTACTGCTGTGCGAGCGAGGCATCGACACCTCGGAGCCGTCGCTCATCGCTGCATTGAGCAATAGCGATCCCGAGGTGAGGACTCTCGCAGCCTATCAGCTTGCAGAGAACTGCGACTTCTCCGACTTTCCAGCAATCGAAAGCGCGCTCTCCACAGAGAAGACACCCATGCGAGGATAGGCATGGCATCAGCGTTGGCTAGTTCCGGTGATCGAGTCGGAGCAAGGGATCTGGAGGCAATGTGCACGCATGCGTCTGTGTCCGTGGATGACACGGTACGCGTCGTACAGCAACTAGCGATGGCACAACGCTCGCATCCGAATATAGCTTCAGCCGGAAAATGTGCCGATGTTGTTCTTGCTGCGCTCGACAGTGTTAGCGAAAGTTATCAGCGGCGGGAGCTTGTATCGGTGCTGCCATCGATGGTTCATGACGTGCCGAAGGACAAGGCTGACCGTATGGTGATGGCCGCACAGAATCTACTGGGGAGCAAAGAAGCTGCAACCCGCATGAGCGCAAGTCGTGCGCTCGCCGAGATGGGTTCTAGTGCTTCCATCGAACTCATCCGCGACGCAATCCAAAATGAGCCCAATGCTAGCATCCGCGAATGGCACAAGGTCAGCTTCTTGACGCTATTGCCCTCGTGCTTCCAGACTGCGCCAAAGGATCAGGCCAACCAGATGATTGCCGATGCGCAGAACCTGTTGACATCGGACTCCCTGACGATGCGCCAGGCCGCATCTCATGCGCTGGCCCAAATGGGTTCCACCGCTTCCATCGAACTCATTCGGAACGCAATCCAACGAGATAAATTTGTGCCATCAAGCATGCAAAAAGACCTAACAACCCTCGAAAATCTTCAGCAACCGGGTGCCCCAACCGCCTCAGCGAATCCGCCGCATTAATCCCTTCCACTCTTCCCCAGTGGTGACAGCGGCCCAATCCGAGTAATCTCTATTCATCGCGCGCGCGTGGAGTGATCCGGATGCCAACAACCATCACGCCTCCAAATCTCGAACGCCGTCCCCGCCGCTCCGAAGAGGACGATGGAGGCAACAGCCGTCGTCCGCCCAATGGCCACGACCTCAAGCGTACAGGCTGGCAGCGCCTACAACTCCGATCCAAACGGCACATACACCTCTGTCGATGTGACAATCTCGGCATCCTGCGCAGCCAACGATACCGCCACCGTCACCCTCACCGCCAACGGCAGTGGCGCATGCACCGGCAGTTGCTTCTCAGGCACTAACCAAGGCTCCTCCCCCTCCGGCACAGCTTCGTTCCAAGCCTCGATCTTTAATGGCAATGCGTGCCCAGACGCCATCATATATAACGATTCAGGTTCGATAAAGGTCCCTAATGTGGATCAATGGGTTCCTGCACACTTAACCGGGGTCGGCCTGTTCGCCGCAATGCAGGTAGTATCAACCAGCGGAGCACCCCTTAATGGTTCGCAGATAACTGAGACGGTCACACCAGTGCAGGGAAGCTCTACCTGTACAAGTCCAAACCTTGCACCTGCAAACATATGCCAGTCAAATGGAACGTTAATGGTTAATAGCAGAGGCGACCCATCTTGGGCTGCCTTTGCTCCACAGACACAGTACGCGGTGACGAATCAATTTTGGGACGCTCACATTACCATTGATGCGTCGTCACCGCAGAGCTTTCTTGCAGCAGGAAGCCCACAGTGCTTTGTCGTATGCAAACAGTCGTACTCCTGCAATAACGGAGCGCCGATTGCGACATTCACCATCACAAGGACATTTTCAACGAGTATAGTGAACGGCACCCCGGTAACAGAAGTTAAAGTAACCAAGAAATAGCATCGTTCTTTGATGAAAGTGAGAGATCATGACAACACGCCTGTTCAAATTGCTTCTTGCGGTTCTTCTCTGCGCGCAGACGCCGCTGATACTGTCCGCGCAAACCACTGAAGGAGCCGACGACTATAGCGCTTCCATCGCGGGATGCAACGCCTTTAAAGCTAAGTCACTTGATAGGGGAAAGTCATCTACGGACTTCCTGCGCGCACATGGCATCGAAATTTCGGAGCCGTCGCTCATCGCTGCGCTACAGAGCGATATCCCCGAAGTAAGGTTTATTGCAGTCACACAGCTATTGGCTGATTGCGATCTGCAATCCATCCCTGTGATTGAGAAAACCTTATACACAGAGAGGGACGAGCAAATTAGGGCAGGTACCGCTGGAGGCTTGGCCAGTTTCGGTGATCCAGTTGGAGCGAAGTATCTGGCTGCGGCATGTACCGATAACTCCCTGTCGACTCTCGCCATGAGCGCGGCGGTAGAAGGTCTCCAGCAGGGGCACTACTTGCATCCTCAGTTTCCATCGCCCTCGGTCTGTGCGGACACGGTTCTCAATCTGTTCGACAGCAGACCCGACAGCAAGGTTGACATGGTCGAGCTGTTTCTAGCGATGAGTCCTGATGTCTCGCCGACTCAAGCCGACCGCATGGTCGCCGATGCGCAAAGCCTGCTACAAAGCGATGATGCATCGCATCGCATGGCTGGAAGCGAAGTCTTGGCCGAATTAAACTCCACCGCTTCAATTGAACTCATCCACAAAGCAATGGAGCGCGCAACAGACTCAAGCGAACGCTCATTTCACTACTCGGAATATTGTTCATTATTGCCGGCGGCCATCAAGGCCATGCCACAGGATCAAGCTGCCTCTAGAATTGCGGAGGTAGAAGGGCTGTTGCAGGACAAAGACCCCAGCGTCCGTTGGGATTCCGCTCGAGCACTGGCAAAGATCGGCTCCCTCTCCTCAATCGAGGCTCTTCGTGCGGCAATTCAGCGCGAAACAGATCCCTCGACGATCGAAGAACTACAGAGCTATCTCGACAAACTGACAAATCCTCAGCAGCAATCCGCCCCAGCCGCCTCAGCGAATCCGCCGCATTAATCCCTTCCACTCTTCCCCAGTGGTGCCCGCGACCCAATCCGAGTAATCTCTATTCATCGCGCGCGCGTGGAGTGATCCGGATGCCAACAACCATCACGCCTCCAAATCTCGAACGCCGTCCCCGCCGCTCCGAAGAGGACGATGGAGGCAACAGCCGTCGTCCGCCCAATGGCCACGACCTCAAGCGCACCGGCGGCGGGGGCGACAACGACAACTGGGACAACCGGCCCAACCGCCCGCACCGTCCCGGCGAGCGGCTCATCTCCTATCGCCTCGGTCTCTTCTTCGCCCTCGGGGCCGTCTTCCTCTTCTTCACCGGACTGGTCAGCGTCTTCTCCGTCACTCAGCCCGCCGGCCGGCTGGACGCCTACAACCACGCCATCAACGCATGGCTGCCCGCCGCCGTCCCGCCCATTCTCTGGCTCACTACCGCCGTTCTGCTGCTCAGCTCCGTCACCGTCGAGATCGCCCGCCGCCACATGTTCCAATCCATCGACGCCATGGAGGAGTGGTTTGGCCTGGGACATCCCGTCAGCCGCCGCGCACTGCCCTGGCTGCTCGCAACCCTCGTCCTCGGCTCGCTCTTCCTCGCCGGCCAGTGGCTCGCCTGGCGTCAACTCGCACTCCAGGGACTCACCTTCCACGCAAGCGGCGCCGGCGGACACTCCTTCTACATCCTCACCTGCGCCCACGCCATCCATCTCGCCGCCGGCATCATCGCCCTCGTCGCCGCCATCGTAGGACTCTTCGCCTTCCGCAGCGTCGAAGACCGTCAGATCCTGGTCGATTGCGCAGCCTGGTACTGGCACGCCATCGCCGCCCTCTGGCTCTGCCTCTTCACCCTGCTCGCCCTCCGCTGATCGAAACGCGCGCCGCCCGATCTTTTACGGAGCTGGCCCACTCACCGTTTTTCCTTGAACCTACGAATACTCCGTGCCCCATTCATCGCGCTCTTGTCTCATGCGATGAGTGGGTCTACCTCTAATCCTGATTTATGATGGTTCATCTGAATAACGCGGAGGGGCAGCGGGTGGCGAAGGGGACGTTGACGGCATTCAGTTGCAACATGACGCCCGACCCGGCGACGGGCCTTCCCGCGAACTGCTTTGCGCTCAGCCGCGAGTCGGTGCTGGGCCCCTCGGGCGAGCAGCTCACCGAGACCGACGGCAACGGCAACTGGCTGCACACCAACGTCTACGCTGCGGGCAAACTGCTGGCCACCTACAGCTACACAGACTCCACGCACACCGCAACGGACACCTACTTTGCGCTCAGCGACTGGCTGGGGACCAAGCGTGCCGTCGTCAGCGCAGGCGGCTGCGGGACCGGCTACGTCAGCCTGCCCTACGGCGATAGCCTGACTCCTTCCAACCTGCCTGGCTTCACGCAATGCCCGGATGCCACCGAGAACCACTTCACCGGCAAAGAACGGGACGCCGAATCTGGAAACGACTACTTCGGGGCCAGGTACTACGCAAGCAGCATGGCACGCTTCACGAGCCCTGACCATCCCTTGATCGACCAACATCCTGAGAATCCGCAGAGTTGGAATCTCTATGCCTATTCTCGCAACAACCCGCTGATTAACATCGATCCGACAGGGCTTGGTTGTGTGACTGATCGGGGTCGGGGGTCAGACGCAAACCATGAGAGCGTTGAACTTAATAACAGTATCAGCTCAGATGATTGTGCAGGCCAGCATGGAACATGGGTGCCTGGCGACGTCAACCAAGATAACATCGGAGCCTACCGCGGTTCCGACGGAAATATCAATTTCCAAGCCACGACCAACACTGGAGGGAATGTTTATTACTCCAGTTTTGTTTCAGGTGCGCAAACCGATGCGAATGGAGTTGGTCCTGGTGCGAGCATCGCACATACTTCTGCGGACTGGCTTTCGAGTCAGCTAGTGGGAGGAAGCCTGGACCAATTGATGTCCTTCGCGGCCAGAAGAATGGAACCGCGCGGTGGCGGAGGCATGATGGCTCTATTGGCCGGTCCTGGCTTTTCACCTGATGCTCCAGATAACTGGGCTGGACCGGGCGGGATGGGCACACCGCAGGGACAAGGAGACTGGGCGGCGATGGCACATGACTACAACTTCTTGTCGAACGGAATCACGATAGGTTCTTACTTCAATCCCTTCATCTCGCGGGCTACCGCAAAGGCGCTTATACAGAGCGACAACAATTTGATCGGACATGCGGGGGGAGCTCAGGCCGCCAAAATGGGAATGTTCTTCGGGGTAGTGAACGCATTTCAATGGCTCACTCATCCCTTTTAGGTACAGACCTCTCGAAATATCCGTTACCGTTTTGGAGTGCATCATGAAACGAATTGTTCTTATTCTGTTCTTTGTCATTACTGTCGTCGCTAAAGCTCAGTCTTCGATGCAGGGGCAAAACTCAGCACAGGAGACGTTGGCACGCGGGTATTGGGTTGATCCTTCTACCGGACTCATGTGGACCGCAAAGGACAACGGCAACGACATTTCGTGGGGCAATGCAGTGAAATACTGCCAGAACCTGAGATTGGCCGGATACTCCGACTGGAGGCTACCGTCGATCGATGAATTGCAGAACATTTACGATGACAGCGGCTTTACCGCACCGCACTCAAAGGGCTCAACGCTGGCACTTGCGGGGAGAGCAAAGGGAGGGCTGCTTCTGACAGGCGCTCGGGAGTGGAGCAGCAGCTGGGTGCTCGATGATCGCGGCCATCGTACTGGGATCGCTTGGCAGTATGACTTTCCCCACGGGGAGCGATGGCGTTACGATCCCATCGGTTACACAGGTAGCCTGCGCGCACTATGTGTCCGTCATCCCTGAACGCGTTGAGTCAGCCTACGATCTCGGTTCATTCATTTATGATTGTGCCTCGCCAAAATTCAATCCGGGCGCAAAACGGGTGTGGCTCGCCAAAATCCCATCCGGCGCTAAAACGGGTCTGATGAATGAACTCAGATTCAGGCTTTGCAGTGACTGTCGATTGGAAAAGGGTTGAACGACGACGCAAGAGAACCATGGAAACGATGACGGGGCCGATGCCACGAGTCAGCGGACACACTTCTCCCGTGGTTTATCTTCGACTTTGTTGAAAGATGTCCGCAGCGAAAGCTCAGGCGGCCAGATCGTAACGATGATGCAGGCCGCCGAGCCTTGGCATTGATACGACCTTGCAACCTGCATCGTGATGGTTCTCGGCTTCACGACTCGTCAGGAGTTCTGCTTGTTCAAGCCAAGATGCGTACGGTCGTCGTGGTAGTAGCGGACGTACTCGCTCATCAATCGTCTCAAATGCCGTTCATTGAGCACAATGACGTGATCGAGCAAGTCACGTCTACAGTTGCCAACCCAACGCTCTGCAACCCCGTTCTGCCGGCTACCGCTTCTTCGCCGATGCGCCCTTCGCAGCCGTCTTTCCCTTCGACTTCCCTGCAGTCTTCGCGGCGCTCTTCGCAACAGGCTTGCTCTTCGCCTTCGTCGCCGCAGCCTTTGCTGGGGCCTTCTTCGCTACAGCCCTTGCAGGAGCCTTCGCCCCAGCCTTTGTCTTCGCCTTCACCACCGCCTTCGCCACAGGCTTCTTCACAACCTTCTTCACCGGAACCTTCTTCGCCACAACCTTCTTCACCGGAGCAGTTTTCTTCACCGCAATCTTCTTTGCCGGTGCAGCCTTCTTCGACGCAGCCTTGCCCACGACCGCTTTCTTCGCAACAGCCTTCGCAGCAACCGGCTTCTTGACCGCAGCCTTCGTCTCACCCGTCTTAGCCACGGCAGCCTTTGCAGGCGTAACATTCTTCGCTGTCGCCACCGGCTTCACTGGCACTACAGCCTTCGCCGCAGTCGCGGCCTTTTTCTCGACCGGCTTCGCTGTCGCCACCATCGACTCCGCCGCTGCACCCTCAGCCACCAAAGCAGCCTCGTCCGGTCCCTCCGCGTCTTCGACCAGCCCCTCTTCCGCCTCTGCCTTCTTGCGCGACTTCGCCTTCGCGTCCTTCTTCGCCGCCCGTGCGCGACGCAGATGTACCGCCGGAGGAGGCGCGGGCGGCGAGTACGGCTCCAGAAACGCCTTCATCTCCTCCACCGTCCCCAGCTTGCCGTCCATTAGCTCAAAGAAGACCTTCTCCACCAGCTCATCGAACCCGGCCAGATCCGCAACAATCCGCATCTCCTGCATCTGCAAATACGGAACCCTCTGCCGCGCCTGTGGCCACTCCGTATAGAAGCTCTGGAACTTCGCCTGCAGCGCCGCGTTCTTGGTCGAGTACGCAACCCACAACACCACCTCTGGCCGGGCCGCCATCAGCAGCTTCCAGGTCGCCGACGGGCTGGCCGTCTGCTTCCCGCTCATCTCCGCCGCAAACCGCTTCGCCTCGCCCTCCAGAGCATCGATCTCCGCAACAAACCCCTGCCGCGGGAAGCTCTTCTTCAGGGCCTTCACTTCCTTGGCAGGCATCTTCGCCGTCAGCAGCGGAAACTGCGCCGCCGACGCGTCCGCTACGATGCCCTGCATCTGCAACTGCATCTGGGCCTCGCGCAGCTTCTCCAACTCCGCCACATTAGCCTTGGCAGAGCTCCATCCCGGAACCAGCCGCTTCAGCCAGCCCTCTTGCTCCAGCCCGCGCATCACCCGCAGCGGGTCTTCCTCATGCACAATCTCTTCCGCCTCGTACCCGCGGTGGAAGCTCTGCAGCGCGGAGATATACCCCTCCGCCTTGCCCGCCACATACCGCGCATGCGTCTTCTCTTCCATCTGCCAGCCCAGCCGCGCCATAAATCGCGCCGCACGGATCATCCGCACCGGGTCCTCGATGAACCCGTAGTTGCTCACCAGCCGCAACTCCCGGTTTTCGATGTCCGCCACGCCGTTCAGCGGGTCCATCAGCAGCCCATACGACCCCTCGTTCAGCGACAGCGCCATCGCATTCGCCGTAAAGTCGCGCCGCCGCAGGTCGTCCAGAATCGTCGCCGCCTTCATCACCGGCTTGCCCGGCTTCGGATAGTGGACCGTGAGTGTGCTCCCCACCTCCATCCGCACGTTGCCCGGAAAACGCACAAACAACGCCTGCCCCGCCTCCATCTCGCCGGTGACAACTGCCCCGGCTTTCTGCAAATCTTTCTTCAGCTTGAGAGCGTTGCCTTGAACCGCAACATCCAGGTCGCGCACCGGCGAGCCGCTCGTCAGGTCGCGCACTGCTCCGCCCACCAGGAACACCGTAAGCCCCTTGCCGCGGGCAATCTCTCGTACCTTGGATAGTGCCAGTTGTTGGGCCCGGGAAAGCCGGTTTTCAAGCAGATAGATGTAATCGGCCATACGGTTGCTCTCTCCACCCGGCCGCTGCCGGGGCACTTCATCTGATCGCAACGCTCGGCGCTCCAGCCTCGGTTTTCCACCCGGACTCGGCCCTGAACTCGGCTCGGAACGGGGAGGGAACCCGGGTCGGAATTCCGCCCGAAACTTCGACCTAAACTACTGCGAATCAGTCGTTTACATTGGCCGAAAAAGCACGGCACAAGTCCCTATTTTAGCACGGCTTCGCTGCTTTGGCCAGCCCATTTGCACCTTTTTCGTGGCGCACCCGCCCCAGCCGTGCGACAATCCACCCAGACGGTCGCATCGCATGGCAAATTCCCCAAAAAAGGTCCTCGTCCGGCGATTCTCCGGTGACACCCTCCCCGGCTACCTGCCCCAGGCCGCCTTCGTGCGAAACCACACATTCGACCTCCTCGACCTCTCCGGACGACTTATATCTTTGTCGCTCAACGACATCAAGACAGTCTGCTACGTCCGTGACTTCAACCTCTCTGACGCAGTCAACCCAGAGCGCCTCACCCGCCGAACCTTTCTCGCCCGCCCACGCACCGAGGGCCTCTGGCTCCGCCTCACCTTCAAGACGGGAGACCTCCTCGAGGGCCTCGCTCCCACAAACCGCTCCCTCCTAGACGCGCTCGCCGACGACGACGGCCTCTTCCTCACCCCGCCAGACACACGCTCCAACACCCAACGCATATACGTCCCCCGCGCCGCCCTCACCGATCTCCAGCTCCTCGCCGTCATCACCACCCCCTCCCGCCGCCAGCCCCTCCCCGCCCCCGCTGAAGACCTCCAGGACGATCTCTTCCACCTCCCCATAGACCCCACCTCCCGCCCAAACTAAATGTGGCCAGTGATCCGCTATTAGCAGTAAACGGCAGAAAGATAGTCGTTCTCTCGACCGGAGCGTCACACTCACTCCGTCATCCGGCCAGACCCTGAGCTTGTCGAAGGGGCAGTGGAGGGCCCCCCGCATTTCGCCGTTGTCTGTTGCTCTCCATCCCAAGCCCCGGCAAAAAAATCCCCGCCCCCTCGCGCGGCGAAAGGGCGGGAACTCAAACGGTCTTCATCCTTCCATGAGCCCTATGGATTCGCGGGAGCAGCCGGTTTCTTCGCTGCCGCGGCCGCTGCCGGCTTCGGCTTCCAGAACGGATCGGCTTTGATCCAGTCGTCCCCGGGATAGCTCATCTTCGAATTGAACTCATACAGGTTGGTCTGCTCCGACTCAATGCACGCAGCCGACAGCTCCCTCACCCGCTTCATTCCATCCGGCCCTATGGCGTCCGCAACTTTCTTGTCGTCGCCCATGCTCGCATCGGCTTCGGCCAGCGATGTCATCTTCGAGATGGCCAGATAAAGCCCTCCATTGTCCGTTCCGTAGTAGCTCTCATACAACGCCCAGTTCGCAGTCGGCGAAGCCTTCCCAACACCGGCCTGGTACAGCTTCACCAGCTCCTTCCACTCCGCCCTGTGTCCCGGTTTGATCTTGTACGCCGATACCTCGAAGTAGCGAGAGTGCACCACGTCGCCGAAGCGCAGGCTGTTCTCCGCATCGAAGACGAAGACGCCCTGGTCGATCTCCGTCAGCAAATCGCCATCCGTAACGCTCAGCCGGTCGAGCGTCGCGGTCAACGCCGAATTCTTCGCAATCGCATGGTTGTCCTTCTCCCATGCCTCGAACGACGGATACCCCACCATGAACAGGACCCGCGGCCGTCCCGACAGCGATTCAGCCGCCAGATAGTGCGTCGGCCACTTCGCCGCGGCAAACGCATTCACAAACGCGCTCTCGCTCTTCTCATGCAGCGCGCCAGACCTGCCCGGCTTCACAAACTCGCGTTCAATCACCAGGACCTTGGGCGGAGGCATCACCGCGCCAGTCATATCCTGTGCCACCATGGCACCGCCGCCTGTGAAAAATAGACACAACCCTGCACACAATCCTGTTAGTTTTCTCATCGCTACCTTTGGCTTTCAGAGTTATTTTGCTCATCGAATTCGCCGCAGCAAAAAATCGCTGCGGCTCCGCAGTTGCAACTCTTCAGTTGCAGCTCCACATGGTTTTGTCTGCGATTCGGGCCCAAAACAAGGAAGGAAATCTGTTGTGCCCCAGAGTTCAACTCAGTTAGACTCACCTGTCGTCATCTCCGACTTATTTTTTTACTCCGTTGCCCTCGCCGCCGGCTCCATCGCTACGCCGCGTCCCAATCGCAACCCCAGCCGCAACCCGACTTACTTCCCGAAACGCAACCCCTCTGTTTGTCATTCTGAGCGCAGCGCCTCTTGAGATTGTCATTCTGAGCGCAGCCCTCTTGAGATTGTCATTCTGAGCGCAGCGAAGAATCCCCGCATTTCGCCGTTGCCGTTGTTTGTTCTCCTACGGGTGCCCCATTCATCGCGCACTTTGCGATGGGTGGGATTCGACTCCTAAAAACCCAGCAAATCGCCGTGTCAATACCCTCGAACCCCCAAAATCCCCCCCCTAACCCGCACCAACCAAACGATTAATTCTTTTTAAAAGCTGGCATAGTAGTTTCCCTCCATCCCGTATAATTAAATCAGTAAGCAAAACCAAACAGACCCGGCCAACCGCCGGGTCTTCGCTTTAATGCGTCTCGCGCGCTTAGAGCGTGCTTAACTTGCATTTTTTGAATACTTTACGCTATTAGCACGGGGGGAGGGTACACATCCACGCACGAGCCCAATCAGGCCGTCGCCGCCTACGCCCAGGCGTCCACCGTAACAAACCGCGTCGCCGTCCCTCGCCGCGCCGTCAGCAGCCGATCCACCGCGCGCACCGTGTCCATCCGCGCCGCGCCCATCGCGCGATGTCCGCCATCGTGCAGCAGCAGATTAGCCCCACGTCCGCGCCTCTGCCAGCGTGCAATCCCGTTCTCCAGATTGCTCAGAATCCCCTCCGCCCCGATCGGATTCCAGTCGTACCCCGTCACATTCCACATCACCGGCGTCAGCCCCAGCTCCCGCGCCGCGCGCAGCACCGCAGGCCGCCGCGCTCCGTACGGCGGGCGAAAGAACTTCACCGCCGCGCCCGTAATCTCCTCCAACGCGGCATTGCAATCCGCGATCTCCTGCCGCACCCGCGCCGCGCTCGCAGTCGACAGCCTCGGATGGCTCATCGTGTGGTTGCCCACAAGGTGACCTGCCGCCGCCACCTGCCGCACGATCTCCGGCCTCTCGCGCGCAAAGTTCCCCATGTTGAAGAATGTCGCGCGAACCACATGCCGCGCCAGCACCTCCAGCAGTTGCAATGTCGCCGCATCGTTCGGCCCATCGTCGAACGTCAGCGCAACCTCGTTCCCGTCGTCGCCCGCAATCAGCGTCCGCCCGAAGATCTGCGACGTGGGCCACAGCGACGCATACGCGAAGCCGCCAGCCGCCAGCCCCAGCGCCGCCGCCGCAATCGCACCGTCCACAATCGCCGAAGGCATAGCTACTTCTTCCCCGCTGTCACGCTTTGCTTCAACAATTCAAAGACCTCCTCCGCATGTCCCGCCGGAGTCACCTTCTCAAAGACATGCAGCAGCCGCTGTCCCTTTCCCGTATCCGCCGAGATGAGATACGTCGTCCGCTCCACGCCCGTCACCGGCTTGCCATACATCGTCTTCTTCTTCAGCAGGTCGAATCGCTTGATAAGCACCATCTCCGGATCGGCCAGCAGGTCATACGGCAGCTCGTACTTGTCTTTGAATTTTTTCTGCTTCGCCACCGTGTCGCGCGAGACTCCCAGCACCGTAATCCCCGCCTTCTTGAACTTCGCAAACGCGTCGCGGAACCCGCAAGACTCCAGCGTGCAGCCCGGCGTATCGGCCCGCGGATAGAAGAACAGCACCACCGGCTTCGCCGCCAGACTCCGCAGCGAGACGCTAACCCCGTCCTGATTCAGCAGCGTAAAATCCGCAACCACATCGCCAATCTGCATCTGCATCCTCCTCATGGAATTCTGTCGCTACTTCGCGCCCAACTACTTCGCCGACAACGCCGCCAGCGTCTTCTCCAGCGTAGCCGAATCCTCCACATTCATCGCCGCCACCGCGTCCTTGCCCTGGATCTGCTTCAGCAGCCCGCTCAGCACGCGCCCCGGCCCCACCTCGATGAACTGCGTCGCCCCCTCGGCTGCCAGCAGTTCGATGCACTCCACCCAGCGCACGGCTCCGGTCACCTGCGCAATCAGCGCCTCGCGCGCTGCATCGCCCGTCGCAATCAACGTCGCGTTCACATTCGCCGCCACCGGAAACTTCGGCGCGCGGAACTCCAACTCCGCCAGGTCCCGCGCCAGCGACTCCTGCGCCGGCTGCATCAGCACACAGTGGAAGGGCGCGCTCACCGGCAGCATCACCGCGCGCTTTGCCCCGGCCTGCTTGCACAGCTCCGCCGCCCGCTCCACCGCCGCCTTCGCTCCCGAGATCACCGTCTGCCCCGGCGAGTTCAGGTTTGCCGCCGACACCACCGCGCTTCCCGGCACAAAGTTCAGAACTTCAGGATCGCCCGGCAGCGGCGTCAACTTGTCCTCCACCTGCTCGCAGATCACCCGAATCAACTCCGCATCGAGTCCCAGGATCGCAGCCATCGCTCCCTCGCCCGCCGGAACCGCCTGCTGCATATACCGTCCGCGCAGCCGCACCGCGCGCACCGCATCGGCAAAGCTCAGCGTTCCCGCCGACACGTATGCAGAGTACTCGCCCAGCGAGTGTCCCGCAGCCATCGCCGCCGTCACACCCGCCTCCATCAGCACGCGCGCCGCCGCGGTAGACACGGTCAGGATCGCCGGCTGCGTATGCTCGGTCAGCCGCAGCGTCTCCTCCGGCCCATCGAAGATCACCTGCGACAGCGCAAACCCCAGCGCCTCGTCGGCCTCCTCGAAGACCGCGCGCGCGGCGGCAAAGTTGTCGTAGAGATCGCGCCCCATGCCCACCGACTGTGAGCCCTGGCCGGGAAAGAGAAGTGCAATTGCGCTCTGTTGACTCATCCCAACCATCTTAACCCATGCGTGCCTCTCAGCCCGCACCCCGCCTCGCGGTGATACACTCGTACTTGCATCTCCAAGGACTCGAAAATACCCCCATGCTCATCTTCCTGGTAGTGGTTCACGTCATCATCTGTCTGTTTCTGATCGGAGTTGTGCTGCTGCAGCAGGGCAAGTCCGCCGACCTCGCCGGTGCCTTCGGCGGCCAGGGTTCGCAGACGGCCTTTGGCCCGCGCGGCGCGGCCAACCTGCTCACCAAGCTCACCACATGGGGCGCGGTACTCTTCATGGTCGTCTCCATCTCGCTCACCGTCATGCTCTCCCGCTCGCGCTCAGACAAATCCGTCCTCGCCGGCACACCAACCCAGCAGTCCGCACCAAAGAAATAGCCTCGCCACAGAACCGGGTGCCCCATCCTCTCCACAGAACCGGGTGCCCCATCTTCGCGACGGCCTTATCGTCGCTAAGGTGGGGTTCTTACCGCTAAGGTGGGGTTTTCACCACGAATGTGGGGTTCTCACCACGAATCCAGGTTCCCCATGATCCACGAGATCCTTCCCGTCGGCGCGCTGCAATGCAACTGCTCCATCCTCGGCGACGAGGCCTCCGGCGAGGCTATCGTCGTCGATCCCGGAGACGAGGTTCTGCGCATCCTCGCCCTCCTCCAGCGACACAATCTCACCGTCAAGCAGATCCTCGTCACCCACGCGCACATCGACCACATCGCCGGAGCCGCGCGTCTCCAGGCCCTCACCGGTGCGCCCATCCTCTACAACAAGAACGACCTCCCGCTGGTCAGGATGATGGACGTCCAGGCCGGATGGCTCGGCAGCACCACCCCCGAAGTCCGCCCGCCCGACGACACCCTCGACGACGGCAAGCTCATATCCATCACCAATCTCTCCGGCAGCATCCTCTACACCCCAGGCCACACCCAGGGCAGCGTCTGCCTCTACCTCCCCGACCAGAACCTCCTCCTCGCCGGCGACACCCTCTTCGCCGGCTCCGTCGGCCGCACAGACCTGCCCGGCGGAGACGGCCCAACCCTTCTCCGCTCCATCCACAGCAAGCTGCTCCCACTGCCCGACTCCACCGTCGTCATCCCCGGCCACGGCCCGAAAACCACCATTGGCAACGAACGAGCGACCAATCCATTCCTTGCATAATTCCCTTATAAACAATTATTTGCATGACTTATTGAAATTGCTAAACGAACTATTTCCCGACTCCGTTTATTACTTATGTTCATGCGAAACTTGAGCGTTTCCACAGGTGGAAAACTCAGGCCGTGGCACGCTGAATGCTTACCGCAAACTCCTCGGCAGGCCCAATCAAACTCACCACAACGCGCCCCGCTTCACCCATTCCATAGAACGACCCTGGGTGCACGATCACGCCCCGCTCACGCGCCAGACGCTCCGCACACTCCGCCTCCCCGACGCAGCCCGGCAGCCCCAGCACCGCGCTCCAGCCCGCATCCACCTCCAGCACCTGTAGCCGTCCCGGTGACTCCCCCGCAACCCCCCGCAGCGTCGTCAGATTCCCCCGCGCCCGTTCCACAATCTGCCCCTGAATCCCCGCCCGCCCCGCCAGCCACGACGCCATCGCCAACTGCACCGGCGCATTCATCGACAGAAATGTGTCCGCCACAATCTCCAGCCGCGCCAGCGCCTCGCCCCGTTCCCTCTCCGGCCCAAAGGCCGCGATCCACGCCGCCTTCATCTGCGGCAGCCCGGCGATCTTGCTCAACCCGCTCAGCACAAACGTCAGCGCCGGATGCGCCCCGCAGGCAAAACTTCGCGCTGCAGGCGTCAACTCGCGCAGCGGATAATCCAAAAAAACCTCGTCCACAATCAGCGCCAGCCCATGCCGCACACAGAGAGACTCCAGCCGCTTCCCGCTCGCCCGCGCCGGTCCAGTGTCCCGTCGGGTTGTTGGGATGCACCACCAGGATCGCTCGTGTCCGCGGCGTAATCGTCCGCTCCAACTCACTGAAATCGATCCACCAGCCGTGATCGTAAAACAGCGGGTAGGGTCGCAGCCGCACATCATCCAGATCGGCCAGAAAGTCGAAGAGCGGGTAGCTCGGCTGTGCCACCAGGACCTCGTCGCCGGCGTCGCACAGCAGCCGGAACAGAAAGCTATAGCTCTCGCTTGTGCTTGTCGTCAGAACTAAATCGTCAACCGCAACCTCGGCCCCATGCCCCGCGTAGTAGCGCGCCACGGCCTCCCGCGCCGTCCGCATCCCGCGCGGATCGGGATCGTACACCAGCGCCCGCGGGTTCCGCAGCGGCCCAAGCAGCGCCTCCGCATCGTAGTCGGAATCCGCACCGCGTAGGGTTGGACACCGTCAGGTCGTACACGCGCCGCCCCGACGCGCGCGCCACTCTCACCGCGGCAGCGTAGCTGCTCTCGGAGGAGTCCCACGAGGTTCGTGTAGAGAATCGGCTCACAGCTTCATGGTAGAGCATCAAACGTGCGCGGCCTCTCATTCACGCGGGTTGTCGGATCATCTCGGATCAGCTCGTCAACCTAAGGCACTTTCACTATTGGTGTAGAGGTAAATGAATTGTCATTCTGGCGACAGGCGGACTTGAATCCCCGAGGGATTGCTCGCGTAGCAAATGACCCACTTGCTATATCTTCGGTAAAACCAACTTACTCCGCGTGCCCCAGCCCGTTCTCCTTGTAAGCCTTCTGTAGCACGAAGAACGCCGCCTTCTTCTTCCCCTGGTCCGACACCAGCCCCTTGCGGTTGAAGCCGTCCTGAATCCCCGGCAGTTCGCGCACCGGCGAGCGGAAGTCCATCAGTATCCACGGCGTCGTCCCGCGCAACTGCGGGATCTTGTTCAGCATCCCGATCTGGTGGCGATAGATCTCCGCCTGATACTCCTCGCTCCAGCGCTGGTCTGCGGCCCCATGCAGTCCAGCCTTTCGCTCCTCCGCCGAACTCGCTGGTAATCAGCGGCTTGTCGTATGCCACCTTCCACTCCATTGTGTCTGCCGTCTCGGGCGTTCCCTCATACCAACCCACGTACTCGTTGAATCCGATCACGTCCAGCGCCTTGCCCAGCGGATCGTCGATGTACTTGGTCTTCGCGTCCCCGCGCACCAGCAGCGCCGCCGTCACAAGCCGCGTCGGGTCCTCCTGGTGCACGAACTCCGCCGACCGCGTCAGGAACGCCGTGCGCGCAGCGTTGTTCGGTGTCTCGTTGGCAATCGACCACAGGATCACCGAAGCCTTGTCGCGGTCGCGCCGGATCTCCTCATGCAACTGCTGCTGCGACTTCGCGAATACATCTTCCTTCTCGAACTGGACCGCCCAATATACAGGCACCTCCGACCACACCAGAATCCCCAGCTTGTCCGCGGCCCGCGTCATCCTCTGGTCGTGCGGATAGTGCGCCAGCCGCACAAAGTTCCCGCCCAGATCCTTCACCCAGCCCAGCAGAGTGGCCACGTCCCGGTCGTTGTTCACGCGCCCGGAGCGGAACGGCGCCTCGGCGTGGATGCATACGCCGTGCAGCACAATCGGTTTGCCGTTCAGCAGAATCTTCGTCCCCGTTGTCTCAATCGTTCGGAAGCCCATCTCGTCCGTCAGCGTGTCTGCTCCCGCCTTCAGCACCACGTGGTAGAGCTTCGGAGTCTCCGGAGACCACAGGGTCAGCCCCGCCGCCGCCATGCTGATGGCGACCCGCCCGTCTGCATCCGTCACGCCCTCCGCATGCAGCTTCGCCGCCGGCAGATCGACCGTAACCTGGGTCCCCGCCTGCGCGCCCTCCACATGCACATACCCCTCGATCACGCTCCGCGTCGCCCGGTCCAGATGCAGCTCGAAGTCGTCGATAAAGCTCTCCGGCACCGTCACCAGCGAGACGTCGCGCGTCAGTCCGCCGTAGTTGTACCAATCCGTCTTCAATGTAGGAACGCCGTCGGCGATCCGTGTGCTGTCTACAAAAATGACCACGCTGTTGCTGCCCGCCTTCACCGCCTTTGTCGCCTCGCAGTCGAACGGCGTATACCCGCCCTCGTGCGCGCACAGCAGTTGCCCGTTCACCCACACGCGCGAGCGGTAGTTCGCCGCGCCGATGTGCAGGAACGTCCGGTGCCCCGCCTGCGGCTGATACTGGAAGTGCCGCTCGTACCAGAAGCCGCCCTCGTAGTTCAGCAGCGACACCCGCTGCGTGTTCCAGTCGCCCGGCACCTTGATCGTCGGGCTTTTGGCAAAGCTGTACTCCAGCAGCTTGTTGCTTCCCGCAGGCAGTTCCTCATCCATTGGGTAGCCGCTGCGTCCGCTCCCGCCGCCATTCAGGTATGGATCGAGGATGTAGTGCCACTCTCCGTTCAAACTCAGCGTCAGCCGCTGGTCGACAGCCACCAGCTCTGTCGAGGCCGGGGTCGAAGGCGCACTGGCGGGCCGCTGCGCGTGCAGCGCAGACGGACCAATGCAGACCAGGCATACAAGTGACATCAACACCGCGCAAACGGCGGCCTTTGGCAGAACAATTCTCGTGTATGGCATGGAACTCCTCGATGGGGCCGCAATCGGCCGCGCAGCCATCCTTTCACAACCGTACAGCAATGGGGAAGCGGCGGCGAAACCGGCGTAGAGGCACTCCCCAATCCGTCTTCCTCTCCGCATTCCTCCACCGAGCACCCGTCACACGCTCGGTTCAATCTCGACGCGCAGCCGGCATCTTCAGAAACTCCTGCACCCCAAGTGCCCGCGGCGTAAACCGGGCCTCCAGCATCGCGCCCTTGAAGTAGTCCCGCAGGTCGATACGTACTCCCGCCGACGAGTGTCCCGCAGACTGCGGTAGCAGCTTCACCGCCGCCTCGCCCTGCAACTCGTCGCCAACGTAGTTGCGTAGAATCGTCCCGTCATACACCGCCGTCACGCGATACCACTGGCCCAGCGGATGCAGCTTCTCGCAGTTCAGCAACGCGGTGTGCTCGCCAGCCGACGCAGCGAAGCTGTCCAAACACCACTGTCCCTTCACTATGCGGATCTCAAACAGCATCCGATCTGCAATGTCAGCGCCCATCGCCGGGTCTCTCGCCTGTAGATGAAAGACACGCTGCGCCGCCGCGCCATCCGCGTCCGGGCGAAAGATCATCTCCCAGGTCCACGTCGATGCTCCCGCCAACGGATGCACATCGACCAGCAGAGCATCGTCCACGCCGTTGAACGCGACCGCCTTGCCGTATTCCGTCGCAATCACCTGTGGATGGCCGAGTATCTTCGTCGCATGGCCGCCCAGCGCCGCCGTCTGGTCGAACCGCCAGACTTCCTGCGACCTCGCCGGCATAACGCACACGGCTCCCATCACCAGCACCAGGCGCCACTTCTCGAAGATTCGCATCCGTCCTCCCTCCCTCGCCTCAAGCTGCGGCAGCCATCCGTCTCCGCGCGCGCAGATGTACCCCATTCATTCCGCTTTCTCTGCGGAATGGGTACTATCCAGGTCGCAACCCGGCGACCCCCTTCACTCTCGCTCCCGCATCGCCCCCACGCCTTACCTATGCGAAGCGCCCCCGCTGCCGCCCGACGCGCCGCCGCCGTTATTCGACGACGGAGGAGGAGAGTAAGTCTGCGCTGGCGGAGAGTAAGTCTGCGCCGGTGGAGAATATGTCTGCGCCGGTGGTGAATATGTCTGCGCCGGGGGTGAGTAAGATCGCGCAGGCTCGGAGTACGAAGGAGCAGGCGAGGAAGGCCGCGATGTGCTCCCCGCGCCGCTGTTATACGAGGGCGCAGGCGCGTTCGACCGCGCGCCGCCTCCGCCATTCGAGTAGGACGCCCCGCTCTGCGCGCCGCCATAGCTCACCGTGCCACGCGCCGCAGGATAGCCATTTCCGCCCCCGCCCAGCGGCACCGCCACCGTGCTCTGCCTGCCGTTCTCCGTCACCGGCCGCGACACAGAGAAGCTCTGCGTCTTGCGATCGAACGTGATGGGCATCCCCGGTTGCCTCATCGCCACTCCTGATTCCACCGCGGACCCGGCCTTCACCGTACCCCTGGCGATCAGGGAGTTGCCCGCCGATGCGCCCCTGTTCTGCTGCCCCGCATTGAACGCCGTATGCGCCTCCGCGTGCGGCGCCTCCGCGATCTTCAGCGGTTCCAGCACCGGCTTGCGAAATTCTTTGGGCGCTTCAGCCATCGCCTCCACCGGCTTGCCCTCCTTGAAGTTGACCCGCTGCACGGTGATGGAATCCCCCTTCTTTGTTGGTTTGAAGAGGCCATCCCTCATGTTGACCGGGATCTTGCCCGCCACGTCCCTGGGATGCAGTGGCACAAAGCCAACCTCGCGCCCGCTCTTCACCCAGCGGAAGGGCGGATGATGGTGCCGCTTGGTTCCCGCCACCCACACATAGTGGTGCTGCCAGCGGATCCAGCTCCCCGAATGGCACACCGCCCAATCCCAGCCGTCATTGAACATTCCGCCATACCCCAAATTAAATAGCGGAACTCCCCCATGGAATTGTGGCCCGAATCGCGGATATCCCGCAAACAGTGGATAAAAGCTGTTCGTGTCAAAGTAGCTATCGACCACGACTTCCTTCCCGGTCACAGGGTCTATGGCCATCAGATCGGAGATCGCATAATCAACGCATGGAATCGTGTAGTCCTCGGTCCACATCGTTGCTCCGGGATGGCTCGCCAGATACGCATCCGCCTTGGACAATTTCCCGGAGCCCTTCGGCGCGCCAGTCATGCTGGGCGCAGCAACGGCAGAGTCCTGGTCGCCGCTCACTGCCACGCGTTCCACCGGTGCAGCCGGCTGTGTGGCGTCCTGAGCGGCGGGCTGTGTCTCAGCCTGCGCGCGTCCTGTGCCGGAGGCCGTCGCGGACGGCGCTTCTACCTGCGGTCCCTCAGCCTTGTGCCCAGTCCATCCCTCGGTCGGCTCCCAGCACATTCCATACGGCTCGCACGCAAAGAACTTCCCCTTCCCGCTCATCTCCGCCAGTCCCGGAATCGGTTCCGTCAGCCCTGCCTCCTTCATCGTGACCGCCAGCTCTACATCGCGCGCCGACACCCGCCGCGCCACCCAACTGTCCCATTCAACCATCGCAGCCGCATCCAGCTCCGGCGTCGGCACCGGCCGCCCATTGTGTACGGTAACCGTCCTTCCAACGGCATTCTCGATAGGTGAGTACCAGGCCGCATCCTGCTGCGGTGTCACCGCAATGGCATCCAGGTAGCTGTTGATGCGCAGGTACGCCTTCTTCGGATACACCACCGAGAAGCTGTCGCCGGGAGTGAAGATCCGGAAGCTCTCGCCCGGCAGCAGGCTCTGCACATTCATGGTCGCCGTGCCGGTCAGCAGCACAAGCTCGGTGTATGGGACCCCGCTTGTCGTGCTCAGTTGGTTGAACCGCAACACCGAGTTCTCGCCCAGGTAGACGACCGATGCGTCCTCGAACTCGATCTCCGCCCGCCCCGTGCCGGTCGCCAGGCTGTAGCCCGTCTCCAGCGGCAGGTTGGCCGCGGCCTGCTCCCATCCGGTGGCAGCGTCCGGCTCTTGTTCCTGCAGCTTCTCGGCCTCTTTGCCGCGCGCCACGCGCACGTCCCCCTGCACATAGCTCAGCCGCACGATCTGCGGATAGGTTGTAACGACAGGGGCTTTTGCGGCAGGCTCCGCGGCCCTGCCCGTTGCAACAGACGCAGTTTGAACGGCGGTAAATGCTCCGAACAGCGCCAGAATCGGTAGAGAACGACGGCAGGCAACGCGCATGGCGGCCCTCCATGTTACTTGCAGCAAATTCTACTCCGCCTCGCTCCCCCGCGCGGCATTCGACCTCCGCGCTCCTCTCCCATAGACCGCCGCCCCCACCAGGTTCAGCGCCAGCGAAACCCCAGCCACCTTCCCTGCGAAGGCCCACTTGCTGGCCACGTCCACAATCGGCAGCAGGTTGAATCCCATCGCCACCGCCGTCACCGCCAGCCCGCTCACCGCGCCCAGCTTCAGCCAACCCCCTGCCCGCACCGCGAACCGCCCGCCCACCACCAGCGGGATCGCGAACATCATCAGGTAGTAGACCCCGTAAAAAATATTCCCCGCCGAATTGATCAGCTGGAACGCCTCCTGCGCGCCTGTCCCATAGGTCGCCAGTACGCCCACCCCAATCGCCACCAGCACGATCGCCGCAATCGACCGGGTCGGCGTCTTCCATCGCGGGTCGAGCCGCGTGAACCACGCCGGAACCATCCCGTCCCATCCCGTCACCATCGGCAACCGGCTGGTCTCGGCCACCATCACCACATACTGCGCCACCAGCGACACTGCCAGCGCCAGGATCGTCGCCCGCCCCAGCACCAGCCCCCAATCGACACCACCGCTGAAGGCTCCACCGCCGCCCGCCGCCGCCGCCCCGCCGAACGCCGCCGCCAGCACCTGCGGAATCGGTCCCGTCAGGTCCACCTTCGCCGCCGGAATATACGCCAGCATCGCGCCCGACATCAGGATGTAGATCACCGCAATCACCGGGGCCGCAATCCACGCCGACAGCATGATCGTCCGCCCCGCGTCCCGCGTCTCGCCCGCAAACACCGCCACCTGCTCCAGCCCGGTCAGCGCGTTGAACGCGATCTTGGTCAGGATGTTCACGCTGAACAGTGTCAGCACCGGCATCGCCAGGCTGAACGGCCTCTGCGGGTTCACATGCGGATGCAGCGCGCTGGCATGGGGATGGAAGAACAGCAGCCCCATCAGCAGCACCGTCACCATCACCGTCACCAGGGTGCCAAAGTGCGAAACCCACCGCCCGATCCCGAACCCCGGCAGGTTCACCAGAAGGATCAACAGGAACAACCCCACCGTCAGTTCCAGAATCAGCGTGTGATTGTCCTCCATCCACGCCGCCCGCGTCCCCAGCCCATAACTCAGGCTGGTCGCCGTCATAATTCCCACGTTCGACACCGCCAGCAGCGCCCACAACCCGAAGTTCCACGCGCTCATGAACCCCGCGAACGGCCCCAGCGCGAACTTCGTCCACTGGTAGACTCCGCCCTCCAGCGGCCACACCCGGGCGCACCATCCCACCACCGCGGCCAGCGGCACAAACATCGTCAGAATCCCAGCCAGCCAGAACCAGATGTGCGTCCCGCCCTGTTTGGCCGCGGTCCCCGCCCAGGTGATCCCCACCACCAGCAGGATCTGCATCGGCACCAGGTCCCGCAGCCCCAGCTTCCGCCGCAGCGCATGGCTCTGTCCTGCCCATCGCCCGTAGCCTGCCCAACGCCCTCCGCCGCCATCTCTTCCGCGCTATCGTTCAATCCACAACCCCATCATCATTGTCGCTCCAGCGAGAGAGCAATCTCCGAATTTTAATGGAGCAAAAAATGAGTTGTCATTCTGAGCGAAGCGAAGAATCCCCGCATTTTGTTGGCAGCGCAATCGTCTACTCCTTGGCAAAGATGCTCTGGAACTCCTATTGATGGTTCCTTCGCCCGCTCCATCCCACCGCAATCTTATTCGCTGCATCGCCCCCACTCAAAACAGTACACTGAACCCCAGCCCTCTATGAACCTCTACGCCGTCACGCTCGCTGTCATCGTCCTCACCCTGCTCACCGTCTCGCTCACCCGCCTGGGCAAGGTCCACACCCGCGCCGACTATCTCGTCGCCGGCCGCTCGCTGCCAGCCTTCGTCCTCGTCTTCACCCTCCTCAGCTCCTGGATCGGCTCCGGCTCGCTGCTGGGCGGCGCGGAGAACGCCTATCGCCACGGCTTCGCGGCCCTCTGGCAGCCTGCCGGTGGATGGGCCGGTCTGGCCCTCATCTACTTCATCGCGCCTCGAGCGAGGCGCTTCGCCCAGTACACCATCCCAGACCTGCTCGAAACCCGCTACAACCAGACCGCCCGCGTCCTCGGCGTTATCGCCATCCTCTTCACCTACACCGCCATCACCAGCTACCAGTTCATTGGCGGCGGAGACATCCTCCACCTCATCTTCCCCGCCTCCATCACCGCCATCCACGGCCGCTATCTCATCGCCGCCTTCGTCATCCTCTTCACCGCCATCGCCGGAATGTCTTCGGTCGCCTACATGGATGTCGCCATCGGCCTGCTCGCCACCTTCACCCTCTGCGCCGCGCTGCCCGTCCTGCTGCACAACTTCGGCGGCTGGCCCGCCGTCCGCGCCGCCCTTCCCGCCACCCACTTCCAAATCTTCGGAGACCTGCATCCCTTCAACAGCTATCCCGGCGCCAACCTTCTTCCCGACGGCACACACGAGCGCATCTCCTCCGCGCTGGAGATATTTCTCCCAACCTGCCTGCTCATGCTGGGCAACCAGTCCATGTACCAGAAGTTCTTTTCCGCGAAGTCGGAGAAGGATGCCAGCCGCGCCGTCGCCGGATGGATCGTCGGCACCGTCATTCTCGAAACCGTGATCGTCGCCCTCGCCGTCGCCGGCTCCGCCATCTTCCCCACCGGCGATGTCCACGACCACCCCCGCGAGATCCTCGCCTACACCGGCCTCCACGCCTTCAGCGGCTCAAAAGTCCTGATGGTTCTCGGCGCGCTCCTGGTCGGAGCCATCTTCGCCAAGATCGTCTCCACCGCCAACAACTATCTCTTCTCCCCCGCCGCCAACCTGGTCAACGACCTCTTCGTCCGCTACATCCGCCCCAAGGCCGGAAACAATCAAATCCTCCTCGTCTCGCGCCTCATGGTCGTCCTGCTCGGTCTCTGGGCGCTCTACCAGGGACTGCACACCGAGTCCGTCCTCAAGAAGTCCCTCTACGCCTACACCATCTACTCCGCCGCACTCACGCCCGTCATCCTCGCTGCGTTTTATTGGAAGCGCGCCACAGCCTCCGCCGCAGTCGCATCCATCTTCACGGGAACATTCGTCACCGTCTTCTGGGACAGCGCCTTCATCCACGCCCACTTGCCGGCTATTATTAGCGAACGCGACGCCATCTTCCCCGCTCTCATCGCCAGCCTGCTCTGCCTGGTCACCGTCAGCCTGCTCACTCCGCCCCCCTCGGAATCCCACCTCCGCGCCTTCGCCGAAAACTAGTCGCGGTTTCGCTCTTGAGCTAGAGAAATTGAATTGTCATCCTGAGCGGAGTTTGGCGCGCTTTTGCGCCAAACGCAGTCGAAGGACCTGCGGTGATGCTCGTACAACGACAGTCGTCGACGCTTTCTTCCAACAGACTCGACCGTCTGTCAACTCATAAAAAGCGCACCCGCTAATTCTCCACTGGCCGCTCGATGTGGTCGATGACGATGACGGTCGTGTCGGCTTTGCCTGGTTCCAGCCTAAGGCCAAGGTTTTTGACTCCCTCGATGATCCCGCCGAAGTCCGTGTTCTCTACGGTGGATGTCTTGGGGTCGTAGTGTGCACTTGGCAGGGGCTTCACATGGAAATCATATTTTCCGGTTAGTCCGGTCTTGTTGATAACATCGCGGTCGAGCCGTGCGGCAAGCGCATCCACGAGGTCTGCCATGGAGCAGTTCGTGTACGCGGCCTCGTCCATGCTGACCCATTCGACACTCCCTCTGACAGGCGTCTTAGCATCGCTTGGGGCGTTCGGGTCAGGCTTCGTCGGGGTTAATTTGGGGCCGCCCTTGGCGACCACAAGATTGTAAACAGCGCGAGTCTGAATCTGGATGTGCACTTTGAGGTGGAGGGCGTCGGGGAGCGCGGCGCGGACCATCAGCCTCTTTGTGGAGTCGTCCATCTTCTGCCAAACCGCGACATCCTCAGGCGCGACCTTGGCCACAAAGTCATACCGGTCGGTGTCGACCCATTCGGGCTCTCCCTTCACCAGGTAAGCGGAGCCGCCGCCGTACGCCAGGTCGAGCAGGCCCTTGACTGGCAGACAATGTCTCTGCCAGGAGTCGCCCGTCGCGATCGTTCTGCCGGTGCCGTAGTTGTCCGCAGCGCAGAGCTTCAGGTAGACCACATCGAATTTGATGGTGGGCCCAGTGGGCTCGGTCGGTGTGGCGCTGTGCTGTGCAGAACCTGCTGGTGCGACACTGAGGGCACGGGTGGTCTGGGCGGTAAGGTTCGGAGCGAACAGAATCGATGTGAGAAGTAGCGCGGTCGCGACAAGATGCTTCATAGGATTTCCATACCGGACGTCGAATGTCCTCAAGTGTTTGACCCGCGCAACAAGCTCAAGTTAAGGTACCACGATCTTCCGAGCTCCTCGCCAGCCTCGTCTGCCTCATCACGGTCAGCCTGCTCACCCCGCCCCCCACGGAATCACACCTCCGCGCCTTCGCCGAAAACTAGACGTAAAGCCTCCTAAGACATTCTGGAGTAGCACCCCTGAAATCGTCATTCTGGCGAGGCCAGAATCCCTGTATTTCGTCGTTGCTTGTTCCACGTCGTTGCTTGTTTTTGCTGTCACCTGAGCGGAGTGACTCACGGACTTATCGTGAGTCACGCAGTCGAAGAGCCTGTCCTGAGCTTGTCGAAGGAACCCCGATGCAATCGCGGACGCCACAACCGCCCGCGCCTTTCTCCCGATACACCGCATTTTTCCCTGCGTACCCTCCACGCACAACCCTCCCCCACTCCTTCGCATCCAACTCCCCAAGTAGTTAATCCCCGGCAGATGCGCTAGGCTGAATTAGGCGAGAGTCTGGGCGTTCCCCGAACCCCGGAGCCGACACCAATGAGTTCTCAAGGCCAGCTGATGTCGCAAGCCCCACCCGCAAGATCCAATCCCGGCCTCTTCAAGCGCAACCCGCCCATCGCCGGTGAGGCTGAAGCCATCGAAGCCGCCAAGCGCGGAGATGCCGATGCCTTCGCCAGGCTCTATAACCTGCACAAGCGCCGCGTATACACCCTCTGCCTGCGCATGTTGGGCAACGTCAGTGCCGCCGAGGATATGACCCAGAACGCCTTCCTCCATCTCTTCCGCAAGATCGAGAGCTTCCGCGGCGAATCCGCCTTCTCCACCTGGCTGCACCGCCTCACCGTCAACCTCGTCCTCATGCAGTTGCGCAAGAAGGGCCTCAACCTCGTCTCCCTCGAAGAGACCATCAACCCAGAAGACGATGCCCCGCGCCGCGACTTCGGCAGCCGCGACCCCGTCCTCGCCGGTTCGGTCGACCGCGTCGCCTTGGAGCGCGCCGTCGCAGCCCTGCCCCCCGGATACCGCATGGTCTTCGTCCTGCACGACGTCGAGGGATACGAACACAACGAGATCGCTACCATGCTCGACTGCTCCACAGGTAACAGCAAATCCCAACTGCACAAGGCCCGGCTCAAGCTCCGCGAACTGCTCCGCAACCCCAACCAGTTGCCCCAGTCGCCCCTGCCGTCCGGGCCCGAGGAGTCCGCCAAATGACCCTCCCCCGCAACATCGACTTCGACTCCCTCAAGCCCGAGGAGTTTGAACACATCCTCCCCGACCTCTTCGCCTCCGGCGACGGCAAGGTCAGCCAGGACCCGCGCCTCAAAAAGTTCCTCGCCGCCAACCCAGACTGCGCAGCCCTCGTTAGCGACCTCGAAGTCATCGCCGAAACAGCCCGCAGCCTCTTCGAGCCCGTCGCCGAACCAAGCGACCGCGTCTGGCAGAACATCCAGGCCAAGCTCCAGGAAGAATCCGCCCTCGCATCCATCGACGACGACTACATCGACCCATCCAAGCCACTCGACTAATCTCCCGCGCGCCGTCATTCTGGCGAAGCCAGAATCTCCGTATTTCGTCGTTGTCTGTTCTCGCCTGTCATTCTGAGCGCAGCGAAGAATCCCCGCATTTGCTTTTGTCCCGGTTACAGCAAATCTACCCGTACAACTTTCGATCAATCTTCTTGCAACCAATCCAGCTCAGGTGTACTCTCACATTCAGGATGAATACACGCTCGCTTCAGTACGGCTACTTTACCTATCCCTGCCCTTGGTGGCAGGGAGCGGGTCAGCCGGGCTTGCGTGCAGCTCTGTACCGATAAAACAAGATCGCCTTACAGAGCATCCACCAAATCCACTGAGCCGCGACCCCCACAAAAGGTCGCGGCTTTCGTTTGTCGCAAACACTGTTGCAACAAGGAGCCGTAATGAACGCCCAACCCACCGCCGAGTCCGCCGCCGAACCTCATACCATCGCGACCCAGCCCGCGCATCTACGCCGCCTTGTCCTCACCGGGTTCATGGGTGCCGGCAAGACCACCGTCGGCCGCCTGCTCGCCGCCCGACTCAACTGGGACTTCCTCGACCTCGACGCCTACATCGAGTCGCGATCTGGCCTCTCCGTCCCCGCCATCTTCTCCATCCACGGCGAAGCCCATTTCCGCCAGCTTGAGTCCATGGCCCTGGCCTCAGCCCTCGGCCGCAACCGCCTGGTCCTCGCACTCGGCGGTGGAGCACCCGAGGTCCTCACCAACCGCCTCCTCCTTGAGCAGACCCCTGCCACCTCCACCATCTTCCTCGACGCGCCCTTCTCCGCACTCTTCGACCGCTGTATGATGCAGGCCCTCAATCCTGGTACTACCGACCGGCCGATACTAGCCGACCCCGCCACCGCCGAGGCCCGCTTCCTCGTCCGTCAGCCTATCTACCGTCTCCTGGCCCGCCTCACACTCGATACCGCCAGCCTCACCCCCGAACAGACCGTCGCCGCCATTCTCGCCCGCCTCACCTAACCACACACCCCGTCATCCCGACCGGCCGCCAAACTCCGTCATCCCGACCGGAGCAACGGACGGTCTCATCGTCCGTTGCGCAGCGGAGGGACCCCCGCATTTCGCTCTTGTCTGTTCTTAACCCATATTTGCCTTTTCCTTTGTTTGTTCTTAATCGGTTTCATCGGTGTCAATCGGTGTTAGGCTTTTGCCCTTGCCGTTGTTTGTTCTATCCTCCAGATCGCGCATAATGCACACTGGATGCATCTCATCAAAAGGAGGAGCCCCCTGCCGACCTCAACACCCAACCCGACCGAGCAGAACCGCCTCGCCATCCGCGGACACATCCTCTTTGCCTTCGCTCTGTTGATTGCCCTCGCCCTGGCCTGGCGTCTGCGCGAGGTCCTCGTGCTCATCTATGTCAGCGCGCTCTTCGCTGTCGTGCTCATGCCCGCCGTCAACCACATCATGAGCTTCCGCTTTCGAGGCACTCGCCACGTCTCGCGTCCCATCGCCATCCTGGTTCTGCTCGGTTGCGTCTTCTTCGCATTCGCTCTGTTCTTCCTCGTTGCTCTGCCCCCCGTCATCCGCGACCTCCACCAGTTCGCCGAGGACCTGCCCGCCCGCATTCCTCCCATCGTCGCCCACCTCAAGAGCCTTCCGCTCGCCGACAAGCTTGGCGTCGACAACATCGCCCAACGCTCAGAGGACGCCCTCTCCGCCACTGCCGCCTACCTCTTCGCCTCCTTCCCAGACTGGATGGGCCGCATATTCGATCTGCTCGCCGCCCTCGTCCTCTGCGTCTACTTCATGCTCGAAGGAGAGTACGCCTACCGCTGGCTCATGTCGCTCTTGTCCGTGGAACACCGCCTCCGCCTCGCCGTCACCCTGCAAAAAGCTGAACGGCGCGCCAGCAAGTGGCTCTTCGGCCAAGCCACGCTGATGCTCATCCTCGGCCTCGCCAGCACCCTCGTCTTCGGCCTGCTGCACGTCCGCTACTTCATCCTCCTCGGCATCCTCATGGGGCTGATGAACTGCATCCCCATCGCCGGCGGAGTCATCACCATCCTGCTCGTCGGCCTGGTCGCGGCCCTCGACTCCTGGACCAAGATGGCCGCCGTCTTCCTCTTCTACCTCATCTACGTCAACATCGAGAACGCATACCTCACTCCGCGCATCATGCGTCAGAGCGTCAATCTCATGGGCCTCACCGTCCTCATCGCCCTCATCGCCGGCACAGAACTGGCCGGCATCGTCGGCGCTCTGGTCGCCGTCCCAACCGCGGCCCTCATCGCCGTCCTCATGGACGAGTACCTCGTCCAGAAAGACCTCACCTAGCCCTTCCAGTCAACCAATAACCAACAACCAGTGACCAACCATTCTTTTTCGCTGTATCCTTTCCTCCATGTCCGATCTCACCTTTGCCCAAGACGAACGCCGCAACTTCCTGGCACCCGCCCTCATCGCCATCGTCGTCCTTGCCATCATCATTGGCGGCATCTATCTCTACGTCCCGCACAGCGTCGCTGACATCCGTGTCACCCATGTCAACGTCCTGCCCGAGCACACCGTCTTCAAGACCGACTCCAAGGTCGTCGGCCAGCAGGCCCCCTTCGAGGACGACTATTACATCCTCGCAACCGTGAGCCTTGACGACCGCCTCCGCGTCCCGCTCACCATCGACGACATCACCGGAACCATCACCGCGCCCGATGGCACCGAGACCACCACCAGCGCCATTCAGAAGCGAGACCTCCCCAACCTATACATCACCTTCCCCGCGCTCGTGCCGCTCTCCTCCGCGCCCCTGCTGCGCGAGTCCACCATTCAGCCCGGAGGCCACGCCGAAGGAATGGTCCTGCTCCACTACCCCATCGCACAGTCCGTATGGGACCAGCGCAAGTCCGCCTCCATCACCCTCAAGTTCTACAACCAGGACCCCATCACCGTCCCCCTCCCAAAACCCTGACCTCGCCTTTGCTGTTGTTTTTGTTCTTGATCTTGTTTTTGATTTTGCTTTTACCAACAACCAGCAACCAACAACCAACAACCGTTCTTATGACTCGTCGCCGCTGGATCGCCGACACCTGGTCGCCTCAATCCGGCCATCCCACCCACGCCGCCCTCACCGGCGAGCAGGCGCTGCATCTCGCCCGCGTCCTGCGCGCCCAGCCCGGCCAGCTCTTCGATGTCGTAGCCAACGGCTTCCTCCTCCGCGCCGAAGTCACTGCGGTCTCAGACCACGAAGTCCTCTTCACCCTCCACGAAGAGTTGGAAGCCGACGCAGCCCTCCCCATCCACCTTCTGCTCGCCGTCTTCAAGTTCGACCGCTTCGAGTGGGCCATAGAGAAGGCCACCGAACTCGGCGTCGCCCGCATCACGCCCATCCTCGCCCGCCGCACGGAAAAGCACCTCGCCCTCGCCTCCGCCAAACGTGCCGAACGCTGGCGTCGCATCGCACTCGAGTCCGCCAAGCAGTCCCGCCGCACCGATGTCCCCGAAATCTCCGATCCCACCCCACTCCCCGCCGCTCTCACCCGCGAGTCCGCCCCCCTGCGCATCCTCCTCAGCGAGACCGAACAATCTCTCACCCTCGTCTCAGCATTGTCCTCCGCGTCTTTCAACCAACAACCAGCAACCAACAACCAACAACTGTCCCTCGCCATCGGCCCCGAAGGCGGCTGGACCCCCGAAGAAATGGCTCTCTTCACTCAGCACGCATGGACGCACGTCACCCTCGGCCCCCGAATCCTCCGCGCCGAAACCGCCGCCATCGCCGCCATCGCTATCGCCAGCGCACACCTCTCCTGACTCCGCATTTAGCTTGTCATTCCGCAGCGCAGCGGAGGAATCTGCTTTTCTCCTCACCACCACAAAAAGCAAAAGGACGACTGAGCATTTCGCCCAGCCGCTCTACGCTAACTTGCTAACTCGCTGACTCGCTAACTCGCACGACCCTAGCTGAACATCTCCTTCATCTTCTCGAACAGCCCCCGATTGGTCGGCGTATTCTCCACCGTCATCGTCTCGCTAAGCTGTTTCAACAAATCCCTCTGCGTCTTCGACAGCTTCGACGGCGTCGCCACCCTCACCTCCACAATCAAATCTCCCTTGCCGTGCGAGTTCAGGTGTGGCACGCCCTTCCCTTTCAGCTTGATCTCGCGCCCGCTCTGTGTTCCCTCGGGAATCCGGATCGTCGCCATTCCTTCCAGTGTCTCGATCTGCAACTCCGTCCCCAGCGCCGCCTGCGGAAACGAGACTGGCAGTACGCAGTGCAGGTCGTCGCCATCGCGCTCGAAGAACTTGTGCGCCTTCACGCTCAGAACCACATACAGATCGCCCGCCGGCCCGCCGAACCTCCCTGCCTCGCCCTCGCCCTGGTAGCGGATCCGTGTGTCCTGCTCTACTCCCGCCGGGACCTTCACCAGGATCTCGTGCTTCTTCGCCTGCAATCCCCCGCCCCGGCACGCCGTGCATGGATCGGCAATTGTAGTCCCCGTCCCATTGCACCGCCCGCAGGTCTTCGCCACCGAAAAGAACCCCTGCTGGAACCGCACCTGTCCGCGTCCGCCGCATCCAGTACATGTCGCCGGAGCCTTGCCCTTCGCGCTGCCCGTCCCGCGGCACTCATCGCAGGCCTCCAGCCGCTGAATGCTGATCTCCTTCTCCACTCCGAAGGCCGCTTCCTCGAACTCCATTGTCAGGTCGTAGCGCAGATCGCGCCCACGCTGCGCCCGCGAAGTCCGCCGGCCGCCGCCACCGCCCATGTTGAACATCTCGCCAAACAGATCGCCGAAGATGTCTCCCAGATCGCCCTGAAATCCCTGCGCGCCGGCAAATGGGTTCCCGGCAGCCCCGCCGCCCTGAAACGCCGCATGGCCGTACCGGTCGTACGCCGCGCGTTTCTCAGGATCGCTCAGCACCTGGTACGCCTCGCTGCACGCCTTGAACTTCTCCTCGGCCTCAGGATTGTTCGGGTTCCGGTCCGGATGGTACTGCATCGCCATCTTGCGATAGCTGGTCTTCAGCTCCTGGTCGCTCGCGTCCCGCGATACCTGCAGCACTTCATAAAAATCTTCCCTGGTCACGTTTGCCGTCGCACTCATCTCTTAAATTTTCCCATAAAAAGTGTTCCCATTAAAGCTTGTCATTCTGAGCGCAGCGAAGAATCCCCGCATTTCGCCTTTGCCCTTGTCTTTACCAACAACCAGCAACCAACAACCGCTTTACTCATCCACCACTGCCGTATTGCTTGCAATCCGCACCAGCGCAGGCCGCAGCAGCTTCTCGCGGATGCGGTAACCTTTCCGTATCTCCTCCATCACCTGATGATCGGGAAACTCCTTGGTTTCGATGCTCCCCAGCGCCTCGTGGACTCGCGGGTCGAACTGCGTCCCCACCGTCTCGACCGCCTTCACATGCAGTCCCTTCAGCGCCTCCTCCATCTGCTTCAGAATCAGCTCCACTCCGGCGCGCAACTGCTCCAGCGTGCTGTCAGCCTTCAGCGCCAGTTGGAAGTTGTCCATCACCGCAAGGAACGGCTCAACCGCCCGCTGCACAGCGTAGTCCCGCAGGTCCGCGCGCTCCTTCACATCTCGCCGCCGCGTGTTCTCGAACTCCGCCTGCAACCGCGCCAACCGGTCCATCAACTGGTCGCGCTCTCCGCGCATCTGCTCCAGCTCGGTCTTCAACGCCGCCTCATCCAATGGCTCAACCTGCCCTCCACCGGCCTCCGCCGTCTGCGGCGCGCCCGTCGCCGGTCCGTCCCCGCTCTCTGGCTGCAACTCTTTTTCCTTCAACTCCGCGCCCTTCACGTCGTGGTCCTTCATCCCTCTCACTCTCATCTCTTCTTCCTCGATTCCCTGCGCCGTCGCCGCCTCAACCGTCCCGTCCCCACTCCCCGGCAATCGGCTCTCTCTCCTATTGTTGCCGATTCCGGCCCATCGTGCGACCCCACGCTACTGCTTAGGCAATCTCTGACTAAGTCTTCGTTTTGAAAGGGCGCGGCTTTAGCCGCGCCGCGAGCGGCTATTTTCAATGCGGCTTTAGCCGCCGAGGGAATCTCAAACACATGTGCAGACCTTCCCTAGGGGTTCCGCAGCCACGCATCGCGCAGAAAATCGAAGTTCCCGTCGCCCCGCGACACCACCCCCTGCAACCGCCGCGTGTGTACCACTTCATTCTCCGGGTCCCACAGAGGAATTGCCGGCAGCTCGTCGGCCAGAATCTGCTGCACCTCCACATACTCCGCCCGCCGCCGCGCCTCCACCTCCGCCGCCGGCCCGGTCTCCGCCGCCGCCTTTGCCAGCAGCGCGTCCACCCGCGCATTCACATAGTGTCCGCGGTTCGCCCCCTTCGGAGGAAAGCTCCCCGACGAGACCATATAGCGATAGATGTCCGGGTCCTCGTTCGACCCAATCCACTTCAGGATGTACATCTGGAACGCCCCATGCGTCACATCCGCATAAAACGTCCCAAACTCCGCCGACCGGATCCGCAACTCAATCCCCGCCGCCCTCAGTTGCTGTTGCAACACCGCCGCCAGCAGCCGCGTCGTCTCGTCCTGGCTGATCTTCAGCGACAGCCGCAGCCGCACTCCATCTCTTCCCGCCGGATGCCCCGCCGCCTGAAGCAATGCCGCCGCCCGCGCCGGATCGTGCGGATAATGCGCCAGCTCTGCGTCCGTCGCCGCCGCCCACTGACCCTCCGGCAACAGCGTATCCGCCAGCCGCGCGTGTCCCCGCCACAGCGCCGCCACAATCGCCGCCCGGTCCATCGCCAGCGCCACAGCCTGCCGCACCCGCTTGTCGCGCAACGCCGCGTCCGTCACGTTGAAGTTCAGGTACCACACATTCGACCCCGGCCCGCTCGCCGTCTCCAGCCCCGGCGCATCTCTCAGCGCATACACCATGTCCGGCGTCAGCACATTGCTCGCCGCGTCCGCCGACCCCTTCTCCAACTCCAGCGCGCCGGTAATCGTGTCCGGCACTACCTCAAACCGCACCCGCTCAATCTCCGACGCACCGGGTGCCCCAGAACTGGGTGCCCCATCCATCGCAGTCTCACCGCGATGGGTGGGAAGTAGAGAACTGGGTGCCCCATCCTTTCGCGTACTTTGCGAAAGGGTGGGATTCCCACTCTTCCCCTGCGACCAACAATCTTCGAACCGCTCCAGCACCACATCCTTGTCCTGCACTTGGCTCACAAACCGGAACGGCCCCGACCCCACCGGGTGCATCCCGAAGTCGCCTCCCGCGCCCTCGCGGCACCACGCCAAACAGCCCATCGCTCATATTGAACAGCAGCCCCGCGTCGGGCCGCTTCATCCGCACCACCACGGTCAGCCGGTCGCGCGCCTCCGCCCGCTCCACCGCCGCAAACGCCCCGCTCTTCGCCGTAATCAGCCCCGCCAGCTTCGGCTCGATCAAACTCTCGATCGTCCACACCACGTCCTCCGCCTCCAGCGGCCGCCCATCCTGAAACCGCACCCCATCCCTCAGATGGAAGACCCACGTCAGCGCGTCCGGCTGCTCCCAACTGGTCGCCAGCCACGGCCTCAGGTTGTAATTCTCATCCTTCTTCACCAGCGCGTCGAAGATCAGCCCCCCCACCCGCTCCGACTGCGCGTCCGTCCCCTGCCGGGGATCCAGGTTGTTCGGGCTGCTCTCCAGAATCACCACCACCGTCCCCGCCTCCCGCCCCGCCCCTCCGTGGCATCCCACCATCGCCATCGCCACCGCGAGTATCAACCAGCCACAAATCCGGGTACAAATCCGGGTGCCCCATCTTCGCGCCCGCTTCTGGGCACTAAGGTGGGGTCCACCGAATGCGCGAACTGCTCTCCTGCACACAGCCAAAACCTTCATCCCGGCCAGCTCACCTTCCCCAGCACCACCGCCCTACCCGCTCCCGTCGCCGCCGGAACATTCCCCGCCCGCCCATTCCACGTCAGCCAAGCCAGCAGCGCGAACGCCACTCCCTCCTTGGCCTGTGCCGGAACCCCCAACTCCTCCATCGCCCGCACCCTGACGCCCAACTCCGCAAACCCCTCCCGCAGCATCCCCATCAGCGTCGCATTCCGCGCCCCACCCCCCGCCACAAAAATCTCCGTCTTCGCCGCCTCCAAATGCCCCCCCACAAATCCCCTGTAAGCCGACACCACCGACTCCGCCGTCAGCGCCGTCACCGTCGCCACCACATCCGCATCGGTCCCGCCAGCCTCCCGGCACATCCCAATCAGCCGCTCCGCAAACCCAGCCCCAAACTCCTCCCGCCCGCAAGACTTCGGCGGAATCGTCGCAAAGTACCCCTCCTGTATCGCCCGCTCCACCACCTCCCGCAGCACCCGCCCCCGCCGCGCCACTGCCCCACCTCTGTCGAACTTCTTCCCAAACAAACTGGCCATGCAATGGTCCACCACCATATTCCCCGGCCCCGTATCAAACGCCATCACCCCATCCAGCCCCGCCCCCGCCGGAATCGCCGTCACGTTCGCAATCCCGCCCAGGTTCAGCAGCACCCGATTCACCTTCGCCGACCGGAACATACAGTAATCCAGCATTGGCACCAGTGGCGCGCCCTCCCCGCCCGCAGCCAGGTCCGCCGGCCTGAAGTCGCTCACCACCGGGCATCGCATCCTCTCGGCCACCACTGCCGCCTCGCCCATCTGCCATGTCGAACGCACTCGTCCGCCTAGTGTCCGCCGCGCCCGCGTCTCATGATGCACCGTCTGCCCGTGGCAACCCACCAGCCCCACCCTCACCCCAAACTTTTCCGCCGCCTTTTCCACACAATCGGCATAGATATCCCCAAGCCGCCAGTTCAGCCGGCTCATCTGGGCCGCCGTCACCGCCTCGCCCTCCATCGCCCGCAGCACCACCGCCCGAACTGCCTTCGGATACCCCGTCTCCAGCAGCCCGATCAGCCTCACTCGCGGCGAATCCCCCTCCCGCGCGCCTGGTCGAATCCGGCACAGAGCCACATCGACTCCATCCGCCGACGTCCCGCTCATCACCCCCGCCACCACCATCGCCTTCGCCATCCCGCCCCAATCCGTTTCTCAACTAACAACCTGCAACCTGCAACCTTCAACTGTCCTTCAACTCCCTTTGCAGTTCCGCCAGCAGATTCAGCGCCTCTCGCGGCGTCAACCCATCCAGGTCCACCTCCGCCAGCCGGTCCACAATCTTCTGCGACAGCGGCGTAAACATCGTCATCTGCAACGCCGGGGCCGCAGTCTCTCCCATTCCGCGCGCCAGTGCCGCCCCCACCTGCTGTGTCTCCGCCCGCTCGTGCAGCTTCAGCACCTCCCGCGCCCGCGCAATCACCGCCCCCGGCAGACCCGCCAGCCGGGCTACCTCGATCCCATAGCTCTTGCTCGCCGCCCCCGCCTCCACCGTGTGCAGGAACACGATCCCTCCCGCCGTCTCCTTCGCCGTCACCCGCAGGTTCTTCAGCCGCGCCAGCCGCTCCTCCAGCAGTGTCAGCTCGTGATAGTGCGTCGCAAACAGCGTCCTCGCGCCAATCTTCTCATGAAGATGTTCCACCGTAGCCCACGCCAGCGAAAGCCCATCATAAGTAGCAGTTCCACGCCCCATCTCATCCAACAGTACAAGGCTCTTCGCCGTCGCCGTGTTCAGGATCGCAGCCGTCTCCGTCATCTCCACCATGAACGTCGACCGCCCCCGCGCCACATTGTCGCTCGCCCCGATCCGCGTATAGATCCGGTCCACCAGCCCCAGCCGCATCCGCTCCGCCGGCACAAAACATCCCGACTGCGCCATCACCACCAGCAGCGCAGCCTGCCGCAGATACGTGCTCTTACCACCCATATTCGGCCCCGTAATCAGCGCAATCGACGCGGGTGCCCCAGGTCTCAATTCTGAGACCTGGGAGGTAGAGCCTCCCATCCACCCCTCCAGCGAAATCGAATTCGGCACAAACCGTCCCCCACCCGACTCCTCCATCCGCCGCTCCACCACCGGATGCCGCCCCGCCACAAACTCCAGCACGCCCGACTCCTCGACCTCAGGTCTTACCCATCCCCGCAGCGCCGCCAGATGTGCAAAACACGCCAGCATGTCGATCTCCGCCACCCGCCGAGCCGTCTCCCGCATCCGCCCCGCCGCGTCAAGCAACTGCCTCCGAAGCTCCGCGAAGATCCTCCGCTCAATCTCCCCCGACCGCTCCTGCGCGGTCAGAATCTTCGTCTCATACTCCTTCAGCTCCGGCGTCGTGAACCGCTCCGCATTCACCAGAGTCTGCTTCCGCTCGTAATCTTCAGGAACCGATCTACTATTTGCCTTAGTCACTTCCAGGTAATACCCAAAGACAGAGTTGAATCTTACCTTCAGGCTCCCAATCCCCGTCCGCTGCCGCTCCCGCTCCTCAATCGCCGCCAGCGCCTGCCGCCCGCTCCGTCCCAGTTCGCGCAGCTCATCCAGCTCCGCATCCACCCCCGCCCGGATCACTCCGCCCTCTGCAAAGCTCACCGGAGGCTCCTCCACAATCGTCCGCACGATCCGCTCATGCAGGTCCTCCATCGCATCAAATCCTGTGCAAATCCCTGTGGATTTTTCTGTGGAAATCCCTGAGGATAACTTGCCGGGTGCCCCATGTCTCGATTCTGAGACATGGGATGGATCGCCTCCACCCCCCAGCTCCCGCCATCGCTTCGCCTTGAACTTCCCAACCGCCTCCCTCAACCCCGGCAGGCAGCCCAGCGTCCCCGCCAGCGCCATCACCTCCCGCGGCCCAGCCGAATCCAGAGCCACCCGTCCCAGCAGCCGTTCCATGTCGAGCAGCCCATTCATCGCCCGCCGCACTCCCTCGCGCCCGCGCAGGTCGCCCACCGCTTCGCCCACCGCATCCAGCCGCTCCTCAATCTCCCCCAGCTCCGCCGCCGGACGCAGCAGCGTCGCTCGCAGCAGCCGCTTTCCCATCGGCGTCGCGCAGGCGTCCAGCGTATGAAACAGTGTCGTCTGCACCGACTCGCCGCTGAACAGCGGTTCCACCAGCTCCAGATTCCGCACGCTCACCGCATCCAGAGTCAGCCCTTCATCGTGCGCGTAGAACCGTATTGCATCAATATGTTCCAGCCCACCCTGCATCGTCTTCTGCAAGTAATGCACCAGCGCTCCAGCCGCCAACGCCGCCGTCTCATGCCCGCCCAGTCCCATCCCTTCCAGCGACAGCACCCCAAGCTGTTTCCTCAGCAGCGGCACGGCGTACTCCGCCGTATAAACCCAATCCTCCAGCTCCGTCCTCGTCCGCACCCCCTCAAACGCCGTATCCAGCAACGAATCGGGTACAGAATCGGGTGCCCCATCCTTCACAGTCTCACCACCAGAACCGGGTGCCCCATCCTTCGCGGTCTCATCGCGAAGGGTGGGAAGTAGTCCGCTCGAAGCCCCGCCCACTCGCTCCCCCTCCGCCGCCAGCAGCTCCGCAGGCCTTGCCTGCCCCAGCTCGTCGCTCAACTGTGCCCACGCCGTCGCTCCCGCAAACTCCGTCGCGCGGAACTCCCCGGTCGACAGGTCCAGCAGCGCCAGCCCCACGCGCGCCTGTGCCCCCGCGCCGCTCGCCGCCACGCTGGCCAGCCAGTTGCTCTGCTCGGCCCCCAGCGACGCATCCACCGCCGTCCCCGGCGTCAGCACCCGCGTCACCTCGCGCCGCACAATCTTCTTGGTCAGCTTGGGGTCTTCCATCTGATCGCACAGCGCTACCCGGTACCCCTTCCGCAGCAGCCTCTGGATGTACTGTTCGGCCGCATGGTAAGGCACGCCGCACATCGGCTGCTTTTTCTCGCGATCGCGCGCCGTCAGGGTCAACTGCAGCTCGCGCGACGCCACAATCGCGTCCTCGTAGAACAGCTCGTAAAAGTCCCCGATCCGGCACATCATCAGGCAGTCGGGGTGCGCCTCCTTGGCGGCAAAGTACTGCCGCATCACTGGGGTCTGCATCGCTGCGTCGTCACTCATCTCTTTCGCCATAGCCGAACCGCCAGAATACCGCACTCTCCCTCACACCCGCTGGTTCCTGTGCCGTGTGACTAGCATCACATCATCCTTTTCCCCTTTGCCTGACTCTAATATCAGCGGTTCGTCGCGCAGGCCCTCGACCCTCGTACCTAGTACCTTGCTCCTCGTATACTGCAATCTGGCTCATGACTCTTCTCTGGCTACAAGTCGCGGCGGTCCTCTACGCGGCCGGCAGTGTCGCTGTCTTTCCCGCCGTGCTCTATAAAAACGAGCGATGGCGAAGCATCTGCGTGCATCTGGCCGGCATGGGCTTCTTCTTCCACTTCGTCTCCGTGGTTGAAATGCTCGCCCTGGCCCATCGCTGGACGCCCTCCGGCATGCGCGAAACCGAGTCGCTGCTGGCTCTTCTCCTGGCTGCCCTCTTCTTCCTCGCCTGGTGGCTCTACGACGCCATCTCCCTTGGAATCTTTGCCTTGCCAGTTACGTTTTTCCTGGTCTTTGTGCCCTCGCTGGGCCTCACGCGCTACACCTTCCCGTCCCAGGGCGCGCGTTCCGATTGGCTCATCGCCCACATTGCCGCATTGCTGGCCGCCTCTGTCGCGCTCTGTTTCAGCCTGCTTGCCTCCATCCTCTACCTCGCGCAGGAGCGCCACATCAAGCGAAAGATGAGGGCCGGCGATAACTCCTGGTCTGCGCCGCTCGATTGGCTGCCCCCGCTGGACACCATCGATCGCATCGCCCACACCATGCTCCTCTTCGGATTTCCCTGCATGACCATCGGCCTCGTCATCGGCGCTGTGCTCGTCCAGGAGACGCCCCTCGGCGCCGCATACTTTCTCGATCCGAAGGTGATTGCCTCCTTTGCCATGTGGTGCGTCTATGTCCTGCTCCTTTATCTCAGGCACCGCACGGGGTTGCGCGGGCGCAAGGCAGCCTATCTCTCCGGCGCCGTTCTGGTCGCAATGCTCGTCGTCTGGATTGCAAACCTCGTCAGCCACGTACATGGGTTCTCCACGCCATGAGCCAGTCGAACCAGCGCCAAACCGCTCCGCGCCTCGCCATCGTGCCCCCGGTCTCCGAATCTGAAGCTGCGGCCTCGCACGCCTCCGAGGGCGCGCTCATTCTGGTTGGCATCAATCACACCACCGCTCCCATCGAAGTCCGCGAGCGCCTCGCCATCCCCGCCACCCGCCTCGCAGACGCCACGCGCACCCTCGCCCATCAGCCCGGCGTCCGCGAAGCTCTCATCCTCTCCACATGCAACCGCGTCGAGTTCCTCACCATCCAGGACCACCCCCGCGACGCAATCCCCCAGACCTCCTCCGCTTCCTGTACGAGTACTTCGCCGTCTCCGCCGCCTCCATCGAGCCGCATCTCTACGAGTTCCGCGAGCGCGAGGCCGTCCGCCATCTCTTCCGCGTCGCCAGCTCGCTCGATTCCATGGTCGTCGGAGAGCCGCAGATCCTCGGCCAGGTCAAGGAGTCCTACTCCGTCGCGCGTCAGGTCGGAGCCGTCTCCACCGCGCTCGAACCGCTCCTCCAGCGCGCCTTCTCGGTCGCCAAGCGAGTCCGCACAGAGACGCAGATCGGCAGCTCTTCCGTCTCCATCGCATCCGTCGCCGTCGATCTCGCCCGCAAGATCTTCGGTAGCCTGCACGGCAAGACCGTCCTCATCGTCGGCGCGGGCAAGATGTCCGACCTCGCCGCGCGCCACCTCATCCAGCAGGGCGCAACCTCCATCCTCGTCGCCAACCGCACCCACGAGCGCGCAGCGCAGCTCGCCGGTCAGATCGCCGGCCAGATCTCCATGCAGCTCGTCAACGGGCCGATTGCCATCCACGGCGGCGGCCTCGCCTGCACCGCCGAGGTTATTCCCTTCGACCAGCTCCACGACCAGGCCGCCCGAGCAGACATCGTCATCACCTCCACCGGCTCCGAGCAGCCCATCTTCCTCCGCGCCCACGGCCAGAGCTTTATGGAGCGCCGCCGCAACCGCCCCATGTTCTTCATCGACATCGCCGTCCCTCGCGACGTCGATCCCCTCATGAACCAGGTCGAAGGCTGCTTCGTCTACGACATCGACGACCTGCAGCAGGTCGCCGCCGCCCACCTCGCCGACCGCAGCCGCGAGTCCGCCGCCGCCGAAGCCATCGTCACCCGCGAGGTCGAGCTCTACCTCGAGCGCATGAATTCGCGCGACGCCGTCCCCGCCATCGTCGCCCTGCAGCAATCCGCCGAATCCGTCCGTCAGTCCGAGCTCGAGCGCACCGCCGGCCGCCTCGCCGCCACCGGCGCAGCCCTCACTCCAGCCCAACTCTCCGCCGTCGAAGCCCTCACCCGCTCTCTCACCGCCAAGCTCCTCCACCCCCAGCTCACCGCCCTCCGCAAAAAACCCGAAGACTAGCCGCCGCCTCATTTAGGTTTGACCTCATACACAAAAATATGCAATCCTTACACATCGGGGGATTATTGCCATGCGCACGAATATCGAGATTGACGACAAGCTGATCGAGCGCGCCATGCGCAGCAGCGGTACCACAACCAAGAAGGCGACCGTCGACGCAGCCCTCAAACTGCTCGTCAAAGTGCAGGCGCAAGCGGGAATGCGCAAGTTCTGGGGAAAGGTGAAGTGGGAGGGCGATCTCGATGAGTCACGGAGAGATTGAGATCCATCGAGGATATCGCGGATGATCATCGTCGATACGTCTGTATGGATTGACTTCTTCGCCGGCAACGAAAATCTGGAAAGCCTCTGGCTCAGGAGCGAGGTGGGTCGCCCGTCGATTGGTCTGACCGACCTGATTCTATGTGAGGTATTGCAGGGCGTTCGCGGCGAAAAGATGTTTGCCAGCATCTCCCGGCAGTTGGCGAAGTTCCCAATCTTCTCCACCGGCGGACCGGAGCTGGCAATCGCCTCCGCCCGCAACTTCCGCGCGCTGCGCGCCCGAGGCGTCACAGTGCGCAAGACAATCGACTGCATCATCGCAACCCATTGCATCCGCCAGGGCCACGCCCTGCTTCACCGCGACCGCGACTTCGACCCATTCGAGCGGCATCTCGGCCTCCGCGTCACCCACCCCAATACTCAATAGCCGGGTGCCCCACATCTCGATTCTGAGATGTGGGGATTCGCGCCGCTTGCGAACCGCCTTCTTCCAATCCCACCCATCACCCCAGCTTCTTCACCAGCTTCGGCGCATCCCCATCCAACTCCACCCGCACCTCGCCGCCCAGCGCGCGCAGAAACCCCCTCACCGCCTCCATCGCCGTCCGCTCCGCATTCGCAGGATGCAGCAGCCGCACCGTCTTCGCGCCTTCAAACCCCAATCCCCCACGCACCGCGAAGCATCGCTCACCCCGATAGGTACACGACGCTAAATCCGTAATGCTCTGCGCCTCGCTCGGCGTCAGCAGGATCGTCCGCGGCGGGGCCATGCGGTCGAGCAAACAAAATATCTCCAGCTTCGACTCCAGCTCATCCGGCACAAAGTCCACCGCAACGTCCGCCTCCCGCACCGCGTCCTCGATTGTCGCCGCCACCGTCAACCCGCCGCGAGCCCCCGTCTTCTGCGACGCAAGATCGGCGTACTCCTCCTGCGCCCGCCGCAGGTTTGCCGGCATCACGTCCTCCAGCACTACGTCGAAGCCCGCCGCCGCGCACGCCAGCGCGAAGCTTCGTCCCACGCGTCCCGCACCAATCACCGCCACCGTGCGAATCGCGGCCCGCAGTTTTGCATCCGCCCCGCCGCAGCCCACTGCTGGCTCCGCGCTCACTTCTTCGCTTGCACAGCCTGCACCACGGTCTCGTAGCTTGGCTCCGCGCCCTTGATATGGTCCGCCACGCGCTGCCGCTCCTCGTCCGTCAGCGACGGCAGCACCGTCAGGATTCGCCGCAGCGTCACCGATATATCGTCCACATAATTCATCGTTCGTATTGCTTCGCCAGAGAGAGGCATCGTTGCTCCTGTCAATTAATGTCGTTCCCACCAGTCTACCGCGCCCGCGCAAACCCCGGTCATCCCGACCGGAGCAATGGACGGTTGTATCGTCCGTTGCGCAGTGGAGGGACCCCCGCATTTTGTTGTTGCCTTTTCTTGATCCGTGTTAGTTTTTACCTTTCTGTTGTTTGTTAATCGGTTTCAGCGGTGTCAATCCGTGTTAAGCTTTTCCTTCGCCGCCTCCACCCAATCCCGGTCCGTCAGCTCCATCAACTCCGCAAGCTCCGCCGCAATCTCAGCCTTCAGCGCACCCGCCTCATATCGCCAGGTCCAGTTGCCCAGCCGGTTTGCCGGCGTATTCATGCGCGCCTCACTGTCCAGGCGCAGGATGTCCTGCATCGGAAAGATGCACAACTTCGCCACCGACCTCGCCGCCGCCCGCATCATCGCTCCCACAATCTCCTTGTCCTGCTTGATCGGCTGCAAGTAGCGCTCTACATGCGCTCGCTCCTCCGCCGTAGCTCCGCTCCTCCACCATCCCAACGTGGTGTCGTTGTCGTGCGTCCCCGTATATGCCACCGTATTCGGCACATATTGGTGTGGCAGATAGATATGCGCGCCGCGGTCGGAAAATCCAAACTGCAGGATCCGCATCCCCGGCATTCCGAAATGTTCGCGCAGTTCCACCACCTCCGGCGTTATCAGCCCCAGGTCCTCCGCGATAAACGGCAGTTCGCCGAAGACCTCCTTCAGCCGGTCGAACAGTTCGATCCCCGGGGCCTTCACCCACAGCCCATGGATCGCCGTCGCCTCCTCCGCCGCAATCGACCAGTACGCCTCGAACCCGCGAAAGTGGTCCAGCCGCACCATGTCGTACAGCGCCAGCGACCGCCGCACCCGCGCCACCCACCAGTCGAACCCCCGCTCCTTCATCTCGTCCCACCGGTACAGAGGATTGCCCCACCGCTGTCCTGTCGCCGAGTAGTAATCCGGCGGCACGCCAGACACTCGCACCATACTGCCCTTCTCGTCCAGCTCGAACAGCTCCGGGTGCGTCCACACGTCCGCGCTGTCGTAGTTCACAAAGATCGCCACATCGCCCAGGATTTGTATCTTCCGCTCCGCGCAGTACGCCCGCAGCGCGCGCCACTGCTCGTCGAAGAAGAACTGGACCGCCTGCTCCACCGCCAGCTCCCGCCCCTGCTCGGTCAACAGGGCCGCCAGAGCGTCGTGCTTGCGCAGCGCGTACTCCTCCGGCCACTGGTTCCAGCTCACCGAACCGAACCTGCGCCGCAGCACGTTGAAGCTTGCATACTCGGGCAGCCAGCTCATGTTCTCCTGACAGAAATTCTGAAACCGCGCCCGCGCCGCATCCCCCGCGCGGTCCAGAAAGTTCCCCGCCGCCTCTTCAATCAGCGGCAGCTTCCGCGCCGCCACCGCTACCAGGTCCGCCGTCTTTAATGCCGGCGCCTCCTCCAGCCGCGCCCACTCCTCCACGCGCTCCATCGCAATCCATCCCTCCTCTGCCAGCCGCTCCAGGCTGATCAGCGCCGGATTGCCCGCGAACGCCGACAGCGCCGAGTAGGGTGAGCTCCCATATCCCGGCGGGTTCAGCGGCAGCACCTGCCACATCCGCTGCTTCGCCGCCGCCAGAAAGTCCACAAACGCGTACGCCGCCGGCCCAAAGTCTCCCACGCCGCCCCGCGATGGCAGGCTCGTCACATGCAGCAGCACGCCGCTCATCCGTTCCTGGTTCATCCCTCACCCTTCATCCGTTGCGTTGCGCAAGCTCATCGCTCATAGCTCAAACCTCATGGCTGGACACTCCAACCAACGCATTGCTCCTGGACGCATTCCACTCTACCTGTCTGATGCCGAAATCGCATGCCTCACAAAAAGAGCCTGCTCCCAACCCAGCGCCGGACCACGCGCCAAGCGGGAACAGGCTCCTGTTTCCTCATCTCTACTTGCCCGTCAAAGGTCCTGCCGGGGCCGATGCCTGCTTGGTAAGCCGCACCCCGCCGCCCTTCTCGTACTTGTCCGTCAGCGTTCCCATAAACACGCTGAAGATCTCCTCCCGCTGCTGGCTCAGCAACTGCTCCCGCGTCGTGTCGAAGTTCTTCGCGATATCGTCTGCTGTGGGTTCCTGCTTGTCGGTCACTGTCAGCACCACGCCGGTCTGCCCTGCGTTAATCGCGTCCGAGATCGCTCCCTTGGCCAGCTTGAACGCCGCTGCTCCCGGCCCGTTCATCGCGCCCAGGTCCGCCACCTGCCCGTCCTCGCCCACCAGGTCGCTCGTCTTGACCGGGATCTTCAACTCGGCCGCCGCCTTCTTCAGGTCGTTCAGCTCCTTGGCCCGCGCGTCCAGTTTGGTGGTCTCGGTCTGTAGCAGCTCCGGCGCCTTCTGGTCGCGATAGTCGTCCAGCACATGCACTTTGTACGCCGCAAACTCCGGTGCGTGCGCCGTCTTCACGTCCAGCACCGCGAACACCGCATAGCCGTCGCCGGTCGAAACCGCCGCCGGTGCCGCGCCCTTCTCCGCCGCAAA
>CAWHDN010000023.1:0-100657 GCA_963828115.1 uncultured Acidobacteriaceae bacterium
CGCCTGCGCCAGCATCGCCGCGCTATCCGACAGCTCCGCCGATCGCGGCGTTCTTCTCCACATAGTCGGTCGTCATCGCCTTCAGTCCATGCGCCGCCGCCGTCTTCTCCAGTCCATTCTTCTTCGCCTCGGCCGCAAGCTCGGTGCCATACGATTGCAACGCCCCGCCCTGCTTGTCCTGCTCCAGCGTCTTCACGATCGTGTCCTTCACCTCGGCCAGCGGCTTCACGCCCGCCGCCTGCTTCTGTTCGGTCTGGATGATGTGGTACCCGAACGCCGACTTCACCAGTCCCGACGTCTGCCCTGGGTTCAGCGCCATCGCAGCCTTCCCGTACGCCGGATCGAGGCTCGCCGTCGGCATCAGCACCAACTCGCCGCCTTTGTCCTTCGTCCCCGGATCATCCGAGTACTTCTTCGCCAACGCCGCAAAGTTTCCCCCTGCCTGCACCTGCTTCAGCACGTCCTGCGCCTTGGCCTTGGCCGCCGCGTCGGTCGCCGCGTCCGCGCCTGCCTTCGACGCAATCAGAATGTGACGCGTCTTCACCTGTTCCTCGGTCTTGTACTGCGCCGCATGACCGTTGTAGTACGCCTGCACGTCGGAGTCGCTCACCGCGGCCTTGCCGCCGGGTGTCTTCGACGCGTCGAACGCCACATACTCGATCTTCCGCGTCTCTGGCACAGCCGTCGCGTACTTCGCCGCGTTCTGCTTGAAGTAGCCCTGCAACTCCGCGTCCGATGGGTCGATCGTCTTCTTCAGCTCCTCCAGCGACACCACCGCGTAGTCGAACTTCACCTTCATCCCCTGCACCAGGTAGGCCTCGCGCACCGCCGCATCCGAAACCGCCGCGCCGCCCGTCACCAGGGCCTGCAACCGTTGCAGCTCCATGTCGTCCTTCACCTGGGTCTCGAAGTCCGAGCGAGTCGTTCCGAACGCCGTCTGCACAAAGTTGATGTAGTTGTCGTCGCCGATGTACTGCCCATTGGGGAACAGGTACTGTGCAAACGGCCCCGTCCGCAACTCCCGCCGCAGGTCCTCGTCGCTCACCTCCAGGTGCAGCCGGTCCGCAGCCTGTTTCAGCATCGCACGCTGTATCAGCACCTGCCCAGACCGCTGCATCATGTACGGCAGCAGAAAGTCCGGATAGTGCTGCTGCTGCAACTGCCTCTGCGCCAGCTTCGCCACGTCGTCCGTCTTGATGTCCGTGCTCGCCCCGAACAGCCGTCCCCACGCCCCCGGCTCCCGCACCGTCGCATACACCGCCGAATTCGTCCCCACCGAGTTGTCCGACATCAACCCCGGAACCAGGTAGATCACCATGGAGATGCACGCGGCGCCAATGATCACGCCAAACATAATCTTTATTGTCTTGTTGTCCTGCTGAAGAAAACGAATCATGCTAGACCAGCGACCTTAACTTCACGCCCCACCTCCAACCGGAATCTCGCAACCACGATCTGTACCCTCGAACTTCAGGCTCAAATCTCAGCCGCTTCCAGTCGGGCACTGCGCTTCTGCCCGTTGATTTTGCGCGTCCAGGCACACGATACTCCCGCGCGCCAAGCCGTTAGCAGGGCAAGCGATCAGTATAAATCACCCGCCCCCGCATTTGTCTTGCCCTTGCTTGTTCTCGTCCGCCCGCACCCACCCACCCCGTCATCCCGGCCGGAGGCGGCGTACTTTGCGCCGCAGTGGAGGGACCCCGCATTTCGCCTTTGCCCTCGCCGTTGCCTGTTCTTGTCCGCCATTCCCAAAGGCCGGGTGCCCCATCCATCGCGCATTTTGCGATGGGTGGGATTCGACCCCCACAAAAAACCCAGCAAATCCCCTTGTCAAGCCCCTCAAACCCCCAAAATCCCCCTAACCAACACCAAACAAACCACTTAAAACTTTCAAATACTTGGCATACTAGTTTCCCTCCATCCCGTATAATTAAATCAGTAAGCAAAACCAAACAGACCCGGCCAACCAGCCGGGTCTTCGCATTTAACCGCTAGCTGTAGAGGGAAATGAATTGTCATTCTGACCCTGAGCTTGCCGAAGGGGAAGAATTCCCGCATTTTGTTCGCAGCGCGATACTCTACATCATTGGTGAAAACGCTCTAAGTTATTGATTCCACAGATCGAAAGATCTAAACCCTCTGGAATAAAGATCATGCAGACTTGATCCAGATCGAGTCCAGATCTAACTATCGTCTTTTGAATATGTTATGACTTTTAGGGGGGGGGTACACACCACGCAGCAAGAAGGGGCCGCAAGCGCGGCCCCTTGAATCACGCAAGAATCAGATCACTTTAGTACGGATAAGGATAGCCATAAGGATAAGGATAGGGCCGATAGTAGCCCGGCCCGTAATAGACGGTTGGATAGCGCCGCCGGAGTTGCTGTGGCTGTGCTCCCTGAGGAACTCCCTGCGCCAGCCGGTCCATCTCCGCCTGAGACACCGTCGAGACGGTCGCAGGCTGTGCCAGATGGAACGTCAGCAGCCCTTCGGATGGCACATAGACCTGTCCGCCGCCGGATGCCGCCGCCGAGCCCAGTCCCAGCGCTCCGCCAACCCCCGCGCCGATCGCCGCTCCCCGTCCGCCGCCAGCCACCGCGCCAAACAGCGCGCCAATCGCGCCGCCGGTCGCCGTGTTGTTCACCGACTGCACGGCCTTGTCGCCCGTCGTCCTGCCCCATACGTCGGAGACGATCGGCGTGCTCACGCCGCCCAGCGTCACCTGCGTCAGTTGCAGCGTAAGCTCGCCGCGCCCGGCCAGCGCGCCGGACTTCTTCGAGTCCATCACCTTGCCCTGCACCGCAGCGCCGCGCGGAATCGCCACCGCGCCGCCCGCCACCACATCGTTCACCACGATGCCGTCGAAGCTGTCGCCCGCCTTCGCGCTCGCGCTGGTAAGCGTCTGGTTGATCCGCATCCGCAGAAGCGCGCCGGCCGGGACCGTCACCACCACCCCGGCCTGCTGCCCGCCATACACCGGCTGCGCCTGCGCGTAGCCAGGCTGAGGCTGCGCGTAGCCCTGTTGCGGCTGGCCATAGCCCGGCTGAGCATAGCCCGGAGGAGGCCCTTGCTGCCCACTGTACGGCTGCTGCACCGCCGGATTCGCACTTTGATTTTGAACCTGATTTGGAGCCTGATTTTGAATCTGATTCGCACTTCCCGTATTGTCCGAGTCCGGCGACCCCTCCTCGATCGGAGCCGCCTGCGCTGCAACCTGCGCCGGAGCCATATTGCCGCCCTGCGCATCCGCAACCGCCGAGCCGGTGCCAGCCTGCGCCGCTGCGTTCGCGTTCTCTCCGCCCAGCGTCATCTCGTCGACCACCTTCTTCACTCCGCGGCTGGTCGACGCAAGCGTCTCAGCCTCAACCCGCAGCGCCTCGCTCTCCACCGTCCCGCTCAGCGTCACCACGCCGTAGACCGTCGTGGTTGTCATCGGCTGGTTGGCCAGATCGGGAGCCGCCGCCAACGCCTTCAGAACATTCGCCTCCACCTGCGCATCCGGCATCGGCTTTGCCGCGGACGCTGTTGCCTGTTCTGGTGTCTGATTCTGTTTCTGATCCGAGGTCTGGGCCGGCGCAACCCCGCTCCAACCAAGCACTCCAGCCATCACAACGGGAACCGCAAAACTCAACCGACGAAAGAATGTCCGATGCATACTGTCCTCCACGTTCAACTCCACAGGCTCGGCGGTTCGAGCCGCGAAGCCTGTACTCTTGCAGACGCTAAAATCGGCAAAAAGTTACGTTCAACCTGCATTCTCGTGCCGCCGATTGCAACCATCTCCTGCACCCGCTGTCAGATGCCGAATGATCGAACCGCATGCCGCGCAGACGCGACTCACCTGCCGCGCACTTGGTTTGACCTGCCCTCTCTACCGCAGTATACTTACTATGCGGGGTGGAGCAGCCCGGTAGCTCGTTGGGCTCATAACCCAAAGGTCGGAGGTTCAAATCCTTCCCCCGCAACCAATATCTTCCAGAAAACATGCACTTTACACCGGGGCCGATTTTCGAGGCCCCGTTTCATTTGGCCAAATGTCCGTTTAATGTCCGTGTTTCCGTTTCTAGGCTCAATTCTTACGCACTGCCTATCGCATGATAACCGGGCGCTCCTGCTGCTGTGCATTGTCCCTCAGGCACGCGGTCAGTTCTGGGGCCAGAAGAGCTTCACCGACGATGCCGTCGTCCTCTCCGAAACCCTCGAACTCCGCGTCCCAGTTGGTGTCTCCGTCAACGTCTGGAGCTCAGCCACAAAACCTGCCGAGTCGACCTCGGATAGTCAGCACGTCTATCGCTGGAGTTCATCGCAGCTCAAGCCAACCGCAGCCAAAGAAGCCGACGCAGCTACTGAAGCCAAGAAAAAAGTCGTCTGGACCGCCGATCAGGAGCTCGACGCCGATCAGGGTAAGCTTCCTTCGGTTGCGTGGACGACCTTCAAGAGCTGGGAGGAGGTGGGTGCCTGGTATCGCAGCCTCGAAGCCGACCGCGCCACGCCCAGCCCTGAAATCAAAGCTAAGGTCGCCGAGCTCATCGCGGGCAAATCCACCGATGAAGAAAAGGTCCGCGCCCTCTACGCCTACGTTGCCACCCAGATTCGCTACATTGGCGTCGACTTTGGCATCGGCAGATACCAGCCGCATACTGCAGCTGAGATTCTCAGCAATCAGTATGGCGATTGCAAAGACAAGCACACACTGCTTGCCGCCATGCTCTCGGTCGCCGGCATCCAGCCTGACGCGGTACTGATCGGCGCGGGCATCCGCCAAAGCCCGGTTGAAGAGAGCGAGCGCGGCAAGTTGCACAACCATCCCCATGGCACCAACCAGATTGAACTTGCCCCAGCGAATGAGGGTGTTCATGGCAGGGGCTCCTGCCGGTAGAGTTCTGCCGTGTGGCGTAGGGTGACGCTTATCGCCATCGCAGACATGCAGACCGCTGCGATGGTTCCTCCCAGATCAAAAAGCAGCATCCTGTGCCCGAACAACGTCGCATACGGACTGCGTAGCGCTGCCAGGTTGCCGACAATCAGCAAAATGCGAATCTCCGTGGGACCGAATATGCCTTGCGAGAGTTGAAAGCAGGAAAGCGTGTAAGTGGCGAGATAGCTCTCGCTGGACAAGATGAGGAACGCGATCAGCATCGCAATGGCCGTCCACCAGTGCAACAGTCCGGAGCAACCGAGGCCAGCCATCAACGCCACGGAGCCGAAGATGTCCACCATATGGTCGACGTAGAAGCCATAGCGAGGACGTTGTTGCCGACGCACTCGGGCCAGGGTCCCATCCATGCTGTCTCCCAGCCAGTTGAGCGCGATGCAGAGAATCACCAGTAGCAGCGCGTAGCGATTGGTTCGAGAGAGTGCGTAAAAGATCCCAGCCGCGACCTGTGCGCCTAAACCGAGCAGAGTGAGTCGGTCCGAGCTGAGCCAGCCTGGAGCACGTTCGGCCATCCAAAGCAGTGCGCGCTTCTCGATGGAAGCGGTGAGGGACTGATTGATACGGAGGGCGGTTTGAAATCCCGCAGCATTCTTTGTATCAGTTGATCTCTCATTCATCCTTATGGTTACCTGTGCGTTCATCATGGTCTCCTTTCCAATTGTTGATTTCCGTGTTGTCATCTCTCTGCTCGTCGATCAAACTATCTGCGCAGTGCGTTGCATGTGGAACGCAATGTGAACTCCAGCGATTCGCGTGGAACGCTCTCTACAAAGGGCCGAATCGCCCAACCCAGGCCGGTTGGAATGGAACGTGTCAGCGAGACCGACTCGATCTGCATGTAAAGTCCACCATCTCGCTCTTCGTAGCTCCAGTAGGTGTTCAGCCGCCACAGAAAGCCGTGCTCCTCGTTCGCATTCAGCACGCGCTCGCTGGCAGTGCCGAGCGAGTCGATCTCATTGATCTGCGTGCTCCGCGAGATGCTGAATCCGTGTTGGGCATCGAGCCGTCCATACGAGATGTCGTAGGTCGTATCCATCACCACCGTGATCACGTGCCGCTGGCGCACGCGCATGGTTGCCTACAGCCGGTCTCCCTGTCGCGAGAGCACACTGGCCCGCAGCACTTGCGGGGAGAAGTGTTGCGGGTAGGCACTGAAGTTCTTCATCAGCTGCTCGAAGTCCGCCGCTTTGGCTCCAGGGGCAAACGCGGTGCCGCGCCAGTGGTGCAGCATCGCTCCGGGAAGGTCCGCGCCCTCCGGCGGTGTCAGCTTCTCGACGATCAGCTCTCCCCGGCGCAGGCGGTCCTCGCTCTGCGGATCGGAGACCGCGGCAGCGAGGAAGGTACTCTGCGACCGATGCTGCTGAGCAAGGCGCGTCTCAACCTCATGGGTGTACGAGTTAAAGGCTGCAACCGCTGCCGGCAGGGGGCCTGCAGCAACGCAGCTAGGAGCAGTGACAAAGAGCGATAGTCCGCAGAGAAGAGAGAAGGTTTGGGAGCGTGTAGATTGGAATCGCGTCATGGGTACGCCTCGCTTCATGAACTGCACAATGCTCCGCCACGGCCTCCCAGATCAATGCATGGGACCTCATCGGTTGGAGTTTGTTTCTCACGTTGCAAAAGATTGCAGTAATTAGACTTTCTGAAAGTTATCACTTCGGCGGCAGGTACAGATTGAACGCGCAATCGGATACACTGGCACATAACATGACGGAAACAAGGCCAGCCCGGCGCTATCGTTTTGGTGTATTCGAAGCAAACGCCGCCTCGGGAGAGCTTCTCAGGCAGGGAATCCGAACCAAATTAAACGCACAGCCCTTTCAGGTACTCTGCATGCTCCTGGAGCGGCCCGGCGAGCTGCTGACTCGGGAGGCTATCTCCCACGAGCTCTGGCCCGAAGGCACCTTCGTCGATTACGAGCATGGCGTTAACTCAGCGGTCAATCGCATCCGCGAAGCCCTGGGAGATACCGCAGGCAATCCACGGTTCATTGAGACCCTGGCACGGCGCGGTTATCGCTTCGTGGCACCCGAGGAGCGGATTGACCTCGATAATGATCTGTCACCCTTAGTCTGCGAGTCTCCATCCCCCGAACCGACCGCACCACCGGCCACTGCGATTGAGCCTGCGGATGACCTTCTCAGCCGGATTCTGGCCTCTCCGCAGGAGCTGCCGAAGACCTCGTATCCAGTTGTGCAGACGATCTTTGTCTTGTTTCAGTGCATGTACCTGAGCTTCTATATTGGAGCGCTGGCAAATCTGGCGGAGATTGAAGACCTCTTCGCCGCATTGCCGAAAGCAACGCAGGCGCTGATTGTCTTGATTGTGACGGCTGCGGTCCTGATCCCTGTCCGCGCCTTCATACTCACCGCAGTGCTTATGCACGCACCCCGAATACGCCGGCAGTTCCTCCGCATTTGGCCGTTTTTGTTTCTGTTCGATGAGCTATGGTCGCTCGCGCCATTCCTGCTTTTGCACCACATCAGTTTCGGATTGGCTGTGTCGTGTACGGCGCTTCTCGTCTACTCGCCCTTTGCCCAGCGCTCGCTGGTTCTTATGGGCGCAGGCGGGGCCGATCGTGAAACCTCAGCTACAGCCTTGTGAACGGAGCAATGGGGAGGTAATTCCCTTTGTTAGACAGCAAAGCGGATAGCTATCACGACCATTCCACACGAGCACGGCTGCGGCGACGGCCCGTGAACTTACCGGTAATGTGACATCTCAGGCAGTTCGAATCGATGCGGCCAGAAGAAGCGATAGGGCAGCAGGCGCATCCAGGACAGTGCGGAGCCGCCCGGTCTTTCGACTGGAAACTCAGTAATTGGCCTTGCAATGCCACCGGGAGCGGTACAATTCAAGCGACTCGGCACTGCAAAGGAGATGCAAGATGATTTGGACTGATGGTTTGGCGTGGCCTGTATTGATAGGAGTGGTGGCGTTATCCGTGCTTGCCACCGTCCTCATGTCGTTCTACAGCATTGGCCCGACCCAAATCGGACTGGTACGAAAAAGAATTGGCAAGAAGCTGCCCGGCAACAACCCCGTAGCCTTTGCAGGAGAAGCCGGATATCAGGCCGAACTTCTTATGCCGGGGCTGCGCTTCAAGTTCAAGCCGTTCTTCGCTGTGACCAAATACCCGTGGGTGCAGGTGCCGGCAGGACAGATTGGCGTTGTTATCGCACAGGTTGGCCAGCCCACGCCCATTGGGGCGAAGTCAGGCAGGTACGATCCGGCTTTCGGTAATTTCACCGACTTTCGAATCTTTGTCGATAAGGGCGGAGAGAAGGGCGTTCAAAGACCGGTTCTTACTCCCGGCACGTTGGCTCCGATCCACCCAGTGGCTTTCCTGGTTATCACCAAGCCGCAGGTCTTCGGCGTACCCGTATCAGACGAGTACAAGAGCCTCGCCGACAGCAACACCCTGAGCTTTGAGGTCTTCGGCCTTGAAGACTGGCAGCTTGATGTGACGCGCATTGCGCCCAAGCCGGCCGGTGAGAGCGGCAGAGTCGTGGACATGATCGGAGTGGTCACCGCTTTAGACGGCGACCCCTTACCCGCTGGCGCAATTGCCAGTCGGCTCGGCGAATTCAAAGACGTCAGTGAGTTCGAAGGGAAGGCTGGCGTCACGGACTTCCAGCTTATGGGGATGATCCTTGGCAGCAAGAACGATCAGCACAACAACTATCAGGATTTCCAGAAGTTTCTGGAGGCTGGTGGAAAGATCGGCCTGCAGCACGACCCGCTGCTCTATGGCGCTTACAACCTCAACCCGTTCCTGATTCGCGTGGAACAAGTGCCGATGCTGGTTGTGGAGCAGGGCCAGGTTGCCGTTATCAAGGCCTACGTAGGATTACCCACACAGGACACATCCGGCGCAGACTTCAAATTCGGCAGCCTGGTTCGCCCTGGCCACCAGGGCATATGGCAGGAAGCGTTGCGTACGGGGAAGTACCCGATCAATCCCCGGATTTATGACGCGAAGCTCGTTCTTACGTCAATTCTCAAGCTTGATTGGGCAAAGGACGTGACAGGAGCTCATGGGCTGGATGCGCGCCTGGAGCCCATCATTGCAAAAAGCAATGAGGGCTTCGTCTTCAGCATCGACCTGCAGGTTCTGATTCACGTTCCGGATACAAAGGCTCCACGCGTTATTTCCATGGTCGGTTCCATGGAAAACCTGGTGAACGAGGTTCTCCAGGCTGCCGTTGGCAACCTCTTTCGCGACAAGATTGGCGGTATGGAAGCAATCAAATTCATCCAGACGCGCCAGGACGTCCAGGAACAAGCCTTCAACTATATCCAGGAAAAGCTCGCCGAGTACGAAATTGAGACCAGAGGAGTTTATATCCAGGATGTCGTCTACCCCGAACAGTTGGTTACTGTTCTGACTCAGCGAGAGGTTGCGCATCAGGAGGTGGAAACATTCAAGATGCAGCGACAGGCCCAGGACCAGCGTATCGAGACGGAGAAGGCCCGGGGCACCGCCGACATGCAGGTGGACCTTGCGAAGTCAAAGGTTGGAGTTGACATCCAAACAAACAAAGCCGAGGCCAGGATGAAGGAAGCCGAAGGCGAGGCTAAGTACATCGAACAAACAGGAACCGCCAGGGGAGCGGAAGTTCGAGCGGTAGGCCTGGCCAACGCCGAGGCCTATCAGAGACAGGTGGAAGCGCTGGGCAAGGGACCGACGGCCCTGGTGAACGCCATTAAGGCGCTCGCGGTCGGCAATACCGCTTTCATGCCTAAGATACTGGTCGTTGGAGGCGGGAGCAATCAAGGGGTTCTTGAGAGCCTCGGAACAATGCTGATGGACAAGCTCGACACGAGTTCTCCGGGCCCTGACTCTGCTGGTCCCACGACTGGCAAGCCTGCCTCGGCACCGGCTAGCCCCACAGCGTGACCTTCCATCACCGTCCAGTGACTTCGTGAACTGCCCGTGAAAACAGCTTATCGGTAATGTCGATTCTCAGGTTCTGACGGTTGGCGCGGGGCACCTGGCCCAATGCCAGCAGGATGCCATGGAGCAGCGCTTCCGGGCGGGGAGGGCAGCCGGGAATGTAGACGTCAACGGGAATGACTGCATCCACTCCGCCCAGCGAGGCATAGTTTGTTCCGAAGATGCCTCCGCTGATGCCGCAGGCTCCCACAGCCACGACAACTTTCGGGCCTGGCGTTGCGGCCCAGGTCTTGCGCAACGCCAGTTCCATGTTGCGCGTCACCGGACCGGTTACCAGCAACATATCGGCGTGACGCGGCGAGGCCACGAAATGTATGCCGAAGCGTTCGATGTCGTGGACCGGGTTATTCAACGCAACGATCTCCTGCTCACATCCGTTGCACGAGCCTGCGTCCACCTGGCGAATCGCCAGTGAGCGACCGAGCAGGTGGTGGATGGCCGCTTCGATCCGCTTGCCAGGCTCTTCGTTGCTGGGATCGCTGGTGGCGGACCGCAGCTCGGCGTGGCTGCCGTCGGGATGAAGCGTGTATTCGGCGGTAAGAACGAGGTCGCGGCGATCGGCGGCGGCAAGCTCGAACTGCTGTGTCATGCGCACGGCGCCATCGGAGGAGGCCTGCTCGCATTCGCCGCAGAAGATGCAGCGGCCGTAGTCCATTGTGACCTGGCGCGCGCCGTCGTGGTCGCTGACGGCGATGGCACCAGTAGGGCACGCGTCGGCAGCAGGACGCGCGTCGCTCCAGGCGGCGAAGTCGAACTGCGGGCATCCGCGAAACTGCTCGACCAGGCGAGGCGCAATGCGAGGATAATCGGCCGTCGCGGAGCCGATGCTTAGCGATTTTTGCAGGATCTTGAACATTGGCGTTACCGGTCCGTCCCCGAATAGGACAAGTTGAAGCTCTTGTTGATAACTGGGAAATCCGCAATGATATTGCCTTCCATCGCTTCCACAATGGCCGGCCAGTTGTTGAGCGATGGGTCTTTCACCTTGCAGCGTTCCAGGCAGTTGCCTTCGCCTGTGCGGATCCAGTGAACGATCTCGCCGCGCCAGCCTTCCACCGCGCCGATGGCGCAGCGACCGGGTGGAATGGGATGAGCGGGGGCTCGGTGTGGGCCGTCTGGAAGCTGTGCAACCGCGGCGCGGATGAGTTGCATCGACTCGCCCACTTCATCGATGCGAACCAGCAGGCGGTGGCGGACATCACCCGCCTGGTAGACCGGCACGCGGAACGGGAGGTGTCGGTAGGCCGCGTACGGGTGGTCGCGGCGAAAATCGAGATCGACGCCGGAGGCGCGCCCAACCACACCGACGACCCCCAGCACCGATGCCTTCTGCGGGCGCAGGATTCCGGTGCGCTCGAGGCGCTCGCGTGTGGAGTTGGACGATTGAAGGATCGCAACCAGATCGCGGAACTCGCGCTCGAAAACTTCGAGTGTACTCAGAATGGCTTCGACCTGGCCCTGCTGCCAGTCCCTGCGCACACCGCCGATGGCGACCATTCCGCGCAAGACGCGGCTTCCGGTCAGAGTCTCGCACAGGCCCAGCAGAAGCTCTCGCACGCGGCCGGCATGAGCGTTGGCAATCACGAACCCCACGTCGTTGGCGATGGCCCCGGCATCGGAGATATGGTTCGCAATTCGTTCCAGCTCGAGCAGAATGGTGCGCATGAACTGCGCGCGCGCCGGGACCTCAATCCCCGCCGCGCGCTCGATCGCCTGGCAGAATGCAGCGCCGTGGGAGAACGCCGAATCGCCCGAGATGCTTTCGGCCAGAAACACTGCGCGGTGTATGGGAAGATTTTCAAAGAGCTTTTCCGTCGCCTTGTGGGTGTAGAACATGCGCAGTTGAAGGTAGAGGATGGGCTCGCCGGCGACGGCGAAGTCGAAGTGGCCGGGTTCGATAATGCCGGCGTGGACCGGACCGACCGGGATGTGGAAGACGCCCTCTCCGTGCGCGGGACGGTAGATGTGCCGCTCCCCCTCGAACGGTGGCAGCACGGTGTCGAGCGGGAAATCCTTGCGCAAGGGATGCACGTCTGGCCAGTTATCGTGCAGCGCAACGCGCCGCGGGTTGGGATGCCCTGCGGCTTCCAGTCCAAACCAGTCCTGGATCTCGCGCTCCTGCCAGTTGACGGCGGGGAACTCCGCGGCCAGCGACGGAAACGTGGGATTCTCCGCGGGAACTGGGGCCTTCAGAATCAGCCAGGTTGGGTCGCCCGGCCGATCGAAGACATAGTAGATGTAGAAGACTCCCTCCACATGCACGCGATCCTCGGCGAAGACAGACACAAGTCTCGCCTGACGCTCGGTCAGCAAGTGCCGTGCAATTGCGGTGGCGTCGGGACCATCCAACAGAACCGTGAATTGACCGGAGACCAGCTCATCCACGGAACGGACCTGCTGCGGGAATCGCTGGCGGATTTCATCCATGAATGTGGTCATTGTCCGCTCACCACCCGCGCCGCCTGGCGCACCAGTTCCAGCAAGGAAGCCGGAACCCAGAATGCGATGACGACCAGCGCCGAGGCCAGGGCGAGCAGCGAGCCATCGCGCCACGGACGGCGCGGCGCAACTGGCGCATCGCCGCTGGGGCCGAGGACCAAGTTGCCGACGTGCAGCAACACCCCGGCAAAGACGCCTGTCGCAAAGAGGACGAAAAGCACGCCGGTAAGAGTATGTCCGCCAACCATGGCCGCGCGCACAATGAGGAACTCGCTCTGAAAGAGGCTGAACGGCGGCATGCCGACGATGGCCAGCATGGCCAGCAGAAACACCACGCCGGTCAGCGGCATGGCCCGCATCACGCCGCCCTTGATTTTAGAGAACAGGTCAGTGCGGAAGTGCTGGTGTACGTTGCCCGCGCACAGGAAGAGCAGCGGCTTGGCGATGGTGTGAAAGAGCATGTGCAGCATGAGACCGAGACTTCCCATTGCACTCCCAAGTCCCAGCGCGATGGCCATGATGCCTGCATGGTCGATGGTGGAATACGCCAGCAGGCGGCGAAAGTTTTTCTGTGCCAGCACGAACGGAACGGAGACACCCATGGAGAGCAGGCCGAAGAGAAGCAGCAGGCGCCCCGGATACTGCGCGCCGAGGCATCGGCTGGTCAGAATGTAGAAGCGGATGAGGCAGTAGAGGGCGCAGTTGAGCAGCGCCGAGGACAGAATCGCGGCGGTGGGCACCGGTGCCTCGCTGTATGCGTCCGGCTTCCAGGTGTGCATCGGCGCGAGGCCCGCCTTTGTTCCATAGCCCATCAGGATGAGGACGAAGGCCAGCCGCATCGAGGTCTTGTCCAGTTGCGCGGCGTGCTGCGCCAGCACCGACCAGTTCAACCCGCTGAGCGCCTGCGGAACCGGTGAGGCCGCGCCCCGCATAGTAGGCCACCAGCGTGCCGAAGAGCGCCATCGACAGACCCACGCCGCCGATGATGGCGTACTTCCACGCGGCCTCCAGCGAGGTGACCTTGCCATAGAAGGTGACTAGAAAGATGGATGCCAGCGTAGTGACCTCCATCGCCGCCCACATCACTCCCAGGTTGTTGGCCACCGCCATGAAGAGCATGGAGAAGACGAACAGCGGCGTCAGCGTGTAGTACATGCGAAGCTGCGCCATCTGCTCCATGCCGCTTGATATCGTCGCCCAGCTCTCCGCTCTGCTGGTCGTCGCGCAGGTAGCCAATCGAATAGGTGGCACAGACCAGCGCCACCGAAGCGGTAAGAAGAACCACCAGCGCACTGAGCGCGTCGGCATAGAAGAATCCGTTTGCCAGCGAGACCGTGCCCGCGGCCAGCACGCGCGCCGCCAACACGACGGCGATCAGAAAGACCGCGCCGAATCCAGCCAGGTTGGCTGCTTCCATGGCCGCTCGCCGGCGCGCGAAGAACGACGCGACGGCGGTGGCAACGGGGACCAGCAATAGAGCAATAGCAGCATTTATCCTCGCAGCCTCCGCAACCGGCTCACGTCCACCGACTCGAATGTCTCGCGGATGCGGTAGACCAGAATGCCCAGCACCATCGCGGCCACCAGCACATCGAAGAAGATTCCCAGTTCCACGATCATCGGCATCCCATAGGTCAGCGAAATGGCCGCCAGAAACAGCCCGTTTTCCAGCGACAGCAGAGCCAGCACCTGGGTCAGCGCCTTGCGGCGGTTGATCATGGTAAAAAAGCCGATCAGGAAGAGAGAGATGGCTACGGCAAGTGCGTTGTGGCCCAGGCCGGGCTCGTCCGGCTCGGTAAAACGACTCCGCAACCACATAGCCCACCAGCGTGAGCCCGCCCGCAACCACCACGGAGAGCGGCCCGTTCACAATCGGCTCGATCTCTTCGTGGATCTCCATGCGCTTCACCAGTCGTTCGAAGAGGATGGGAACCAGAACCACTTTGACCACGAGGGTGAGCGCTGCGGCGACGTAGAGATGCGGCGCGTGGTTGAACCATGCGATGGTGGCGGCAATCATGGCGAGAAAGAACGATTGGGCCGCAAAGATGCGGATGTGGATGACGATCCAGCGCTGGGTCACCATGGCAATCTGTAAAACCAGACACCAGCGCCGCCATCAGAGTGACGATGCGGTCGCCGAATTGAAGATCGAGAACGTGTGTCATAAGCATCAGAAGAGGAACGTGGAAACCAGTGCGAGCGATCCCAGGGTGAAGGCGACCGCCAGCAGTTCGGGTACACGGAAGAGCCGCATCTTGGCGTTCACGGTCTCCAGCAAAACAATCGCGCAACTTAACAACAGCAGCTTCGCCAGCAGCCAGCCGATTCCCTGCACCGCGCCGAATCCGAACCACGTCGGCTGCAGGCCAAACGGCCAGAAGCAGTTGATCAACAGCGTCATCAGGACGAGCTGCTTGATGGAGGCCGCCCATTCAAGCAGGGCGAGGTATGGGCCGGAGTACTCCAGAATCATGGCCTCGTGGATCATGGTGAGTTCCAGGTGAGTGTCCGGATTGTCCACCGGGATGCGGCCCGTCTCCGCGATCAGCACCACGGCAAGCGCGGCGAAGGCGAACATCTGCGCGGGAGCAAGAAAGCGCCAGTGTTGCCCAATGGCGGCCCCGGCGATCTCGGTGAGGCCAGTCGAGCCTGCCCCAATCGCGACGGTAAAGATGGCCAGCATCATTGCCGGTTCGGCCAGCGCCGAGATGGTCATCTCGCGGCTGCTGCCCAGGCCGCCGAACGAGCTGCCGGTGTCCATTCCGCTCAGCGCCAGGAAGAAGCGGCCCAGCCCCAGCAGGTAGATCACGGCGAGCACGCCGCCAAACAGACCGAGCGGCGCATCGGCGGCAACCATGGGAATCATCAGCCCCGCCAGAACGGTGCTGAAGAAGACAACCCAGGGCGTTGCAGCGAATATCCAGGATGCGGTCTCGGGAACCACCATGCCTTTGCCAAAGAGTTTACCGAGGTCCCTGTACGGCTGCAGGATGCCCGGGCCGCGCCGCGTTTGCAGCCGCGCCTTCAGCGTTCGGATGACTCCCGTCACCAGCGGCGCCAGCGCCAGCAGCAGGAAGAGTTGCGCCGCGTTCTCGATCAGCCGCTCCATCATGCGCGCACTCCGAACAGCAAGAGCAGGATCAAGGTGAGGAAGATGTACGTGAGATAGAGGTTGATGCTGCCCGCCTGAATTCCCTTCATGCGGTTCGCGACGGCCATAATCCACTGCCGCAGCGGATCGTAAAGGTGCTTTTCAATGGGGTGCTCAATCTCGCTCTCGAAGTGGATCGCGCTGGGGTAGTAGGGCGATACCTCGTACTCCGCCTGGATCTCGCGACGCGGGCGATAGAGGGCGGAGAAGATCATGCGCAGCGGCTTTGAGAATGCCGTGGCCGTGTATTCGTTGTCGGCGGTCAACCCGGGCAGGCCGCAATCCCACGCTGGTCCGCGGACGCTGCGACGCCTCCAACGCAGCGCCAGCGGAAGCGCGAATGCCGCGCCGGCAAGCAGAAAGAACAGCGCAATCCCGGCTGTGGAGATGGTGCCGCCATGGGCCGTCCCCGGCGACAGCGCCCAGCCGCGGGCCATCACCAGAGCCGAACTTGCGCGAACACCAAGGGTCTGCTGCGTGATGGGATCGAAGACCCGCACAAACCAGGTGGCGCCCAGACCCAGCGCGACGCATCCCAGCCGCAAGGACGCCATGCCGGCGCGCATCGGGAACGAGACCTCCCGCGCATCGGCGGCCTCCTCGCTGCGCGGTAGAGCGAGAAACGGAATTGCGAAAGCCTTCACAAAACAGGCCGCCGCCAAGCGCCGCGGTCAGTGCCAGCAGAGAACCGGCGATGGGAAACATCAGCCGCGTCAGGCTGTGCGTGGTGCCGAATCCGGCCAGCAGCGCCTGGTAGGTGAGCCACTCGCTCACAAACCCGTTCAACGGAGGAAGCCCGGAGATGGCCACCGCGCCCACCAGGAAGCACAGGGCCGTCACAGGCATGCGCCGGATCAGTCCGCCCATCCTCTCCATGTTGCGCGTGTGCGTGGCCTGCACCACGGAACCCGCGCCCAGGAAGAGCAGCCCCTTGAAGATGGCGTGGTTGAACGTGTGATAGAGGGCCGCGATCAGAGCAAGTGCGGCGAGATTCACAAAACCCAGCGAGCGAAACATCAGCGCCGCGCCGAAGCCCATCAGGATGATGCCGATGTTCTCGATGCTGTGCCATGCCAGCAGGCGCTTCAGGTCGTGCTCCATCAGCGCGTAGAGCACTCCCAGCAGGGCCGAGGCCACGCCCAGCCCCAGCAACAGAGTTCCCATCCACAGCGGAGGAGGCCCGTAGAAATCGAAGAAGACGCGCGCCATACCATAGATGCCGGTCTTGATGACGATGCCCGACATCAGGGCCGAAACATTGCTGGGCGCAACCGGGTGGGCCTTCGGAAGCCAGATGTGAACGGGCACCAGCCCCGCCTTCACGCCGAAGCCGAAGAGAAAGAGCAGGAAAACCGTGCCCTGCCGGAGCGGCGGCAACTGCGAAGCCAGCAGGTGAAAGCTGGAGAAATCCAGACTGCCGCTGGCCGATGCGAGGACCAGGAACGCGATCAGCAGCAGACCTGTGCCCGCGTGCGACATGATCAGGAAAAGCACCCCGGCGTTGCGCGTTTCCTTCTTTTCGTGCTCGAAGCTGACCAGGCAGAACGCCGTCAGCGCCATCACTTCCCATGCCACCAGGAAGAAGAATGCGTTCGACGCACAGAAGACCAGCGCCAGGCTCAGTAGCAGCAGGTTGAAGAAGAAGCCAAAAGCGCCCAGGTTTCGGCGTCCTTCCATCGACCGCAGGTATCCGAAGGAATACAGAGAGACCGCGCCTGCCAGCGCCGCCAGCGTCACATTGAAGAATGCCGAAAGCGGGTCCATGCGGATGGCCCACGTGAACACCGGGTTGCCGAACGGAAGGCGGATGACCGTGGAGTTGCCGCTGAAGATTGCCGCCGCCGAACCCGCCAGAACCAGAAGCGAACCCGCCAATGCCGCCCCGCAGCCAACACGGCGAGCGACGGGCGGTCGACGCCAGAGGGCCAGACTGGCCATTGCTCCCGCAAGCCAGACGACGATTCCGCTAAAAAACAGCTCAACAATCACCGGGCAGACGCCTCAAACTCCACTTCTTCAAGCATCTGAATCGCGTCGGCCAGGTTGGTCTGGAAGTACCGGCGCATGACGTCGAGAACCTCCACCAGCACCGGATTTCGGATGGAATAGAAGACCTGGTTGCCGTCCTTGCGGTTGGCCACAATCTGGCGGCTTCTCAGAATCGCCAGGTGCTGGGACAGGTTCGCCTGTTCGACGCCGAGCTTCTCCTGGATGGCCCGTGCGGAGAGTTCCCCGTCGCGCAACACCTCTAGGATGGCGATGCGGGTGGGATGGGACAGAGCCTGGAAGATACTGGCCTTGTACGTCCTCAGCTTCTCTTGCATATCATAAGCATATTCTATATTTCGAATATACACAATTGATTATGGCCAAATGATGCGACCGCGCGCTCATCGAAACATGGCCGATCATCCGGAAGAACTAGCCAGCCGATTGCCTTCTGCCGAGCACTTAGACGGATCATATGTTTGGGAAGGCAATTCAGTAGGAACATCCAATCAGCCCTGCGACGATCAGGACCGTTATGCGTCCGACTGTTGCCCGTTGCTTCAGTCAAACGAATGTTCGGCCAGCCACTGGGCGGGCATGACGCTGAGAAGAGAGATCAGGCAGCCCAACCCGGTGAGGCCAGCGTGTCCACCGGATCAGGCGCACTCGGCTTTGCTGCTATGACCCCATACGTTCAGCGGTTTAGTCGCACTTCTCTAGACCGCCGCTACGGGAAGGCCCGCATCTGCCAGCCCCGTGCGGACCGCCCGCAGGTTGGGAAAGTCCGCCCCATCATAGAACCCCAACATTATCCCGTTCATCTTGGTCTCGACCGCGATCTTCACGCCCTGCCGGATCAACTCCGGCGTCGCGCGCGGCCGCACCGCAACTCCACTGACGACATTGAATTCCGGCCCCATGTTTTCGCGCTCCTCAGTCAGCCACGAGCGCTTGCCGTTCATCGCCGCTGCCTGGCCGGTCTGCTCGGAATAGTCCTGGATGCGGAGCGCATCCAGATGCGGTTTCAGCTGCACGATATCCACGCCGAAGTCACGAGGGTTCTTCGCATGCATGTTATAACGCAGCACGGTGCCGGGCTTCGCCTTGTGTACCGCCGCATGCAGCGTTTTGTAAAACGCGGCTGCCGAGGCAAAGCGGAATTGCTGCCACTGGCCGAGTTCCGGCTGCGACGCCGGATCTTTCAGCAATGCCGCCTGTATCTTCTCCAGATCGACTCCGAACCCGGGAGCAGCCTTCTTGCATGCTGCGCAAAAGCATCCGCCGCCACGCGCCGGGCTGCCGCCCACCGCCTCGTCCATCAACACGATCGCCGACTCCACCCAGTCCACGCCGTACTTCTCCACGACCTCGGAAAACGCGGCCACGGCATACTCGCGGACGTCCGGCTGGTTGGGGCAGACGGGACGAAGCCAATCGCGCACATGGGTAATCTCGCCAAGAATATTGTGATTGGCCAGATCGGCAAACTCGCCCTCCACACGCTGCTTGTCGACCAGCGAGTGGGAGAACTCGAAGCCCACGCGCAGCCCGCGTTTGCGTGCCGCATCCACGAATACGCGCGTCCAGTCGGTGTCGGCCAGCCACGCGAACTCGGAGGGCCGCGGCTTGATGCGCCCATAGCGCTTCGGATCAAAGTGCCAGTTCGCCCGAGCGTCCTCGGCCAGCCAGAACGGCCGCACCGGATTGTGCGGATATGTCGCCGAGGTCTCCGGCCTGCGCTCCGGATGCATCAGCCCAATGATGTAGACCGAGTTGACCGCTGCCATCTTCTGCACATTGTCCAGAACTTGCTCAACGCCTTCGTCGTGCAGGTCCCACGCATACAAGGCTGCTTCCACTTCAAACTGCTTCCAGGGCACCGAATCCGGAATCGCGGCAGCGCGCGCAATCTTTGCCGCGGGTGCACTCTGCGCGCGCAACCACTTGCTACCACCCAGCGCTGCGGCTCCAGCCGCCTGTACAAATTTGCGTCGATTCACACCACGCTCCTTATCAGAAAGCAAAACGCGCCCCCAATCATCCTGGTTTCTCCCTCCGCCTCGTATCGCCGCTTCAATTCTCCGACGGGCGCTCGATGTGGTCAACAACGTAGATGTTGACCGGAGCAGTCTGTTTGGCGAGGCGGAGGCCGAGTTGGGATTTGAGAGCGGCTGTGACCGATGGGCCGAAGGAGTCTGCGTCGGTGCTGGAGGCGGCTCGCCTCCAGGTAGCAACGAAACGGCGAAGCTGCTCCTCGTGCAACAGCACCAGGTCGCGTACGGCGCGAGAACGGCAGGTCAGGTCATCCGGCATGAGGAGAGCATAGCCGATTTCGAGTTTCCCCCGAATGAAGCGTGTGTCTGATAGTGTTGTCAAATGGCTAAGAAGGTCAAGCGCATTGGCATCCTCACCGCCGGCGGCGACAGCCCCGGCCTGAATGCCGCCATCCGCGGCGTCGGCAAGGCAGCGCACGGCTACTACGGCATGGAGGTCGTTGGATTTCGCGATGGATTTCGCGGCCTGGTTGAGAATAAGCGGATCAATCTGGACCACTCCGCACTTTCCGGCATTCTAACCATTGGCGGCACTATTCTTGGCACCAGCCGCGACAAGCCGCATCGCATGGTAATTAACGGACGCACCAAGGACATGACGGGGGTCATCAAAGACAACCTCAAGAAGTGGGGGATCGATTGTCTCGTCTGCCTCGGTGGAGGAGGCACACAGAAGAACGCATTCCGTTTACACCAGGCTGGCATCAACGTCATCACGTTGCCCAAGACCATCGACAACGACGTGGCTATGACCGATGCCACGTTTGGCTATGCCACGGCTTTGGGGATTGCCACCGACGCCATCGACCGTCTGCACAGCACCGCTCACAGCCATCACCGCATCATTGTGGCTGAGATTATGGGACATCGCGCTGGTTGGCTCACGCTCGGCGCGGGACTCGCCGGCGGGGCGGACGTTATTCTTATTCCCGAAATCTCCTACAACGTGGAGAGTATCGCCGAGGCCATCGGCCAACGCTGCAAGCAAGGGAGCAACTTCAGTATTGTGGCCGTCGCCGAAGGCGCGATGAGCCAGAACGACGCGCGCGTCTTTGGAATCGCCGAAAAGGCTCTCAAACGCGCCAAGACCTTGAACGAGAAGCTGGAGGCCAAGCGAGAGATCGCCGCGCTTGAGGTCCGGCATCAGGGCAACACATTGCGCCTGGCCCACCAGCTGGAGGAACTGACACATCTTGAGTCCCGCCTGACCATCCTTGGCTATGTGCAGCGAGGAGGCTCGCCCTGCGCGGAAGATCGAATCCTGGCGACGCGACTGGGCAGCGCTTGCGCCGATCTGATCAATCAGGGCCAGTTTGGCGTGATGGTGGCGGCACGCGGCGACAACACCGAACCCGTGCCGCTCGATCAAGTCGCAGGCAAGGTCAAGTTGGTGCCGCCTGACCATTCGTGGGTGGAAGCCGCTCGCAGGGTGGGGACGTGCCTTGGCAATTAGGACCGGCAGCCTGTGTTAGCGATGGGGCTAGTAACAATCGTCAGTAGGAACAGAGAATCTCTGGTATATCGAAAACCTGAATGATCCTGTCGCCGCCCAAAAACCACTCTTCGGCAGCTTCATGAATAATGCAGGCTAGAGGTCTGGCTCATAATAGACTGAACCGGGGGGAGAGACCATTCCGGACAGAGGCATCTTAGCTGGGCTTGAGCGATTGGCGGCGGAAAACAATCCCCTGAAAGACATGGGCAACCGATGAATCAGATAACAACAACGAGGTGGTTGCGCGCAATGGTTTGTGTTGTGCTCTGTACGGCATTGGGATGTAAGGGCAAGTCCTCCGATGCGAAGAGCGAAGCGCCTCCCAACGTCACCGTTCAACCCGATGCCGACCCCGCGCTGGTGCAGGTGCAGAACCCCGCGGTCTTCCAGCTGGTCGCAGCGGCCAGCTACGAAGCGCCTGCGAAGTTGACCGCCACCGGCTCCGTGAATCCTGACATTTCGCGCACCATCCCGGTCATCTCCATCGCCTCTGGCCGAGTCGTCGCCATTCACGCGCGCTTGGGCGACTTCGTCAAGAAGGGACAGATCCTGATGGAGGTGCAGAGCAACGACGTTGCGACTGCCTTCAGCGCCTACCTCAAGGCCGTCAACGACGAGCGCCTCACCCAGACGCAGCTCGACCGCTCCAAACTGCTGCACGATAAGGGAGCCATCCCTACCACCCAGCTTGAGATCGCGCAGAACGCCGAAGACGACGCCAAGGCAGTCCTCGTCGCCGCAGAACAGCAACTCCACGTCCTCGGTGTCGACAAGAACCACCCCACCGAGACGGTCAAGGTCACCTCGCCGGCCAGCGGAATTATCGTCGCGCAGAACGTCACCGACGCGGCAGCCGCGGGTGTCACCTACTCCGGCTCGGCCAACGCATTCACCATCGCCGACCTCTCCCGCGTATGGGTCGTCTGCGATATATACGAGAACGATCTCGCTCAGGTCCATCTCGGCGAGAAGGCGGAGGTCCGCCTTACGGCCTACCCTGGCAAGGTGCTGACGGGCGTCATCAGCGACATCGGCGCGGTCCTCGATCCCACCCTGCGCACCGCCAAGGTTCGCATCGAAGTGGCGAACCCAGGCTCCCTGTTGCGCGTCGGAATGTTCGCCACCGCAACCTTCTTCGGCAACGCCACCCAGACCCACGCCAGCGTTCCCGCCACCGCCATCCTGCATCTGCACGACCGCGACTGGGTTTACATCCCCGTCGATGGCACGGGCAGCTTCCGCCGCGTCGCCGTCGAGGCCGGAGAAATGCTCTCCAATCAAATGCAGGAGGTCAACTCCGGAATCAACATCGGCCAGCAGGTCGTCTCCAACGCTCTCACCCTCCAGAATGCGGTGGACCAATAGATGATTCGCGGCCTCGTCGACTTCGCACTGAACAATCGATGGCTGATGATTGGCGCAGCGATCCTCCTCTTCGCCTGGGGCATCGTCTCGTTCCACAGCCTCCCCGTCGAGGCCTATCCCGACGTAGCCAACAACTACGTTCAGATCATCACCCAGTGGCCGGGCCGCGCCGCCGAAGAGGTCGAGCAGCAGGTCACCGTACCGGTCGAGATTCAGATGGCCGGCATTCCGCATCTGGAGCATCTACGCTCCACATCGCTCGCCGGCCTCTCCAGCGTCATGCTCATCTTCGACGATGACTCCACCGACAAGGACAATCGCCAGGAGGTCTTTCAACGTCTCGGCCAGGTCACGTTGCCCGCTGGCCTGCAACCGCAGATGGGCACCGACTGGAGCCCCGTCGGCCAGATCTACTGGTACACCCTGCGCTCCACCAATCCCGCCTACGACAGCATGGAGCTGAAGTCGTTGGAAGACTGGAAGCTGGAAAAGGAGTTCAAGTCCGTCCCCGGCGTCGTCGATGTCTCCAGCTTCGGCGGCATCACGCGCGAGTACCAGGTCCGTCTCGATCCTGACAAACTCATCGCCTACGGCCTCTCCATCGCCCAGGTTGAGCAGCAGATCGCCAACAACAACGTCAACGCCGGCGGCAACTTCATCGAGCAGGGTGAGCAGCAGATCAACGTGCGCGAGGTCGGCCTCTTCACCAGCGTCCACGACATCGAGCAGACCGTCCTTAAGACCCAGTCCGGCACCGCGCTGCGCGTCAAAGACATCGCAACCGTAGTCCAGGGCCCCAAGATCCGCCTCGGCCAGATTGGCAAGTCATGCCGCCCCGGCGCGACCCCCATCGACGAGTCCGACCCCACCTCCGGCCCCACCGACCCCTGCGTCCAGCATCAGAACAGCCAGGGCCGAACCACCTCCGTCGAGAAACAGGACGGCAAGCTCATCGACAACCCCGACGTCGTCGAGGGCATCGTCCTGCTGCAGAAGGGCGAGAACTCCGATGCCACCCTCGAAGGCATTCACAAAAAAGTCGCCGAGCTGAACGGCGACGCCACCCACCCCGGAGTTCTCCCTCCCGGCGTCAAGATCGTTCCCTTCCTCGACCGCAGCGATCTGCTCCACTACACCACGCACACGGTGCTCAACAACCTCAGCGAGGGCATCTTCCTCGTCGTCATCATTCTCTTCCTCTTCCTCGGCAATGTGCGTGGCGCCGTCATCGTCGCCATCACCATGCCGTTTGCCCTGCTCTTCGCCGCTATCTGCCTGGACCTGCGCGGCATCCCCGCAAACCTACTCTCGCTCGGCGCGCTGGACTTCGGAATGGTGGTCGACGGCTCGGTCGTCATGATCGAGAACATCGTCCGCCATCTCAGCCAGGGCCGCCGCGAAACCGTCACCCCCACCCAGCAGATTCGCGAGGCCGCGCACGAGGTGCAGCGCCCCGTCTTCTTCGCGCGCGGCATGATTATCGCCGCCTACCTTCCCATCTTCACTCTGCAGGCCGTCGAGGGCCGCCTCTTCAAGCCCATGGCCTGGATGGTGACCTTCGCGCTGCTTGGCGGCTTGGTCTTCTCCATGCTCATCGCGCCCGTCCTGGCCAGCTTCTTCTTCAGCCAGGGTGCCAGCGAGTGGGAGAACCCCGCCATGGCCTGGCTTACCCGCCGCTACCGCATCGCCCTCAAGGGGGCCATCGAGCATCGCAAAACCACCATCGGCATTGCGGTTGCTGCGCTGGCCTTCGCCGCCTTCCTCACCTTCAGCGGTGCCATCGGCTCGGAGTTCCTTCCCCACCTCGACGAGGGTTCCATCTGGGTGCGCGGCACGCTCGCCCCCTCCACCGGCCCCACCGAGAGCCTGCGCGTCATGAACGAGGCCCGCATCCGCCTCAACGCCTTCCCCGAGGTCACCAAGGTCGTCAGCCAGACCGGTCGCCCCGACGACGGCACAGACACCACCGGCTTCTTCAACACCGAATACTTCGTCGATCTCAAGCCCAAGGACCTGTGGCGTCCCGTCTTCCGGAAGAACAAGGAAGAGCTGATCTCCGCCATGAACACCGAACTCAGCAAGATTCCCGGCGTCGGCTGGAACTTCTCCCAACCCATCTCCGACAACGTCGAAGAGGCCGTCAGCGGTGTCAAAGGCGAGCTCGCCGTCAAGATCTACGGCGACGACCTGCAAACCCTCGAAACCAAGGGCAACCAGATCGTCTCCATCATGAGCGGGATCAAGGGCGTCGAGGACCTCGGCCTCTTCCGCGTCATCGGCCAGCCCAACCTCAACTACACCGTCGACCGCGAGGCCGCCGCCCGCTACGGCATCAACGTCGCAGACGTTCAGGACGCCATCCAGACCGCCGTCGGTGGCAACGCCATCACTCAGGTCCTCAAGGGCGAGGCGCGCTACGACGTCGTCCTTCGTTATCTGCCCCAGTTCCGCGACACCCAGGAGGCCATCGACAACATCCGCCTCCTCGCGCCCTCCGGCGAGCGCGTCTCGCTCGCCCAGCTCACCACCGTCAAGACCGAGGACGGTGCCGAAGAGGTCTACCGCGAGGCCGGCCAGCGTTACGTCGCCATCAAGTACAGCGTGCGCGGCCGAGACCTCGGCTCCACCGTCGAAGAGGCCATCCGTAAGGTCAACGCACAGGTTGCGCTGCCCATCGGCTACAAGATCGACTGGGCTGGAGAATATGCCAGCCAGCAGCGATCCACCCGCCGCCTCATGATCGTGCTACCCATCACGCTCATCGTCATCTTCGTCCTCCTCTACATGATGTTCCACTCCGGCAAGTGGGCACTGCTCATCTTCTTCACCGTCTCCATGGCCCCGGTCGGCGGACTCACCGCGCTGCTGCTCACCCGCACCCACTTCAGCGTCTCCTCCGGCGTCGGCTTTCTCGCGCTCTTCGGCGTCTCCGTCGAGGTCGGCGTCATCATGCTGGAGTACATCAACCAGATGCGCGTGCGCGGCCACTCCATCGAGGAGGCCGCCATCGAGGGCGCAGTCCTCCGCCTCCGTCCCATCATGATGACCATGCTGGTCGCCACTCTCGGCCTACTGCCCGCCGCCACCTCGCACGGTATCGGCTCCGACTCGCAACGGCCCTTCGCCATTGTCATCGTCGGCGGACTCATCGGCGCGCTCATCATCAGCGTCTTCCTTCTGCCCACCCTCTACGTCTGGATCGCACGCCCCGACGATGTCCTGCCCGTCCCCGAAACCGAGTTCGAGAATTAGCCATGAACACTGTGAGGATACCCATCAATTCGGCAACCCATATCGTAGCTGTTTTTCTGAGCAGAGCGCGCAGCGCGCAGTCGAAGGACCCCCGTATTTGCCTTCCTCGGACTAAGTACGAAGCTGTCATCCTGAGCGAGCGCAGCGAGTCGAAGGACCCCGACGAAGCTCGTCCCTCCACAACCGTGCGTCCCTTTCTCCCCATGAATTCTCCGTTCTCATCTTCAAATCGCATCCGCCGATCCGCGGCTCTGCTCGCAATCCTCCTCGCCTCCGCATCCGCCTTCGCCCAAACCGCCCCGCTCACGATGCAACAGGCCGTCGATCTCGCCCGCTCCAAAAGCCCCACCCTCCTAGCCGCCGAGCAGAACCTCCTCTCCGTCAAGGCGCAGGAGTTGCAGGCCGCCACACGCCAGAACCCTTACTTCGCCGCCACTGGCAGCAACCTCACCGAACCCGACAGCAACGGAAACCCCTACGCCATCGGCGTCGGCGTCGGCCGCCTCTTCGAGCGCGGCGAAAAACGCCGCTGGCGCATCGACTCCGCCCGCTCCACCACCGTCGAGACCGACGACCAGCTCCAGCTCACCGTGCAGCAGACCGTCCTCGCCGTGCGCACTGCCTTCACCAACCTCGTCATCGCCAAGGCCGCCAAAAAGCTCGCCGACGACAACCTCGCCGACTTCAAGAAAGAGGTTGCCATCGGCAACGACCGCTACAAGGCCGGAGACCTCGCCAAGCTCGACTATGAGCGCCTCGATCTCCAGCTCGCCCAGTTCGAGAGCGATGACTCCAATGCCATCACCGCCATGCAGCAGACCAGCCTCCAGCTCCAGGTTCTGCTCGGAATCGACAAGCCCAGCGCGGACTTCGACGTCATCGGCGATGTAGTTCCGCCGCCCGTCGCGCTCTCCATGGACGACCTCGAGCAGAAAGCTCTCGCCGCGCGCCCCGATCTCAAGGCCGCCGTCGCCGCCGTCGCCGTCGCAGACGCCGAGGTCAAGCTCACCTACGCCAACGGCACCTCCGACCCCACGCTGGAGGCCGACTACAACCGCAACGGCATCGACAACTCCGTCGGCTTCAACCTCAACATCCCCATCCGCATCTTCGACCGCAACCAGGGCAACAAGGCAACCGCCCGCTTCACCGCCCAGGCCACCCGCTTCACCGTCACCGCCATGCACAATCAGGTCGTCAGCGACGTCGATCAGGCCTACTCCGGCTACATCAACTCCAAACTGCTCTCCGACCGCTACAACGGCCATTACCTCGCCGAGTCCAAAGACGTCCTCGACATCGCCCGCTTCAGCTACGAGCACGGCAACCTCGCGCTCATCGACTACCTCGACGCCCTGCGCGATTCGCGCTCCGTCGCCACCGACGCGCTCAACTCCTATCAGCAGACCTGGATCGCCATCCACCAGCTCAGCTTCGTCACCGCCGCCGACATCGCCCCCTAGCTGCCGCAGAGCCAAAGACCACCACGTATCGAAGCAGGTCGGGTGTTGCTCCAATACCTGGAGAACTTTCACCAGCAGTCAACGGACGCTTGGTCTCCTGCCTTGGTAGCTCGTTAGGATTGTTGGGAACAACCACCCTCCACACCTGTATACAGCCAACACAATGGCATTACGGCACCAGCAGGATCGGTGCCTGCCAGAATGCTCCCTTCGCTCCCGTTGGATCCAGTACAGTCACCTGGCAATCGTACTTGCCGGGCGGAAGCTGGCTCAGATCGACCGTGAAGTTGAGCGGCGCTGTCTCCACCTTCGCACTTGGACTCGGCGATACCTCCACAGGCTGCGTCTCGTACACCTTCGTCTGCCCCTGATAGAAACTCACATAGCCCATCAGTGGCTGTGCGGTCGCCGACGCTTGCTCATAGGCTTGCAGATACACATACAGGCTGCGCCCCTTGCTGAACACCCGCGTCACGCTGGGGATCAGCTTCTCGCCGTTCTGTACCAACGGGTCCGCGGCAACCTCCTTGGCCTGCTCCTTCCCTTTCGTGGCGTTGTAGATGGCATTGGTCATGACCGAGCGCTCGCTCGACAGCACTACCGAGCTGATCGGTACACGCTTCGTCTCCTTGTTCAGGTTCGGAATCACGAACGTCGTCTGGAACGTCCCGATCTTCCCCGTCGCATCGTCCCGCGCCAGCACCTTGATCGTGTACTTGCCCGGCAACAAGGTGTAACCGGTCGAGTACTCAATGGGCCGCTTCGCCAGCTCCTCCGCGGTCTTGTCGCTCAGCTTGGCGTCGATGTGCTCTCGGATATTGGTCACGGTTGTACTGCCGTAGTCGTCCTTGATCTCGCCCACAAAGTCGATGGCCGCCACGTCAGCGCCGCGCCTCTTCGCCAGCGCCAGCTCGCTTCCAGGCACCTTCACCATGACCGGAACGTAATACTCCGCCTTATTCAACTCGAAATAGTTGATCTCCACCGCCACCGTCAGCTCCACGAACGGATCGCCCTGCATCAGCGCGTCCTCAAGCTGCCGCTCCTTGTCCGCGGTATTGAACTTGCCCCACTCCTTCTCCCCGAAGTACCCCTGCCGGAAGTCCAGATTCGCGGCCATCTCCGAGTTCAGCGTTACCTTCACCTTGCGGAACTTCCCGTTCACCGCCGTATTGCTCGTGTAGTAGCCCAGAATGTAGTAGTCGGAGTCCGCGTGCTGCGCATTCACAATCCCCCGGTCCAGGTCGTTGTTGTCCAGCAGCGCCTTTCCCCCAGTATCGCCTGCCAGCGCAAACAGAGTGTCCTGCGACCGTGCAAAGCGGCTCGTCATCGCCGACGCAGCCGCACCGGTATACATCGCAGAGCCGCCCTGTGAGCCTTGCGTCGCATCGCCCAGTGGCCCCGACGCCACCAATCCCCGTGCGTCGATCGGCCAGAACGACACGCCTGCGCGGATCGCCGCCTGCTCGGTCGCCACCAACTGCGCCTGATTGTCCAATCCATTCAGGTTCAGGCCGCTGGCAAAGTAGATCAGCGACTTCTTCTCATTCAGCCGGCCCAGCGCCTCGGCTGCCGTCTGCAACGCGGCCAGTTGCCGGTCCGTGGTAAAGATGTTGAACTCGCTGTCATCCTGCCCGAAGGCCGCGCCGGTATCGGAGGAGCTATCGTCATTTGCAACCTCCGCTCCCTCCTGCCCTTCTCCCACCACCATCGTCTCCAGAATGCTCAGCAGATGGTTTCGGTCGGCGCTGAAGTCCTGCAGTATATCGACCGAGCTTCCGGAGTAGCGCAAAATAGCGACGAGGTCGGCCGCCGTCATCTGCGTCCGAATGAACTTCTGCGCGGCCTCCAGCGCGCGATACTGGTCCGCCTGCGGCATCGTCGTCATATCGAAGTACAGCGCCAGAAGACGGTGGTCCTTGTATCGGATCTCGCCTGTAGCCTCCGGCGCAATCTGCGTCCGTGCCAGCCGGTTGTAAATCTTGATATTCTCCTGGCTGGGTGGAGTCACCGGCAGCGGCGTGGCATCCTCCGTCAACACGTTGTGTTCGCATATCTTAATCGTCTGTACCACGCCGTCTTCGGTGATCGTGAAGTCCTTCGCGCTCAACCCCTCGATGGGATTCCCCTTCTTGTCCTTCACCCCGACGGCCTCGATAATCAGCCGCGACGTCACCTTGATTGTTGCAGCCTGGTCCGCGCTGCCCACCGGCTTGTTCTGCCCCGTCAACTGCGCGCCCGCAGGCAAACACCCAGTGCACGCGAACACAACAACACACGCAGCTAGAGTCAATCGCATCGGCATCGAAAAAGTCATTCGCATTCCTCAGAACCTCAGTCGCATCGTGATTTGTATGGTCCGCATTCCGTTGGTCCCGGCCGGCGCGCCGAACTGCGGGCTGCCAACCGACGTGTTCCATCCGGAGTACATAACATGGTTGAGTACATTCGTGGCATCGAGCTGGGCGGACAGGTTGTACCGCTTGCTCAGCCGGAACGTGCGCTGCATTGTCGCATTCAGGCTGAACTGGTTCGGCCCGGTGATCGAGTCTCTCCGCGCTGTTCCCCATTGGCCTGCCGCCGGTGCCGCAAATGCCGCCGCATTCAGGAACACTCCCGGCGAATTCAAATGGACCGGCCCGCCAACATAATTCGCGCGGATGCTCCCTGAATTGGCTCCCCCGCCCAACACCGTCTCACCACTAACGATCGGCGTCTCCGGCATCCCGCTGGCCAGCTTGATCGTCGTGCTCACCGTCCACTCTTTGTAGGCCAGCCCCTTCCATCCGCTCATCAACGTCTTTCCGCCCAGCCCCATGCCCGTGGTGTACTGCGCATTCGCGCTCAGTACATGGCGCTGGTCGCCGGTCGACAACCCCCGCTGCCCGCTCAGGTCAAGCCAGTTCTGCGCCACGCCGGCCCCTCCGCCGACGCCGCCCTGCCCGCCCAGTGAGTAGACGTCATCCAGCGACTTTGAATATGTGTATCGCGCGCCCGCCTGCAGCCCGCTGCGCAGTCGCCGCCGCAGCTCGATGCTCCCCGCCTCGCGCGTCGAGTTTCCATTGGACGTGCGGTAGAGATAGCCCGAAGGATACGCCGCGTACGGGTCCGTTCCCCCGGCCGGGGCCGTGTTCGGCAGAAACTCCTGCACCCCCCGCGTCCCCTTGTTGCCCAGATAGCTCACCACCATCTGCAGCGATCCCGGCAGGTCCCGCTGCACCGACAGGTTCCATATCTGCACATAGCCCACGCGGAAGTTCGGATCTATCGCAAATGAATCCGGCGTGGTGGTGGTGGAGGAACACGTCTGTGCCACGAATGGGCTCGCCATGCTGAGTTGGCAGGTAGGACTGCTTGAGATACTCAGGCTCGTCGAAAGAGGCGTCTGCGTGGTACCGTGCTGCGTCGCCATGGCCATCGCGGCAGACTGATACACCGACGTGTCGTGGCTGATCTGATAGCCCGCGCGCACCAGCAACGACGACCCCGAGATCGGCCGCCACGCAATCCCCACATTCGGCGCAATTCCGTTCTTGTCCGGGCGGACCAGCGAGGTTGGATAGCTTTGCCCGGTCAGCGAACCAACTGGACTGCTGCCCACCACCGGCTGCTCGGTGGTAAAGTCCGGCCCAACGTCCAGGTTCGCCAGCCGTCCCTTCAACTCCGTAACCGGCGCGCCATACTCCCAGCGAATCCCCCAGTTCACGCTCAACTCCGAGTTCACCCGGAAGTCGTCGCGCGCATACAGATCGTAGACCGATTGGCGAAAATACTTGTCCGCGTTGCCATACGATATGCTGCTGGTGTCGGGAACACCCAGCAGGAAGTCCGCAAAATCAGAGCCGGTACCGTTGACCGGCACTCCATTGACGATCTCCTTCGTGGCCGCGCCGGTAAAACCAAGTCCCCCCTCCGGGTTCGCCTGCGACAGGATGTTGGTCTCCTGCCTGCGAAAGTCCCCGCCAAACTTGATGTCGTGCCGCTGGTGGTACCACTCCACGTTGTAACTCACCGAGTTTGTCTCCGGGCGGCTGGTGGAGAGCGTCGCATCGGACAGCCCCGCAATGCCGCTGGAAAAGCCCAGCCCAGGAGGCCCCCAGTTCGACGGTGTGATGTTCGCACCATTCGCAATCTGGGCATTGCCCTCCACATTCTCGCGGTTGGCAAAGAAGGGGATTGTCTGGCTCCGCGACCGGCTGAAATTGTAGGTCGCAGTCATCCACACCCGTTGCGTGAAGCGATGGTACCAGGTGGCATTCACGCCAAGATTCAGCATGTCCGTCGAATCGTAAAAGCCGAACAGGTTTGTGCTGCCAGACCTGGAGCTTGTGAGGTAGAACCCTCCATTCAGGTAGTTCTTGTTCCCAATCATCTTAAATAGGTTGGCCTGCACCGTATCCGCATGGCTGTCGCTCGTCAGTGGGACCTGGTAGTTGTACTGCGCATCTCCCGCCAGGCTGGGCGATGGCAACGGATACAAATTCAGCAGCGCCTGCGCCTGCGCGCTGATCGGCACATTGCCCGTGTATTGAGTTCCCGTGGCAGGATTGAAGATCGCCAACCCGGAAAAGTTCCCCGTCCGCTCGGCTGCGGTCGGCACCAGGGCCGGCTGCGTCGTAATAGTGCTGTTCTGCGTACGGCTGTACTGAATGTTGAAGTTGGGCCCGCGCGGCATCAGATGAGGGATATTCAGCGGCCCGCCAAAAGTCGCTCCCACTGTGATTTTATTGTTCGTAGGGACCGGCGTGTTCAGCCCGGTCAGCGAGTATGGCTTGGCATTCAGTGCCGAGTTGTTCAGCACCAAACTCAGTCCGCCGTTGTACAGCGACCTTCCGCCATTGCGGCTGTTGCCGAATGCCTGCGACATCGAGTACTGCGACGTGGCCGCGTTGTTCACGCTTCCATTGATCAGCAACCCATCGTTGGACTGCTGCGAAGTTGCATCCTGCTCGGGAGCCGCCATCGAGGGCGCCGGGGCCGCACCAGCCTCCTGCGTCGTTGCCGCCGCGCCCTTCTTCTTGGACGCCGCTGCCGCGCCCGCCGCAGCCGTGCCTGTGCCCGCGGGTGCCCCAGGTTTCGCTTCTGAGACCTGGGTTGACGGTGTTGCCACACTCGCAACCGCCGGCGCCACCTCTTCCTTCACCGGATTGGCCGCTGCCCGCATCTGCTCCAGCGTCAGCAGCTTCATCTCGAACGCGCCGGCTGCCGCATTCGGCGCCACCGTCACCTCCTGCTTCACCGGTGCAAAGCCCGTCATCGCGATCGCGATCGTCCACTTCCCATCGGCAAGGTCGGGAAAGGAATAGAAGCCTTGCGAATCCGTGATCGCAACCGCAGTCTTGGTTCCCTGCGTGGCCGTCACCGTCACCGTCGAGCCCGGTAGCGGCAGCCCGCTAAACGTCACCTGTCCGTGATACTCCGAAGCCATCGCCAGACCCAGTCCACTCAGCCACGCAATCGCGCAGATAAGTAGTAGTCTTCCACCGGTTCCAGGCCTGCGCAGTTTGCGCTCGGTCATTGCTCGCACCATTCCTTGTCTAGAGTTGCTCTATTGATTTGCTGTCTTGAGTTGTTGTATTGAGTTGTTGTATTGAGTTGTTGTATTGAGTTGTTGTATTGAGATCGCTCACTGCAAGTACGCACAGACAGCCCGAAAGGTTCCATGAAAGTTCGCTGTAAAAGAAAAATCGTATTGAAAGTAAGAATCCATTTATGAGACGTTTGCCAGTCCAGCTTCGTTCGCAATGATTCTGATTTATTATCCTTCGTCTTCGTTCTATTCGCCCTTCATCAAGCCATGTGTGTCATTCCCGGTTCTTATTTGTCATTCCGCTTTTTTGTCTGTCATTCCGCAGCATCCTTGTTTGTCATTCCGCTGCGCCCTTCTTTGTCATTCCGCAGCGCAGCGAAGGAATCCGCTTCTCCCTTTGCTCAGTTCGCCTCCGGCCGCTCAATGTGGTCCACTACAATCCCTGCGATCGGCCCTTTTGCCTGCACCAGTTGCAGCCCGAGTTGCTTCAACCCCTCAAACATCGTAGGCACGCCGGAATCTTCCGCGATCTGCCGAAACTGCTCCGGCAGCGGACGATACGGAATCGGCACCGTGAAGTCGTACGCGCCAGTCAAACCCGTCTTGTCGATCACCACTCGTCCCGCCCGGTCCGGTCCACTCATCGAATTCACCAGCTCCGCCATCGTGGTGTCCTGGCACACCAGGTTGAACGGATCGAACCATCGCAGCACCTTGCCCGACATCGCCTGGGCTCCGGAATACGAAGGCGTCACCGTATCGCCCGGCTCGTATTCCATCAACTTCGGCCCTCCCTTCGCCACCACCAGGTTGTACACCGGATGCTCTTCCGTGTCCTCATGCACCTTCAGCTTCAGTGCATCCTCCAGCGCCGCGCGCACCATGTAGCGCTTATCGGTCAACGTCATCGCCTTCCACTCAGCCACATCCTCCGGCGCTACCTTCGCCTCGAACTCGTAATAATCGTTCTTCACCCAGTCCGGCTCTCCGCTGATCAGAAAGAACCCTTTCTTGACTCCGCCGTAGGCGAACTGCAGAAGACTATCAATGGTCGAGCCGTGATACGCAATAAAATCGCCGTCCGCTGGAAACTCCCTCCCCGGGCCCGGACGCTCCGACTTGCGGAACGAGACCACGTCAAACGAAATCGGCTTCAGGTTCGGCGTCCGTGCCGGCCCGGTCCCTGCTGTGCCTCCAGCTATATTCTGTTGCGCCGCTGCCGCCGCCGGTGCTGCCGCCACCTTGCCTGCGTTCGCTCCAGCGCTCCATGTCTTGTAAAACGCCGTCACCTTCGCATGATCGGCATCGACAACCGTCCCATCCGCAAACGTCACCTCCTCCACAAACGCCAGCAAGCCCTTCGCATCCGCCCGCGGAGCCACACTCTGCGCAGGAACCTGAAACGATCCGCCTCCCCCCACTCCGCCGACCGGGCTATACACCTCGCCAGCGTGGAACTCCAACCCGCTGTCCAGCACGTACGCCCACCCCAGCTTCGCGCTCACAATCTCCGCCTGGGTCCGGCTCTTCACCTGCGTATCCTCCAGCCAGTCCTTGTCTCCGCGGTTCATGATGACTATCTCCGCGGGAAACTCCGGCTGACTTACATTGATCATTGCCGGCCCGCTGTGATTGGCGCGCACGCTGTGTGCCGGAGGAGGCAGTACAATCGTCGGCTGCGACGTCTCCTGCGCCGCGCCCGTCTGCAACATCCCATTCGGCACACACACCGTCATCCATGCCGCAATTAAAAAGATCGTCGGAGCCAGTCTCGCTGCGCGTTTCATCATCCCTGCCACCCTCCTTTCCATTCGATCCAGTCTAGCCTGCAACACCGAACTCCGTTCCCTTCGCCTGTCTCTCTCCGCCTGTCTTTGCTCAATTCTCCGAAGGTCGCTCGATATGGTCGATGAAGAGGTGACTCACTGGGCCTTTGCCGGATTCCAACTTCAGCCCAAGTTGCTCCTGCACTGCCGTAAAAATGGAGGGAGCTACGGGTTCGGAGGCATCGTTGTCGGGATTGCCAGGGCCAGCGTTGAGATATTCAGGCGCGAACTCCAGTGTGAAGTTGTAGGCGCCGGTGAGGCCGGTCTTGTCGATCACCGGACGGCCTCCAGAGTAGTTGGAGAGAAAGCCTTTGGCGAAGCTCGACATGTGTGCCTGCTGCATGGCGCAACGTGTGGGGCTAAGCCAATGGAAGCCGGTTCCCTTGTAGGGTAAGCCGTCAGGCCCATGAAAGTCGGCTGCATATGGACTGAGTTCGTCGGCCTTGGCTTCCTTGAACTTCGGCCCTCCTTTGGCGACAACAAGGAAATAGACGGGCTGCTCTACGTCGGCAAAGTGCCACGCAAACTTGAACCGATCGACCAGAACTTTGCGGAAGACCAGCCGCCGTGCTCCATCGCTGAGCTTCTGCCAGGCAGCCACGTCGGCGGCGGCCACTTTGGCACGTATCTCGTAGTTTTCGTCAACGCTGGTAAACCATTCAGGAGCGCCTTGAATCTGGTCTCCACGCAGCATGCTGACATTGAAGTTCCAGCGAATGATCTCGAACAGCGTGGAGTTTGTGATGGTGATGCCGTCTCCATCGCCTGGGTCCGTGACGCGGCTAATTCCTTGCTCTGTGTGCTTGATGGACACAACATCAAACGTAATGCCCAGGGTGGGGTCGGCGGCTGGAGTTGCTGCGGCCGACCCGGCTGCGGTTGCTGCCGGTGCAGCGGTTGCCGCGGGGGCTGCGGCGGCGGCAGCCGGAGTCGGAGGGGGCGGTGCGGCTTGGGCAAGTGCGGGAGATCTCGCTAGTGCCGTCCACACAACCGCGAGAAGCAGAAGTTCCCAATTGCGATTCTTTCCGTGCGCGGGATGCTCGATCGTCATTCGCATATCTTCTTTCTCGTTCGCATTCTTTCCTGCGGTTCGTCTTCCGAAGGCTTCTCGATGGTCTCGATTACTCGTCAGACGTTGAAGAATCGGAATGGATAGACTCCCAACGCATGTTTATTTCCTTCACCTGGCAACAACCACTTTAGTACGATAAAGGTCGTACGTCAATAATCCTTCCCCTGGTCTCCGATTCTCGCCCGCGCTCCGCATCGAGTCCTCGCATCCATCCCTCTAATTCTCTGAAGGCCGCTCCATGTGGTCGATCACTAGCGTCTCCACCTGTCCCTTCGCCGACTCCAGCCTCAGGCCAAGCTGCTCCTGCAACAAAGACGTAATCGAAGCTCCGGGATCGGACGCGGCAGTCGCGCTCTGCTGTTCGCCCTGCGAGGGTCCCATCATCATGTCCCCCAATTTAAGTGTGATGTCGTACTTCCCGGTCAGTCCCGTCTTGTCCTGGATCGGCCGCCCCCCATTCCCAAACGAGGACATCATCGACGCAAACGAAGCCATCGTGGCCCCGTAGAAACTCATCGCGCCATTGGAGAAAGCCATCACTCCGCCCCATGGCAGCTTCATTCCGTCCGGGTGCTCCACCGTCGGATCGGTCTCCTTGAACTTCGGCCCGCCCTTCGCCACCACCAGCGAACTCACCCCAACCTCCTTCACCTCGCGATGCACCGTCAGCTTGCACCGCTCAGCAAACATCGCCTGTAGCATCGCCTGTAGCATCACCTTCTGCGACTCCGGCTTCTGCCACTCCGCCTGGTCTGCGTCGGCAATCCGCGCGTCGATGTCATAGCGCTCCGTCATCATCCAGGCCGGATAGCCTTTAACCTGGTCTTGCGCGTAGAACGCCGCACCGCCCACCTGCGGAACGTAAGCCGTCATCATCGGCAGCAACAGTGACATATTCGACATGCGATAGCCGTCCCCAGTCGGCCCAAACTGTGGAGGTCCCGACTGTGGCCCCATCATCATCTGCATCGGCGATATATTCTGCCGGATCGAAACCACATCGAACGCATAAGCCTTCGCAGGTGCCACGGTTGCCGCCATATTTGCCGTCGCCGCCGCCGGCGCGTTTGCAACCGGCGCACTCGTCTGAGCAACACTCATCGGCGCGGCCACCGCCAACCACATCGCCGCACTCACCACAACCATTCCACGTATCCGCATCCTGCCCCTCACACCTCAGACCTTGAACCTAAACCCTCTTCCTAGTTCTCCGTCGGCCTCTCGATGTGGTCCACCACCAGGTATTCGACCGGGACCTTGACCCCCGATTCCAGCTTCAGTCCAAGTTGTTCCAGAATCGTGGTGACAATGGATGGCCAGTCGGGCATAGCAGTATCCGCTGTTGTCGATGGATCGGGGGTCTCGATCGTGAACTTGAAGTCGTAAAAGCCTTTGAGCCCGGTCTGGTCCGTAACCGGCCGCCCCGCCGGGCCCGACAATAAATCTGCCACCTCCTCCATGGAGACGTGCTGGCCGGTCTCCACGCCGGGCGCGGTCTCCACGATTCCCAACCACGGTCCGCCGTTGACGCCCTTAAGACCGCCAGGATAAAGGTCGCCGGGAATCGACTCCTTGAACTTGGGGCCGTTCTTCGCAACCACCAGAGCAAACCCGGCCATCACCCTTGTCTCGTGATGGGACTTCATCTTGAAACGGTCTTCCAACATGGCTTGCATGGCGAGCTCTCGCTGCTTCACGCTCAGCGTCTTCCATCGCGCCACATCTGTATCGGCAACCCTCGCCTCAATGGTGTATGCCTCGTTCATGGCCCAGTCTGGCAGTCCCTCTATATGCTGCTTGCAAGTCGCGCAAATCCCCATGATGAGCACGAGTGGTCTTTGTCCCTCATCTGAAAACCCGTCATCGGTGAAGCCTCTTGGACGCGTGACACCGCCCTTGAAGGGCCGGATCGACACCACCTCAAACAGGATCGGCTTGAAGTCTGAAGCTCTCGTGGCAACGGGTGCAACTGCCGCAACAGGCGTTGCGCGTGAGGTCGCCGCCACCGCCGGAGCACTCGTCTGCGCAACCGCTCCCCCAGCCAGCAACACAACGCCCATGCACACACCGACCACAAACCCAACTGCCGATTGTTCAACCCTCATAGCTCACCCCTCATACCTCGTACCTTGAACCTTGTACCTTCCCGTACCTTGCGCCTAACTCGTCGGAACCACATTCGCCGGAAGTACGATGTTCGTCAGCGTCATGCTTGCCTGCGTGCGATTCACCAAGTGATACTGCGTGGCCCTGAATGGCACACCCGGACAGAAACGCCAACGTGTCGAGCTAAGATCGGCCATGCCGTTATGCACTCGCCGGTTACTGAAGGTCACATTGGGAGTCCAGACCGACGAGATGCCGAACTCAGCCGGATCCGGATCGAGGTTCCCCGTCCATCCGTAGGCCACGGCGGTATGCTCTGGCGTTGGCTGGATCGTGGAGCAAGGCCCGTCCTGCCAGACCGTGACAAGGTACGTCAGTTGCGGCAGGTGCAGCGCTGACCTACAGTCCATGTTCTCGTCCGTTGTGCCCCAAAACGCGAAGTTCGGGCGAGTCGCGCAGATGCCAAAGCCTGGAAGCTCAACATTGCCCCTTGGAAACACCACGCTCGTCGTCACGCCCGCCTTGATTCGTGTAAGCGCAAGGCGAAGATGCAAGCTTACCGGAGTCGTCTTCAGCAGCCGTTCGTAGGCCGCGGGATCGATCCTGATCTGCAACTCCGTCTGCTCCGTGTCGGGGAGAAATCGCTGGCCGTAAGAGCTCTGCCATGGAGAGGTCCATGAAAACCCGTCCTGCCCGGTGAACGTAGCCCTCAGATTGTCAATCTGGATCGCATAGCCATCGGGCACTCCGGCAACGAGGAGCGGAACATTGATGAACTTGACGTTGTCGCTGATCCGAATATCCGTGACCTGGCGTCTGGAATCCGGCGCAAGCTGCAACTGGAACGGTGCGGCCGAGGCAGAGGCCGGCAGCGGATAGTACCGGTTGACCAGGGAATCCTGCGACCGGGACGCCGCAAAAAGTACCGCTGCAATCAAAACCGGCCCCGCAATCAACAACACCCGTGCTTGCCACACTCTGCGCGATGCATACTGAATCAACACTACAGCACCGAAGAGACACAGCATAACCGGAAGCGAGATTCGATCGGATGAGGGGATGAATGCGGTGTACCGATTCACCATGTTGGCCGCGAACGCAGCGCCCAGAAGAGCAATCAGCACGCCCAGAAGCGTAAGCGTCATCCGCGCAAAGTTCGCTGTAACCGCGGCGATGGCGAACAGCGGCAACACCAGAATTCCCGTGGCCAGCAGAAGACCGAAGAGCAGGCCCGGGACATACGACAGCGGATGGAAGCCCGCTTCCGCCAGCAACACCGACTGCGCCGCGATAAATGGAAGGTAAAGCCACACCAGCAGGAACAAAACCTTGGCGCCAAGCAGCTTCTTCCACTCATACGGCCGCGTGATCCAGAACTGGCGATCGCCCACCAGCGTCTCGGCGTGTACGACGCGTCCGATCAGCAACCACCAGCTCACGGGCACCAGACCGGTAAAGACGCTGGCGAGATACTGCAGTTCACGGACCCGTTCACCGGTGCCAGGGAGCCATTGGACCGGGTAGATCAGCGCGAAAGCAGCGGTAATGACTAGCGACAGCACGATCTCCGGCCAGAACCGCCGTGTGTCCTTGCGGAAGATATTCAGTATCTGATTCATGCCTCCGGCCTCCCATCGCATGCCGTCGTCTGCGCCGCGTGGTTCTGTGTTCGTCCCGTCTTCGCAATCGCCAGGAAGATCGACCTCAGCGGCATCGCCTCCAACTCCACATCGCGCGCCCCAGGGAACAAGTCCGCCACCTCGTGTTCGCTCGCCTCGCCCCGGTATTCGCTGTGTACAAACCTCACCACGCAATCCACCGTCTCCGGCACCAGCCACGCGCTCGGCAGATCACGCGGCAGCTTCACCGGTGCAGCCAGTGTCACCGTCACCTCGCGAAACCGCTCGCTCAGCACCGTCATCTCCTCCGAAAACAGCATCCGTCCCTCTTCCAGGTAGCCAACGTGGCTGGCAAAGCTCTCGATCTCCGCCAGGTCGTGCGACGAAAGAAAGATGGTCGTCTCCGGCGCGCGCTCCAGCAGGCTCTCGATCAGCTCGTCGCGCACCAGCGGATCAAGCCCCGTGAACGGCTCATCCAGTACGATTAGCGAGGGCCGGTAGGCCAGCGAGCTTGCGAACGCCGCCTTCATCCGCATCCCGCGCGACAGATGCTTGAGCTTGCGCTTCAGCGGCAGATCGAACTGCCGCACCAGTTGCCGCTCCAGCTCGCGGTCCCACCGCGGATAGAACGGCCGCATGAAATCCAGCAGCGCCTCCACCGTCATCGCATCGGGCATCTCTTGGTTCTCGGAGACGTATCCGATGCGATTGAAGACCTCGCCCGCCAGCCGCTGCGTGTCGACGCCCAGCACCTCTGCGCCTCCCGCCGTCGGCCGCAGTATGTTCATCAGCAGCTTGATCATCGTGGTCTTGCCCGCGCCGTTGGGCCCGACCAGCGCATAGATCGCTCCCTCCGGCACCGCGAGTCCAATCTCGTGCAGCACCTCTGTCTGGCCAAATCTCATCGAGAGATCGTGCGTCTGGATCTTTGTGCTCATCGCTCTCTGCGTCCTCCGTCAGTTGGGCCTGCCTGCTGCTTCCGTGTCCTTGCCGCTCAACCGCTGCCAATGCGCCGCGATGGAAGCCAGCATCTCTTCGCGCCCGATCCCCAGCCGCTTGGCCTCCACCACCAGTTCCTCGATCTCCTGCCCCAGCAACTCCGCGCGCTCCTTCCGGGTCGAATCGGGAAGCTCAGCGACCACTGTCCCGATCCCCGGCCGCGTCTCCAGCAGCCCCTCGCTCACCAGGTGCGCCACAATCTTGTGCGCGGTGTTGGGATTGATCTTCAGCTCCTTGCTCAACGCGCGCACCGACGGAAACGCATCGCCCGGACGCATCTGCCCGGAGACCATCGCCTTCTTCGAGGCGTAGACAATCTGCTCGAAAAGCGAAATTCCACCGCGAAACTGGACTCGGAACGGAATCACACCTGTACTATAACAGCTAGTACACTCGACGTGTCAACTTTTTTCTGCGAAGCAACGCAGTTCATCCAGGATGTACTGCGCAACGCAGCAGACAGCCTCTCGTTGACTATGGACTCCCCGCCAGAGTCCCCTTGCCCACACGCACCCGTCCCTCAACCCAACCGATCCAGCCATCGGTTTGAATTGGTTGCCCCCCAGGGATTCGAACCCCGATTGATCGGTTCAGAGCCGACTGTCCTACCATTGAACGAGGGGGCAGCGGCGATGCACGCTCACCCGGTACGAGCCGGCGGAGTGCTCCGCTGACTGCCTTTTAGAGTGTACTGGGTGGGCTCCGCGGGGTCAACGCCGCAGCGGCCGTGAAGTTGAGTCAGTTGCCCGCTGCTGTTGTCCCCGCCAGTTCAGCAACCGCTTCGCTGTGCGCATCCGTATCCTCTTCCAGAACTGCGCGTATCTGTTCCAGTCCCCAATCCAGGTCGGCCTTCGAGATGATCAGCGGCGGTGCCAGGCGGATGACGTATTCGTGCGTCTCCTTGCACAGCACGCCGCGCTGCTTCAACGCCTCGCAGATTGGCCGCGCCGCGCGGTTCAGTTCCATGCCGATCCAAAGTCCCTTGCCGCGCACCTCGACAACGTACGGACTGCGGATGTTCTTCAGGTAGTTCAGCGCATAAGCGCCCAACTCCGCCGAGCGCGCCGGCAGTTTCTCGTCCACAATCACGCGCAGCGCGGCCCGCGCAATGGCGCAGGCCAGCGGACTGCCGCCAAAGGTGCTGCCATGGTCGCCTGGCCTGAAGACGCCCAGCACCTCGCGCGAACTGAGCACCGCGGAGACCGGGTAGAAGCCGCCCGAGAGAGCCTTGCCGATGATCATAACGTCCGGCGTAACTCCCTCGTGCATCGAGGCGAACAGCTTCCCCGTGCGCCCCAGGCCGGACTGGATCTCGTCGGCTATCAGCAGCACATTGTTCTCGCGGCAGATCGCCGCAGCCTCCCTCAGGTAGCCCTCCGGAGGCACGATGATCCCCGCCTCGCCCTGGATCGGCTCCACTAGAAATGCGCAGGTATTCACCGTAATCGCGCCCCGCAGGGCCTCGATATCGCCGAAGGGTACCTCGCGGAATCCCGCCGGAAACGGTCCAAAACCGAAGCGATACTGATCTTCGGTCGAAAATCCGACGATGGCGATCGTGCGCCCATGAAAATTGTTGGCTGCAACCACAATCTCAGCCTTGCCGGCGGCGATTCCCTTCACCGTCTCGCCCCACTTGCGCGCGGCCTTCAGCCCTGTCTCCACCGCCTCCGCGCCTGAGTTCATCGGCAGTGCCATCTCATAGCCGGTCAGCTCGTGCAGGTCGCGGTAGAGCAGCGGTAGCTGGTCGTTGCGAAACGCGCGCGAGGTCAGCGTCACCTTCTTCGCCTGCGCAAGCATCGCCTCAAGGATCGCGGGATGGCAGTGCCCCTGGTTCACCGCGGAGTAGGCCGCCAGAAAATCCAGATAGCGGTGGCCTTCGGTGTCGTAAACCCAGGCACCCGACGCCCGCTCGATCACCACGTCCAGCGGAGCATAGTTGTGGGCGCCATAACGGTCTTCAAGAGCAATCAGTTCAGCGGGAAGCATCGCAAACACCTTCATAAGCAGGTTATTGGCCAAGCCGCGTATGATACGCAACCAGAGGAAAAGCCAACTCACCTAACAATGCTACTAGGTTGCATATTCATACAGCTCCGCGCTGCATCTATATGCAAAAGTAAGCTGCGAAACAACAAACAACCTTGAAGGGGAGCGACTTGAGTCGCGCCATGAATAGCCTCTGATAAATGCGGTCTACCCCATGAGAAAATCTTGAGCCCCTCGAATGTTCTTGTTCAGGCTTTCTTTAGCTGATCTCGTTGGACGCTGTAGAACTGGACTCGCAGAAGGCAGTAATATCCAACTGATCGCCCAGTTGCATCTGCAACCGCGAGATCACTCCGCACGGCAACTCCACGACGCTCCTCATCTTGAGGCTCACCGAAGTCACCCGCCACGGCGCCAGGCAGCGCCACAGCTTGATCACCCTGAGATCGTTATCCAATCCCACCACATCGATTTTGAACGCCATGAAAAATGTATGAACACCGGAAGAGGGTCGAATCCACAACCCTCCCCCAGCGTCCAAACCGCTTCTCCCGAGGAGACCAAACAGCCGCTTCAGGGATGTGTCGGCCAGTTCAACCCTATCACCCACAATGCAGCCCCGAGTTGTATCGATCACTCTGAGCATTGAAATCGAACAGCCCCGCCGTTTCTATTTTACTTATTACTTGGCCTTCTGCTTCCTGCGGTAGATAATGATTCCCAATACGACGAGTGCCAGCACTCCAGCCACAACTCGAACGATAATCGATGATGTATCCGGCATATATCCTCCTTTCCGTAAAACTTCGCATCCCAGGCGCACCGCAATGTCTCGGTCCGAGCACGCTGTATCCCGACAGAATAATCCCGCCGTTCCTAGAAAACTTTACGACTTACCATGCTTTCAATCAACCACAATCGTGTTTACTACTCTGGCTACGCAGGAGAGTCATCGTTTTGCACGCTCCCAATACACCTTCGCCATATGTGGATCGCCCGGCCAACGACTGTTTTCGATTCCAGAAATATTTGTTTCCGCTGAATTCATGCGCCCTTCGTTGTGGGAATTCATGCCGTGTTATTGACCAATACCAATACCGCCTCCACCCCCCAGTCCGCCCACAATACTCAACAGCGCTGGAGCCAGCAGCACGATAAAGATGCAAGGGAAGATACACAACACCAGCGGAAATATGATCTTGATCTTGGTCTTTGCCGCGGCCTCTTCCGCCCGCTGCCTCCGCTTCATTCGAATGTCTTCGGAAAAGCGGCTCAACGCTCGGATGATTGGCGTGCCGAACCGGTCAGTCTGCGTAAGCATGCTCACAAAGGAAGTAAACTCCTCGATCTCCGAGCGATCGGCCAGGTTCTTCCAGGCTTCCAGCCTCGGTCTTCCGGCGCGCTGCTCCAGATTGACCTGGGTAAACTCCTCGGCAATGTCCGGATGGCTTGTGCCAAGTTCCTGTCCGATGCGAATCAGTGCCTGGTCCAGCCCAAGGCCCGCATCGACACAGATCACCATAAGATCCAGAGCGTCTGGCAGGCTCTTGCGGATGCGGTTTCTCCTGCTGCTCGTCTTCCGCTTTAGCCACAAGTCCGGGGTCAGATAGCCGACGCCTCCCAGCGCCACAACCCAAAAGAGCGAGGCAGAGTGCAGAAGACTGCCCACTACCGCTCCCCCCAGCGGCGCTAGAAACTGGGCCGCAAAATAGATGTCAACACTGTTGCTGGAGTGGATGCCGGCCGCAACCAGTTTTGCCTTCAGATTTGGGTCTTCGGCCAGCCCCACGCGTACACGCAGTTTTGTCGCTATGCCCACCAGTTTGTCCTGCACCCGTTCTTTGTCGCCGATCGTGCGCCGGTCCACCCGCGTGCTCGTCACTACGTCCAGGATGCGCTGAGCCTCGGGAGACGGACGAAAAAGATCGGGCGTAAGTAGAAGCGCAACCACGCAAAACGTGATCAGCCCCAGCAGAACATAGAGGACGACATTCATTGTCCCTATACCTCAATCCCGTTGATGATCTGCCGAATAGCCATGGCCCCGATGCCGAGCAGGCCTATCCCCAGATAAATCAGCTTATGACCGATGGGCGTGTTGATCAGAATGTTCGTGTAGCCAGGATTGATGAAATTGATCATGAACAGCATCACAATCGGAAGCGAGCACAGAATCCATCCCGTCAGCCGGCCCTGAGCGGTATGCGTTCGAATCTCGCCCTGGATGCGCAGCCGCTCGCGGATCACCGATGCCGTGCGGTCCAGAATTTCGGCCAGATTTCCACCCGTTTCCTTCTGCACCAGCATGCCCGTGACCAGAACCTTGAGGTCTTGCGAGGGCACGTGGTCCAGCATCTGGTTCAATGCATCTCGTAATGGCATTCCATAGTTCTGCTGCCTGAATACCTCGCCGAACTCCGTTTTTACTGGTTCCGCGCTTTGCTCGGCAACCGTGTTGATCGATGCCACCATCGAATGTCCCGCGCGCAGGGCGCGGCCCATCATGTCGATCGCTTCCGGAAGCCCCGCATTGAATGCAGAAATCCTGCGCGAGCGCTTGATCGAAATAACCACAAACGGTATATAGCCAACTACACATGCCGCCAGCGCCTGAACGGCAAACATGGAAAAACACAGGTAGAAGATAATAAATCCCACAATGGCCATGCCAACGCTGGTCACCAGAAGAGTGGCCACGGACATTGTGCTGTTCGACTGTACTATCCTGGCTTCCAGCTTGTGCATAATCGGATATTTTTGTAGAACATTATCCAGCCAGCCGAACTTGTTATCCGGATTCACCTTGAGAATCTGTTCTATTAGGATCTGGCTTGTACTTGTTCCAGTTTTCGGCGCAGTTATGCTTGCAAGCCGCCGGTCCGCCATTTTTTCGCTCGACGATGAGCCCGAAAGAAAGGCCATGACTCCAAAACTGATCGTCAATATTACTGCAAAAGCAATAAATAAAAACATTGGCCTCCTTCCACGCTAGATTTCAACTAAATGATCGCTCATGCCTGCGGGAACCGGGATTCCAGCGGCAGTCATCTTCTCAACACACTTGGGAACAATCCCTGTCGATATAAAACGTCCCTTGACTTTGCCGTTCGGACCAATCCCATTTTTCTCGAATAAAAAAATGTCCTGCATGCTGATGACATCGGAAAACGATCCGGTCAGTTCCGTGATATGCGTGATGCGGCGAGTGCCATCGCTCATGCGGACGACCTGCACGATCATGTGGACAGCCGAGGCGATCTGCGACCGCACCGCCTTCTCCGCAATTCGTACTTCGCTCATCATGGCCATGGTCTCGAGCCGGGCCAGCGCGTCGCGCGGGGTGTTTGCGTGGATGGTTGTGATCGACCCGTCGTGGCCGGTATTCATGGCCTGTAGCATGTCCAGAGCCTCCGCTCCGCGGACCTCTCCAATCACCACACGGTCGGGGCGCATACGCAAGGCGTTGATCACCAGCTCTCTCTGCTTCACGCCACCTTTCCCCTCGACATTGGGAGGCTTGGTCTCCAGCCGGACCACATGATCCTGCTTCATCTGCAATTCAGCCGAGTCTTCGATGGTAACGATCCGTTCCCGCTCGGAGATGAAGCCGGAGAGAACATTCAGCAAGGTCGTCTTGCCAGCACCGGTTCCGCCAGACACTACAATATTCATTCTGGCTTTCACCGCCCCGCGGAGAAGTCCCAACATCGGCGGCGTCAGCATCTGGTTGCGCAGCAGATCCTCAGCTTCCAGCGGGTGCCTTCCAAATCGCCGAATCGAAAGGATAGGCCCATCCACTGCCAGAGGCGGAATGATTGCATTCACGCGAGACCCGTCGGGAAGCCGCGCATCCACCATGGGCGACGATTCGTCCACCCGCCGCCCTACCGCGGAAACGATCTTGTCGATGATGTGCAACAGGTGCCGGTTGTCCTGGAACGTCAGGGTCGTCTTCTCCAGCACACCGCGCCGCTCCACATAGATCGAGTTATAGGTGTTCACCAGAATATCGCTAATGCTGTCGTCCTTCAGAAGTGGTTCCAGTGGCCCCAGGCCGAATACTTCGTCCACCACCTCTTGCGCAAGATGGTCCCGCTCGGTAGCGCTTAACGGAACGCCCTGCTCGCCGATGATCTGCTGAATCACAAAAAATAGCTGCTGCTGCGCGGCCAGCGTCTCCTGCATCCCGGCCAGCTTGTCGAGATCGACTCGCTTGATTAGTTCTTTATGGACTGCAGTCTTGATCTGTTGCTGTACACTGTCGCCAACCGTTCGCATCATGCGCCCTGTGCGCTCGCCGGATTGGCTCGAACTTGACGAAATTGTATTGATATCGGACATATCGGCTACACCCTGGTTCTACGAGGAATGCTCGTTGACAATCACTTCCAAAGAGAAAATAACGACTTCTTGGGCGCGGCTTCTTCCGTTGGCATGACGCTGCCCACTAGTGTATTGGCCCACTTGACAATCGGCACCGAAAAGTCTGTCTTCTGCTTCGGGTTGATCGGCTCGCCCAGAATCGCCGAGCGCGTCACCTCCGCGTAACCGTTGGGCAGCTTGATGGCAATCGGCAGTCGTATCGCTTTTTCAATCTGCTCAACCGTGAGCGCGTGTTGTGAGGAAAAACGGTTGATCACCACCTTCACTTTTTCAATGTCATGATCGCCCTGCGACAGGCTGTCCACGTATCGCGACAGGTCGCGGATCGCTGCGATTTCTGGCGTGGCCACAAGATAGAGCAGATTAGAGGCGTCGATGACCGCGAGATTTGTATCGTCCAGGGAAGACGGCCCGTCGACTATGACGTAGTCGTATTCGCCGCGCAGAAAGTCGAGCGTTTGTGCAATCGAGTTGGAATCCAGTGTCTTCTGGCCGCCGCATACGTCAGGCGATGCCAGCACCTCAAGACCGCTGGAATGGGTCGCTATGTAGCCCCGCAGCAGATCGCTGTCCAGCCGGCTCAGGTTCCGAACCAGCTCATTAAAGTGGTAGCGGCTGCCATCGATGCCAAGATAGATGCACGCATGGCCCAACTGAGGATGGTTGTCGATCAACAAGGTCTTCTTCTGATGGCATAGCACCAGATACATGGCCAGATGCACAGCGAGCGTAGTGGTCCCTACCCCCCCCTTGGCCCCGAAGAATGTTACAACTTCCCCAAGTGCGTTGTTTCGCGCGGACTTCGCAGACCACTGCTGATACAGTCGAACCAGCATCTCGGAAAAATCAGCTTCGTCGAATCCCCCGCCGATGAATTCGTTGCAGCCGGCACGCATCGCTCGCAACATGAGATCGGGGTCACGGCTTGCCGACAGGGCGACCATCGCCGCATTCCCTGAGAATAATTCCTGTATATAGGCGGCCGAGGCAACCGCCTGTTCGACGTCCTCGTCGAAATTAATCACGGCGATGCAGGCCGGAGCGGATTTTACCGGCTGTGAAAACGGAGGCCGCTTAACCGCGGATATGTAGCCCTCGCAATCGGCGCGATGGACCGCCCACGACATCTTCAAAACGGAGTCGGCAATCTCATCGGCCAGTCTTGCGTCGAGGCTCACGGTAATCAACGCAACACTTATTAGCCCGGAATTATATTGAATTGGTATCACTGCCTATTTCCTCATTGCCCTTGGTAACTTCGGCTTGTACGCCGGAGTGTTGATAATAACTGCCGTCGCAATTTATCTGACGCTCGCATTGTAGCCATCGCTAAGTAGCCGTTGACGCATCGCTTCCGCATCGGTCTTGCTTGCGAACGGCCCCACTTCCAGATGTAAGAGTGAGTCCTGGGGATCGTGATTGACTGCGACGTTATATCCGTGGCGCTTGAGTGCGGCAGCCATGGATTCAGCATCATCCTTGTTCGCAAGCGTCATGATCTGGACCATCGATCGCGACGCAGTATCCGGCTCCACAGCCGGTTTCCCACCTGTTGACGGTGTTGCAGTGGGGTTGTCGAAAACATATCTTCGAGGGCTCTCGGGCGAGGCGACAACCGGCGGAGCGGCAATGCCGGAGGCTGGCGCGCCTGCAACGCTGATGCCACTCTCATGCGTAGCTGGCTGACCCAATGCAGCCTTCGATGCCGCATTCCCTGCACTGCCTTTCTCCGGGTTGGAAGCCGAGGGCGCTGCTGTTCCGTGGTGGGCCTGCGCTGGCGTGGCATTCTGGGCCGTATCGGCCACGGGCACCGCCACCGGAGCAGGCGACGGAGTCGCTGCAGGAGCCGGGGATGAAGTAGCGGCCGGAGCAGGATTGCTCACAGGCGACTGCTCTGGATTGATCGGCGGGGCCAATGGATGAGGATTCAGGTCCTTCCCCAGCGACTTGTCGAACTTGCCCGGATTCAGGGTCGGTATCGGAAGATCAGGCTGGGCCGGTTCGCCCGTTTCAGTCAGCGGATCAACCAGAGTGGGAGTGACGATGACCACCAACTCAGTGGTTGAGTGGTTGACATTCTTCGATTTGAAGAGCGCTCCCAGAATCGGAATATTAGCAGCGCCCGGAGTCTTGCTCATGATGTCCGTGGTCTGCTGATCCAGCAGCCCGGAGATCGCAAAGCTCTGATCGCTGCGCAACTCGACCTCGGTCTCCGCCTTGCGCGTGGACAGTGCTGGAACAGTAAATCCGCCGATCGTAGCTGCGTTGGTATAGTCCAGTGAACTGACTTCCGGGGCCACTTTCAGCCGAATGGTTCCGTCGCTGTTCACAGTGGGAGTGAATTCCAGCTTGACGCCATACTCGCGAAACTGGATCGTGACCACGGAGGCGCTGCCAGTTCCGCCAGGCTGTACCATCGGGAAGGGAAACTCGCCACCGGAGAGAAAATCGGCCTTCACGCCGCTGATCGTCGTGATTGTCGGCTCCGCCAGGATCTGCAGCACCTGTTTGCTTTCCAGGTCCTTCACCGTCGCGCCCAGATTCAGTTTTGAGCTGTACAACAGGAAGTTCAGCGGGTCGGTGGTCGTCAGCGTGCCGCTGGTGGTGCCATTTGGGCTATACGTTGCGGTCGAGGCGTACTGCGCCGTCGTTGTCGATGCCAGGAAGCCGGTGTTTCCGCCAGGATTGAACAGATTGATGCCGAACTGGTCGGCTTTGCTGCGATCCACTTCCAGTATTCGCACCTTCAGCCGGACCTGTTTCGGATGGTCGGGCCTTACCGTCAGCGCATTCGCCACTTCTTTTGAATACAGCCCGGCCAGCTTGTACGCGGCATCGGCTTGCGCGTCGCTGTCCACCTTGCCGCTCAGCGTTACGCGGTCTCCACTTCCCTCAATATTGACCGTGTCCCCATGCATCGCCTGCGACATGGCTGTGCGAAGCCCCGCAATATCCAGGTCGGAGGAGACAACATAGGACTGCGCCTGCCCAGCCTCGTCGAGAATCACCAGCGAGCTGGTCCCCGAGCCCATCGCCGTCACCACAATCTCGTTCGGACTCAGCGTCACGCTGTTGAGCATGTTGGGATCAGACAGATACACGCGATGCAGGCGGCTCTTGGTATTTAGAAACAGGGAGTGTCCTACCGTCACATGAAGGATCTCGGCCCCGGATGTCACACGGCTGATGCTGGCCGAAGCACCCGGTATGGGTGCCGCAGCCATGTTGGATACTGCCGCCATCTCGGAACCCGTCGCGACTTGCGCAGCGCAAGCCAGAGTCATCGCTACCGTAGACAGTGCGACCGCAGCAGCAGCAACTCCTGCTCGCGCAATCAAGAATGCCGGTTTTTTTTGCTCCTTGTACATTGGGTGTCTCACTGGAATTCGTCCATCCTCTGTGTTTTGCCCTGGATGGTTTCAACCGAATATGTCTTGACTACAAGCAGTTCCGGAGGCTTAGGTGCCACCTTCACCGGTGCTGGTGGTGCGATTCCAGACAGTTGCGCCAGTAGCGCGGGTGGCCCCTTGTACTCCTCTCGGTCAGCCCCGTTTCTCAGTACAAAATGTACCGTGCCCTGGTTGCTTGCCAGAACGACGCGTTCCGCATCTTCCGGCTTTACCAGCAGGGTCACCACCGATGTAATGGTAGCCTTGCCTTCGGGATCGGGATCGGTCTTCTGCCCAGCCGACAATACCTCCGCGTCCTGAAGCACCGTGAACGTCAATGGGTCCGGCGAGCTGCTCGTGTGCATCGTCACCAGAACGTCGACATGCGTTCCGGGAAGCAGAAAGCCGGCGACCCCGATCACCTCGTTGGTGCTCAGCGCGATCAGCCGCATGCCATTCGGTATCTTCGCCGTTATGCCAATCCCGGACCCCGGACTGGACAACTGACGCTCCAGTATCGGTTCCCCTTCAGAAAGCGGATAGAGTACGATTCGCCCAATCAGAGAGCCGGGGTTGTTGAATGTCCCGTTCAGAGGCACGGATGCCGGCCAATCGATCATACGAAGGTTCTCCGCACGAATCACCTGATTGGCCTGAAGGTTCGCCGCAGCAGCCACATACTGGCTCTTCGCCGGCGGTGGCGCAGGTGCCCCGCCTTTCTTCGAGACCTTCGTGCTGAGCCACAGCGTAAATACGCCAGAGACCAGCAGCGCGATGATGAAAGCGGAGGTGAGTCGACGATTCATTTCACTGCGCCTCTGTTATCCAACATGAAAGTAGAGCGTTAAAATGCACCCGCCGGCGATCGCCAACGCATAGGGCAGCCGCAGCGTTTGAGCATTCGAGATGTTCAGGTCCGGATGCGGTTGCAGGCCCTTGCTCCGGTGGTGCGTAAACAGTTCGCCAACATTCAATAGAGTCTCTTGTAGCTTTCCGCGGGCCAGCGCCAGGCCAACCGCCATCACTCCCCCGGAAATCGCCGTCAGCGCAAGGATGTACGCAATGTGCGTCATGCCGGCGATGCATCCCACCGCCATGATCAGCTTCACGTCCCCGGCGCCCATGCCGCCCGCCAGATAGAACACCAGAAATACCAGTCCGCATATCACTCCCGCAGCCAGAGAACTGAGCATCTGCCGCCATCCGCCAAATCCGAGATGCAGCATTAGTCCAATCAGGAATGCCGGAAACGTGACAAAATTCGGCACGCGCCTGCTCTTCACATCGAAGACAGAGCCCACGATGGCGCACGAGGTGGCGATTGCCGGATATGTCAGTTCCGATTGAAAGAGTGTCATCGTGCGTTCCTGATGCAGACCTGAAATTGTCGGGGCTGCATCGCAAAAAATGTTATGGTGATACGCCGAGGAACGTGACAATGCTTGCAGTCCCGTGATGGTCTACTTCCCCGGCGCATTCCCTGTTGGCCCGCTTGCCTGCAACTGTGATTTGGTTGTAAGGCCTGTGTGTGCAAGCCTTGTCATGGTTAGACGGCGTTGGTGAGCCCGTTGCCCACGCTGTTGAAGGATTTCCCAATGGCATTCGTGAGGCCGCTGAGCGCAGCAATCGAGCCAAGTGAGACCAGGGCCGCAACCAGCGCGTACTCGATCAAATCCTGTCCCGAATCCTCTGCGATCAGCTTCTCGAAAAGCAGCTTTACGTTTTTCATTTACCTTTACCCTCTCTGTTTGTATTTTTCTCGAAACATACGGCCTGTGAGTGCGACGACATTCGCAGGGCTATGGAAGTGAGCCAATCCGACGTCAGACCCAATCTGCCAGAAAGCTGCTTATGTGAGCGTTGACGTCGGACGCTCACATAAGCTTTGTCCGAGCTAGACAGCGTTGGTGAGCGCGTTGCCGATGCTGTTGAAGCTGGTTGCAATCGAGTTCTTCAGAGCAGTGATGGAGGCGATTGCGCCCAGACCTACCAGGGCCGCAACCAATGCATACTCGATCAGGTCCTGACCAGAATCTTCCGTCATCAGGTTCTTCAGAAGCTGTTTCATGTCTATTTCTCCTCATTCGGTTTTCCTGGCACTCAACCTTGCAAGCACCTTGGATAAGCCGAGACTAGGGCCGTTGCGTAAGATTAGAAATCCCCAGGAAGTGTCATTCAGTAACACTTAAGTTCGCCAAGCGTCTTCGTATCTTTTTGTATCTAAATGTATTTATCTAAATCTTCGAGAACGAAAATGATCCACCCGTCCGGAGATATTGCATCCCCGTTCACCGGGCGTAACGCGGCTGCTTCCCTACCTGCACTGAAAGGAAGGCAGCAGTCACTGCACTGGATGGTTTTGTCTGGTTGGTCCTGGAGCCGCTCTAGACCGCACGGTCTTGTCGCGCCTATTGGATGATTGGCATCTGAGACGTGCTCTTCAGCGTGATGGAGTTCTTCGGCACAAACGGCATCGTAATCGGAAATACATACGTAATCTGCACCACCACAAAGTCGCTCACAATGTTTGTGCCCACCCCGCCTGCGGGTGTCTTATACGTTGTACTCACGGTCATCGTGCCGCCTGCCAGATTCGGCCAGCCAAGCCCAGACACATAACTGTTCACCTGTGCTGCCGTGGCCGTGCACGTGGCCCCGCTGGAGTTTGTGCAGGTCGAACTCAGCAGCATCGCATGGCGGGTCCCTTCCCGCGCCGATTCGCTGATCGTGTCATAGCTGTAAAACGCCAGGCAAAGTTCCATGAAGCAGAAGAGCAGCGTGAACAGAACTGGCAGGCTCACTGCCGTCTCAATTAACGCCGACCCGTCCTCGTCTCCCGTCGCGTCTCTGCTTCGGCCCTCCGCCACTGCCAGATCGCAGTCGCGCCGCAATAAAGCTCGCAGCAGCCCGGCGCAGCGTCTCCCTGTCCCATTCGCCTGCCGCCCAATCGCATTCACCAAGACCATGGCTACTGCTCCACTTCCATCACAGACGTCCCCCCCAGCGTGAATGTCTTGGGCAGTCCGGGACAATGCACCGGTGGAGTCGCCGTGGCGCTGCTCAGCACCTGGATGAACTCCAGAGCGTGGTTGCCTGTTCCGGTGCACTTCGCCGTAGCCTGCGCCTGGGTATAACTGCCGGTGCTGTATTGCGTCCCGCCCACCGCGCTGGTGCATACATAAAACGTCGTCGGCGTCACCGTCAGGTTCGTGCCGAACTCCGGCGCTTCGGCCTGCGCCGCTGTTGTAATTCCGGCGCTGCTCGCCGCGTCGGTTGCGTTCTGCATCCCGTAGAGTGAGCCTGCATTCGCCGCATTGGATATCTCCACCGAATCGTAGACCACATATCCCATCTCGACGGTTCCCAACAGCAGTGGTATCCCAAGCAGAGAAAACGCAAGCGCCAACTCCACCAGTGCATTTCCGCTCTCGCCGCCCAGGCCACGGCATTGCGCCATCGGTCTCCACCGTCCCCGCAAACAGCCTGATTTGGCTTGGCTCATCGCTCTCATCTCTTACTGCACCAACTTGGGCTTTGACGAGTACACCGCCAGACTGCCCTCATTCGTGTCCAGAATCGCTTTCACCACCGCGCCCCCGGTCAGCGTCAGCGAATTCGCCGAGATCCCCCCCTCCATCACAGTCGCGCCACTGCCGCCATTGATCGTGATTGCTGAGGATGGCGCGATGATGGCACCGTTAATGAACGACTGAGAACCTCCGGAAAACGTCATCGCTGACGTGTCGCTTGGGTCCTGATAGATCAACACCCCGTCGTAGCTTCCCACCACCGGCGCCGTCCCTCCCCCGTTCTCCGTGGCCCCGCCAGACACCAGGTTCACATTCGCCCCGCCGTCCATCACCAGCGACGCCGTCCCCGTCAGATAGAAGAAGACCCCGTTGCCCCCAAGGTTCGGGTTCCCCGTAAAGTGCAGCTCTCCGTTATAGATGACATAGATCCCCGGATTCAGTGTGCAGGTCGATCCGTTCGCGCCCACCGTAAGCGCCTTGTAACAAATCGTGCTGTTAGCGTTGGCTGGACCGAAGGTATAGGTCCCGTAGCTGACACCAGGGTTCGCTAGACAATTTGCCGGGTTAAAGCTGGGCGCAGCCGGCAGCGTCGCAGTGCAGCTCGTGCTGACCCCCTGCACAATGCCGGCGACTGGCACATTGATGGTGTCGCCGCTATCGTCGCAGCCGCCGCTGATGCCGAGGTTGCAGGGGTACCACCCTGTCGCCGCGCTGCCCAGCGATGAAGCGTTCAGCGTCGAGCCGCCACTCATCTGGATCGAGCTCGAACTCGATGAGTTGTTGAAGATCCCGCAGCCCGGCGCGTTCAGCGTCGAGCCGCCCGTAATACTGAAATTGCCCGTCGTGCACACGCACGTCTGTGTGGATATTCCCCCGCCCGCAATCGCCGTCGCAGACACCGGGACCGTAATCATCCCGTGACTGATCGCGCCCAGAAACGTGGTATGGATCGGCATTCTCACCGTCGCCTGCACATAGCTCCCGGTAAAGTTCCCCGTCGTCGGCACCGTCAGCGTCACCGTCGCCGGATTCGTCCCCAGCGTCGTGTCGAAGCCATTCAGCTTGGCCGCCGCATTGGCCACGGCCTGTTCATTCGTCGTATTGCCGTAGCCGGCCTCTTCCGCCGCAGCCACTGCCGCCGCCTGCGCCGCCGCCTGCGCCATCCTCTTCTCCCGGAACAACACTCCCACGTCCAGCGCGAACGCAACGAAGCCCAGCGCTAGCATCGCCATGAAGACGGCAACGAACACCACCGTCTGTCCGCTCTCGTCTCTCAGCTTCTTCATCGTTTTCTCGCTATATCCATGAAATCCAGGCTCCGGCGGCTCTTTTTCTCTCGCAGACCGGGGATTCGCCTTCGAGCGCAGCCCGCCGCATCGCTCCTGCACTCGGCAGGGTGGATGCGCCGCTGCGCACAGAGTCCCACAGACTATATCGGGCGTTTGCCCCGCGAAGAAGACCCATTCCGCCAAAGAAATCTCCCGCTCAGGGCGCAACCGCATCCGCACGGCCATGTTTACCGTTTGGTTAATAACACTAAATAGGGATTATCGGGGCCATACCCCCCCCGTATGATGCCGCTAACGAGGTGGTCTGTTTGCAGTTAACAATCCATGCCGCAGCGTCGCCGGAAGTTGCGCAGGATCCCTGCTCCGAACCAAGGCAAATCCGCGTCCTCCGATGCGCCGGCAACGAGGATGGAAGCTCGCTCATCGAGTTCGCCTTGTGCCTGCCGCCGCTGTTTATCTTATTGACCAGCTTCGTTGCCTTGGGGCTCGCCTTCATGAACTATGGACATCTGAACAATGCCGCCGACAGCGCGGCCACGCAGCTCTCCCTCAGCAGGGCCGGGGTCCCCAACACGGGAACCACATCCAGTCCCATCTACGATCCCTGCGCTTTTGTGGTCACTCAGGTCGAAGCCGCGGCGCCCACCCTCAAACCGGCCAGCCTGACCTTCTCCACTGTGATCAATGGAACCACATATCCCGGAACCTCATGCTCCAGTACCTCGCTAACCACAGGGGCGTCAGGCGTTCTGTCGAATGCCTTCACCAAGCCCGTCACCGTCACCCTCACATATCCCTGTGAAACCACGGCCAAAATTTACGGAACCAACTCCCTTTTCAACTGCACCCTGAACACTTCCATGACGGAGGTCGTCCAATGAACCGTAACAACAATTCGCTCCTCGTCCGATTGATCGAAGACCAACACGCGCAGATACTTCCGGTCATGGCTTTCATGGTGATCGCCTTTATGAGCATCGCCGCGTTTTCGCTCAGCATTGGCACTACCGCTATTCAGCAACACCAGCTCCAGGCCTCAGCCAATGCGGCCGCGTTGGCCGGGGCACAGCAGTTGCCCAACTCCACTGCGGCAACCGTCGCGGCAACTTACAGCTCAGGGTCCGGGGATAATAACAGCAATTCCAATCTTCCCGGCGTGACCATGGCATCCGGATACCCCAAGCTCAAGTGCCTCACCACCCTCACCAACGAGGGCGTCCTCTGCGTCGCTCCTGCCAACGCCAACGCCATCCAGGTTCAGCAGCAGATGACCGTGCCCATCCTCTTCGGTGGCCTCTTCGGCGGTAAGGCGACGACCACGCTCACCGCAACCGCCACCGCCTCCGCCAGGGGCACGGGTGCCACGGTCGCCCCATACAATGTCGCCATCATCCTCGACAGCACCGGTTCAATGAGCAGTGACGACTCCGACAGTCTATGCAGTTCCACGAGAATGTCCTGCGCCTTGCAGGGCATCCGCGTCCTCTTGCAGGCCCTCTCGCCCTGCAGCATGGCTTTATCATCCTGCGGCACGGTCACCGCCGGCACCAACGGCAGCGGCAACGTCGTCGGCTCGGTGGACAGGATCGCCCTCTTCGAGTTCCCTAACGTGCCAACCTCTACCGTCTCGGATGTATACAACTGCAACGGCACCAATCCCGGCTCCAATGCGTACACCTTCCCCACCGCCGGTGCCACCTCATACACTCCATTGGCCAGTTCTACCTATGAGCTCATCGGCTTCTCCAGCGATTACAAGACCTCGGACACCGCAAGTACCTTGGCACAAACCCCCACCAAAGGCACCTCCGGAAACAGCTTGGTTAAGGCGAGTGGTGGCATCACCACCGGTTGCACCCAGATGACCAACGTCTCCGGCCAGGGAACATACCTCGCCGGCGCAATCTATGCCGCCCAGTCCGCCCTCGTCGCCGAACAGGCTGCCAATCCCGGCTCCCAGAACGTCCTCATCCTCATCAGCGATGGCGACGCGTCAGCCTCATACTCTCAACTGGGGTTGTTGTCGACTAATACTGCGACTACTTACCCAGGGTTAAGCAGCAATGCGCCCAGGCAGTCACCGCCGGCCAGAATGTAGCGAAGGCCAATTTGTATGGCAATGGGGCCATTCCAACCAAGGTCTACTCGGTCGCCTACGGCGCAGCGTCATCGGGTTGCAGCACGGACACCAGCCCATCCATCACCCCATGCCAGACCATGCAGGGCATCGCCTCCTCGCCGCAGAACTTCTTCTCCGACTACACCGCCTCCCAGGGAGGCGGCTCATGCATCTCTGCCTCGCGCCCAACCACCGGCATCCCAGAGATCTTCACCGTAATCGCCGGCGACCTCGCCGTCGCCCATCTCATCCCCAACAGCACCACCTGACAGGCCAGACCGCCGGAAACCCGGCATCCAATTCGCCGCATCGACTCCATCGACTCTCCCAGGCCCGAATCCACGGTTCTGGGAGAGTTCCTGTCTGATACCATCGCTCTGTCACCCCAGCGTCCATCCATGCCATGACAGATCATCCGCCTCCGGATCTCCACGCACCATCTTCCGCTCCAGACTCGCGCGCGCGCCTCCGTTCCCTCCCCGTCATCCTTGGCGTGGCGTTGCTTGGCCGTCTCCTGGTCCTGGCCGATGTCGCCTTCACCCATCCCCACAACTGGCTCTTCTCCCACCCCTACGAGATGGGATTTCTGGCCAGTTCGCTCCTCCATGGCCACGGCCTCAGCTCTCCCTTCGGCGTCCCCACCGGCCCCACGGCCATGATCGCGCCGGGATACCCCATCCTCATCGCCGCCGTGTTTTTCGTCTTCGGCACATACACCTTCGCCTCCGAGATCGCCATCATCGCCCTGCAGATTCTCGTCAGCCTCGTCACCATCTGGCTCATGATGCGCCTCTGCCGACAGTTGCTCGACGACCGCACCGCCACCCTCGCTGGCGCATTCTGGGCCGTCTCCCTTCCCCTGCTCTGGATCCCCACCATCTTCTGGGAGACCAGCCTCTCCGCCTGCGCGCTTCCCGCCATGCTTCTGCTCGCGCTCTACTGCCACCGACAGCCCACCATCAACGCCTGGCTTCTGCTTGGCGTCTCCTCCGCAATCGTTGCCCTCGTCAATCCCGCCCTCCTGCCCACGCTCCTCGCCATCCTTGCATGGTCAGCCTGGCAGACGCGCCGCATCGCTCGCGCAGCCCCCATCGCCGGCCTGCTCGCGCTTCTGCTGATCTTCTCAGTCTGGCCCATCCGCAACGCCTGCCGCTTCCATGCATTCATCCCCTTGCGCAGCACCGCCGGCATTGAGTTGTGGATGGGAAACCGTCCCGGCGCTACCGGATTCCTCAACGAGTCGATCTTCCCCATGTACAACAAATCCGAGCTGGCCAGTTACGTCACCATGGGAGAGGTCGCCTACACCCGCGATAAGACCGCCCAGGCCTGGGACTACATCCGCGCCCATCCCGCTATCTTCCTCCGTCTCACCCTCCGCCGCTGCTTCCGCTTCTGGTCGGGAACGGGCAGTGCGGGCGCCCCGCTGATCTATGAACTCCACGCGCTCCTCACCTCTCTGCTCGGTTTCGCCGGCCTTGCCTTCCTCTATCGCAACCGCAGCAGGGCCTTTGCCGTCCTCATGGCCCTCCCCCTGCTTCTCTTCCCGCTTCCCTACTACATCACCCACGCAGAGTTTCGTTACCGCCTCAACCTCGACCCCCTCCTCACCCTCCTCGCCGCCTACGCCGTCACCCAACTCGCCACCCGCTGGCCGCGCATGAGCCCCACACCCTCTACTCCGCCACCACCGGATTCCTCAACTCCCCAATCCCCTCAATCGTAATCACCATCTCGTCCCCAACCTTCAGCCAGCGCTGCGGAGTCCGTCCCATCCCCACCCCGGCCGGAGTTCCCGTGCTGATCACATCGCCAACCTGCAACGCCACAATCCCCGACAGGTACTCGATCAGCGCCGGAATCCTGTAGATCATCTGGCTCGTATTCGAGTCCTGCAACCTCTCCCCGCCAATCGTCAGCGAAATCCCCAGCCGATGCGGATCGGCAATCTCGTCCTTCGTCACCACCCACGGCCCCATCGGCGCAAACGTCGGGAAGCTCTTGCCCAGCGACCACTGCGTCGTCGCCCGCTGCACGTCGCGCGCGCTCACATCGTTCATCATCGTATAGCCGAAGACGTGTTCCTCCCACTCGCTCGCCGCGATCCTGTGCCCCGCCTTCCCGATCACCACCGCAAGCTCCGCCTCGTAGTCCACCATCGAACTGTTCGGCGGCAGCACCACATCCGCCCCCGGCCCCACCACCGCCGACGACAGCACGATAAACACCGTCGGCACATCCCGCGTTTTACTCCCCGATTCAGCCGCATGCTCGGCGTAGTTCACCCCAATGCCAAAGATGCGCGGCGGATTCGGCACCGGAGCCAGCAGCCGCACCTCCTCCAGAGCAATCCTTGTCCTCGATCGCGCCGCGGCCCCTGCCACGTCCGCCTGCACGCTCACCGGCGCGCTCATAAACGCAATCGCGTCCTTGAACCCCACCGCACCCAGATCGACAACGCCCCCATCCACCACCAGCCCCGGCCTCGCCGCCTTTTCCCCCTCCACGAACGTCACCAGCCTCATCCCAAACTCCTCCCTGCCCTGGTCTATTCAACCAATAACCAGCAACTAACAACCGTCTCTAAGCCGCCGTCCATCCACCATCAATCGCCAGCACCGCGCCATTGATGAACTCCGCCTCCCTGCTGCACAGATACCGCACCAGTCCCGCAATGTCTTCCGGAGTTCCCATCCTGCCCCCGGGCTGTCGCGCCACCAGTTCCGCACGCGCCTTCTCCTTCTCGTGCTTGTGGTACTTCTCCAGATAGCCCTCCACAAACGGCGTCTGGACCGTCCCCGGCGCTATGCAGTTGCATCGGATCTGCTTGGGATAGTCCACCGCGATCTGACGCGTCATCGCCAGCACCGCCCCCTTGCTCGCGCAGTAGGCGAAGCGTTTCTTCACCCCAACCATTCCCGCCACCGATCCGATGTTCACGATGCACCCACGGCTCATCATCAGCATCGGAAGCATCGCCCGTGTCACCAGGTAGACCCCGTGTACATTGACCCGCATCAGCCGCTCGAAGTCGTCTTCGCCAGTGCTGGCCAGGTCGCCCACCATGCCGATCCCCGCGTTATTCACCAGAATGTCCAACGTCGATATCTGGTCCAGCGCCGCCCCAATCGAGCTAGCCTCGGTCACATCCATCCGCACCGCGCGCGCCCGTGCCATCTCTCCGGCCAGCCCCTCGGCAGCCTCCAGATTCACGTCGGCGATCACCACTTCCGCCCCTGCGCGCGACAGTTCCCGGGCACTCGCCGCGCCGATCCCGCTCGCCCCGCCCGTCACCAGCGCAACCTTACCATCCAACCGGTACGGCTGTTCCGCTTCACTGCTCATCGCGTCCCAATCCAATCTCCCCACCGCTTCTCTTCGGGAGAGATACTCTAGCTCGCCAGCTTCTCGTAGAGCGCGTGGCTCGTCTTCTCCCGCCTCATCTCCTCGCGAAGCCGCTCCATCCCGCCATCCTTCGCCAGCCGCTCGCGCAGCGTCTCGTAAGGCTCGCGCGTCTGCATAGACAGCATCAGCACCTCGCCGTTCAGCTCATCGTCGCTCACCGAAACATTCTCTGCCTCCGCGATCCGGTCCACGATCAGCGAAGCCTTCACCTCGCGCTCCGCCTCGTCCCGCTGCACCGCACGCAGCTTCACGAAGTCCAGCTTGCGCATCTCCTCCGCCTTCATCCCCTGCTGCGCCAGTGCGCGCAGTCCGCGCTCCAGCCGTGCGTCCACCCTTTGCTGCACAAGCGATTCAGGCACCGGGAAGCTGTACCGCGAAATCACCTCATCGATCATCTTGTTCCTCGCGCCCGCCTCCAGCGACTCGCGCTTCCGCGTGCCCACGCGCTCCCGCAACTGCTTCTCGAAATCCTCCCAGCTCTCGCTGTTGCCAAGCTGCTTGGCCAGCTCCGCGTCCCGCTCCGGATACGTCTTCTTCTTGATCGCCTTCACCGTCACGTCGTAGCCCACGGTCTGCCCCGCCAGCTTCTTCTCCCCGAAATCCGTCGGATACGCCACCTCGAACTTCAGCTCCTGCCCAACCTTCGACCCGCGCAGAGCATCGTTGAACGCAGCCAGCGTGTTCTTCCCGCCAATCTCGATCAGCACGTCCTCGCCCGTGATCGGCGCCTCCGCCGGAGTTGTCGCCGTCACGCCCTCCTCGGTCACCGTCTCGGCCAGCGGCTTGATCTCCCCGCGGAACTGGATCTCCGCCCAATCGCCCTCGGCCAGCGCGCGTTCCTCCTCCACCGTCTCCACCGTCGCATGGCGGTCCAGGATGTAGTCCAGCTCGCCCTCGTACTCCTCCTCCGTCAGCTCGGTCTTGGGCCGCTCCACGCGCACCGTCTCATAGCCCGCCACATCGAACTCCGGCAGCACCTCGAACGCCGCCTTGAAGCGCAGCGGTTCGCCGTCGTTCAGTTGCAGATCCAGCAGTTGAGGCTCAGAGATCGGCCGCAGCTTCTGCTCCGTAATCGCCTTCCGGAAGCGCGCAGACACCAGCGCCTGTAGCACCTCCTCGCGCAGCTCCCGGGCAAACTTCGACCGCACCAGCGACTCCGGAACCTTGCCCGCGCGGAAGCCCGGGATCCTCGCCTGCTTCTGGTAGCGCTTGATCACCGTCCGATAGGCCTTCGATACCTCATCCGCCGGCACCTCCACCGCAATCTCGCGTGTCAACAGCGGATTCAGCGAAGGCCCGTGATCGTGACCGTGATCGTGACCGTGCTCGTGGCCGTGCTCGTGCTCATGATCTCCGCCGGCTCCAGCCTCCAACTGCTCATCCCCGGTCTTCTCCGTCGCCGTCTCGTTTATTGCAGTCTCGTTTATCGCCGTCTCGTTCGTTCCCGTATTCTCAGTCGAATTCAATTCAATCCCTTCCACTCGATCAGTTTCACCGCACCCGCTATTGCTCTTTCGCAGACGCCCCTCTTCCACTCTACGGGTCTTGTTTGTGAAGGGTCAAACCACCGGACCCGCTCCATCGCTCCCGCACGCCGCTGCTCTACTTCGGGTTGCCCGCCAGCGAGTACAGCTCCAGCCGAACCTCCCACTGCGTCGACTGCCCAGGCTGCAGCACCACCATCCCTGTATCGGTGTCATTGCTCCACTCCCGCCCGAAAGGATCGTCGTAGTTGAACTGCGGCCCAATCGACACATAGTCCGCATCCGCCGGCGCAACCACACGCATCGCCTTGATCGTCGGGCTCAGCGCCGTCAGCCGCACTCCGTAGTCGTTCGCCGGGTCGCTCAGCTCTGCCACCGTTGTGTTGGTTATCAGGTCCCGGTGCAGTGCCACGAAGTTGTCGTCCAGGTTCATCTTCCCCAGCGCCGCCCCGCCGCGCATCGTAAAGTCGTAAGGCGTTCCATTCACTGGAAGCAGAACGCCTGTGGGCAACCCGCTCTCCCGGTCGCGCACCTCCTCCCGCATCTCGCCCGCAAGCCGAAGCCGCAACTGTTCCCGGTTTCCGTCGAAGATTGCAAACCGGGGGTGCCATCCGATGCCTACCGGCTCGGGCGCATCCCCCGTGTTGCGCGCCACCACTGTCAACTCGATCCACTGGCTGCCAAGCAGCACAGTCACCGTCACGTCTGTCTTCGACGGCCAGTGCGCCCCAAAATCACGGGCATGGAAGACAGCCTGCGCCTGTCCCCCATCGGGCAGCGCCGTCGTATCCGTGGAGTCCGCCGCATTGGCCAGCAGCAGCCCATCATGCGCCACCCCTCCAGAACCGCCGGGCAGCGTCATCGTATGCCCGCGCCACACTGAGCTCACGCGCCCCGCCGCCACCTGCGACGCCACTCCCCCGATCCGACCGCCCCACGGCGCCTCGAAAGCTCCGCCCATCGCCAGGCTCGCTGCACCATCCGCATCCTCGCCCGTGCCCGTCATCGCGCTCTCCGCGCCCTCAATCGACGGAGATGCCAGCAGGTTCACCTCTCCCTTGCCTGGGATATAGGCCGTAATCTGTAGCACGTTCATCCCCCGGCCCGGAAGCATCGTCACCGAAAGAAACTCCGGCATTGTGCCGCCCATCAAGCGCATCCGCGTCAGCTCAATCGCCTCCTGCCCGCCCGGCAGTGGCACCGCAACATCCGTCCGGTCGGTCGCAATCTTCGCTTCCAGCTTGTGCAGGTTTCCACGTCCCCGTTCGCGGTAGGCAAAGCTCAACACCCCCACCAGCACAGCAAGTATCAGACCCGTCACCATCCCCGACCGCATCAAACCCCTGCGCCACACCCGGTGAAACAACGATGCACACCACTCCTGCAACATCGCCAGATACATTTTGCTCATCCGTGGCTCGTCCAAGTCGCCCGTCCCGTCTTTCTCTCTTCTTGGATGTATTCTATCCACCCGATAGCCACTTCCGTCTATCCCCTAATTTCTAAAATCCTGACCCCGTTGGCATTTGTTTTACAGACGCAACCAATCCGCACCCCACTGAATCTCACCCTCAGGCGGTTGGTATCTTCCCGCCGAGGAGACATTATGAGTGCAAAAGGAATCTGGATCGCTTTTGGCCTGGGCGTTGCCGCCGGTGCGGCCGTCGCGCTTCTCTACGCCCCGCAACCCGGCGTAAAAACCCGCCGCCAGTTGCGCCGAAACTTCGACGACGGCGTCGACTATCTCGAGGATGCCGCCTCCTACCTCAAGGAGCAGGCCGAATCCCTCAGCAAGGAAGCACAGAAGACCTTCAAGCGCACCCGCGGCCAGGTCGCCGATGCCGTCGAAAAGGCCTCCGATGCCGTCTCCGGTGCCGTCAAAGGCGTCCAATCCATGCTGTAGCCCCCTCTACTCCGGCGGTCCCACAGTCACCACAAAGTACGCCAACTCCGTCTCCCCGGCGTTTGCAATCCAGTGCTCGTCGCCCGCGCAGCAAAGCCCCACATCGCCTGCCTCCATCCGGTGCTCCACCCCGTTCAGGTAGAGCGTCGCCACGCCCCGTTGCAGCAGCCATATCTCGCTGTGCTTGTGCGTCCCAATCGCCTCATGCGGGGCCCCTGCCTGCTGCACGGACTCATGCATCTCCAGGCGGATGTTGCCCGCCTTCAGCATCCCGGTCAGGTACGAGTGCGACTCGTGCCCTCCCTGCATCCCGCGCCCCGCAATCGGCTTGAACACGCCCGAAGCCAGCTCCCGCATCGCCCCGCCCGCCGGCCTCGCCCCTGCCACACCCTGCGCCGCCCCCGCCGTCGCGGTTGTGCTCCCCTGCCCAGCCGTCCCGGCAGCCTGCCCCTCGGCCTGTGCCGAAAACCCGCCAGCAACCGCCAGCAGCCCCGCCACCATCCCCGCAAAATCCCGCCGGTTCATTCCATCCCGATTCATCCCATCCATGGCGTCTCTCCTCCGTCAGATTCAGTAACAATCGCAACCCGAAACCGCTCCATCCTACACGCATCCATCGCCTCCCGTCAGCCGCCTCGGCGAAGTCGTATGGATGCTGAATCGCGGAATCGGAAGGGCACGGCTTCAGCCGTGCCGAATAGCGTGCTTTTATAGATGCGCGTCTCTTGATCGCTTAGCGATCAAGAGACGCGAGAGCAGCACCTGCGTAATTTGAACTTCCACTGCCCCGGAATCGGAGTTAGACTGTCGCCATGGGAAACAAAGACAAAGGCCGTAAAGAGAAGAAGAAGCAGCCCAAACCCAAGGCCCCTCCCGCGCCGCGCCACGAGGAGTTCAGCCAGATCGCCACCCGCATCGTCAAGGACGCAACCGAGAAGAGCAGCTAGCCCGTCGGCTTCTCCATCGGCAACATCGGCCGGCTGCCGCTGCTCTCCATCTCGACGCCGCTCGCCACTTCGCCGGCGGGTTGCTCTCCCGCCTGCAATCCTCTATCCTTGAAGAGTTGCAGCCGAAGTCTCTCTTCGCCGCAATGTGCGCCCGTAGCTCAGTTGGATAGAGTATTTGGCTACGAACCAAAGGGTCGGGAGTTCGAATCTCTCCGGGCGCACCATCCCTTCCTTCCGTCACCTCAAATATTTTTCACCGCTCGATCAAACGCCTGCTGGCTAGTTCTGCGCCTCCACCCGGCAAACTGCATCCAGCCCCGCGAACCTCGAACCATGAACCTCGAACCTGTCCTACAATATCCCTAGCCCTATGAACCTCTACATCCTGCGTCACGCCAGCGCTGGCGTAAAGCGCGCCAACCCGGTCCTCGACCACAAGCGTCCCCTCGACAAGGACGGCAAGCGCCACTGCCTCCAGCTCGCCCATGTCCTCAACGCCATGAAGCTCCAGTTCGACCTCATCGTCTCCAGCCCCCTGAAGCGCTCCATGCAGACCGCCTCGCTCGTCGGCACCGAGATGGGCTACGAGGCCAAAATCCTCTCCTCCGCCGCGCTCGCTCCCGACGCCACCTTCGCCCAGTTCCAGAAGCTTCTGCGCGAGTACTCCGGCCACGAGAACCTGCTCGTCGTCGGCCACAATCCCAACCTCAACGCATTCCTCGGCTCGCTCCTCGTCCCCGCCGCCGCCTGCCCCGCCAGCGGCCTCGACGCCTGCGCCGGAGCGGCCTGCGTGCGTCTGCGCAAGGGATCGCTGGCCCGCGTCAACCTGGCTCGTGGCCCCGCCGCCCTCCACTGGCTGCTCGATCCCCGCACCGTCCGCGCGCTCTACGCCACATCCACCGCCAGGTCTCGCCGAAAGACCTCCCGGAAGTAGTCCGCCGCTTTCCGCAGCGACCACGCCTCCAGCTCCGCTCCCCCCGCGTCCCGGTACCAGTTCCAGCAGCACCCGCTTCGGGTAAACGTGCGTACGCATCCGCACGATCGCGCTGGCCCGGTCCTGGTTCAACTGTCTATAGCAAAATAAAAATTCCCTCTCCCCCCTGCCGCAATACCCCACCCGCAACATTCCACCACGTATGCTGTTAGAGCAAGTAATTCTCATGTCAACCACCGTCTCCGCCGAACCCGCGACCACCCCCCACGCCGCCGCGCAATCGCGACACGCCCGTGTCCTCTCTCTTCTCACCGCGCTCTGGTTCATCCTCTTCTTCGCCTCGCTCTTCGCCCCGTCCGTCCTCGACGACGCCGACGGAACCCACGCCAACGCCGCCCGCCAGATGGCGCTCTCCGGCGACTGGGTCACTCTGCGCGTCAACAACGTCCGCTATCTGGAGAAGGCCCCCCTCCCCTACTGGATCGTCGCCGCCAGCCTTCGCATCTTCGGCGTCAACGCCTTCGCCGCGCACCTTCCCGCAGGCCCTCTGCGTCCTCTTCCTGATGCTCCTCGGCGTCCGATGGGCACGCCAGGCCTTTGGCGAACGCGCCGCCCTCTACACCGGCCTCGGCGTGCTCACCAGCGCCGGCGTCTTCCTCTTCACCCGCGTCTTCATCCCAGACGTCCTCCTCTCCCTCCTCCTCGCCGCGCCCTCTACTGCCTCCTCCAATCCCTCACCCCAGCCACACCTAATGAGATTGTCATTCTGAGCGCAGCGAAGAATCCCCGCATTTCGCCCGTAGCTGCAACACATTCGGGTGCCCCACATCTCGATTCTGAGATGTGGGATGGAGCGCCACAAAAGTCCGCTCAGTCGAACCTCTACCCCTACCTCCTGTGGACAGCCCTGGCCCTCGCTGTCCTCACCAAGGGCCTGGTCGCCATCGTCTTCCTCGTCGCCACCGCCTTCCTCTACCTCGCCCTCACCGGCGAACTCCGCAACTGGCGTCGCCTCAAACCCTTCACCGGCGCCCTCCTCTTCCTCGCCATCGCCGCGCCCTGGCACATCCTCGCCGGCCTGCGCAACACCGGAGCCGCCGACGGCCACGGCTTCTTCTGGTTCTACTTCATCAACGAGCACGTCCTCCGCTTCCTCGGCCGCCGCATCCCACGCGACTACAACAAGCTCCCCGCCTCCCTCTACTGGTCCCTCCACCTCGTCTGGCTCTTCCCCATGAGCCTCTTTCTACCGCTCGGCGTCACCGCTGTCCATCGCCGTTACCTGTACCAGACCAAGACGCTCACAGGCCACATCGGACGGCTCAGATTTACGTGGAAGAGTTACTTTGCCAATATTCTGCTCTTCTTCCTTGTCCTTTTCGTCCTTCAGGATCACCTTCATTGCGGATTCATCGAAAGCATCGGCTCGTTAATGATTGGCCTGTTCGGTATGGAGATCGTTCGTCGCCGCCGACACGCGGGACTCTCCTCATCGCCCTTTCACAACCTCGACGCTGCGCAACACACAACACTGCTGCTGAGTCTCTTCTCCGCCCTAGTCCTCATCTTCTTCTCCCTCTCAACCAATCAGGAGTACTACACCTTCCCCGCGTACCTCCCGCTCCTGATGCTCCTCGCCGCAGCCCTCGCCCGCGCCGAACAACACGCAAGTCAACCAGCAACCAACAACAAACAACCAGCAACCTTGCTCTTCGCCCACGCCGCCTTCACCACCATCGGCCTCGCCGTCGCCGCTGCGTTGACCTATGGCCTCTACACCTCGCGCCATCTCGCCTTCGTGCCAGACATCGGCGAACTCCTCGCCCATCGCGGAGTCGGCGACTACACGCTCTCGATGTCCTCCCTCTTCGACCTCACCGGCCCCAGCTTCGCCGCCCTCCGCCTGCCCGCAAGCCTCGCCCTCGCCGCCTTTGCCGTCGGCCCAGCCATCTCGTGGATTCTCCGAGCCCGCCGACGCCACCTCGCCGCCACCACCGCCCTCGCCCTCACCGCCGCCGCATTCCTCATCGCAGCGCACATCGCCCTCGTCCGCTTCGCCCCCATGCTCTCCTCGCAGGACTTCGCCGCCCGCATCCAGCAGCTCGAAGCCTCCGGCGCAATCTCCCGCGACAACACGCTCCTGCTCTACGGCGACCAGGCTTACGGCTCCTCCATCCCGTTCTACTTCAAATCGCCCCCTCGACCGTCCCGCCCTCCTCGTCGATGGCCGCTCCTCCTCCATGCTCTTCGGCTCCACCTTCCCCGACGCGCAGTCCCTCTTCCTCACTCCCGCCCAGCTCTCCGCCCAGTGGGGTTCAGGCCCGCGCAAGCTCCTCTTCGTCCCGCTGGAACGCCGCGACGATGTAGACCGCCTCCTCGGCCCTCGCCAGTTCCTCCTCCAGGAGACCTCCGGCAAGGCCCTCCTCACCGACCGCCCTTTGAATTCCGATCCGGCCCGCCACCTCGACCCAACTCCGCAGAAAGATGAGACGCGCCGCAGTGAGTAATTCCCCACTCCAATCCGCTTCCCGATGGAACCCCCGCTCCATCGCCCTGATTGTCCTCGCATGGCTCATCCTGCACATCGGCTGCCTCTTCACTCCCGGCCTGCTCGACGACGTGGACTCCATCTACATCGAGATCGCCCGTTCCATGCTCCTCCGCCACGATTACGTCACCCCGACCATCGACGGCATCCGTTTCTTCGACAAGCCCCCACTCATGTACTGGCTCGCTTCCGGCTCGATGGCCGTCTTTGGACAAACCGACTGGGCCGCCCGTCTGCCCCTCGCTCTCCTCACCCTCGCCCTTCTCGTCGCCACCTACGCCCTCGGCATGCGCCTCTTCAGTGCCGTCTCTCCCGCCAGCCACCCCGACCGCGCCGCCCTCTACTCCGCCCTCGCCCTCGCCACTTGCATCGGCCCCTTCCTCTACACCCGATTCTTCATCCCAGACATCCTCATCTGCCTCTGGATGACCCTCGCCGTCCACGCCTTCCTCATCGCCCTCGATCGCCTCCTCGCAACTAGCAACAAACAACCAACAACCAACAACTCGTCTTTATTCCCCTGCCTCGCCTTCGCCGCCGTCACTGCCCTCAACCTTCTCACCAAGGGAATCATCGGCCTCGTCTTCCCCATCGGCTTCGTCGTCCTCTACCTGGCTCTCACCCGCCAACTCCGCCTGCTCTTGAAGCTCCATCTCATCCCATCCACCCTGCTCTTCCTCCTCATCGCCGCCCCCTGGCACATCCTCGCCGCGCTGCGCAATCCCGCCATTGCCCTGCCCGCTGGCCTCGGCCTGCCTGCTCGCGGCGGCTGGGCCTGGTTCTATCTCTACAACGAGCACATCGCCCGCTTCCTGCAGCGCCGCATCCCGCACGACTACGGACAGGTCCCCGTCCTCCTCTTCTGGCTCCTCGCCGCCCTCTGGCTCTTTCCCTGGACGGCCTTCCTCCCCGCCGCAATCCTTCGCCACGTCCGCGACCTCCGCAACGCGGAACTTTTTTCCAAACAAAAGATTGTCATTCTGAGCGCAGCGAAGAATCCCCGTATTTCGCCCGAAGCACCACAAAAGCTGGGTGCCCCATCCATGTCGCAGTCTCATCGCGACATGGGTGGGATGAACCGCGAAGCAGCCCTCACCCTCCTCCTCTGGGCTGGCCTCGTCCTCATCTTCTTTACCTTCTCCGCCCGACAGGAGTACTACTCCCTACCCGCAATCCCCGCCCTCGCCCTCATGGCCGGTGGCCTCCTCGCCCGCGCCGACCGCGACCCCGCCGGTCCCGCCGCGCGCAGCGCCCTCCTCGCCCACCGCTGGCTGCTCGTCCCGCTCTGCTCGCTCCTCGCCGCCATCGCTCTCTTCTTCGCCATCACCGCGCCCCACACCGACCCCGGCACCGACATCGCATCCCTTCTCTCCCAGGGCGGAGACTACAACCTCTCCCTCAGCCATCTCTTCGACCTCACCGGCCGCGCCATGGGCCTCTTCCGCGCCCCGCTCACCTTCGTCGCTCTTGGCATGATCGTCATCGGCCCGCTCAGCTACATCCTTCGTCGGAAGGCCCATCTCTACGCGGCAAATCTGACCATGGCCGCCGCCGCCGTCTGCCTCCTCCTCTGCATGCACGAAGGCCTCGTCCGCTTCTATCCCACCATGGGATCAAAGGGTCTCGCGGAAGCTATCCTGCAAGCCCAGCGGGAATCCACCAACAACCAACAACCAGCAACCAGCAACCGTCCTCCAGACCTCATTCTCATCGACGGCGAGCTCACCTCCGGCTCCACCCTGCTCTTCTACACCCGCCAGCCCGCGCACTTCGTCAACGGCCGCGTCAACGGCACCTGGTACGGCAGCTTCTGGCCAGACGCCCCCGCCGTCTTCGATGACGACGCATCCCTCGACCGCCTCTGGTCTGGCCCCCGCCGCATCTTTCTGTTGACCTACACCCCCGCCGCCCGCACCATCAGCCTCAGCCCCTTCGGCCCGGTCCACACCCTCGCCTCCGCCGGCGGCAAATCCATCCTCACCAACCAGTAATGATTTCTATTGTCGAGTGGTTGGAGAAGTATGTACTTTGTATTGCATGGCACTCGATAAAGAAGAGGAAGTACTCTTGGCCGAAGCGAAAGACCTCGCTAAACGCTATCGCAAACGATATAACAGGCCGCTCGGAATAACTGGTGAAGTCGCGGAACTCGAAGCAGCACACCTTTTGCATCTTAATCTGATGCCTGCTAGACAACCCGGATACGACGCTATTGAAACTGTGAAGGGCATTGAGCGACACCTACAGATCAAAGGTCGCTGTCTACTCAAAGATTGCAACCCTGGTCAGAGAGTCGGCTCAATCAATATCAACAAGGAATTCGATGCAGTCCTTCTAGTGTTACTCGATGAAGATTTCAACGCACTATCCATCTACGAGGCCACACGTGTTGCTGTGAAGAAAGAGTTACAGACCATCCGGCCTAAAGCGAAAAAAATGCGTACCGATATGAGCGTAATACGATTTAAGTCAATCAGCACGGTTCGATGGACAGCCCGACCTCATAGACCTTCGTAATTCGCAGATCACAACCAACAACAAGCAACCAACAACCAACAACCAGCAACCATCACTTCCGCTCCACCGGCTCGAACCGCCCGTCCACGCCCAGCGAGTACGATCCCCCGTGATACACCATCGTGCTCCCCATATAGCTCGCCACCCACACGGCAAACCCCAGCAGATCCCTCAGCGGATAAATCAGCGTCGGCCAACCCGCCTCCTCGTCCTCAATCGCAGCGAGCACCACCGCCGCCATCGCCCAGCGATTCACGCACGTCCCCAGCAGCCACATCACTCCCACCGCCGGATGCCCCGCCAGAATCCCCCACACCATCCCAATCAGCCCGAACGGCACCGCATACGTCAGCCCCGTCCCCAGGTGTCCCGCCGGACGCGACCGCCGTGTGCTCTTCATCCATCGCAACTGGTCGCGGAACGACTCGCGCAGCCCCTGCGGCAGCACCATCAGCCGCACCACATAGTTCGCCATCCTCACGCCGAACCCCGCCTCCGCCAGCCTCTGTCCCAGCACGAAGTCCTCGGCGTAGTACTGCCCCAGGTCCTCGTATCCTCCAGCCTTCTCGAACGCGTCCCGCCGCAGCACCATGCTTACTCCCAGCGCGAACCGCGTCCCACCCTCGATCATGTCGGCCACCAGAATCCCGCCCGTCATCTCCACGCTCTTGCCCACCGCGTCCAGTTGCGCCGCCAGCCCGCCGGTCGTCCGTCCCACATACAGGCACGACGCCAGCTCGCGCTTCGGATCGGCCAACTCCTGCACCATCCGCCGCAGATAGTCCGGCGACACCCGCGCGTCCGCATCGCTCGTCACCAGCGTCTCGTACTCTGCCGCCTGCGCCAGCATCGCCATAGACCACATCTTCGCATTGGGAAATTGCGGCTCGCCGCAGGTCAGGAACCGCGCCCGCACCCCAGGATGTTCCGCCGCAATCCGCTGCGCCATCTGCAGCCCCGCGTCGTCCGCATGGCGCGCGCAGAACAGCAGCTCATACTCCGGATAATCTAGAGCAAAAAACCTCCGCAGATTTTCTTCCAGGTCCGGCTCCGTGCCATGCAGCGGCTTCAGCACGCTCACCGGAGGCATGTACTCCACCGGCGTCCGCTCCTCCCGCCGCTTCCGCCGCGCAAAGCGAACCGCCCCCACCATCACCATCGCGCAGTAGATCGCCGACGTCACCGTCCCCGCCAGCGCACAATAAAAAAGTATCCTCAGCAGCAAACTCATCGCACCCTTCAGCCGGATTCACCCGCGCTTCCAGTGTAGTGCGGTTCTTGTCTTTCGGAGGGAGCAGGGGCTTCAGCCCCCTGAAAAAAGCCCGCGAATTCAAAGGGCTTTAGCCCTGGGCCTTCTAGTCGCAACGTCTAGCCACAGAATTCCTACTTCCCCTTTGCCGCTTTCCCCGCGCTCTTCGCCCCCACAACCGCGCCCTTCAGCGCCGCGGCCTTTTCAGATAGAGCCGCGGCCTTCCCCGGCAAAGCCACAACCTTCCCCGCCGCCGCTCTCTGTGGCACAAACGCCGGCCGCGGCATCGGCACCAGCCCCGCGCTGGGCTGCTGCTGTTGGATGCGGCTCAGCATCTCCGTCCGCACGTAGTCCACAAACCCCTGCATCTGCCGGTTCATCTCCTCCATCCGCTCCCGCATCTGCAGCACAATCGCGATCCCCGCGATGTTCACCCCCAGATCGCGCGCCAGGTTCAGGATGAACTCCAGCCGTTCCAGGTCCTCGTCGGTATACAGCCGCGTGTTGCCGTCGCTCCGGCTGGGCAGCAGCAACCCCTCGCGCTCATACAGCCGCAACGTCTGCGGATGGATCTCATACATCTCCGCCACCGCCGAGATCATGTACGCGCCCTTGCTCTTCCGCTTCGTCGCCATCGCCGCCCTTAACTCGCCTTCTGAAAATCCAGCGCCCTCTTCGCTACCTTAATCAGTAACCGCAGAGCCTCATTGACTGACTGAGAATTCAAAAAGACACCAGCCACATCGGGATCGAGGGCCACCATAACAACCCGAGGCGTACCGTCTTCTTCTTCAATTCCCTTATCCGTATTGATCGGTTCCATCGGTGTCATCGGTGTTAAGCCTTTGCCTTTGTTCTACACCTCGCCCAGCAGCTCCGCCCGTGGGTCCTCCGGGTTCAGCTTCGCCAGCTCCCGCAATATCTCCTTCGACCGTTCGTCCTGCACATGCGGCACCACGATCTTCACCTCCACAATCTCGTCGCCGCGCATCCCTTCGCGCGCAGCGCTCGGCACGCCCTTCTCCCGCAACCGCAGCCTCTGCCCGGTCTGCGTCCCCGGCGGAATCTTCAACTGCGTCCGTCCGCCGCCCTCGTGTGTCCCGTCTATATGCGTATCGATCGTTGGCACGTCGATCTTCGCCCCCAGCGCCGCCTCCGTCATCGTCACCGGGACCGTCACATAAATGTCGTCCGCAACCCGCGTAAACACCGGGTGCGTCCCCACCTTCACAATCAGAAACAGATCGCCTGCCGCGCCGCCGTCCGTGCCCGCGTTTCCCTTGCCCGCCAGCCGGATCCTCTGCCCATCGCGCGTTCCTGCCTTGATGCGGAACTCCAGCGGCTCGTGTCGCGTCACCACGCCCTCGCCATTGCATGTCGGGCAGCCCTGCTGCAACTTGCCCGTCCCGCCGCATCGCGGGCATTGGATGTTGAACTTCATCCGTCCGCCCATCTGTGTCACCTGGCCCGTGCCGTGGCACTCCGCGCACTCGCTGCCGCCGCTCGTCGCCGACTTGCCCTTGCACGCGGGCACATCTCCTGCCGCTGGATCTCCAGCCGCGCCACTCCGCCGCGCACCGCCGACCAGAAGTCCACGCTCACCTGATACTCCAGGTCGCTCCCCGGCCGCGGCCCTCGGGCCGCCTTGTGACCGCCGCTGAACATTCCGCCGAAGATGTCCTTGAAGCTCCCGCCAAACCCGCCGCCCGCCTGCTCCTGAGCTCCAGGGCCGCGCGCGTGTCCGCCGCCGCCCTGGAAGTCCGAAAAATCGAACCCTCCAAAGTCGAACGGAACCTCCTGTCCGCCCCGTCCGCCGGCCCGCGCCCCGCCCGGAAATCCGCCCCCCGCAAATCCACCGCCATACCCGCCGCGCGCCGCAGCCTCCGCCGTCGCCGGATCGATGTTGTCCGAATAAAATCCCACCTGGTCGTAGATCTTCCGCTTTTTCTCATCGCTCAACACGTCGTTGGCCTGCGATATCTCCTTGAACTTCTCCTCCGCCCGCTTGTCGTTCGGATTCACGTCCGGGTGGTACTTGCGCGCCAGCTTGCGGAACGCCTTGCGGATCTCCTCCGCCGTCGCCCCGCGCTTCACTCCCAGCGTGCTGTAGTAATCCTTCGTCTGTGTCGCCATCTCAAAACCCTTCTGACCTTCGCGCAATCTTCAATGCTCCCGTCGGACCTCATCCGCTCGACGGTCTCTCTTCATGCAAGACATCCGCCGCTACGCCACCTGGCGTTGCACCTCTCTCCGTATGGAGGGAAGCGTCGTGCGTTGCAGCGTCGACAGCTCATAAGTCGTCTGCAAATTCATCCACAGCTCCGCCGACGTTCCAAAGTAGGTCGCAAGCCGGTACGCTGTGTCCGCCGTGATCCCGCGCCGTTCATTCACAATCTGTGAAATGCGCGTCGCCGGAACGCGAAGCGCCATCGCCAGCGCATTCGCGCTCAGGCCCTTCGGCGCCATGAACTCCTCGCGCAGAATCTCTCCGGGATGCATCGGCGGCGCCATGCGGTTCGGGTCTCTTGCTATAGCCATCATCCTCTCCTTGCTCATTCAAAAAAAAAGCGCAGCCGAAGCCGCGCCTTTTTTGATCCATTGCTCAAGCTCAGCTTCCGGCCCTGCCAGCCCTTCAGTTCCACACCTTACGCGCCTCGATCTCTTCCACCGAGATCGCCTGGTCCGGCTCCATCTGCCGCATCCGGTTCATAAACTCCTCGGCCTCTTCGCGCGTGTTGAACATCACCCGGTTGTACAACTGCCCGGCCCGAACCTGGTCACACCGCCACATGGTCTCCGTCATAGCCTTGCCCTCCAAGCTCCGATTGAGTTCCAGGTCCTGTTATTCAGCTTTGCGTCCAACAACTCCGCTTCAGTTCGCGTACCCGCTCCTTGAGAAGATCAGACCTTTCAGCAGCTTCAGTCGTACAGAAAATTCCATCTCCACCGTTTCGATGCGTCCTTTTGTCTCCACCAATGTCTCACGTTCTCGCCCTGTGCAACACTCCCATCCTGCAATTATCTGTGGGGAACCATCCCGAATCCCCCCCGCACTTTCTTTCTTGTCATTCCGCAGCCCTATCGCTTGTCATTCCGCACCCTGAGCTTGTCGAAGGGGGAGGAATCTGCTTTTCTCGCCTCAGTTCCACACCATCTGCAACGGCATCGGCTCAATCTTCAGCATCAGGTCCGGAGAGACCCCGGCCAGCTTGCGCGCAAACTCCCGCGCAGCCTCCTCGCTGCGGAACAGGTTCTGCTCCTTGATGAGTCCCCCTACCCACTGCTCGCACTTCCAAACCGTCGAATCCGTCATACGCACCCACCTCCGCAACCCAGCCTGTGTCTTTCCTGTTCCCTGCTCCTTGTTCCCTGCCTCTACTAGAAGAGCGCCCCAACCGATCCGGCCAGTTTGCCGGACTCAACCAGAGCGCCCTTCCCTGATTCATTGGATGCAGTCTCGATCCAAATCGATCTACATCCCATCATCGCGTCCGTGGCTGTCTTACTTATCCACGTCCACGTACTCCGCGTCGATAACACCTTCGTCCTTCTTTGCCTCTTCCGTTGTACTCGCCGCGCCCTCCGTGCCCGCGCCTGCTGCCGCGCCCTCTGCCGGACCGGCAGCCGCCGCGGCCTTGTACAACACCTCGGCCAGCTTGTGGCTTGCCGCCGTCAGCTTCTCCTTCGCGCCGTTCATATCCGCCGCGCTCGCTTCGCCTTCCAGAGTCTTTTTTGCCTCTGCCAGCGCCGCTTCCACGTCGACCTTGTCCGCAGCAGCCACCTTCTCGCCGCCGTCCTTGATCATCTTCTCCACGTTGTACACCAGCGAGTCGAGCCCGTTCCGCGCCTCCACCTTCTCACGCTGTTCCTTGTCCTCCGACGCGTGCGCCTCGGCGTCCTTCGCCATCCGCTCGATCTCGTCCTTGCTCAGCCCCGAAGAACTGGTAATCGCGATCTTCGCGTCCTTGCCCGTGGCCTTGTCCTTCGCCGTCACGTTCAGGATCCCGTTCGCATCGATGTCGAACGTCACCTCGATCTGCGGCACGCCTCGCGGGGCCAGTGGAATCCCGCCCAGCTTGAACTTGCCCAGCGTACGGTTCTGCGCCGCCATCGGCCGTTCGCCCTGCATCACGTGCACCTCGACCTCGGTCTGCGAGTCCGCCGCCGTGCTGAACGTCTCCGTCTTCTTGGTCGGAATCGTCGTATTGCGCGCAATCATGCTCGTCGCAACTCCACCCATTGTTTCAATGGATAAAGTCAGCGGAGTCACGTCCAGCAGCAGCAGGTCCTTCACATCGCCCGCCAGCACGCCAGCCTGCACCGCCGCTCCGATCGCGACCACCTCGTCCGGATTCACGCCCTTGTGCGGCTCCTTGCCGAACAGCTTCTTCACCAGCTCCTGGATCGCCGGCATTCTCGTCTGTCCGCCGACCAGAACCACCTCGTCGATCTTCGACGCATCCACGCCCGCATCCTTCAGCGCCTGCTTGCACGGCCCAACCGACTTCTGCAGCAGATCGTCCACCATCTGCTCCAACTGTGGCCGCTTCAGCGTCCGCACCAGATGCTTCGGCCCGCTCGCGTCCGCCGTAATAAACGGCAGGTTGATCTCGCTCTCCTGCGCCGTCGACAGCTCGATCTTCGCCTTCTCCGCCGCGTCCCGCAGCCGTTGCAGCGCCATCTCGTTGCCCTTGTCGTGCAGGTCCAGGCCCGTGTCCGTCTTGAACTCCCCAATCAGCCAGTCCACAATCCGCTGGTCCAGATTGTCGCCGCCCAGGTGCGTATCGCCGTTGGTCGACTTCACCTCGATCACGCCTTCGCCGACCTCCAGAATCGAGATATCGAAAGTTCCGCCGCCGAAGTCGTACACCGCAATCGTCTCGTCCTTCTTGCGGTCCAGCCCATAGGCCAGCGCCGCCGCGGTCGGCTCATTCACAATCCGCTTCACATCCAGGCCCGCAATCTTTCCCGCGTCCTTCGTCGCCTGCCGCTGCGCGTCGTTGAAGTAAGCGGGAACCGTAATCACCGCATCCGTCACCGCGCCGCCCAGATAGTCCTCCGCCGCCTTCTTCAGCTTCTGCAGGATCATCGCCGAGATCTCCGGCGCCGTATACTCCTTGCCCTGCGCCACCACCGCAATGTTGTCGCCCTTCGCCACAACCTTGTACGGCACCATCTTCAGCTCGTCGCCAACCTCGTTCAGCCGCCGTCCCATGAACCGCTTGATCGAATAGACCGTGTTCTCCGGGTTGGTGATCGCCTGCCGCTTGGCCACCGCGCCCACCAGCCGCTCCCCGCTCTTCGTGAACGCAACGATCGACGGCGTAGTCCGCCCGCCCTCTTCGTTGGGGATCACCTTCGGCTCGCCGCCCTCCATCACCGCAACGCAGCTGTTCGTCGTTCCCAGATCGATTCCTATCGTCTTTCCCATAGCCTTCCGCTCCTGTACTTCAAATTAACTTCTAAATCTAAAAATCAACCCAAACTCGTCATTCTGGCGCAACGCCCTGAGCCCGTCATTTCCCAACGAATAAGTCCGTCATCCCGACAAATAAGTTCGTCATCCCGACGAAAGAGTCCGTCATCCCGACCGAAGCGCGAAGCGCGCAGTGGAGGGACCCCCGCATTTCGTCGTTGCCTGTTCTCGCTCGTCATTCTGGCGCAACGCATCGCCCTGAAGTCGTCATTCTGGCGCAGCCAGAATCTCCGTATTGGTCGTTGCCCTTGCCTATACTTGCCCGTCATTCTGGCGCAGCCAGAATCTCCGTATTCCGTTAGATGCGCAAACCCCTCAAAACCAGCCGGTTCGCGCCTGCAATCCATCTATCGACTCATCCAGTCTCACATATGAGTTACTTATTGTCAAGTTATATGATGCATTCCATATCGCCCAGGTCGCATCCCTTCCTCGCCCATCCCGCTCAACCCTCCTGACCAAATCCCCACTCAATCGTATGATGGGACATGCCTCATCCGCTGAGATCCCTCCTTCTCGCAGCCACACTCCTCGCACCCGCCCTCCTGCTCCCTGCCCAATCCATACCAGACCAGTCCGCGCCAGCCCCAACCCCGCGTACCCTGATCGAGCGGGCCAGCGCACTCAACAAGGATCAGACCGCCAAAACGCGCTACACCTACTTCATGTTGGAGCGCCTTGAGGATCGCTACGACAAAGAAAGGACGATCCGTTACACCGGACTGCACAACCTCATGCAGAACATTGGTTTTACCAAGACCACCACCCTCTACGAGATCACATGGATCGGCGATCTCCCCTACATGCGCGTCGTCGAACTTCAGGGCAAGCCTCTTAAGGGCCAGGCCCTGGCCGATGAGCAGGCCCGGTACGATCGGGCCGTAGCCGATCACAGCGGCCTCGACATGCCAGCCCGGGCCAGGATCATCCACCAGACGCTGGGGCACTCCAAAATTCACATCGACGATCTCCTCACGCCCGCCTACGCCCTCACCGAACTCCGTCAGGAGACCCTCGCCGGCCACCTCACCCACCTCATCGACTGCGTCCCCGTCCCATCCACCGACCCCGCCCATCCCACTGCGACAGAGCACATCCAGCTCTGGATCACCGACTCAGGCGCAATTCTACGTAATATCACAGACCTCATTGCCGACGAGCCCGAGGAGCTGCAAGGCAGCCACATGCAGGTTGACAACCAACTCATCGACGGGACCCTCCTGCCACAACACGCACTCGGTCACACATACATGCTCATGGCCGGCGAGAACGCAATCATTCTCGCCGACGTCGAACGCACCTGCAACCGCTTCCGCCGCTTCACCGTCACCTCACGCATCCTTCCTGCGGACGGCCAGCCCGCAGCCCACCAGCCAGACACCGCTCCGTAACCCGACAACCCGCCGCAGCCGCAACAATTCCGCTTGAACCCGCTACCCCACAGGAGTACCATCCATCCATGCGCACCAGGGCTTTCATTGCGCTCCTCATTCCCCTCGCCTGTCTCCTCGGCTGCACCATGCCCTACACCCCCTCAAGCCAATCCCTCTCCGGCAACTGGAGCAACTGGCAGATTCAATCCGGCACCGCCATCACCTCGCCACCAACCGGCCTCTACTTCACCGGCGCCGTCCAGGTTCAGGGCACCCAATCCAGTGCAGTCTTTACCTCTGCCGGCCTCACAGGCGCGGGCCCGGCAACAGTTCTCAACTTCCTGGGAACCTACAACTCCTCCACCGGAGACGTCGGCCTCCTTCCCGCAACCACCAATGCCCCCGCCTACGGCATAAGTTTCACCCAGCCTTCCACTAACACCGTCATCCCCGTCGGCATCGTCAGCGGATGCGTCTACCCACTCAACTATCAGGGCGTGGAATGCCTCGCCCTCATCTCGCTTTCGCCCGCGGTCGGCGTTCAGATCGCCCCCCTCAACGGCACCTATACCGGAACCCTCACCGACAGCGCCTCGCCCGGCATGAGCGGCACAGGCAGCCTGACCCTCACCCAGTCCACCACCCCCAACGCCGACGGCTCATTCTCCCTCACCGGCACCCTCACCTTCCCCAGCAACAGCGGCTTCGGCACCTTCCCGCTCAGCGGCACGGTCAGCGGAGAAGGCATCACCCTCTACGATCCCACCCCCGGAATCGTCCCCGTCGTCTCGCTCACGGCCTCAACCAATCCAGCCGCCACAGAGATCACCGTCAGCAATCTGGCCTTTGCCGTGACGGCATCTGACATCGTTACATTCACCGGCACCCTCACCCTCCAGTAGCGCCCACGCCTCCGCGCCCGCCGCGACGATTCCCATTGCCCACGCATCTCTCCGCGGCGTAACATTCCACTCATGAACACCGCGCTTCGTTCCATGCTTCTGCTTCCTCTCGCCGCTCTCATCGCCTGCGGCTCATCTGCACCGGCCGTGGGTGGCATCGCCCCCACCAGCGGGGATTACTTCCTCAGTGTCGCTCCGGTTTCAGGAAGTGCCGCAAGCAGCTTCTCCGGCAATCTTTACATCTCTGGAACCAGCGTCAGCGGATCGTTCATCTACACCAACGCCAATTCGTCCTGTAGCGGGCAGAGCTTCCCGGTCACCGGGACCATCAACTCCACCAGCACTCTCATGAGCCTCAGCTCCAGCGCCTTTGCCGGCAGCCTCTCCGGCAACACCGCGACGATCACCCTTCAGCTCCCGCTCATCGCGTACACAAGCAACAACTACAGCACCACAGGAACGGCCCAGATCGCCGCCGGCGCCAGCGGAACCAACTGTGCGCTTGCCTCCTCAACGCTCACCGCCCAGTACCTCCAGCCCTTCACCGGCTCATGGATTGGTTCGGTCACCGGCCCGGTCTCAGGGACATCAACGGTCACGGGCTCAGTGACACTCATCGTATCGGAGGCCATCCCGCAGACACTCGCAACCTCCACCAGCGCGGCCGGCCTCATCCCCGCCACCGGCTCCCTCGCTTTCAACGGTTCCAGTTGCAGTTTTTTGACGGCGATTGCCCTCTCCGGCCAGGTCAGCGGCTACACCCTTCAACTGAATCAGGTTGTCTCCGCGCCGCAGTCACCGGTCATCGTCTCCGCCAGCGAGACCACGTCGCCCGTCACCTTCAACTTCCTCATTCCAAGTTCGGCATCGGTAACCTGCCCGGCTGGCAGCTACTCCGGCACCATCGCCCCGCAGTAGCCCGCGCATCCTCATCCACGGAATAATCTTCATGCCCCTCACCCTCCACTAATCGGGTGCCCCATCCATCGCGGCTGAACCGGGGCCCCCGGCGAGCGGTCTTTGCTCGCCGGGGTGGTTGAGCGATGGGTGGGAGATCAGTAGCCCGCTTCCGCCCCACCTCAGCCAAGCACCATCCCTCCTCCGCCTCTTCCTCCCGGCAAAATGCATCTCCACATCCACCGCGCTCCTCTATATCCTAGGAAGTGACGAACAAAATCGCCCGTAGCATCGAACTGAATCATCCAACTCAACCGCATCGCATCCCCTGCACCAAGGAGTCTCCCGCCGCGCATGGCTGAAACCGCTACAGCACCGCCCGACCTCTCATCCGAGGTCACCGCCGGAGTCAATCCCTGGCTCATCGCCGCGGCCGTCATGCTTGCCACCTTCATGGAGGTGCTGGACACCGCCATCGCCTCGGTCGCTCTCCCCTACATCGCCGGTTCGCTCTCCGCCACCACCGACGAGGCAACCTGGGTCCTCACCAGCTACCTGGTCGCCAACGCCATCGTCCTCCCCGCCAGCAACTGGTGCTCTCTCAAGTTTGGCCGCAAGCGATTCCTCATGAGCTGCGTCGCCATCTTCACCGTCGCCAGCTTCGCCTGCGGAGCCGCGCCCACCCTCGCCTTCATTCTTTTCGCCCGCGTCGTCCAGGGAGCCGGCGGAGGAGCGCTCCAGCCGCTCTCCCAGGCCATTCTGCTGGAGTCCTTCCCTCCACGCAAGCGCGGAGCGGCCATGGCTCTCTTCGGCTTCGGCGTCGTCGTCGCCCCCGTCCTCGGCCCCACCCTCGGCGGCTGGCTCACAGACACATACTCCTGGCGATACGCCTTCTACATCAACATCCCCGTCGGCATACTCGCCCTCTACATGATCAACCGCTTCGTCCACGACCCGCCTTACATCAAGAACGCCCGCGTCCCCGCGTTCGACAACCTCGGCTTCGGCGCCCTCGTCGTCTGGACAGGCCTGCTTCAGATCATCCTGGACAAGGGGCAGGAGTCAGACTGGTTCGGAGCCCTCTGGATCCGCTGGGCCTTCTTCTTCCTCGTCACCAGCTTCGCTCTCTTTGTCTGGCATTCCTGGCGCAAGCACGAGCCCATGGTCGATCTCAAGCTCCTTAAAAACCGCAACTTCGGCGTCGGATGTCTGCTCATCTTCTTCTTTGGCATCGCCATCTACTCCACCATCGTCGTTCTTCCCCTCTTCTACCAGGAACTCCTCGGCTACACCGCATTCACTGCCGGTCTGGTTGTCGCCCCGCGCGGCCTCGGAACCATCTGCGGACTGCCCGCCATCGGATACCTCTCCAACCGGGTTGACCCCCGCTATCTCCTCACCTTCGGATTCACCGTCTTCGGCCTCACCACTCTCTACTTCGGCAACGTCACCCTCGCCATCTCCCCCACCACCCTGCTCCTGCCCATCCTCATCACCGGCTTCGGCCTCAGCTTCGTCTTCGTCCCCATCAGCATCGCCGCCTACGGCACCCTGCGCAACGAACAGATGGGCAGCGCCAGCGGTCTCTTCAACCTCATGCGAAACATCGGAGGCTCCATCGGAATCTCGCTGGCCACTACGCTGCTCACCCGCCACACCGCCGTCCACCAGAACGAGATCCTCAACTCCGTACCACTCACCAGCCGTCCCTTCCAGAACTCGCTCTCCGGCGCACAACACGCCCTCGCCAACACCTTCGGTCCCGCCAACTCCCTCCACCCCGCCCAGTCCCTCCTCTACGGAGAGCTCCACCGCCAGGCCGCCCTCTGGGCCTTCGTCGACGTCTTCCGCTCCCTCTGCCTGCTCAGCTTCCTCTGCCTCGCCATCTCCTGGCTCTTCAAAAAAGTCCAGCCCGGCCACCAGCCACCACCCATCCACTAGTCCGGCATTTTGTCTTTCCGCAGCCCTTTGTTTGTCATTCCGCAGCTCTTTGTTTGTCATTCCGCAGCGCAGTGGAGGAATCTGCTCTTTCTTCTGTCGTCGTCTGTCCTCTTCCACTCCCACAAACAACCGTCATCCCGACCGGAGCGCAGCGGAGTGGAGGCCCCCCCGTATTTCGCCGTTGCTTGTTCTGCAGCGTGCCCCTGATCTCGATCCTGAGCCCTGGGATTATTACCCTTCACTCCCCGCGCTAAACTACACTCTGAGGTTCGCCTCATGCCCCGCCTCCTCGCATTCGCCTTACTCTTCGCCCTCGCCGCCCCGCTCCGCGCCCAGCCGCCCGACTCCTCCCTCACCCAAACAGAGATCGACCAGGTCCGCGAGTACCGCTACTACCCCGCCGACTGCGTCCTTCTTTACGTCAACTTCCTCGACCTCCGCACCCAGGAACTCCACGACCTCTACGCCCATCCCCGCCGCCCCGGCCGCGAGCAGGACACCCACGACCTCATCCTTCAGTTCACCTCCATCGCCGACCAGCTCTCCGACAACCTGGACGACTACGGCCCCCGCCACGTCGACATCCGCCGCGCCCTCCCCAAAATCCTCACCGCCATCCCCCGCTGGTCCGCCGCCCTCAACGCCCTCCCCGAAGACGACGCCTACGCCATCGCCCGCAAGCTCGCCCTCGAGTCCCTCCGCGACCTCCGCGAGTCCACCACTCAGCTCGCCGCCGACCAGGCCGCATGGTTCAAGGCCCATCCCCCCAACAAGTCCCCCGACGACAAAAACGGCCCCATCGACATCCCCCGCTGACTCGCCGACTTGCTGCACCTGCTGACTCGCCGCACCTCACCACGCATGGTAGAACCCATCCCGCTCCATCACCCGCACCTCCACCCCGAACAGCTCGCTCAGCACCGGCGCCGTCAGCAGCTTCTCCTTCGCGCCATCCGCCACAATCCGCCCTTCCCGCATCAGGATCACCCGCCCAATCTCCGGCAGGATGTCCGCAATCTGGTGCGTAATCAGCAGAATCCCCGTCCCCTGCTGCGCCAGCCGCCGCAGCATCCCTCGCAGCCCCTGCTGCGCCGCAATATCCAGCGCATTCGAAGGCTCATCCAGCAGCAGCATCTGGTTGCTCGCGCCAGAATCGGCGCGCCCAGAACCTGCGCCCGACCCCACCAGCGCCCGCCCGATCATCACCCTCCGCTGCTCCCCCGCGGACATCTCTCCCACCAGCTTCTCCGCGGTCCCCACCGCACCCACCAGCTCCAGCACCTCCTCCGCCCGCGCCCGCATCTCCGCCGTCACCGTTAGATTCGGCCACAGCGTCGAGCTGGAGAAGAACCCCGTCAGCACTGCATCCCGTCCCGTCGTCCGCAGCGTCGGCCTGCCCGGCAGCTCGTCCGACACCACCCCCAGCCGCCGCTTCAGCTCCGTCAGGTCCCACCGCTCGCGCCCGAAGATGCTCACCCGCGTCCCCTCCTGCGCCAGCGGATAGCACTCGCACGTCATCGTCTTGATCAGCGTCGACTTGCCGCAACCATTCGGCCCCAGCACCGCAATCTGCTCGCCCGCCTCCACCCGCAGGTTGATCCCATGCAGCACCACCCTCCCGCCGCGCACAACATGCACATCCACCAACTCAAGAAAACTGCCGCATAGCATCCAGAATAATCGCTCCCGCCTCATCCGCCTCATCCCGCCCGTTATAATCGACCCCAAGCCGATGCCCTCTCAAACCAGCTCGACCGCGCAAGCCCGCATCGCCTCCGCGCTTCTGCTCGCCCTCACCCTCCTCTGGTGCATCTACTGGTTCGTCCACGCCCGGCACTACTGGGAGGACGACGCCTACATCCATCTCGAGTTCGCCCGCAGCCTCGCCGCAGGCCTCGGCTTCGCCTTCAATGGCCGCGTCGTCGCCGGAGACACCGCGCCTCTCTGGGTCTTTCTTCTTGCCGCAACCCACTCCCTCATCCCCGGCTGGCTCGCCGCCGGCAAGCTCCTCACCGTCCTCGGCGCGGCCCTCTCGCTCGCCGGCCTCTACGCCTTCGCACGCCGCCTCGCCGCTTCCATTCTCCCCTCCGGCCCCGACGCCGCACTCTTTCCCGCCGCCATCCTGCTCCTCGTCGTCGTCAACCCTTACACCTGCTACTGGATCTTCTCCGGAATGGAGCCCCTGGCCGCCTCTGGCCTCGCCTTCTTTGCCGTCCTCGCCGCCACGCAGACGCATCCCTCCACAAAAACCCTCCTCGCCGCCTGCCTGCTCGCTGGCATCATGCCGCTCCTGCGGCCAGAGATGATCTTCCTCTCCGCTCTCCTCCTTCTTCCGCTCTTCGCCCAGTGGCGCCGTCTTCCCGGCAATCCATCCTCACCCTCCAAACTCGCGGCCTTCGCCTCCGCCCTGTTCCTCGTTGCCACCCCCGTCCTGCTCTGGTCCCTCTACTCTCTCCGCGCCTTCGGGCATCTCCTGCCCAACACCAACGCCGCCAAGCGCGCCGCCCACGCAGACTCCGTCGTCCGCCATCTCCTCTCCATCTACGCGGCAGGATTCCCTCTCATCCTCTGCGGTCTCATCGCCGGCATCCTCTATCTCATCCTGCGCCCCGCCGCCGTCCGCCGCTCCCTGCAATACGCCGTCTCCGCAGCATTCAATCCCACCACGCCCACCGCCGCGCGACCCACCCCCACCCTTCCCCTCGCCGGCTGGATCTTTCTCCTCTGGCCCCTCATCGCGACCCTCTTCTACATCGCCAATCACACCTACGTCCAGACGCGTTACATCCTGGTCACTGCTCCGGCCCTCACCCTCGTAATTCTGGTTCTAGCCCTCCAGTCCGCGCCGCGCGCCGCCCGCTTCGTCTACCTCGCCGCGCTCGCCGCATCCCTCGCCATCAGCCTCATCACAGTCCGCCCCTTGATCCGCAACAAAGCCATCGACTGCCAAACCACCAAAGACCTCGCCCTCTTCATCCACGACCACATCCCGCCCGGCGCGCCTGTCGCCGACTACGCCATCGGCGAGATCGCCTTCTTCTCCCAGCACCCTATCCTCGACACCAGCGGAATCACCCGCCCCGACGCCGTCCCCTACCTCAATGCCCCACCCACGGCCATGATTCTCTGGGCGCGCTCCCAGGGCGCGCGGTACTGGATCGGCAATCGCCCCACCCCCGACTCCATCCTCATCTATTCCGTCAACCAGAGCTTCGCCACTTGGTCCCTCCACCCCGCGCTCTACGCCTCCTCCAACCGCATCGAACTCTGGCAGCTCCCCCCACAACCTTCGCCCAGATAAACCCAGGCCGGGTGCCCCATCCATCGCGTACTTTGCGATGGGTGGGATGCGTGCATCAAGACACAGAAAAAACCCGGCACCCAGCCGGGCTTTCAGCAACCAACAACCAGCAACCAACAACCAACAACCTACGTCGTAATATCCACCCCGCGCCAGAACGCCACATGGTGTTTCACGCTGCGCGCCGCGGGCTTCGGATCGGGGTAGTACCACGCCGCATCCGGGTTCTCCTGTCCATCCACCACCAGCGTGTAGTACCGCGCCTGCCCCCAGGTGTTGCTCGATGTCGTCGAGCTGGCCCGGAAATACTCCCGGTTCATCGATTCGTCAGGAAAGTAAACAACTCCCTCAACCGTCTCAACCGTCTCGCTTTCGGCGAGGGTCTGACCATTCCACACTGCCTTAGCCATAGACTAACCCTGCATTCTTTTCAAGAAGTTACAACACCAGCGGAGAAAACCCGACTGGCATCCCAGGCTCTCAAGCCTAACATTCCACATCGCCTTTGTATCAGAGTTGACAAAAAAACGAAAGCCCTCCCCTCCGCCATCTGCGGAGTCGTTTGCACTTCGGAGGGAGCGGGGGGCTTCAGTGCTGCAGAAAAACTCACGTTTTTGTCTTTCGGAGGGAGCAGGGGGCTTCAGCCCCCTGAATAAAGCCAAGGAATCAAGGGGCTTTAGCCCCGGGCCTTCTGCTCGCCGCTCCCATCCCGCACTTCTTCCGCACCACTTATGCCACGCTCTCCACCACCGCCCGCGTCTTCTCCGGATCGGGCATCTTCAACACCGGAACCTCTGCTGCCGCCGGAGGCCCAATCTTCTTCTGGAACCCGCACTCCGGTGTCGTCGGCTCCGCAACCTTCGCGCCCTTCTTCGGCCGCCGCTTGGGCAGCGCCTCGCGGTTGTTCGGGCACACCAGGAACGTCCCCTTCGCGTTCGACAGCTCCAGCAGATACGCGCTATCGCACTTCGGACACACCTCGTTCACCATCTTCTGGTTGCTCGAAAAATCGCACTTGGGATAGTTCACGCATCCATAGAACGTATCGCCCCGCTTCGTCTTCCGTACCGCAACGTCGCCGCCGCACTTCGGGCACGGCACCTCCAGCAGCTCCTGCTTCACATACTTGCACTTCGGATAGCCGCTGCACGCAATGAACTCGCCGTACTGCCCGTCGCGCTGTAGCAACGGCTTGCCGCACTTCGGACACATCTCATCCAGCACCACCGGCGGCTTCTGCTGCACCTTCTGCGTCAGCTTGCGGATCGTCTTGCACGGCGGGTCCTCCGAGTAGCCCGGGCAGCTCATGAACGGCCCCCACGGCCCATTCTTCAGCACCATCACACGCCCGCAGTTGTCGCAGAACTCCTCCTCCGGCACCTCGTCCGCCCCCGGAGCGCTCAGGTCCGGCTTGGCCGCGAAGTTCTCCTTCGTGAAGTCGCAGCTCACCTGCTCCACCGTCACCTTCTTGCCCGCCGCCTGCGCCAGCTCGATCGCCGCCGCCATCTCATTCGCGTCGCCAACCTCCTGCGAGAACTCCGTCACATGCCCATTCGCCGCCTTCACCGTCATGGGGAACTTCAACGCCGTCACGATCTTCTTCGTCACCGCCTTCGCGTCCTTCTTCCACGGCCCGGCAGAAACCGTAATCGGCTTCAGCCGGCTGAAGTTCGAACAGGAATAAAAGCTCCCGAACTTGCCCCACTTCAAATACAGCGGGCTTCCGCACTTGTCGCAGATCTCCTTGGTCGCCTGCTCCATCCGCTTGATGTCTTCCATGTTCTTGCCCGCGACAATCAGCTCCTGCTCGAAGTGGTCGTAGAACCCATTCAGCAGGTCGGTCCATTTTTCCTGACCGTCTTCCACCGCATCCAGCTCGCTCTCCAGCCTCGCCGTGTACAGCAGGTCGAAGATGTACGGAAAGTTCTTCACCAGCAACCCCGTCACCACGGTGCCAATCTCCGTCGGCACAAACTTCTTGTCGATCTTCTTCACATAGTCGCGGTCCTGGATCGTATTGATGATCGACGCATACGTCGATGGCCGCCCAATCCCCCGCTCCTCCAGCATCTTCACCAGGCTCGCCTCGTTGAACCGCGGCGGCGGCTGCGTAAACTTCTGCTCCGAATTCACCGCAATCTTCTCCAGCGTCTGCGCCGCCGTCAGCTCCGGCAGGATCGTGTCCTCCGATCCGCCCTCCCACACCCTCTGGAATCCATCGAACTTCAGCACGCTCCCCGTCACGCGGAAGTCATACGTCCGCTCCGCCTTCGCCGCAATATCCACCGTCGTCTGGTCGAAGATCGCCGGCGTCATCTGGCTCGACACAAACTTCTGCCAGATCAGCTTGTACAGCTTGTACTGCTCTTCGCTCAAGCTGGCGCGAATCGAATCCGGCGTAAAGTCCACCCGCGTCGGACGGATCGCCTCGTGCGCGTCCTGCGCCTGCGCCTGACGCTTGCCTGCAAACTCGTTCGGCTTCTCCGGCAGATATTTCTTGCCCAGCTTCGCAATAAACTCTCGCGCCTCCGCAATCGCATCCGGCGAAACGCGCGTCGAGTCGGTCCTCATATATGTAATCAGTCCGACCGTCCCCTCCTTGCCGATCTCCACGCCCTCATACAATCGCTGCGCCACGCCCATCGTCCGCCGCACGTTGAAGCCCAGCTTGCTCGATGCGTCCTGTTGCAGCTTGCTGGTGATATACGGAGCCGTCGGGTTCGCCCGCCGTTCCTTCTTCTCCACGCCACGCACACTCCACTTGGCCTTCTCCAACTCAGCCAGAACCTCCTCGACAGCCTCCCCGTCCGGCAGCGCGCTGGAAAGAAATTGCTCCTTGCCCTCTGCATCGACACCGTTCGAAACCCGCGCCGCAACTCCGTCCACGCCCACAAACTTCGCCGTGAACTCCTCGCTCTTCGCCGTCTTCAGCTTCGCATCGATGTTCCAGTACTCCACCGGCTTGAACTCGTTGATCTCCTGCTCGCGCTCCACAATCAGCCGCAGCGCCACCGTCTGCACCCGCCCCGCGCTCAACCCGCGCCGCACCTTCTCCCACAGCAGCGGCGAGATCTGATAGCCCACCAGCCGGTCCAGAACCCTCCGCGTCTGCTGCGCGTCCACCAGGTTCTCATCGATGTCCCGCGAGTGCGCAAACGCCGCCTTCACCGCCTTCTGCGTAATCTCGTTGAACGTCACCCGCCGCAGCTTCGTCTTGTCCTTCATCACCGGCAACAACTGCATCGCCAGATGCGCGGCAATCGCCTCGCCCTCGCGGTCCGGGTCAGGCGCAAGATACACAAAGTCCGACTTCGCCGCCAGCTTCTTCAGCCGCTCCACCACCTTCTCCTTGCCCGGAGAAACAATCAGCGTCGGCTCGAATGTCCGCCGTTCCAGCTCCACCCCAATGTCGTTCTTCGGCAGGTCCATGATGTGGCCGATCGAGGCCTCCACCACATACTCATTGCCCAGATATTTATTGATCGTCTTCGCCTTCGCCGGCGATTCCACGATCACAAGTGACTTTGCCATTCGTCCCCTTCAATTCAAATTCAGATCGCCACACGGCAATCCCTGTCTTCGTCCATCGTTCCATTAGCGAACCTAACATGGAACCGCAAAAAGATGCGAACCCACCGCCGCCGCCAAAAACTCCGGCGCCAGTCGAGAATCTACACCCATACACTCCCCCACCACAAATCCGTCTCACCCCGCTTACAGCAAAACTCCGCACGTCTCGACCAAAGCGACGCACCACTGAATCCGTCATCCCGACCAGGATTCAGTCGGACGGTCTCATGTCCGTTGCGCAGCGGAGGGACCTGCATTTTGCCGTTGTCTGTTCTTTGTTTGTCATTCTGAGCGCAGCGAAGAATCCCCGCATTTCGCTTTTGCACTTGCTCTTGCCGTTGTCTGTTCTTGCTGTCATCCTGAGCGCGTCTTTCGAGCGCGAAGGACCCCGACGAAGCTCGCCCCGCCACAACCGCCCGAACCTTTCTCCCAACAAAGCCGCCGTTGTCTGTTCTCAATCCGCGCGTCTTCCCTCAGAAGCACCGCACGTAATTCTTCCCCGGCATCTGCTTCACCCGTCCACGCAGCTCCAGCTCGAACAGCGCCGTAAAGATCTCCGCCGACCCCAGCGTTCCCTCCAGCCCCTCGATCAGCTCGTCGAGTTGCACCGACTCATCCCGCCGCAGCTTCTCCAGCACCACCCGTTCAGCCTCCGGCATCGGCTTCTCGTCTTCAAATAGAGATGCGCTCCCGCCCGTCTTCGATTCAATCTGCCCCGCCGCCTCCATCTCTTCTTCCAGTTGCAACCGTATCTGTGTCGGCAGGTCCTCCCAGATGTCCTCCCACGTCGCGGTCAGCTTCGCGCCCTGCTTGATCAGCGTATTCGGCCCCCACGCAATCTTGTTGGTCACATTGCCCGGCACCGCGAACACATCCCTGTTCTGCTCCATCGCACAGCGCGCCGTAATCCGCGTGCCGCTGTACTCGCCGCCCTCCACCACCAGCACGCCCACGCTCATCCCGCTCAGAATCCGGTTGCGCAACGGAAAGTTCTGCGGCGCCGGAAATGTCCCCAGCGGATACTCGCTCACAATCGCTCCCCCGCTCGCCACAATCCGCTCCGCCAGTTTTTTGTTCTCCTTGGGATACACCACATCGATCCCCGTCCCCCACACCGCCACCGTCTTACCATTCGCATCCAGCGCGCCCTTGTGCGCCGCCGAGTCCACGCCCCGCGCCATCCCGCTTAGAATCGTCAACCTTCTGTTTGCCAGATCGCGCGCCAGCATCTCCGCCATCCCTGCCCCATACGGAGTAGGATGCCGCGTTCCCACCACCGCAATCCCCGGCCGCTCCAGCAGCGCCCGGTCTCCGCGAATCCAGAGCACCGCCGGCGGATCGTAGATATTCAAGCAGCCTTCCCGGATAAGCCGCATCCTCGCGCGTCAGAAAAAATCCGCCCGCCTCCGCAACCTGCTTCGCCTCTTTCTCCGCCGCAGCCCGCGCCCGCCCATCGGCCACAAACTGCGCCGCCTTCGCCGGCATCCCCGCCGCCTCCAGCTCCGTCAGCGAAGCCTCAAACACCCGCTCCGCACCGCGGAATGCACGCGCCTCCCCACCAGAACCATCCGCACCCAGCCGCTCCATCGCCCGCGCAATCCGTGTCGGCCCCATCTCCGGCGTCAACGTCAGCGCCATCCACCCCAGCCGCCCCACCTCATCCTGCTTCAGCGCATCCCGCTCTGCGTCGCCGTTCGTCGTCATCGCTCTCCATCACACAATCGCAAACAAATCCTACATTCGCAGCAGCCTAACACGAAACCCTCCCTTGCCCCTCCACAGCGCATAAACTAATCTCTTGCCCCATCCCACCCCATCCCGCCTGCGTGTCGCCGCCATCGACTTCCTCAACCCCGCGCCTCTTATGTGGGACTTCGACCACCCCCCGCTCGCCGCCGCTCTCGCCGCCCGCTACCAGGTCCACTCCACTCAGCCCTCGCAGTGCGCCGTCGAACTGCTCAAAGGCCGCGCCGACCTCGGCCTCATCCCCATCGCCTCGCTCACCCCAGAGCTCGCCATCGTTCCCGGCTGCGCCATCGCCTCGCTGGACCGCGTCCGCTCCATCCAGCTCATCATTAAATTAAAAGAGCCCCTCCACCGACGATACAGACCGCATCCTCGCCGCCGTCCGCACCATTGCCGCCGACACCGCATCCCGCAGCTCGCTCGCCTACGCCCAGATCCTCTTCCGCAAATTCATCGGCTCCAACCCCGCGTTTATCCCCGCGCCCGCCGACCCCATCGCCATGTTGCACGCAAGCCGACGCCGCACTGCTCATCGGCGACCCCGCGCTCATCGCCCAGGAGTCTCGCGCCCAGATCGAAGCCGCCATCGGCCCCTGCCTCTGGCTCGACCTCGCCCACGAGTGGCACACCCGCACTAAACTCCCCTGGGTTGCCGCCGTCTGGGCCGTCCGCCCCGAAGCCCTCGCCGCCTCATCCATCACCGCCAGCCCAACTCACCGCAGACCTTCAGATCTCCCGCGACCACGGCCTCGCCAACATCGACCAGCTTGTCGCCGAATGGACCCCGCGCATCGCCATCCCACCGGAGACCATCCGCCACTACCTCACCCGCAACATCCACTACACCCTCTCGCCCGACTGCATCGCCGGCCATCGAGCTCTTCCGCCGCCACGCCGCCGAAGCCGGCCTCCTGCCCCCGCTCCCCACCCTCCGCTTCCTCTAGTTGTTTTTCCCAACAACCAAGCAACCAGCAACCAGCAACCTTTCTTTCACATCTCCCACTGCAACAGTGTCGCCGCCACGGTGAATCCAGCCCCTGCGCTGGCCAGCAACACCAGGTCGCCCTTCTTCAGCCGGCCCTCTTCCATTGCCGTCTGCATCGCCATCGGGATCGTTGCCGCCGTCGTATTGCCAAAGCGGTCGATGTTGATAATCACCCGTTCCACCGGCAGTCCCAGCCGCTCCGCCGTCGACAGAATGATCCGCTTGTTCGCCTGGTGCGGAATGAAGCAGTCCACATCCTTGCCGGTCAGTCCGTTATTTGCCAGCACCGACTCGGTCGCCTCTGCCATCTTGCGCACCGCAAACTTGTACACCGCGGGCCCGTCCTGGTGGACGTAGTGCATCTTCTTCGCCACCGTCTCCGCCGACGAGGGATGAAGGCTCCCGCCACCCGGCATATACAGCGATCCCGCGCCGGTCCCATCGATCTCGTGCCAGTAGTCGATCAGCCCCACCTCGCCTGCCGCGCACGGCTCCAGCAGCACTGCGCCCGCCCCGTCCCCGAAGATCACACACGTCGTCCGGTCCGTATAGTCGATGATCGAGCTCATCGTGTCCGCGCCCACCACCATCACCTTCTTGTGCGCCCCCGTCTCCACCAGCTTCGCGCCCACCTGCAGCGCGTAGGGAAATCCCGAGCACGCCGCCGACAGGTCGAACCCCCACGCACCCTTTGCCCCAATCTTCTCCTGGATCAGACACGCCGTCGACGGGAACATCATGTCCGGCGTCACCGTCGCCACCACGATCACCTCAACCTCGCTCGCCTCGATGCCTCGCGCCGCCAGGCACCGCCGAGCCGCCTCCGCGCCCAGGTCGCTCGTCGCCACGCCCTTGTCCACGATGTGCCGTTCACGGATTCCCGTCCGCTCCGTGATCCATTTGTCGTTGGTCGCCACCATCGTCTCCAGGTCGGCATTGGTCAGCAGCCGCGGAGGAACATACGTCCCCACCGAACTGATCTTCACCCTCACGCTCTCGTGCGCCTTCAACGTCAAACTCAATCCATCACCTCGCTGTCTCTTCTGGACCAACTCGGCCCCGAATCATTCTCTCCGACCCGCGCCCCAAGAACAAGTCCCACCCTACGCAATCGTGTCGTTGTCTGTTCTTGCTGTCATCCTGAGCGCGTCTTTCGAGCGCGAAGGATCCCCGACGAAGCTCGTCCCGCCAATACCGCCCGAACCGTTCTCCCACACAATGCCACCGTTGTCTCTTCTTTGTTTGTCATTCTGAGCGCAGCGAAGAATCCCCGTATTTCGCCGTTGCCTGTTTTCTCCGCCGAAGAATGAGCACACGGCCGCAACCCCTCGCGCACCTCCCGCCAAACCACGCTCAAATTGTTCAGTGGGGACAATCCCGGCCAGCCCGCCGTCAACTGACAACCAACAACCAGCAACCAACAACCAACAACCAATCAACCGCATTAAAAAAGTACCGGGCGACCTACTGCGCCCGTAATGACCCGTTGCCGTTGCTTCCTTCCGGACCTGGCGGGGTTGGCGGGATTACGTCGCGTAGGGCCCGGCACACCCCAAGTCTACCATCCTCCCGGAATCTGCATCCAACCCCTCAGGCCTTGATCCGGTCGCTTTAAAATCCTCTCTTGAACGGAGTCTCTTCATGCTTCTTATAATTCTTCTCCTCCTCCTGATCTTCGGCTCCGGCCTTGGCGGCTACCGCATGGGCCCGGGCCTCGGCTACTACGGCGGAGGCAGTATCTCGCTCATCCTCCTCATCGTGCTCATCGTCCTCCTCCTGCGCTGACCCGCCGCCCATCGTGGGTCCCCCTTTCATGGCGCGTGCCCCATCTTCGCCGCGGTCTCATCGCGGCTAAGGTCGGGTTCCGAGTTTGCCTCACCCCGACCCTGCGCAGTACCCTCATCCTCATGCCACGCCTCGCCCTCGCCGCGCTCCTCCTCGCCCTCCCGCTGCAACTCCACGCCGCCGACGTCCACATCCGCGTTGATCCCGCCGCTCCGCCCGCCGCGCCCGGCAACGAAGACCGAGCCACATTTCCCACCATCCAGAACGCCCTCGACCACCACCCCTTCGCCACGCCCAACCGCAACGGCTCTCCGGGCCGAGTCTTCATCGAGATCGTCCCCGGCACCTACCACGAGCGCGTCATCATCACCCAGAACCACCCCAACATCACCCTCCTCGGCCTCGGAAAATCCCCCTCCGACGTTGTCATCACCAACTCCCTCAACGCCAAGTCCGCCGGTGGCACCTTCTTCACCGAGACCATCGAGATCAACGGCGCGAACTTTGAAGCCGACAATCTCACCATCGAGAACGCCGCCGGTAACACCGGCCAGGCCGTCGCCGTTGCCAACCGTTCCGACCGCTCCATCTTCAAGCACTGCCGCCTCCTCGGCCACCAGGACACGCTCTTCGCCGACTTCGGCCGCCAGTACTACCTCGACACCTACATCGAGGGCGGCGTCGATTACATCTTCGGCAACGCTGCCGCCGTCTTCGACCGCACCGAGCTCCACTCCAACGGCCCCGGCTTCGTCACCGCCCAGTCCCGCACCTCACCCGCGCAACCCACCGGCTTCGTCATCCTCAACTCCCGCGTCACCAGCGGCCTCGAACCCTCCGCTCCGCCGATGGACCCCGCCACTCCCGGCGCCCGCTCCTCCGCCTCCGCGCGCAACACCATCGGCCTCGGCCGTCCCTGGCGCGCCTACGCCCGCGTCGTCTACATCTCCACCGAACTCCCCGCCGACCTCAACCCCGCCGGCTGGAACAACTGGTCCAACCCCGCCAACGAGTCCACCGCCTACTTCGCCGAATCCAACTCCACCGGCCCCGGCGCGTCTCCCGCCACGCGCGTCCCCTGGTCCCACCAGCTCACCCGCGCCCAGGCCGCAAAGTTCCTCCCCGCCCGCTTCCTCGCCGGCCCTCCCTCCGGCCCAGACCACTGGAACCCCATCGCCGCCGCCGCCAAGCTCCCCTGAGCAATCCGGCCGTCGCAATCCGATCCTAGCCATTGACATACGATAATAATCGTACTACAGTGCTTGGTATGGTCCGCCGAGCAACCCACACGCCCGTCACGCAAGAAACGAGGCTCCGCACGATGAACAAACGTCCCGCCCGCAAGCCTGCTCGCCTCACAAATCTCTTCCTCGCCACCGCCCTCCTCGTCCTTGTCGCTCCGGCCCTGCTCGCGCAGCCAGCCACCCGCCCCGCCCGCCGCGCCCACCCCGCCGAATGCCACGCCCGCTGCCGCGCCACTGGCCTTTGACGCCATCTCCATCCACCCAACCAAACCTGGAATGACTACCACCACCAGCAACGGCGTTACCACCACGCGCATGTTTACACAGGACACGCCCGACGGCTACCACGTCGGAAATGGCACGTTGAAGTACCTCATCATGGACGCCTACAACGTCAAGTGGGACTCCATCGTCGGAGGTCCAGACTGGATCGGCGCCACGGGCTACGACATCGATGCCAAGGTCACCCCCGCCGCCGACGCTCCTCCGCCCAGGCTCACCGGCGCCCAGCGCAGGCAGATGATCCAGTCCCTCCTCGCCGACCGATTCAAGCTCGTCGTCCACAACGAAACCAAAGACGCTCCCATCTACGATCTCGAACTCGCCAAAGGCGGCTCAAAGCTCCCCATAACGACTCCCAATGACACCTTCGCCAAGGGGATCAACGGGCTCGACGGCAATCCCGTATCCAGCGGCTATCCAGTGATGCTCGGTCGCGGCCATCTCTTCGGTCAGGCGGTCACCATTGCCTCGCTCATCGACTATCTGAAGCAGGAACTCCATCGCCCCGTCGTCGACAAGACCGGCCTCACCGGAAAATACGACCTCTCCCTGGTGTGGACGCCGGACAACACCCCGGACGACTCGCCACTCGCCGGCGGCCCATCGCTCTTCACCGCCATCCAGGAGCAGCTTGGCCTCAAACTCATCCTCCACCCACGGCCCCGTCAAAACCCTCGTCATCGACCACGTCGAGCCCCCCTCGCCAAACTAGCCGCGCCGCGTACCATCTCCGTACTTCCCGCCAACCCCCGTTGCGCGAGACAATCGACTCCATGCACCGCCTCCGCCTCGCCGCACTCCTTCTCCTCGCAGTTGCCCTCCCCGCCGCCGCGCAGACCCTCGCCCGTCCCGGCATGACAAACTTCGGCCAGAACTCCGATCCCTGGTGGCGTCGCGCCGTCTTCTATCAGGTCGCCTCAAGCCCCGCCAACCCTCCCGGCGGAAGCCCCGCCGAACAGCTCCGGCTCCAGCAAACCGCCGACTACAAATCCATCGCCGCCCGTCTCGATGCCCTGCGCTCCCTCGGCGTCGACGCACTCGTCGTCCCCATGCCCGCGCTGCCCTCCTCGCTCCAGCCCGATCCCGCCCTCGACGACTTCGACGAGTTGATCCATCAGGCCAGCCGCCGCGGAATCCGTGTCCTTGCCACCTTCCCCGCCCCCTCCGCCACCGCCGATCTTCCTGCAATTGCGCGCTTCTGGCTCTCCCGCGGAGTCGCCGGCTTCCACATCGTCACCCCGCCCGGAACCAGCCCGCAGTTCGCCGAGGTCATCGTGCAGACCCTGCGCAAGATCACCTCCAGCGCCGTCGGCCAGCGCATCGTCCTCTCCGACTTCGACCCCAACACCAGCGCAACTCCCGTCCCCTTGCCCGCCACGCGCCAGTCCTCCCGCACTGCCTCCACCCGTCGCGCCAGCCGCTCCGGCGACACCCTCAACGCCCAGCTCCAGGTCGATTCGCGCCTCTCCCAGCTCGATCTCCCCGATGCCGAAAACCTTCGCCCTCTACTTACGAAATCACTGGTTAATCAAAACATTCTACTTGATTTCCACCCGCCAACTTATCCTTCCGGCTCGCCCGATCCTTATCTCGCCCTGGCCCGCGCCATCTCCGCCATCCAGCTCACAACTCATCCCGCCGCGCTCATCGACGCCAGCCCCAGCCTTGTCCTTCAGCCCGACGCAACCCCCACCCCCGATGCCGCGCCCCAGCCCGCCGCCGCACGCACCCTCGCCGTCAACCGTCCCGCGGCAACGCCGCTCCCCGCCACTCCTCCAGCCCCAACCCTCACCGACTGGATCAGCAAGCTCAGCGCCCTCCACCACGGCAACGCCACCGTGCGATACGGCTCTGTCAACGTCCTCGACTTCGACGCCCAGAACGCTCTGGTCTGGGTCCTCCGTCCGGCCACGAACTCCGCTCTCACTCTGCCGGTCGTCGTCGCCTGCAACCTCTCGTCCTCGCCGCTGCGCCTGTCGCTCACCTCCGCCGTCCACGGCCTCAACCTGCGCGGCTCGTTTCTGCTCACCCTGCTCCGCTCAGACCAGGCAATGGGCCCGCAGGACCTGGACGCCGTAACCCTCCCGCCCTTCGCCGTCTACATCGGCGAACTCCACCGCTGAACCAAGTCCTGCGGAGTCTGTTCCGTTTTGGAAAGTGTCCGCGTACAAACGTAGATTTCCTCAAAACAAGATTCGCTTTGCGTTCGCTATAGCGTAGACTCTATTCGAGGATGCAGAACCGTGCGATATTCAGTGCCTCATCCCATCCCGTATCAGGGCAGCAAACGGCGGCTCGCAAACGCCGTTCTAAGCCATGTAGGGCGGCACAAGTACAAGCGGCTGATTGAACCATTTGCAGGCTCCGCAGCGATCACTCTAGCTGCCGCATCGAGTAACTTGTTTCCATTGTTTCTTATCGGAGATGCGTTGGATCCGCTGATCGCTTTGTGGCAAGGCATCATTCAGTCGCCAGACGAAATAGCAGATCAGTATGAGGCTCTCTGGAACAGGGAACGAAGCAATCCAATCGCTGAGTATTACCTCATCCGCTCCGAGTTCAATATAGACAGGAATCCCGCTAAACTGCTCTATCTTCTTGCGCGATGCGTAAAAAACTCAGTCCGCTTCAACCCTTCGGGTCAGTTCAATCAGTCCCCGGATAAACGCCGCACTGGCACACAACCGAAGACAATGCGCATGGAGCTTAATGACGCGCACCGGCTGCTTCGTGGCAGGGCTCAAGCGGTCACATGCGACTTTATGACTCTTTTCGAGGAGGCGCGCCCAGGCGATTTTTTCTATCTTGACCCTCCGTATCAGGGCACAAGCGAAGGAAGAGATCAACGCTACTTCGAGAGCGTGTCACGCAAGCGCATCGTAGAGGGACTGACCCTCCTCAATGAAAAGGGAATTCCATTCGTACTCAGCTACGACGGATCGTGCGGAAATATGAACTACGGAGAGCCGCTCCCCGCCGATCTTGCAGACAGAGTCCTTCTGGACGTGGGACGCTCAAGCCAGGCCACGCTCAACGGCAATGACCACGTCACCATCGAGTCGCTCTACGTCTCGCGATGCCTGAAATACGCAGGCTCCCATGCACCGCTGCCTCTGGCCCACTTCAGTCCTCAGACCAGCATGTTTGCCTAACGCTTCAAGATGTCCTTGATGTATTCGGTCGGCCTCTTGCCAATCGTCTTCGCCTCTCGGCTGAGCCTGTCGGCCACGTCCGTCTCAGGCTTGCCAACCCAGATCAAGTCCGTCCTCCGCTCCTCGACCGTTGCAACGTGCGTGTAGGAATCCGAACCAGACCAATAGCAGGAACGGCAAGTCTGCGCATCTTTCGTCTTCAGAAAATTCGGGCAGGCTTCACAAGCCCAGGATTTCTTGCGATTGCAGGAGCCGCATAAAACCTGGAACATTTCTTCGTCTGTACCCTTCGATTCACCGGCAATCTGATACGGAATACGATGATCGACCTGAAGATTGAGAGTGGAAGAACAGATTCTGCATTTACCGCCTAATCTCTCTATGATTTGCTGGTGTTCCTTCTTTGAAATAGCCTTCCTGCTGGCCATGCCGGGGTTTTGGAGCATCTCAAGATTAAAGTGTGTATGCAGCAATACTTCTCCCATTGCTATGTTTGAACTTCAGCCTCTTTAGGGGAAAGCCGAGATCCTTAACGTCTTGAGCCGCGCGAGGTGGGTGGTCGTATCCAGCGTTGCTTATCTCTTCTGTGGATACCAACCCATTCTTGACAATTGAGTCAAGAACAAACCGGGCCCGTTTGTTAGTCACGCCCTCAATCAAGGCTCTCGTAGCCGCCGAGATTACCTGTCTTCTTCCGGGAGACTCTCGACATCACTCACGCTTCGCCCTCGTGTCGCATTAACCGCCCCTCAATGCTTGTAGCCACGCGTTGTATTCTATCCTCCTGAATCACATATTGCAGCAGATACACCCTCCTACTCGTCCCCCTCCCGCAGCTTGGCCAGCACTGCAAAGTCCTCCAGCGTCGTCGTATCGCCCCGAACCTCGCCGGTCGTCGCCAGCTCCCGCAGCAGCCGACGCATGATCTTGCCACTCCGTGTCTTGGGCAGTGTCTGCGTGAACCGCAGATTGTCCGGTCGCGCCAGCGCGCCAATCTCCTTCGCCACCCACTGGCGCAGCTCCTGGCGCAGCTCCTCGCTCGGTGAGTAGCCCTCATCCAGCGTCACAAACGCCGCAATCGCCTGCCCCTTCATCTCGTCGGGCCGTCCCACCACCGCCGCCTCCGCCACCTTCGGGTGCGCCACCAGCGCCGACTCGATCTCCATCGTCCCCAGCCGGTGTCCGCTCACGTTGATCACGTCGTCCACACGTCCCATCAGCCAGTAGTAGCCGTCCGCGTCGCACCGCGCGCCGTCCCCTGTAACGTAGCTCCCCGGAATCTCGCTGAAGTAAGCCTCCCGGTAGCGAGCCGCATCCCCCCAGATCGTCCGCGCCATCGAAGGCCACGGCCGCCGCACCACCAGCAGCCCGCCCTGCCCCGCCGCCACCGGCCCACCCTCTTTTGTAACCACTTCAGGCACAATCCCGAAGAATGGCCGCGTCGCCGACCCCGGCTTGGTCGCCACCGCCCCCGGCACCGGCGCAATTATGATCGCCCCTGTCTCCGTCTGCCAGAACGTGTCCACAATCGGGCACCGCTCCTTGCCAATCTCGCGGTGATACCACATCCACGCCTCCGGATTGATCGGCTCGCCCACCGTCCCCAGCAGCCGCAGCGACTCCAGCGAATGCCGCCTCACCCACTCGTCGCCCCACTTGATGAACGCCCGGATCGCCGTCGGCGCGGTATAGAAAATCGTCACCTTGTGGTCGTCGATGATCTTCCAGAACCGGTCGTTCGCCGGAAAGTTCGGCGCGCCCTCGTACATCAGCACCGTCGCCCCGTTCAGCAGCGGCCCATACACCACATAAGAATGTCCCGTAACCCACCCGCAGTCCGCCGTGCACCAGTACACATCGTCCTCGCGCAGGTCGAAGACGTACTTGCTCGTCAAATAGCTCTGCACCGCGTAGCCGCCCGTCGTATGCACCAACCCCTTCGGCTTCCCCGTCGTCCCCGATGTGTACAGGATGTACAGCAGGTCTTCGGCGTCCATCCACTCCGCGGCGCATTCATCCTCCGCCGCGGCCATCAGATAGTGCCACCACAGGTCGCGCCCTTCC
>CAWHDN010000024.1:0-21434 GCA_963828115.1 uncultured Acidobacteriaceae bacterium
CGACAATTATCGGTTGGCGGCTGAGATTGCGCCGGGCATGGCCGGACGGCGGGAGGGGCGGAAGCCCCGACCAAAGGCCGGCCATGCCCCGGCGCGCGCGTTTTTTGTCGCCGCCGGCAGGGCATGGCGCGAAGATGCCGCAGTAATAGTCTGAAGAGATCGATAATCAGGCGCGGCGCCGGCCAACACTGCCAAGTAATCAACCGACGCCGCGCCCTACACCGTGCTGGACACGAATGCGGCGGCATTCTCCCATTCCTGGGGACGCGCGTCTACGTCTTGTCGCCCTGGAGGGGCCGGAGACGGCTGTTCCGGCCCGCTTCTTCAGCTGCGCCGAGTGTCCTGGTCAGCGTTGTCTGCAGCCGGTGCTACCGTGGCCAGATTTATTGTGCTCGGGGCTGTGCCGGCGAGGCGCGCCGGGCCAAGCAGCGCGAGGCCAATCGGCGCTATCAACGCACGCTCCGCGGCCGCCGCAAACATGCCGCCCGCATGGTTTGCTACCGCGCTCGGCGAAATGAAAGTGACGCATCACGGTTCACCGCAACGGCCGCCGAGTGATGTGCTTTGGTCGGATTTGGCGGCGGTGGAGAGCGAGCAAACCTCCTCCGGTGAGCCGGCCGCCGGCGAACGCCCGGCAGCCAGGAGATGTCATTGGTGCGCGTGCCGTTGCCCGGATCGGGTTCGCCACGAGTTCCTGCGTCGTCGCTGGGTCCAATCGACCGTCGAAATCGACCGAACGGGACACGAAAATGACGATACCTCCTGATCTGCAGGCTCGGATCCTGCGCTTTTACCATGTCGAGAAATGGCCGGTCGGCACTATCGCCAAGCAATTGCGGGGGCATCACACCACCGTGTCGCGGGTGCTCATCCAGGCGGGCCTGCCGCGCGTCCTGCATCATTCCAGGCGATCGATGGCGGACCCCTTCGTGCCGTTCATGCGAGACACCTTGGCCAAGTTCCCGACGCTGACCGCCAGTCGGTTGTTCGCCATGGTGCGGGAGCGAGGCTATCCCGGCGGTTACGACCACTTCCGCTATGTCGTCTCGCTGCATCGGCCGCGGCCAGCAGCTGAGGCGTATCTGCGCCTGCGGACGTTGCCCGGCGAACAAATCCAGGCGGACTGGGCTCAATTCGGACACCTGATGATCGGCCGGGCGCGCCGCACGTTGATGGCCTTCGTCATGGTTTCGAGCTACTCGCGGCAGATCTTCCTGCGCTTCTTCCTCGATGCCCGGATCGAAAACTTGCCTCACGCGACCATGTGGCGGCGTTCGAAGCCTTTGGCGGGGTCAGCCGCGTCGTCCTCTATGACAACTTGCGCAGCGCCGTGCTGGTACGGCAGGGCGACGCCATCCGCTTCAACCCAGCGCTGCTTGACTTCGCAGCCCATTATCGTTTCGAGCCGCGTCCGGTGGCGATCGCGCGCGGCAACGAGAAGGGCCGGGTGGAAAGAGCGATACCGTACTGCCGCACCTCCTTCTTCGCCGTGCGCAGCTTCGCCGATCTCGCCGACTGAACGCCCAGGCCGAGGCCTGGCGCCAGGGCGCGGCCGCCGACCGGCGTTGCCAGGAAGACCAGGCTCGCACGGTTCGAGAGGTCGCCGCCGAGGAAGCGCTGCTGCTGAAGCTGCCGGACAATCCCTATCCGGTGGTGGAGCGGGTCACGGTCAGCGTCGGCAAGACGCCCTATCTCCGCTTCGATTTGAACGACGATGAAAGTGTTCCCCATGATCGGGCGCCTCGCTAGAGCATTTTCGACTTAATCCTGATTATATCGGCAAGCGGCGAAGAAGTTTTCACACTCGGTTGGATTGAGGACGTTGACGAAGTTTTCGAGGGCCGTCCAGAGCGCATCGACAGTTCGGGCGGCGAGCCTTCGCAACATCGACTTGAGTTTTGCGAAGGCTTTTTCGATCGGATTGAAGTCTGGGCTGTAGGGCGGCAAGAAACGGACGCTCGCGCCGACCGCTTCGATGGCTTCACGCACTTCGTCGCTCTTGTGGCCCGACAAATTGTCGATGATGACGATGTCGCCTGGCCTCAGCGTCGGCGCGAGAACGCGACGCACGTAGTCAAGGAACCGCGCACCGTTGATCGAGCCGTCGATAACCATCGGCGCGGTCATTCCCGTCAGCCGCAGTCCCGCGACGAAGGTGGTTCTCTTCCAATGGCCGAGAGGTATGCCCAAGCGTAGGCGTAACCGTTCACACCCCCTGTACCCTTTTTCCTGCGGTTACCAGAACCCGCGGTTGGTCTCGCGAAGTGCAGCGTAGCGGAACGTAGCGAGATCAACCGCGGGGCCTCGAAAGAGGGGCCTTTAAAGAAAAGAGGCGTAGCGTCTGGAGACCGAGCCAGTCCGTCGGGAGCGACCGATTGCCCCCTGTGGTTCGACCACCTGGGGGGGACTTGTGCCCCGGAGGATTGGCCGCGATCGACGTCCCGTGGGGAGTTCGCGCCGGATGCGCTTCGTGCGACCCGAGCGCCAGTACAGGGATCGACGGAGATTGCGGCGGCTCGACGTTGCGTCCGTGAGGTGCGTCCATGATCGAAAAGAAACGTTGGTATGCCGGCGTCGATTGGGGAAGCCAGATCCACTGCGTTTTCCTGACCGACGGTGAAGGGCGAAAACTCGGCCAAAGAGAATTCGAACACAGCGGCGAGGGCCTCGCCGAAATGGCCGCCTGGTTGATGAAAGCCAGCGGCGCTGAAGAGGCGGCGCAAGTCTTCGTCGCTATCGAGGTCCCGCACGGCCCCGTCGCCGAGACGCTGATCGAGCGCGGCTTCGCGGTTCACGCCATAAACCCGAAGCAGATGGACCGCTTCCGCGATCGCTTTACGATGTCCGGCGCCAAGGACGATAGCCGCGACGCCGAGGTCATGGCCTCGTCGCTGCGCACCGATCCGCGATGCTTCCGGCGGCTCAAGTCAGCCGATCCCGTCATCGTCGAATTGCGCGAACGGTCGCGCATCGCCGAGGAGCTCGGCGTCGAGCGCAACCGCCTGACCAATCGGCTGCGCGAGCAGCTCTGGCGCTACTTTCCCGCCGTGCTCGAACTGGAAACCGACCTCGGCGCCGAATGGCTGCTCGAGTTTCTCGATCTTGCCCCGACGCCGGCCAAGGCGAGCAAGCTGCGCCAAACCACGATCGCCAAGTTGCTCAAAGAGCGGCGCATCCGCCGCCTCGACGCCGAAACGATCATCACAACCGTGCGCGCGCCGGCCCCGCAACTCGCGCCGGGAGCGGTCGAGGCCGCAAGCGCTCATGTGGCTTCGCTGATCCCGCGCCTCCGGCTGCTCAATCGCCAAATCCGTGACGCCGAGCGAAGGCTCGACGCGCTCGTCGCCCGTCTCGTCGCCCCGACGGCCCCCGAGGACGGCGAAACCGCGCCGGAGACCGAGCCGGGGCAGAAAAAGCCGCATGACGCCGTGATCCTCGCATCCTTGCCGGGACTGGGAAGGACCATCCTCGCCACGCTGCTCGCCGAAGCCTGGGAGCCGCTGCAGCGGCGCGATTACGCCGCCTTGCGTAGTTTGACAGGCGTTGCGCCCGTCACCAAGCGTTCCGGCAAGAGCTGCATCGTCGTGCGCCGCCAGGCCTGTAACGACCGCCTCGCCAACGCCGCCTATCACTGGGCGCGCGTCGCCGTGCAGCATGATCCCAGAAGCCGCGCCAAATACGCCGAGCTGCGCAAACGCGGCTGCACTCATGGCCGCGCTCTCCGATCCGTCGCCGATCGCAACCTCAATATCGCTTGCGCCATGCTCAGATCCGGCACTCTCTTTAACCCGACGCTCGCCGCCAAAAAAAACCCTTGATAAACGGTGGGGAGTTCCCCCCCCCGGTTTTTGTCTTTCGCCGGAGGGCGGATACGGGCTTGGCGTGAAGGGCGAGATGAGGACTTGCGCGGAGGCGCGAACGGGATTCTACGGTTTGCGTGCCTCGCCGATTCGACCCCGACCTGAACGATGTGCAGCGAACCGACCTCGCCACTATGTCGCGCGAGGAACTCGAGGCTTGGGGATGGCGGCAGCACGAGCTGGCGCGGGAGCTGGCCAACCGTTTGGGCGCGGATTCGCGGACGAGTTCGCGCCCGCCGTCGAGCGACGAGCCCTATCGGCGTGACGACGGCGGCGAGGCCAAGCCTCCCGTCGCCCCGCCGGGAAAAACCGGCAAGCCTGACAAGAAGAAGTCCGCCCGGCCCGCCGGCAAGCCGCCCGGAACGAAAGGGTTCTGGCGTTCGCAACGGATCGTGACGAGCGCGGACGTCCCGCACGCGCCGACGTCCTGCGCCGTCTGCGGAGCCGCGCTCGGTCCCGAGTTGGAGCGCCGGTGCGTCGGCGCCCACGTGAGCCTCGAACTTTCCCGCGGCCCGCTGTCTCTTCAGGTCAGCGCGGCCAAGCACGTCTACTTCGCGGTGCGCTGCCCGTGCGGTCGCGACAACGTCGCCCGCCCCGGCGTCGGGCCGCGCTCGGAGATCGAGGGCCGCCGGCGGAATTTGCAGATGAGCGAGCGCTGTCTCATCGGCCCGATGCTGGCGACCTTCATCGCGGCCCTGTCGGTTCGTTTCCGCCTCTCGCGGCGCAAGATCCAGGAATTCCTGCTCGACTGGCTTGGCCTGGAACTGGGAGCCGCGACGATCGAGCGCTGCGTCCATGAATTCGGTCTGGCCAGCGAGCCCGTCGTCGAGCAACTCATCCAGGAGGTTAGCGTCGCCGAAATCGTCCATCTCGACGAGACCCCTTGGTATCAGCAGGGGAAATTGCGCTGGATGTGGGTGGCCACGACCGCGCTCGCCACCATCTTCCGCATTGGCAGCCGCCGCAAGGAGGAACTGACCGAGTTGATCGGCGAGGCGTTCCTGGGCTGGCTGGTCACCGACGGTTACGTCGCCTATCGCGACCATCCCCGCCGCCAGCGCTGTCTGGCGCATCTGATCCGCAAGGGCCTGGCGCTCGCCGAAGGTTACTACGGCGACGGCTCGGCCTTCGGTCGCGACCTGGTGCGCGACCTGCGCCGCTTGATCGAGCGGGTCCACGACGGCGAGGGTGCGCAAACGCCCGCCGTCAAACGGCTGATGGCGCGCATCGAGTGGAACTGCCAGCGCAACCGCTACGAGGACGAGAAGAAAGTTCGCGAACTGGCCGGCGAAATCCTCAACGACTGGGACGCCGTCGTCGCCTTCGTCTTCGATCCCGCCCTGCCGCCGACCAACAACGACGCCGAGCGCGCGTTGCGCCACGCCGTAATCGCCCGGCGCATCAGCTTCGGAACCCGAACAGACGAAGGCAGCCGCTTCTACGCCGCCGCGCTCAGCGTCATCGACACGTGCCGCAAGCGGGGCGTCGAGGCGTGGGACTACGCATGCCGCCTGATTGCCGCCGCCCGCGCGGGCCTGCGCGCACCCGAAATCCCAACCAGAGCCGTTGCCTGAAACGCCGGCGCGCCCCGTCGTTTTAGGCGAGCCTCCCAGAAAATCCAACCAACGATTTGTCTCGCCAAAGCTGACGAAGGCCTTCGCCGCGTATGCCCCACGACATCGTCCTCACGCCGCAACGGCGAACGCAAGAGCGCCCGTAAACTCAATGCCATGCGGGGGAATGTGAACGGTTACACCCGAGGCAAGGATCTTCTTGGCGCAAAGACATTCGGCGGGGGCGGCGCGCCAACCGCAGGCAACCCGACCTGAGAACCAATCAACCAGACTGCCTGGGCCGGTCATCTTCTTGGTTTACGGACCGTTGCGCGCGCTCCCTCTATTTTAGAATAAATATAACAGCGCTGAAACCATTCATCTCAATTCCCCATCGCGCCAATGGGAACCTTTGACTTCTTACAACGCCTTTAACTGGCCGCGTCGCATCGTAGCGATTAACTCGCAACGCCTGAACGCAAGTCGACAGCGCGCCGAGACAAGAAAACCAACGACTGGTGCGGCAATGTCCAAATTGAAATCCGATTTCGTTTCGCAGGCGGCGCTCTCCGGCAGCATGCGCGATTTTCGCGTGCCACAGGGCGGCAATATTCTTTCCCGCGTCGGCGGATTTTTCGCTTGGCAGGACGAGCGCCGCAAGATGGGGGTATGGCCGTTCTCGCGCGCGGCGGTAACCGGGCCGCGCGCCACCGTCACCGCCGAGGACGATACCGGCCGACGCATGCGCGGCGTCAACTTCGCATCGCAGGATTACTTGAGCCTGGCCTCCCACCCGCAGATCAAGGAGACCGCCATCGAGGCCGTGCGACAAATCGGCGTCCATAGCGCCGGGTCGTCGGCGCTGGTAGGAAACACGACCTCGTCGGTCGCGCTCGAGCGCAAGATCAGCGAATTCCTCAAGATGGAGGAGGTCGTGCTCTATCCGACCGGCTTGGGCGCCGGCTACGGCGTCATCCGCGGTCTGGTGCGCTCCGCCGACCATATCATTATCGACTCGCTCGCCCATGCCTGCCTGCAGGAAGGCGCCAACGCCGCCACCCGCAACATCTACATGCACCGGCATCTCGACCTCGACCATTGCCGTCACTGGCTGCAAGACCATCCGCGCCAAGGACGCCGAAAACGCAATTTTGGTGGTGACGGAAGGCTTGTTCTCGATGGATTCGGACACGCCGAACATTGCCGCGCTGCAGGAGCTTTGCCACGAATACAACGCCACCCTGCTCGTCGACGTCGCTCACGATCTCGGCGCATTGGGCCCCGGCGGGCGCGGCCACATCGGCGACGGCGAACATGCTCGGTAAGGTCGACCTCGTGATGGGCAGCTTCTCGAAGACCTTTGCCTCCAACGGAGGGTTCGTCGCTTGCCATTCGCGCGAGGTGAAGGAGTATCTGCGCTACTACAGCCCGAGCACGACGTTCTCCAACGCGCTGTCGCCCATACAGTCCGCCGTCGTCCTCAAAGCTTTCGAAATCGTCAATTCTCAGGAAGGCGAGACGCTGCGCGGCGAATTGATGGCCAACATTCTCAGCCTGCGCAAGACCTGCGCGCGCATGGGCAGGACTTCTATGGCGACCCCTCAGCGATCGTTTGCGTCAAGATGGGCTCCGAGGCGGTCGCGCGGCTGGTCAGCCGCCGTCTGCCTGACGCTGGCCTGCTCGCCAATCTGGTCGAATATCCCGCAGTCGCCAAGGGCGCGGCCCGCTACCGCATGCAAGTAATGGCCAAACATTCGGCCGAGAACATCAGCCAGGCGGTTGAAATCATCGCCGCCTGCCACGCGGCGGCGGAACAAGAAATCGCTGAACGCAATGCGCCGGCGCTGAGCGCCGTCGCGTAAAGGACCCGCCATACGCTCGCGGACGCGCGTCCGCGGGCGTTGCATACAAAGACCCGGCGCGCCAAGCAAGAGGCGCCTACGCCCTCCGCGGCGTTAACCAACGCGTCACCTCGCCAGGCGAAGCTCGAGTGGGCGGAGGGCGTCAAATATACGCCGGCCGCCAAGGGCGCGGCCCGAATTCCGGATCGACGAGCCTTCCGCCGACAATATCGATCATCCGACCAAGATCGCGCCCTTGCGCCGCGCGGCCGCGACGGAGGCGCCGGCCGCGCGCAACCATCCGTCGCCGCGCCTCGCCGCAAAACGCGGCGCCAATTGCGCAGGCGCTTCATCCAATTCATATCGCTGAGCCCAGCGTCACGCGAAGGCGCTGACGCCCTCGCCGGCTGAAGGCGGCGCTGTCCGCTATGCGGCGCCCGGACGTTTAAGATGTTTGATGAAATACGGAAGGTCGCCGGGCGCCAACGGCTTAGAGTAGTAGTATCCCTGAACCTCGGTGCATCCCTGTTGGGCGACGATCTCGTATTGGGCGTTCGTCTCCACGCCTTCGGCAACGGTCTTCATGCCGAAACTGCGGCCGAGACCGGTGATGGCGCTGATGATGTCGAGGCTGCGCCGATCGGCGCCGAGACTCTGCACGAAGGACTGATCGATCTTGAGTTTGTCGAACGGGAAGGTCCTCAAATAGCTGAGGCTCGAGAAACCGGTGCCGAAGTCGTCCATCGAAATCGTCGCGCCAATCGCTCGCATGTTTTCGAGCGTGCGGATGTTTCGGTCTGATTTGTCCAGCAGCACCAACTCGGTGATCTCGAGCTCGAGCCGGCTTGGCGACAATTGGCACTGCCCCAACGCGCTGACCACAGTCGCCACGAGGTCGCCGCGCTGGAACTGCAGCGGCGACAGGTTGACGGCGACCTTGATGTTGTCCGGCCAGCCGGAGGCCACCCGACACGCCTCGCGCAACACCCATTCGCCGATCTGGACAATGTAGCGCGTATTTTCGGCGAGCGGGATGAAGTTGCCCGGTCCGAGCAGCCCGCGCGTTGGATGCTGCCAGCGGATTAGCGCTTCAAAGGCGGTGACGCGTTGTTCCCTCACCGAGATGATCGGCTGGAAATGCAGGCGGAACTCGGATTTCGCCAGCGCGTTACGCATTTCCGCGTTGAGCTGGACAGCCGTCCGCGCCGCTTCGTCCATCGTCGGGTCGAATATCCGATAGGCTCCGGGACCGCCGCCGCCGCGTCCGTCGTCCTTGGCGCGGTACATCGCGAGGTCCGCGGATTTGAGCAACTCGTCGATGGATGCCTCGCCGACACCGGCGATGGCGACGCCCACGCTTGCGGTCACCGAGACCAAATTGTTCTCGAGAGAGAACGGTTGGGCGACGGCCTCGAGAATTTCGTTGGCGAGCGAAATGGCGGCGTCGACTTTCTCGCATTTCGATTGGAGGACGCCGAATTCATCGCCGGCAAGCCGCGCGATGAGATAATCTTCAGGCAGGCGATCGCGCAGCCGCGCCGCCAGCGCCTTCAACAGCGCATCGCCGACGGAATGGCCGAGGGTGTCGTTGACGTCCTTGAACCCGTCGAGATCAATGTAGAAGACGGCGAACGGCACGCGGGTCAACCGGGCCGTGTCCAGAGCGCGTTGCGCGACCTCCTTGAACGTAGCGCGGTTGCCGATGCCGGTCAGCGCGTCATGATAGGCGAGGTACTGGGTGTTGGCGTCGGACTGCTCTCGCCGCAGGATTTCCAGCGCGAGGCGGTCATTGATCGCGGCGAGCTCGCGCGTGCGTTCCTCCACGCGTCGCTCGAGTTCGACGTTCATGGCGTTGAGCGCCTCATAGGCCGTGGCCAACTTGGCGTTCGCGCGCTTGCGCTCGACCTGGACGTTGATGCGCGCCAAGGCGACCGCGAAATCCACAGGCTTGGCGACATAGTCGTTGGCCCCTGCCTCGAGCGCCTTTACGACATCCTCGCTGGCGTTGTTCGCGGTGCACATAATCACCGGGAGCGCCTCCGCGGAATATGTCTCGACGGATCTTCTTGAGGACTTCGACGCCGTCCATGTCGGGCATTCGGACGTCGAGGAGAATGAGATCAAATTGGTGCTGGTCGAGGAGATCGAGCGCGCGCTTGCCGGACTCCGCTTCGGCTACCCGGTAGCCGCGGCGGGTGAACCGCCGCGCCAGGATAACGCGGTTGTCTTCGATGTCGTCGACGACCAGCAGACGGGCGGCTTCGCCTTCATTGGCGTGCGCTCGAGGCGCGTCGGCGGAATCGACCCGCGTCGCATTGGATAGGCGCATCGAACTGTTCATGAGGATCGTCCTAGATTGCCGACGGATCTGCGCCGTCAGCGGCGCGAGCCTCGGGGCCGTCGGCGACCGGGGCGAGCGCACCCCTCAGCGTGCCGATAAAGGAAGGAACTTCGCTGGCCGTCAGCGGCATGCCATAATACTTGCCCCGAACCTCCGTGCGTCCTTGTCGGGAGACGATCTCGTATTGGGCGCCGGTCTCGACGCCTTCGGCGACGGTCGTCATGCCGAAGTTCTGACCAAGATTGGCAATGGCGCTGATGATGTCGCCGCCTCGCTGGTCGGCGCCGAGAGTCTGGACAAAGGATTGATCGATCTTGAGCTTGTCGAACGGGAAGGTCGGCGAATTGTCGCGTCTCGAAAAGCAAGCGGGAGGCGCTTCGGACGCGGCCGTAGAAAGCCAGAAGGCCGCAGTGGCTGAGACACAGGCCACCATCCCTCCGCTGGAAGCGCAACTCGACGCCGTCAATCATCAGCTTGCTGTGCTGATGGGCAAGTCGCCTGCCGAAGCGCAGATTCCTGAGCTCTCGCTTGACGGGTTGCGCCTGCCGCAGGAGCTTCCTTTGAGCCTTCCCTCCGCGCTGGTGCAACAGCGGCCCGACATTCGGGCTTCTGAGGCGTTGTTGCACGAGGCCAGCGCCAACGTCGGCGCGGCCACGGCCAATCTCTATCCGCAGATTGTGCTGTCAGGGAGCGGCGGCGGCACTGGGACCAGTTTCGTTACGGGCGGAGACGTGTGGAATGTGGCGTCGTCGCTTGCGCAACCTATTTATAACGGAGGCGCCCTGCGCGCGGAGAAGCGCAAGGCCGAGGCGGCCTACCAGGAGGCAAGCAGCGTCTATCGGCAAACGGTGTTGCAGGCTTTCGGAGAAGTGGCCGACACCCTCACTGCCATTGATCACGACGCCCAGACGCTGAAGGCACGCAGCGAGGCAGCAGCCGATGCGGATGCGAGCTATCAGATTGCTGTGGGGCGCTACCAGGCGGGAGGAATCAGCGAATTGGCTCTGCTGGAGGCGCAGCGGCAACAGTTGCAGGCGGAACTGGATCGCACTGCCGCCACGGCGGCACGCTTTTCCGATTCGGCCACGCTCTTTCAGGCGCTCGGTGGTGGGTGGTGGAATGCCGCGCCAGCCTCGACGCCCAATCCAAGAGTGCAGGCCAGCTCTCGATAGGCTCGTTGCGCAGGATGAGACGCTTTCCATCCCACCCGGAATGCAAAACGCGCGTTTAGGATGGAGCACCCGACACACGGCTAATGCACAATTTTTGCGGTCTGGAGACATCTCTGAGAGCCGAGAGGCTCTCAGTACAGCCGGCCAGAAGGCCCGCGCTACGACCTCCAGCGCGGCCGGAAGCAAATTTTCGCTTTTTGTTCCCCTAACACAGCCCGGAATGCCTGTCTAGTGGGGGAATCAAAGCAATAAACCCCATATCTTGTGGTGTCAGAAATTTTTCAGCCTATTAGTCGGCTTTCCTGAAAAAAGCCGCAGATTTCGACAGTTTCTCCCGATTTTTCTCTTTCCAGCAGCGGAGAACAGGGGTACTATCGCTAGGAGTTGGAAATTTTTGGTACTGATTGGAAGTTTTTGGAGCCGATTCATCGGAGCCAACCTGGGAACCAATCAACTGAATTTCCAGAGCAAGTTTACTCCCCTTTGGGGCCCAGGGAATGGGTTTCCGGAAGCAAAAGCGGCTGGGGAATCAGCCTGGCTAACCCGGAAGCGCCAAAGGCGAGGTTGAGTTGAGACCGCAGCCCACGCAAGACCGGCTACGGAAGGCAGTGAGGCAGGAAGATGTTCCGGGGCAACCATCCAGCGAAGATCGAGGAGAGCGGGCGGCTTAAGGTGCCCGGTGCCTTTCAAGCAGTTGCTGGACGCCGCGAACATTACCGACCTCTACGTGACCACCGCGGACGGGGAGCGCGCGCAGATTTGGCCGCTCGACGAATGGAAGAAGAACGAGTTGCGACTGAAGAAACACAGTGTCGGGAACAAGGCAGTGAAGAATTACCTCGATATGACGGGCTATCACGGCCAGGAAGTGAAGATGGACGCCCAGGGACGGTTTGTGCTGGGGCAGATTCTGCGCTGGAGGACGAAGCTGGAGGGCGAGCTGGCGGTGATAGGCAGGATCACGCATCTCGAGGTGGTGAGCAAGGCGCTGTTTGAACAGGCTCTGCCGGCCAGGATTCCGACGGAAGACGATTTCAACGCGGTGGATCAGATTCTCTCCGCGGAGAGCGATGAGTTTAAGCCCCTCAGGGGGGCCGCATGACGCAGCAAAAAGCACGCCATGTGCCGGTTCTTTTAAATGAAGCGTTGGATTTTCTCTGCGTGAGGCCCGAAGGGACCTACGTGGACTGCACGCTGGGCCTGGCAGGACATGCCGAGGGCATGATGAGGCGGCTGGGGCCCGGCGGACGGCTGATCGGTTTCGATCGCGATCCTGAGGCGCTGGAGTTGGCAATGGCCCGCCTCGTGAAAGTTGCGGAAGAGATGGGCAGCCAGGCGCCGCAGCTCACGTTGATCGGCGAGGCTTTCAGCCGGATCGAAGAGCACGTGGAGCCGGCATCGGTGGATGGTTTGCTGGCCGACTTCGGCGTAAGCAGCTTGCACTTCGACGAAGCGCGCAGAGGATTCAGTTTTCAGGCGGACGGGCCGCTGGACATGCGTATGGATACGCGCTCCGGGCCTACCGCCGAACAAGTGGTGAATGAGATGGAAGAGCGCGAGCTTGCAAATCTCATTTACGAATACGGTGAGGAAAGGAGGTCGCGGACAGTCGCCAGAGCAATTGTGCGGGGCCGGCCGATCGCTACTACGGGGCAACTAGCACGGATCGTAGCATCGGCCGTCCCGCCCAATGAAACACATTCACCCGGCAACGCGAACTTTTCAGGCGCTGCGTATCTTCGTTAACCAGGAATTGGACGAAATCCGGGCTTTGTTCGAGGCCGCACCCAAATTGCTTAAGCCCTCCGCACGGCTCGTTGTTATCAGCTTTCATTCTCTTGAAGATCGCATTGCGAAAGACAGCATCCGGGAAGGCGCGCAGAAGGGAATCTGGAAGGTTTTGACCAAAAAGCCCGTGACTGCCGGCGAAGAAGAAATGGATCGCAACCCGCGTTCGCGCAGCGCAAAACTGCGAGCGGCGGAAAGGCAGTAAGAAGTTCGGCAAGGAGAGGAACTCAGATGGCGGCAATTGCAACAACCTATTTCGAGTCGGGCCGCGGTTGGGGAGCGCGGATTGCCGAGCGCAACGCCGAGCTGATGGCGCAGCAGGCGCAGCGCCGCCGCCGCGTGCGCACGCCGGAGTTCTACTTCGCCATGCACATTTGACAATTCGCGGCTGGTGAAGGCCGCGACCCGGTGCGGGTGCGCGAGATGCGCGTGTTTTCGCCGCCGTCGCCGTGTTGTTCTCGCTGATCATGATTTACGGCTTGCAGCACTTCTCCGCCATCGAGAGCAGCTATCGCGTGGAGAGCGAAAAGCAAACCCTCGACCAGTTGCGCGAGGAGAACCGCCAGCTTCACCTGAGCGAAGCCGAGCTGACGCAGCCGGGCCGCATCGACCAGATGGCGCGCCAACTTGGGCTCGACGAGCCGCAGCCGGGGCAAGTGGTGTATCCCGGCGCCGGTCCCGATTCCGGCGCTCCGGCGCTGGCCCAGGTCGCGCCTCGCAAAGACAGCTACCAGCTTCTAGGTTTCTGCGCGCATGAATTCTCACTTTGGTATTTCGGTTTCCCCGGTCCCCAAAAGCGAGGGACCGGGGGCACCCCTAGATCGTGCGAGATCGAGCGTTCAGCGATCCAGGAGCTGGAAGCTCAAATGTCGGCAACCGTTCAATCCATTCGCGGCCGCGCTGCAACCACAAGGGCATTGCCTCTCAAGCGATCGCGCTTCTGGATCGTCTGCCTGTTCTTTTCCTGTGGGCCAGCGCCATTGCGGGGCGCTTGTTCTGGCTGCAGATCGTGCGCCATCAGGAGTTCGTGGAGCGCGCCGCCAAGCAGCAGCAGCGCACCTTTGAAGTGGCTCCGCGCCGCGGCGTTCTCTACGACCGCAACCTGCGCGAGCTGGCCATGACGGTGCTGGCCGACTCCATTTACGTATATTTAGCGACCTCGAAGTAGCACCGCTCTGCAACGAGCAAGGAGGTACCGAAGTTGTGCAGCAGGCGTTCGATGCGCCAGTCCACTCCTTGAACTCCGGCCGCACCTCCATCAATTCGCCCGCAAAGGGCAGGTCCGTCTCAGGAATACCCGTCTTCTGCGAGATGAGGGCCCTGATCCTCATCAGTGGCTCTGGAATGAGGACCTTATTGTCACGAACGCTCTTGGCCTCACTGATAATGGTCTCCCGGTCCTCTTCGGCCCGGCGTTTGGAAACCCCGTGTTCCAACTGCTTTTGCTCCTGCTGCTGCAAATTGCTTTCAAGAGCTCCGCGATCCGTCAGCAGCTTTCTGCGCATGGATTCAAACTGGTCTTTGGTATCCAGCGCTGTCGGGTGTTGCAGAATACCCAACTGGCGCTTAATGCCCGTCCATCACGCCCATCTTGATATCCCGCTCCCGCGCGGCCACCTGCATGTCGCGCTCAATATCTTTGAGCCGGCGGCCGGTCTCGTCGTTATCAATGGCGCTCGTGATGGATTCCTTTTTGGTCTGGTCTCAGTCTGTTCGTCTGTTAAGGCCGACACGGTCCTTCTGCTTGTCGGTTATTTTTCCTTCCAAGTTCCTCGTGGTAGGCGAATCGCAATTCCAGATGCTTTTGGCCGTAATAGGTTGGCAGAGTCCCCCCGAAGGGCTTCCAACTTCTCTTTTCACCTCCTGGGCAGCCGTCATTTTGCGATAGTTCTGGGCCAAGGGCTTGAGGAGGATGAGCTGCGCTTCCGCCCGCTTGATGGCCTCCCAGCAGGCGTTGAGCTGAACGTAATGCGGTTTGATCTGGGTCTCGATGAAACTGACCATGTTGGCCGATTCCAGCATGTGCTTCCGGATAAACTGGTTCAGATCGGTGACCTCCTTGACCCCGATGGCCTGGTTGAACACTTCGAGGGCGCCAGAGCCCGGAATGCCAATCAGCCTGCGGAAAGCTTCCTCATAGCCGGCAAAGGACTGGTATGGCTCAAAGCCCGGCGCTTCAGCACCTTTTGCATTTCGCGGGATTTCCCGAGATCGGTGAGGTGTTCCTTGATGTTCTTGTCCGCCCGGGCGACCATGTAAATCTGGTCGGTCTTGTCGTTCTGCTCCCACAGAATTTGGGCCAAAGTGGCCTCGGAGCCGGTGAACTCGTTGGTGAAAACGGCCAACAGGATGGATTGAACCCCTTCGGGCCCGAGGAACTGTGTCAGGGCCGTGGCCGAATCTTCCTGACTGCTTGACCGATAGGCGCCCCGGATATAGGTCTTCTTGGTGCGGTCGCGCCGGGTGTGCTTCAGTTTGATGCGATCGAGGCGTCGTTGTAGGTGGCTCTCGCCGGCGGAACCAAAAGAGTGCGCAGGGCATCGGCCGCAGTTGATTTGCCGGTGCCGTTGACACCCACCAGCATGGTCAGCGGCAGTCCGGAATCATCCGCTGCACAACCCATTGAAGGTGCCCCAGTTCAGCATTTCCAGGCGTTTCAATCGAAACCCCGGCAGGATCTGTTTACCATTAATCTCAATCGGCATTATCGGTTGCATATTCCGTTAACCTTTTCTTGATGGCTTCCAACTCGTTTGGCCCAGTTGGCCTTCACGATGCGCTTCACTTCGAATTCCTCCGGATCATCTCGAATCTTTTCGAGGAAACCCATATCTGACAGCTTCTGGATGGCCGTGTCCACCTTTCCGAAATCGCGAACCTGGTTGGTGGTCTCCGGCGGAAATGCCGCCACCAGATGAAGCTCGCCGCGGGTTTTAACCAGCCGAGTGGCATCAGGGGCAGTCGTATCAAATCGGCAAAATTCCTCGCGAAGGCAGGCCAGTAGCAGCGTGGCCTGGTAGGTGAGCGGCCGGCGCTGGGTGAGCCTGGGGATCCGGATCGACCCCGTCGCACTCCAGTTGCCGCACGAAAGCATATCCTTCGGCCTCATCCATCACGAGTTCTTGGCCAATCTGGTGGAAGTAATGCCGGACTTTCTCCTGTTGGGTGCGGAGGGTTTCCCATGCTTCCTTGTCTTCCCGGTAAACGGGTTCGCGCAATAACCTGACCAAAATGAAGGAGAGGTCCGAGAATTCGAGTGATGCCGTGTTCATGGTTATTTGCAAAAAAGGACTTTGGGCACCCGCATTTGGCGGGACATGGCATGGGATCGTGACTATTTGCTCTTCCTCATCGACGAAATGCTTCTGGCTTTCCAGCCCCAGGATAAGGTAGCCCAAGACTTCTATCATGCCATACCTGGGCGGGAAACGATCCAGGACCATCTCCAGCGTAAGCGTGCTGGTCTCTCGAGGCATATCTCCACGTTTTTCCGCAGGTCATGGAGCCGGATATGAGGGAGATTCGAGAACTTCTTGAGCATCTCCAGGCTGATCCGATCGTCGGCCACATCCACTGATTTGACTTCGTCCAGAGCTTCCGGGGCCTGCCAGAGCGGGGTGATGGCGTTGAAGAACTCAGGACTCTCCTCTACTGACCAAATGGAGCCATCCGGGGGATCCGTCTTCAACCGGACCGCCAGCGCGTGGATGTCTTTGATGAGGGATTGCACATGGGCCCGGTCGACCGCCCGGGTGGTATCCAGCACGCGGCGCAAGTTCGTGGACATCCGCGGTGGGGATCCAGCATTTTCGCCCTCAATAAGGAGGTGCGAGACCAGGTTCTTCAGCAAGGGGTTGTTCTTGAGGCGTTCGTTGAGTTCGGGCAGGGAGAGTAACGTTTGGAGGGCATCTTGGAACTTCAGCCGGCGTTCCGTGGCCAGAAGCAGCCCCCGAAAGCGTAGAAGGATTGACTTTGTTCGGATTTCTTCAGGTCATCGTCAGCATCCAGCATATGGCCCAAAATTGCCCCTTTGGTATACTCGGGCTTGGCATGCTGTTCAGCAATCTGCTGGGCAATACGCTTGAAGTTTTCCTCCACGAGACGAAAATCTCCCAAAGTTCCCGGGCCGTAGAGAGTAGAAGAGCGAAGCGTTCATTGACCTGGACCGGGTGTAAATGGGCACGGAGCCGGTTGCCCGGATTCGGTCAATCTCCTCCTGAATGCGGGCGGCATCGGACTGGAGCTGCTGGATGCGGACATTGATGTCCGTCGTAGTGTTCCTGAGGATGTCGTCGAGTCCCGGAAAATGTTCTCCAGCCGGCTCTCCGTACCAACAACCCGGTGGAACCCTGCAGTTGCTCCATCCACAGAAGCGCCTTCTCAGCCCCGGAAGTCAGCTCGAATATGGGCTCCGTGGGACCTCCCCATAGTATTTCCGCAGGAATTGGTGGGCATCATCGCACCAAATCCCTAGATACTGAGATGATGTCATTGGATATCCTTCGGGTTCCATTGGCGGAGGTTTCCAGTTAAGCGCGAGCAGGGCGCGAAGTTGACCTTCAGGAAAGGGTGGCCCGGTGCTGAGCCTTGAAGGCGTGGAACAGAAATCCCAGTACCATCACCCCGTTCTGACTCCGAGCAGTCCAGCCGCTGGATGATAGAGAAGGTTTTGATTTCCTGATATGTCATCGCAAGCAGTATTTATGTTTGACCTGTTTTATGGCCAGTTGCTTGCATGAAAGCACAATAGCCCCGCCAGCGACAAGATCAATATCCTGAAGCGAGAACCCTGCTTAAGGCAAACGGGCCGGAATACGATTGGCCCAGGCCCCGGATGACCGTGACCTCACTTACCGAGCAATTTTTGACAGGGCTTTTACCGTTTCGGGCGGCGGCTCGAACATCTCCGTTGGAGGCGGCTATCTGTTGAGGGATGATTTGTCGAGATTCAAACACATCATTCTCGTTGGGGACTCAGCTACGAGAGTTCGACTCTTGCCTTCTCAACTTATGAAGACTTCGTGTTGGGAAATAGTAACTGCAGTCCTACGGGTGTCAGAATCCGAACTGCTCCCTGGACCTCAACTATTGCACTTCTGGAAGACGAGTTTTCCTTCTGGTGCCGTGGAAGCATGGCTGCTTCGATTTGCGCGGCATTCCGGGCAATTGGGAACTCCCCGTTTTATGCCAAAGGGCATGACGACAAAATGGCCGCATCTCGTTGGGACATTCGTTGCTGATTCCACGGGCCTCGCGGTCCCAAGAACTGCGCACCATCCCTAGCGATGTCTGAACACACCAGGTAATTTTTGACGCCATGCTTGATCTTTGTTTGCAGGTGCATTTGCTCCGTCCACTCCGTCATGAATTCCTGCTCTTTCCAAGCGAATTATCGTGTGCTCGGCGCATATTGTGAGGATGCGGCGGCGAAAAAGTCGCTCGCGCGCGTGAGCGATGTGGGAGGGTGCCGCGGCCGTTGTCGGCCGCAGAGGTCATCCTACAGCAATGCGCCGGAGGTCTACACCGTTCAAACCCAGCAGCACCAACTCGGCTTGACGGCCCACGAAATTCATAACCGGGGCCTTATTACTCAAAAAGTTTTGAGTCAAGATTTCAACGTAACAACGGCGCGTTCGCGCGTCCGACGGGCAAATCTCTGACAGGGGTTGACCTTGAGCCTCGGCGCGGTAAGGTTAGTCCATGCCGGGAGAATCAACTTTGGATGTGCAGCTTTGCATGGTTTGCGGATTACCCGATGCCCAGAGCGAGGGCGTGCCCTGTTTGCTGGCCCAGGTGCGCGTGTGGCAAGCCGGGCGTCAAGGTTCGCTACGCCACGGGAGAGCCCAAATGCGCTGCCTGCATAAGCGAATCCAACGCCTCGTCAGGAGCGTTTGTCAGCTTTCAGGAGTGGAAGACCCGCTACGGGTCGCTTCCCAGCCGGTGAGGATTTGTTCGAATTAATCCAAATCCATGCCCGGCTCCGCTCTTGCTGTTTTCTCACTTCAACCGAAGGCGATTAGGGGTCGGCTGGCTTCGCCCGGGATGGCCCCACCAGTAGCCGCCCGCGTTGGTCCGCACGAGCGAAGGGAACTCCCACGAGGGGTTGTACCTTTCTCCGCTGAGCACAAGGATGTCTCCGGCGCGCATTGCTTGCGCCATGGGACGATTGCCTCCCTTCGCCTCTCGTGTTTCCTGTATCGCTCGAAGGATCTTGAGGTTCTCTTCAGTCATGGTGCATAGCTCGTACCCAAGGACATATTTCCACTTTGCCTTCGGGAAGCGAAAGAAGTGGGTGTAAAAGAAATCCTGGCTGTAAGAGTAAACCGTTCCTCCAGGTGCCGGGCACCACGGGGCTAGGCTATTGGCGCCGAAGTCCACGTTATTCGATATTGATCCGTTGCTCGCTGGTTTTGTAACTGTTCAGGTCTCAGGGTCCAGCGTGAGGTGCTGAGGGGATGAAGGGCGCGCCGCTGACGGCGCTTTGGAGCGCCAGCCAAAGGTTGCGGCCTTGTTTGCGGCAGGTGCTCAGGTAACTGCGGATGCGACAGAAAATCTGCGCCCCTCTGAGCGTGCGGAAGCAGCCGGAGATTTTCTGGCGCACTTTGATCATGCGAATGTCCTGCTCGGCCTGGTTGTTGGTAAAGGGCACGCGTCCATCCCACAGGAAGGCCAGGATGTTCCAGTCGAAATCCTCCAGCCGATCCAACAAATTGGCCGCCTTGCTTTGCGCGCGATCGGCCCTGGCCGGGGGCCAGGCGCGGGTGCCGGTAACGTCCGCGCCGCACCACGTTGCGGTAGCGTTGCCGGGCCCGCTTGAATTGGCGTTCGTTAAACTCCCCGTGCTTCTGCCGCCGCCGATGGAGCGCCAAGAGCAAATCGCTCATTTGCCGCGCCCACACCTCCTGTTGTTCTTCCCACAGGAACTTGAGTTCCCGCAACAGATGCTCGTTGCACAGGGCGTGCTGGCATTGCTCATAGGAAAAATAGGGTTTCCAGTGATCATGCACGACCCACTGGCGGCAAGCGCCCACGATGCCCAAGGCGTCCATCGCCTCGGCGCCGCGCTTGGGATGCACGCCGTAGCAGGTCAGCGTGGCCGTCGAGGCCACATGCAGCCAGTGGAGCGTCCCCGGCCACGCGCAGGCCGCTCTCGTCCAGATGGACCACCGGCGCTTGCGGCACTTGGCGGGCCAGCGCCTGCGCGAAGGGATCCAACTGCTGATAAGCGCGCTCATTGGCCGCCGCCAGCGTCGCCACACTCAAGGGCTGCCCAAATAGATCCTCGCACAACTGGGCCAGCCGGTCATAGGGCAGCAACTGCTGCTGGTTCAAATACACCATCAGGCTTTGAAAACGCGGCCCATATTGCGCCGGCGCGCTCACGCCCGGCCGGAAACTCCGCGCCGGACTGTGTGGCCGCAATGCGGACAACCCTTGATCTCGGCCCGATGTTCGGTCACCGCCAGGGAAAGCTCCGGCAGGTCGAACACCTGGCGGCTCTCATAGTCCAGCGCCGGCTCCCGGCCCAGACCGCGCCCGCCGCATTGCGGACAGACTGTCCAGCCGGTGAACCTCAATGTGATCGGGGGTTTTGACCCGCTGCAAGGTATGGCCCGGATGACCGGGTTGGCCGCCGGGTTTGCGACCGCTGGGCGTCGCGCAAACTCTTGGGGCTGGGTTTGCTCAGACCGTCGCTGGAGGGCGGCTTGCCGCTGTTGGAACTGTTGCGGGCCAGTTGGGCTTCCAACTCCTGCACCCGCTGTTCCAGTTGCACCAACCGTTCCTGCAAGGCCAGGATAATATCCACCAACACTTCGGGATGGCTGCGGGCCAGGGGCAACAGTTCTTCACGCGTGAACAGCTTCATGGACACAAGACCTTTCGAAAGTCGGCTTGCAGGGGATAGACCCAAACATCCTTCACCGGCGCTTGCAGAACGTGCCGGCGATCCTGCCGGGTGCGCCCTTGCGTCTGACCCGCGCAAATCCAGTTGGCCGCCCGATAACAACTGCCCCGGAACCGGCCCCGTTCCACAAACGTCTCCAACAGCGCCACCCGATGGCCGTAGCGCCCCTGCCAGTCCGCCGCGATGCGCCGGGCCACCCGGCCCAAAATGTGGCTGGCCAGTTCCGGCACGCGCACCCAGGGCAAAATCAAAAACCGGCTGTTGTTGGCCACCTGATGCAGTTGCGCCTGGCGCTGCGCCGCCGTCCAGCCAATGAAGGCATCCCGCCCCCGCGTCTTCCAAGCCGCCGCGCCAAACAACAAACAGGCCAAATCCCGCCCCTGCCGGTCCCGCACCAGATACTTGACGTTTTGCCCGACGGCGCTGGTGTAGCCCAAATAATGATACTGATGCAGCAACGAGTCAAAGACCGGCCCCGCTTCGGGCTGCCGGCTCAACTCCTGGATTTGCAGCGGTTGCAGTTCGCTCAAAGAGCCGCGTGATCGGATCGGTCGGGTGCGGGAGGCGCCGGATTTGTTTGTGGCGCATGCGGTTGGGCGAAAGGCATCGGCGCGCGGGCAGCGCCACCCACCCCCGCTCCTCCAGCTTGAGCAGCAGCGAGCGGGCGGCCATGTCCTTGATTTGGCCGGTCGAGGTTGCGCCAGTTCCAGACCTGGCACAGTTCGCGCGAGAGCCGATACCGGCTCCAATCGGGATGGGCCGCCAGCAAGCCCCGCACCTGCTCCAACTCGGCCGGGCCAATGGGCCGCCCTTGCATGACCAGACTGTTTTCCACGCCCCGACTCTGCACGGGCCGCCGAGCAGAGTCCAGCCCAAAATGAAACTATTTTTCGCCTTTTTTTCCTTGACTCCAAGCCCCCGCGCCCCTCATACTGCCTGCCAGTTAAACGAAAAGACCTGAACAGTTACGAAA
>CAWHDN010000025.1:0-53048 GCA_963828115.1 uncultured Acidobacteriaceae bacterium
AAAACTTCGGGTGCCCCATCCTTCGCTTTTTTCCAGCGAAGGGTGGGAGACCACGAACCTCTCAGGGGTGAGGATGGGTAAGATTTAACCCCTCAAAAACCCAGCAAAATCGCGTGTCAAGCCCCAAAACCACCTAACCAACTCATACCAATAGAGATAAACTTGGCATACTAGTTTCCTCAACCTGCTATAATTTAACTAGAATCAGACAAGAAAGAGAAAGGCTCGGGGAATCGCCACCGGGCTTTTCACATTTGTTTTCTTATTCTTACCTGCAACTCCTTTATTTAAGGTACATTGCAGGTTCAAACTCATAAGTTTATAATTCTAAACAACTTATGAGGCACAGAAAAGTGGGGGGGGGTACCCCACAAAGGAGAATCGGTCCTCTAGAACTCGATGCCGCGCTGGGCCAGAATGCCGCGCTGGTAGGCATGTTTTACCTCGCGCATCTCGGTGACGGTGTCTGCGAGTTCGACCAGCAGCGGATGCGCGTTGCGTCCGGTGAGGATGACGTGGACCATCTCCGGCTTGCGGCGCAGCACTTCGGCGACCGCTTCCGGCGCGAGCATCTTGTAGCCGATGGCGTAGTTGATCTCGTCCAGCACGACCAGGTCCCAATCGCCGGAGAGGATGGCGGCGGCAGCCTCCGCCCAAGCGGCCTCGACCAGGCGGATGTCTTCGGGATCAGTCTGGGCGCCGCCGACTTTGACAAATCCGCGGCCAAGCTGCCGGATAACAAAGTTCTGTGCGGGCGCGGAGCTGATTGCCCCACTCTCCGAGCTGCCCAGAGCGGCGTTCAGCGCGTCGGCGGCGTCCAGCTCGCCGTAGTGCCACGAACCTTTGAGGAACTGCAGGATGAGGACGCGCATGCCGTTGCCAGCCGCGCGCATCGCGGTTCCCAGCGCGGCGGTGGTCTTGCCCTTGCCGGGGCCGGTGTTGATCAGGATCAGGCCGCGGCGGACAGCTTCGGAGGTGGGTGCGGAGTCGGACATAGGTTTAGTTTAGCGAGGTTCGAGGTTCAAGGTTCGAGGTTTGGTGAAGGTTAGTGGCCGGAGTGGTAGGGATGTCCGGCGAGAATGGTCAGCGCGCGGTAGATCTGCTCGGCCAACACGGCGCGAGCGAGTTCGTGGGGCAGCGTGATTGCTCCAAAGGAGAGCAGCAAGCCGGCGCGTGCACGGGCAGCGTCTGACCAGCCGTCAGCCGGGCCGATGGCCAGCACCAGCGTTTGCGTTCCGTTGTCGCGATGCCTGCCGATCTGCGCGGCGAATTCCTCCGACGTGAGCTGCCTGCCCCGGCTGTCCAGCAGGATGAGGAGAGGCGATGTACGGGTAGATTGGCGGTCCAGCCACGCCAGCAGTGCGGCTTCGGAGCCGTGGGCCTGTGCCTCGCAGGTGGCGTAACGCGAGGCTCGGGCAAGGAAATCCGACGCCAGCGTTGCAGCAGCATCTGACTTGGGGCGCGAGCGGGTTGGAGAGATGGTGGCAAGGACAAGCTTCACTCTATGAGGGTACTGCAAGATGTAAAAGAAATGCATCCCCGGGAATATGGTTTATTGGATAATGAATCCGTAAACCATAAAGCAGGTCTGTCGCCAAACCGGATGGGCAGCGTGTAGACGACTGTAAACATTGAGTTAAAAAGTCAATTTTGGGCGCTTTCTTTTCTGCTTGCTTTGGAGGGCAAATTGCAGGTATGTTTTCATAACCGAAGCTGTGTGTTGTTCAGGACAGGCTGTAACTCCGCCTTTGGCGGACGGGTCGTACGTTGTTCAAGGAGAGCTCGATGAAGAAGCTGTCAATAGGTGGAGTTCTGGTAGCGTTGTTGCTGTTTTGCAGCAGCGTGGCATGGGGTCAGGTAACGAGTGGCGGCATCTCCGGCATCGTCAAGGATGCCACCGGCGCGGTGGTCGCAAACGCGAACATCACGGTGGTGAACGAGGTGACCGGAGCTACGGCTACGACGACCACGAACGGAACCGGCGAGTTCCAGGTCCCGAACCTGCTTCCGGACTCCTACGACTTGACGGTCGCGGCCAAGGGATTCCAGCCCTACGCGCTTCGCGGGGTTATGGTGGACTTGAACAAGACAGCGAGTGTGCCTGTGCGCCTGAGCGTGGGCAGCGCTACGGCCACGGTAGAGGTTTCGGCAGAGGCCGGCTCAACGCTGGACACGACATCGACCAACCTGACGCAGAGTTTTCTGCCGAACCAACTGTCGATTCTTCCCAGCGCCACGGTGGGTCTTGGGGTGCTGAACGTCTCCCTGCTGAGCCCGAACGTGGCTTCGAGCGGCGGCATCGGCATCGGCATTGGACCATCGGTGGATGGCAACCGTCCGCGCAACAACAACTTCACGATTGAAGGCATCGACAACAACGACAAGGGCGTTACGGGGCCGCTGGTTTACGTGCCCAGCGATGCGGTCGCGGACTTCTCGTTGATCGCCGGCCAGTTCTCTCCTGAGTTCGGACACTCCTCTGGCGGCCAGTTCAACACCAACATCAAGAGCGGGACCAACAGCTTTCACGGGGCAGCGTACGAGTTCTTCCAGAACCGCAACCTGAACGCCCAGAGCCTGCCTGCAGGTGTGACAGAATCCAAGCCACGCTACGACTTCAACCGCTACGGCGGACAGCTTGGCGGCCCGATCAAGACGAACAAACTGTTCTTCTTTGGCAACTTTGAGCGGCAGACCACGGGACAGAACATTCAGTACTACGTCTGCACGCCGACGGCCGGCGGCCTCGCCGCGCTGCAGACCGTCGCCGGGTTGAGCGCAACCAACCTGGCGCAGTACCTCCTGTACACGCCGGTGTCTCCTGGGGCGACCGGGATCGACGCTTCAGCCGATGCCGCCTGCGGCAACCAGATCAGCGGTGCGCAGTTCCTGACGATGTATAGCGGCACTGCAAATGTGGGCAACACCGCCTCTTGTAGGCGGGGCGACGGTATTCGGCTCAGGAACGGCGACCAACATCGCACTGGGAAATTATCTGGTCTGCAGCGCCGGTGTTCACCAATGAAAGCATCCTGACGACCAGCGGCGACTGGACGATCTCGCAGAAGGACAGCTTCCGGGCGCGATACATCTACAACAACGTCTCGCAGACGGATGACAGTGCCGAACTTGGGACCTTCTTCCTGCAGTTGCCCTACAAGTACCACCTGATCGCGCTGAGCGAATACCACACCTTTACGACGAACCTGACCAACGAGGCTCGTCTCGGATACAACCGCTACGAAACTGCGGACCCATCCGGGCCGTTTACCTACCCCGGTCTGGATATGTTCCCGAACCTCACTATCTACGATCAGGGCGGGCTCAACTATGGTCCGGACTCCAACGCTCCGCAGTCGACGATCCAGAACATGTACCAGGTCACGGACAACATCATTTACACGCACAAGGCGCACAGCATCAAGATCGGGTTTGACGGACGCAAGTTCATTGCGCCGCAGACCTTCACGCAGCGCGTGCGCGGCGACTATCAGTGGGACTACCTGACCGAGTTCCTGCACGACCTGGCGCCGACCAACTTTGGCGAGCGTTCTACCGGCAACTTCATCTACTACGGCGACCAGACGGCACTGTATGGCTATGCCAACGACACATGGCGCGCGTCTTCGAAGCTGACCATCAACTATGGCATCCGCTACGAGTTCACCTCGGTGCCGGTGGGCGAGCGTGCGCAGAGCCTGAACCTTGGCGCAAGCGTTCCAGGACTCATCACATTCAGCGCACCTCAGCCGCAGTACCGCAACTATGAGCCGCGCATCGGCGTATCCTACTCGATCAACGACAGGACGCAGATCCGTACCGGCTTCAGCATGGCGAACGATGTCCTGTTCGACAACCTGGGCCTGCTCTCGTTCCCACCGCAGTACTCGTCGACGACCGACGTAGGAACAGGCTCAGCTCCCAACCCCGGCGACCCAAACTTCCTGAAGAACGGCGGTCTGCCCACCGGTACAGGAACACTTGCTACCTTTATTTCACCGGCGGCACAGCGTGCGGCAACCTCGGCCTATCTTCCGAACCAGGTGCTTCCGTACACGGAGACGTTTACCTTCGGAGTGCAGCGGCTGATCGGCTCCAACTACACGGCAGAGGCCCGCTTTACGGGTACGCGTGGCATTCACCTTGCAACCCAGGACCAGATCAACGTGCAGCCAAGGGTGAACGCAGCCAATCAACTCTACACGTCCTACAGCGGAGTAGCTGTGACAGCTCCGGTGACGGTTGCCGGACCTGCCGGCGCGAACAATCTGGCGGCGATCAACCCCACGGGAACCGGCAACATTGTGCCGGCATACCTTGCCGCCGGCTTCACCGGCAAGATTACCTCCTATCAGCCGTACTCTCAGTCGGCATACAGAGCGCTGTCGCTCAGCCTGATCCGGCGGTTCAACAATGGTCTTGCGGTCAACACCGCATATACCTGGAGCAGGACGCAGGACGATGCAACAGCGGAGGTCAACGCCACCGTGTTGACACCTCGCCGTCCGCAGAACTCGCAATGCGTATCTTGCGATTACGGCCGGTCGGCCCTGGACCGCACGCAACGGCTGAGTGTTGCCGTGGTCTACGATCTTCCCTACTTCAAGCACTCGAACTATGTGATGAAGAACCTGGCAGGCAACTGGGAGTTTTCGCCCATCTACGTGTACGAGTCGCCTGAATATGCGACCGTGCTGTCGGGCGTCAACTCCAACCTGAACGGTGAAGGAGGCGGCATCGACCGCCCCGTCATCAATCCGTACGGCACACCCGGAACGAGCTCCAAAGTTCAGGCGATCTACAGCTCCACACTGGCCTCGGCCTGCGGCGTGGGTGTGACCCAATGCAACTCCAATCTGGTTGGGTATGCGGCTGACAATCCAAACGCCTACTATATCGAGGCTGGCGTTGGAACGCTTCCCAACGCCCCGCGCAACACACTGCCGATTCGCCCCATCGACAACGTCGACCTGTCGGCGGTGAAGCGGATCAACTTCACGGACCGTTATGCGTTTGAGTTCCAGGCGCAGGCGTTCAATGTGCTCAACCACCCGCAGTACCTCCCTGGTTCGTTGGACAATGTCAACCAGCACGACACTCACTTGGTGTCGCCGGCGTTCCAGACCGTGGGCGAGAACAACAAGTTCTTCGGCCAGCCACAGTACACGTTCAACTCCAACGGACGCACCATGCAGCTTTCGGCGAAGTTGATCTTCTAACTTACAGGTACTGCAAAACAGAACCGGCACCCGTAAGGGTGCCGGTTCTGTTTTACGGGACTAAAAAAAGGTGTTCTTCGCCAAAGTACAAGGAGTCGATCCGCAACAAGGAGCAGACCGGCGGCGAGCTATGACTTCGCCACCCGGGTTGCCTTCTTTGCGGCTTTTTTGGGAGCGGCATTTCTGACTCCCACGGCCTTCGGCGCGGCTTTGCCCACAGCCGATGCTGCTTTCGCAGCAGTCTTACCGGAGGCAATCTTTCTGGGCGCGGCCTTCGGCTTCCTGCCTTTCAGCGGAGCTGGTGAAGGAACCTTGGCGGAGACGACAGGAGCCTTCCGGCTGACCTTCTTCCTGGTGCGGGCGCTGGTGATCTTTGCCTTCAACTCCGCGTTGAGCGTGGCGATGCTGATGGTGGTGGCGGACTTGCGCAGACGCTCCAGGCCATAGAAAGCGCGCTTCTCCCTGGAGAAGACGTGGACGATGAAGTCCACATAGTCCATCAGAATCCACTCGGCCTGACGGCGGCCCTCGACCGAGTTGGGGTAGGTGCCGAACTCGCGCTTGAGGCGCAACTCGATCTCGTCGGTGATGGCGGCGTTCTGGCGCTCATTGGTGCCGTTGCAGATGAGGAAGTAGTCGGTGAGGCCGCTCTCGGAGGGGTCGAGGGCGAGGATGCGGACGTCTTCGGCCTTTTTGTCTTCGCAGGCTGCTGCCGCTGCCAGCAGCAGTTGATAGCTTTCAGTTGAGGGCATGGATCTCCTTGAGACCATGGTACCGGGTTGCGGCGGTCATCGTCCATCGCGGCCTGCGCGCAGTGACGCAGAGCCGCGATGTAGGGGATGGATGTTGACTACTTCAGTGTCTTTACAAACGCCGCAAGGGAAGAGACCTGAGCTGGGGTCAGCGTGCTCATGGGGTTGATGTGCGGCGCTTTTGGCTGGCCGCCCTTAGTGAGCACGTCGGTGACTTTTGCGGAGCCTGCGATCTTGGGAGCCATGGGCGGCTTACCCTGTCCCTGATCGCCGTGACACATGGCACACTTCGTCTTGAAGAGCGTGCTGCCGTCCTGCGCTGGGGCCTGCATCCATGCCAGCATGGAGACGGATGCCAATAGTACGGGTGCAATGCGGAGTTTCATGGTCCACCTCATTCTTGAAATGTTGAAGCTGCGGTGCTTTTTTTGTTGCTACCTGGTTCTGTTTCTACTCGTGTTCCGGCCGGCTTTCAGGCTTGGCCCCGGCGTTGTTGCCCTCGGCTGGGTTGGGTTCCGCAGTGGCCTCGGCCTCGGTCTCCGCCAGCGTTTCCGTGTCCAATTCGTGCTCATGCTTGTAGTGCTCGACGGACATCTTGCCATCGCGCCAGGCCCAGTTCATGGGATATACGTCGGGATCGAAGAAGACCTGATAGAAGTGCCAGACCAGGATCGCCAGCGTCGCCAGAACCGCCTCGTAGAAGTGTACCGCGGTTGCCGCATCCAGCCACCAGCGCGCCAGCAGATTGCCGACCGAGACCCTGGCCCAGAGCATGATTCCGGTGACGGCCATGAGCGCCGTGCCCCAGACCAATGCCCAGTACTCGGCTTTTTCGGCGTAGCTGAAGCGGCCGAACTTCGGCTTGTGGCTGCGCAGGCCGAGGTAGAAGAGCATCGTCCCCCAGGCGTCAAGCGCGTCCTTCCATGTGGGCAGCAGGTCGCGGACCAGCTTTCTGCCGTCGCGGGTGAATGCGACGTAGAAGACGTGGTAGACGCCGTCGCCGATCAGTATGACTCCGGCGGTGCGATGGATGATGCTTCGCCACCGCTCGCCCAGGCCGAGGGCCACGGCGAACCAGGAGTCGGGATACTTGAGCGCGAATCCGGTGACGACGAGGGCGAAGAAGCTGGTGAGCAGAATCAGGTGTTGCCAGCGCTGGTTGGGCGTCATTCGTTGCACGCTGGGCCCCATTGCCCTGCGCCGTGCCATTGCCTTGGCGCGCCACAGAATTGCGTTGTGCAGGAACATCCCGCCGATGACCAGCAGGATGAGGGGAAGATAGAACCACCTGATCCAGCGGACCGCGAGCGTTCCCTTGTCCATAGTCCGACCGCCCTCGACATCGACGTGCACCTTGTAGCGGGTGAAGTTCTGCGTGACTCCCTTGTGGCACTGTCCGCAGGTGGCATCGAGGTTGGCGGGGTTGATGGTGGAGCGTGGATCGCTGGAGGGCAGAATGTTGTGCACTCCGTGGCAACTGGCGCAGTTGGCCACCACCACCGAGCCGCCCTGCGAGGCGAGCCCGTGGTAGCTGTCCAGGTAAGTGGAGACGCGGCTTCCGGCGACTCCGAACTCCTGGGTGAGGCGGACACCCTGGTGACAACGCGCGCAGGTGGTGGTCGAGAGATTCTGATCGGAGACCGACGAGTTTGGATCTGAGGGCTCCTTGATGGTGTGGATTCCATGGCAGTCCGTGCAGACCGGGGCCAGTCCGTTGCCGCGTGCGATCGCCTGCCCGTGAATGCTCTCGGTGAAGACGCTCTGCACAGCAGCGTGGCAGCGGCCGCAGGTGGCGGGGACGTTGAACTTGTTGACCAGCGAGCGGGCGTCGTTGGCGGGAAGAATCTGATGCGAGCCGTGGCAATCCGTGCAGACGGCGGCGGTCTGCGAGCCGTTTTTAACCGCGCGGCCATGGACGCTGTCCTGGTAGGCGACGAAGACCTGCGAGCTGCCTCCGTTCGACTGCATCAGCAACTTCTGGCCGTGGCAGGAGCCGCAGGTTGCAGGGATGTTGGAGTGAAAGACCGGCGACTTTGTGTCGCTGGAGGGCAGAATTGAGTGCGCGTCGCCGTGGCAATCGACGCAGGTGGCGGCCGGCGTTCCGTCCGGCCTCTTCGCGATGGCGTGGAAGCTGTGCTTGTACGCGGCCTGTTCGTCGGCGTGGCACTGGGCGCATGTGATCCTGGCCGGAGTATTCTCGTGCGGCGAGGACTTCACGTCCTTGTGGCAATCGACGCAGGAGAACATTCCCCCGTGGATGGACTGCTTCATCTTTTCGGCATCGACGGTGAGGCTGACCGTCTTGCCATTCGCATCGGTGGTGGAGAGCGTGGGGTCCGCGTGGCAGGCGAGACAGTCGGCGTCCTTCGGCTTGTGCTGGGCGCGGGCGAGCGATGTCCACGAGAGCAGGAGGACGACGATCGCCAGCGCACAGAGCTTGCCCGCGGATCTCATGCAGCAAGTACACGCGAGGCGGGCCTTAGTTGCGGTGACTGCGATCACAGTGCGCGCTGAAGCGAGTCGAAGGCGGCATTGACGGCGCTTCGGAGACCCACGTCTCAAAAGCGAGACGCGGGTCACCCGCGCTCAGCGGGGGAGGCTGACGGAGGCGAGGTGGATGCGCTGGAGGAGTACGGTGGCGCGTTCCGCAGGCAGGGAGCCGTTCATCAGGGACTGGAAGACACGGTTGAGCGCGCGCAGGATGGCGTGGCGATCGGCGAGGGGGCCGAGACGGATGGTAGGGGCGTGGGGCCTCATCAGAGCGCGGTTGCGGCGCCGTTCACGCATTTCGAGTCGCTGGTGGGAGTGGCAGAGAGTGCGCCCAGCGAGGGCGACCGCTCGGCAGGGGGTTTCATCGGCCTTGTTGGCGGAGCATAGCCTGGTTTTCATTCGATTCTCCTTTGTGGGGGGTACCCCCCCCCTCTTTTTCGTGCTTCGTAAAGTATTTAGAATCATAAACTTATGCGTTTGAACCTGCAAAGATACCTAAATAAAGGACTTACGGGTAAGAATGAGAAAACAAAGAGGAAAGGCCCAGGGGTTGATTCCCTGGGCCTTTCCTCTTTTCTGATCCTAGTTAAATTCTAGCAGGTTGAGGAAACTAGTATGCCAAGTATATCTCTATTGGTATGAGGTGGTTAGGTGGTTTTGGGGCTTGACACGCGATTTTGCTGGGGAAAACGGGGAAATTATTTTCGGTTGTTGCGATTGGACGGGCGGGCGGCGGTTTGTGGCATAAGGCCCGGGGCTAAAGCCTCTTGATTCGATTGGCCTTATTCAGGGGGCTGAAGCCCCCGGCTCCATCCGAAAAACAGGAGCAAGAGCAACGGCAAGGGCCAATACAGAGATTCTGGCTGCGCCAGAATGACGAGTTGGAACAAACAACGGCAAGAGCAACGGCAAGGGCCAATACAGAGATTCTGGCTGCGCCAGAATGACGAGTTGGAACAAGGCAACGGCAAGGGACAGAGATTCTGGCTGCGCCAGAATGGAGTTGGAACAAACAACGGCAAGAGCAACGGCAAGGGCCAATACAGAGATTCTGGCTGCGCCAGAATGACGAGTTGGAACAAACAACGGCAAGAGCAACGGCAAGGGCCAATACAGAGATTCTGGCTGCGCCAGAATGACGAGTTGGAACAAACAACGGCAAGAGCAACGGCAAGGGCCAATACAGAGATTCTGGCTGCGCCAGAATGACGAGTTGGAACAAACAACGGCAAGAGCAACGGCAAGGGCCAATACAGAGATTCTGGCTGCGCCAGAATGACGACTTTTGGGGACTGCGCCAGAATGACAGCCCCCACCTTAGCGACGATGAAGCCGTCGCGAAGATGGGACACCCGTTTATTTGGGGGTGAAATAGCCGTCGCGGGCCTGGACGGTGAGGGTCTTGTCGGTCGCGCGGAGGTCGATCTTGTGGTACTTGTTGGGGCGGGTGTCTGGCGGGCGATAGCCGAGTTCGTACTGCAGGCGGAGGTCGGCGGCGATGGAGGCGTAGATCTGCTGGAGGGTGCTGGCGGGGCCGACGGTGAACTCCCGTCCGCCGGTCTGGCGGGAGAGGTCGCGGAGGACGCCCTCGTCGCCACCGCCGTTGGAGTAGTAGATGGTGTAGATCATGATGTCGGCTCGCTGGGCCTCGCGGATGGCGTCCTTCTGGCTGAAGTGGCTGCCGTTGTCGCCGCCGTCGGTGAGGACCACCATGGCGCGGCGGCCAAGCTGAGTGCCGAGTTCGAGGTGGGAGACGGCGCAGATGGCGTCGAAGAGGAGGGTACCGCCGCGGCCGGGACGGACGATGTCGTCGTGGGACTGGGTGAGGTAGGCGAGGGCGTGCTGGAGGGTGAGGACGGACGTGGTGAGCTTGGCAAGTTGCAGGATGGAGCTGTCGAACTGGACCAGGACGGCGCGGTCGTCTGGGCGGGTGAGCATGGCGGGAAAGAAGGCGCGGCCGGCGGCGATCTCGTACGGGATGTAGGCGCGCTGGCTGCCGCTGGTGTCGACCATGAGGGCGAGGGTGAGCGGAAGGCTGGAGCCCTGCGAGAAGGCGGTGATGGGCTGAGGCTTGCCGTCCTGCTTGAGGAGGAAGTCGTCGCGGGTGAGGTTGGCGATGGGCTGGCCGGATTTGTTGCGGACGATGGCGGAGACGGCGACGAGCTTGGTGGTGACTTTGAGGGTGGCGGTGTCGGGGGGGTGAGGAGGGTGGGGGGTTGTGCGAGCGCGGGAGAGAGCGAGGCGAGGAGAGCGAGCGCGAGTAGGCGGGGAAGAGGCATGGATGCTGAGGTGAGTTTACATGGAGGCGGGGGATGATTTTGGCTATGGTCGCAGAGAGGGTTGAGCGATGGTATCGGGCGTGGGTGGTGCGGAGGACGGCGGTGTGGGTGGGGGAGTAGCAGAGGAGGCTGGAGGGGTGGGGGCTGTTGGCGGCTTAGCAGGGGGTTTGGGAGGCTGTTTGCATGCGGGGATGCTGGTGTTTCTCACGTTTTCTGCACAAAACTGAGCTTGCAGTGCGGTGATCGTATCGGTGACAGAGGTGGAAACGGTTCGGCCAACACAATCGCTTTGCCACTTTGCATAAAATCCGGAATCATACGGCTGCTGTACGATCCCGACCATCTCAAGAACGCTGGCGTCGAGCGAGTCGCGTCGTATTGCGATGTGCTCCGTACTGCTAACGGGCATGTATCGACGCGTGGGGGTGTTCCAGTAATTCACTTTGCTACATCCGCCTGAACCACCAATCCAATACCGGGCACTTGATCAATTTTTGTAATGATAAGAGTTGATCCTTCGTCCACCAGGCGGTGGTTATAGCTCCATCTCTGGCCGGGAGTGAAGCGGGTGTCCCAGACGTTCTGGATAATGTTGTCGCAGGGATTGGGCACAGCGGGCGGAGGGGTCGAGGCCTGGGAGAGCGCAGCCGAGAGAGCGAGTATACCGAGTGCGATCATATTGATACCGGCTCCTGCAAAACCCTTTCAAAGATGGCGTCGACGTTGGCGAGTTGGCGGGTGTAGTCGAAGGCGGCGGCGAGCTGGGTGGGGGTGAGGAGGGCGGTGATGGCGGGGACGCGGGCGATCTTCGTCGCGGAAGACGAGGTCCTGCTTCCAGGCGCGCATGGCGTGGGACTGGACGAGCGCGTAGGCGTCTTCGCGGGACATGCCGGCGGCGGCGAGATCGAGCAGGAGCTGGCCAGAGAAGATGAGGCCGCCGGTGGATTCGAGGTTGCGCAACATGCGCTCGGGATAGACGAGGAGGCTTGCGCGATGAGCTGCTCGGTTTTGGCGAGGAGATAGTCGGCGAGGATGGTGGAGTCGGGGAGGATGACTCGCTCGGCGGAGGAGTGGGAGATGTCTCGCTCGTGCCAGAGGGCGATGTCCTCGAAGGCGGCCTGTGCGTTGGCGCGGACGACGCGGGCGAGGCCGGAGATCTGCTCGCTGGTGATGGGGTTGCGCTTATGGGGCATGGCGGAGGAGCCTTTTTGCTTTTCGGAGAAGAACTCCTCGGCCTCGCGGACCTCGGTGCGCTGAAGGTGGCGAATCTCGGTGGCGATCTTATCCAGCGTGGAGCAGAGGATGGCGAGAGTGGAGATGTAGGCGGCGTGGCGGTCGCGCTGGACGATTTGCGTGGCGACGGCGACGGGGGTGAGGCCGAGTTCGGCGCAGATTGCGGCCTCGTGCTCGGGCTTGAGATGGCCGAAGGTGCCGACGGCGCCGGAGAGCTTGCCGACGCGGAGGTCTTCGGCGGCGGCGTCGAAGCGGGCGAGGTTGCGCTGCATCTCTGAGTACCAGAGGAGGAGCTTGAGGCCGAAGGTGGTGGGTTCGGCGTGGACGCCGTGGGTGCGGCCAATGATGGGGGTGTGTTTAAATTCTAGCGCCCGCTTTTTTAATGTTTCCGACAAGGCGAGGATACCGGTGCGGATGATGTCTGAGGCGGCTTTGAGTTGAAGCGCTTGAGCCGTGTCGACTACATCGGTGGAGGTGAGGCCGTAGTGCAGCCAGCGGGAGGATTCGGGATCGGCGATGTTCTCGGCGACGGTGGTGGTGAAGGCGATGACGTCGTGGCGGACTTCGGCCTCGATTTCATTGATGCGGTCGACGGTGAAGTTGCCGCGGCGAGCGATGGCGTCGGCGGCGGACTGCGGGACGAGGCCGAAGCGGGCGAGGGTCTGCGAGGCGGCGGTCTCGACGTTGAGCCAGCAGCGGAACTTGTTTTCGTCGGACCAGATTCGGCCCATGGCAGGGCGTGTGTAACGGGCGATCATAAGGGCTCGATGGAGGTTGCTGGTTGTTGGTTGCTGGTTGTTGGTTGTTGGTTGACGACGCTAGAACATTATTGCTGATGGTGTAGCGTGTTGCGATACGAACAAAATGCGGGGATTCTTCGCTGCGCTCAGAATGACAAACTAAAAAACTACGGAATGACAAACGGTCTATTTAACTGCGATGTGGAAGAGGGCGGACATTTCATCGTGGAGGAAGCCGTGGCCGGGACGGTAGGGCTGAATCCAGCGGCCGTCGAGGACAAACTGGGGGATGGCGCGCTTGCCGGTGTGGGCGAGGACTTCGTCGGCTGCGCCGGGGGTGGAGTCGATGTCGACGTCGGTGTAGGGGATGGCGTGCGTGGCGAGGAAACGCTTGGCCTCGCGGCAGTCGCGGCACCAGGCGGCAGAGTAGACGAGGAGAGCCATAAGTCTATTTTACCGCGTTCGCGAGGATTGATTTGGGCGGGTGCGGGGGCTGGCTGGCAGTTAGCGGCGGGCGCGGAAGAAGGCGGTGAGGAGGGTGCCGCACTCTTCGGCGAGGAGGCCGGAGGTGACTTCGACCTGGTGGTTGAGCTGGGGGTGGTTCATGACGCTGAGGACCGAGCCGCAGGCGCCGGCCTTGGGGTCAGGCGCAGCGTAGACCAGGCGAGTGACGCGGGCGTGGAGGATGGCGCCGGCACACATGGCGCAGGGTTCGAGGGTGACGTAGAGGGTGCAGCCTTCGGGCAGGCGATAATTATCCAAGGCGCGGGCGGCGTGGCGGAGAGCGACGATCTCGGCGTGGGCGGTGGGGTCGTGGTCGCGCAGAACACGGTTCTGGCCGCGGGCGACGATCTCGCCGTTGTGGACGATGATGGCGCCGATGGGGACTTCGCCCGAGCACTCGGCGGCGCGGGCTTCGGCGATGCAGGCGCGGAGGTAGTCGAGGTCGGTCATGCGGGTTGCTGCTGGGTGAGGCAGTGGAGGGTGCCGAGGCCCCAGACCAGGTCGATGGCGTGGATGCCGACGATCTGGCGGGTGGGGAAGCAGGCGGCGATGATGTCGAGGGCGCGGCGGTCGTTGGGGTCGTTGAAGGTGGGGACGAGGACGAGCGAGTTGGCGATGTAGAAGTTGGCGTAGCTGGCGGGCAGGCGCTGGCCCTGGAAGACGACGGGCGCGGGCATGGGGAGTTCGACGATCTTGAAGGGTTTGCCTTTGTTGGGGCCGGACGCGTGGCGGAAGGCGTGGAGGCGCGCGAGGTTTTCGGCGAGTGGGAGGTGGTTCTCGTCGGCGGGGTTGGGTTCGACGCAGGCGAGGATGGTGGCGGGTTTGTATTCTGGGGCGGGGACGAAACGGGCGATGTCGTCGATGTGGCCGTGGGTGTCGTCGCCGGCACAGCCGCGAGGGAGCCAGAGGGTTTGGTGGATGCCGAGGTGGTCGCGGAAGGCGCGTTCGAGGAGGCGCTGGGTTGTGGTTTCGTCGCCGAGGCCTGGGTTGCGCTGCTGAATTTCGGAGAGGAGGCACTCTTCGGTGGTGAGCAGAACTCCCGCGCCGTTGGTGTCGATGGAGCCGCCTTCGAGGACGATGCGGTGCGGTTTACCACCCCGACGAGCAAGTGCGCTCGCCGGGGACCCCGGTTTCCAGCTTGCAGGAGCGGCCGGTGGCGGCGGAACTTCGGGCTTGATCTCGGGGAGGTGGTAGAGCTGGGCGACGCGGTGGGGGATCTGGTCGTCGAGATGCCAGTTGGAGTACTTGGCCCAGGCGTTGAACTTCCAGTTGAGGATGGCGAGGTCTTCCCCATCACCGGAGCCGGCGATTTTTTTCACGAAGATAGGGCCGGAGTCGCGGAGCCAGACGCGGTCGGTGGGCCATTGGTGGAAGTGGAGGCGAGAGAGATTCGCGCCGCCGCGCTTGAGGATGCCCGTGGCGCGGCGCTGGGCGGCGAGATCGTTGACGAGGATGTGGACGGCTTCGACGGCGGAGAGATGGCGAACGATCTCTGCGTAGACCCAGGGGATGGGTTGGAACTTGCCGGGCCAGTCGTCGGGATTGTGCGGCCATGCGATCCATGTGGCGGCGTGAGGGGACCACTCGGCGGGCATACGGGTTTGGGGGGTGGTCATGGTGCTACCAGAGTAACAAGGTGCAAGGTTCGAGGTTCAAGGGCGCGGTGCGCGATCGGGTATTCTGAGGGCTGGAGGAAGTCATGGCGAAAAAACATACCACCCATTTCGCACCCGTTATTCCTGCGCTGCTGAAGGTGCAGGGCGCGCCGCCACAGGTTGGCGTTGGCCAGCCGTACAGCGTGGAGTACTACTACAAGCTGCCATGGGGCCGTCAGGAGGAGTTTCTGCAACTGTTCCTGAAGAACCACTACCCGCTGCTGGAGAAGATTCGTGCGACGGGGCGGATTCTGGCGCTGAAGATCGAGACGCCGGCGTACCACACGACAGAGGACGGGCGATGGGACTATCGCGTGACGATTCGTTACAAGGACTCGACGGTGGCGACGACGGCGAACCCCGACGAAGAGAGATTCAAGAAAGAGCTATGGCCGGACCAGGCGATGTTTGCGAAAGAGGAGCAGCGGAGGTTCGAGATTCTGCTGGCGCATTGGGACCTTCCGGTGACGGATATTACTCCGGCCCGGGGCTAAAGCCCATTCCATTAGCGGCCATGATTCGTGGGGCTGAAGCCCCACGCTCCCTCCGAAGGACGGGGCAAAGGCACCGCACCCATTCCGCAACGAACGCGGAATGGGTGGGGCAGACAGCTCATGGTTAGACCGTCGCGCTGCGAGCAAAATGCGGGGATTCTTCGCTGCGCTCAGAATGACAATTCAAAAGGGGCTGCGCTCAGAATGGCAATTCAATTTTGTCCTATTGCAATTGAGAAAATGCTTAGGGCAGGGGCTCCATGAGGACTTCGATGTCGAGGCGAGTTGTGCTGCCGGAGATGTCCATGGAGCCCAGCGTCTGGGGCTTGCCGGGCGAGAGGATGGCCACGCCTTTGAGCGAAGATTGGCGGATGATCGGCTCCTGCACCCCTGCTATGTCAGACTTTTCCGGGGCGACGCTGGACTGTTCCACGGCGGACTTCAGTATGGCGTTATCGCCCATTGCCGTCAGGGTTACATCGAAGTTCATGCCAACATCGATATAGGTGAATTGCGTCTGCACGCCGGCGGGAGTGGACGCGCCGGCGCTGTAGGTGCCGGTGGCGACTGGGACCTTGCTGCCCTGCTTGAGCGTGGTCGTCTGCCCGGAGGACAGTACCATGGCGAAGTGTTCGGTTTTGACGAGCTTGGCGCCGTCCTTCTCGCTGACGGTGAAGGTGAGACGGTAGCTCTTTTTGGGACGGTCGAGGTCGTTGAGGAGCTTTTGCACGAGCGCGATATCTTCGGGAGTGGCGCGAATGAGGATAGCGTTCTGGCTGGCGACAAGATAGATCTTGTCGTTGGGGGGCAGGAGATTGCGCAGGGCGGTGACGTCCTCGTTGGCGTCGTTTTGCTGGCTGACGTTGTTGAGATAGATGGTGCGCTCGGGGAGAGTTCAGTATTCGGCCTGGCGCAGGGGGATTCCGGGGCGGGCTTTGCGGCCAAGATCAGCGCAAACGCGATGGCAAGAAAGCTGGCGGTACGTTTCATATTTGTTCTCCCTCTTTGGGTGCGGGTTGGGTTTCGTCGTTCAATATTGGTGATTGGAGGCGCGGGGGGCGGGGCAAAGAACTTGTTGAAGTTATCCTCTTCCTGGGCTTCGACCTTGACCTGCATCTCCGGCGTGAGAGCGGCCAGGAGCCTGGGGTCGGCGGTGCGCGCCAGTTGGACGAGGGCGCGCTCCTGGGTGGTGAGAGGCAGAATGGGGGCAGGATGCGACGGGGCAAAGCTGGCGGAGGGCGTGGACTCTGCGCTATAGACGGGGACGGCGCGCGTTACATGCAGCAGGCATGGGGTGGCGCTGCGCAGGAGAGTTTGGTGCTGAAGCAGCGACTGGGACGACTGCGGGTGCGAGATTGCGTGTTGGTGGCGAGTTGGCTGATCGCAACTTGAGCAGGCCGTGCTCGCAGGGTGTGCTGGGCGAGCAGCAGGGTGCCGACGAGGAGCATTGCGGTTGCGACACCGGCTGACGGCGCCACGCCACCAGGCCGCAGCGAGCGCGGAGCTGGTGAAGAGATCGCGCCAGCGGAAGGGAGCGGCGGGCGCGGGTTGCGTTGGGGGCGGGCTTATCAGGTTGCGGGCTCCATGCGGTCTGCGCGAATGCGATGGAAGCACTCAACGACAGCGAGAGTCTTATCGATTGTGTCGTGATGGTTGTAGGGTGCTAAAGATGTTACTTGCGAATTAGAAGCATCACGGGTCTAAACCCTTGAATTCGTTGAATTATTCAGAGGTTGACCCCCTCCGAAAGGCAAAACAGCGTTTTCAGCACTCTCAGAAGCCCGTCTCTTTCAAAACCGCTTGCGAATTAATGGTTCAAGCGAATTCAATAGGTTGTCATTCTTGCAGGCGCTGTCGCAGGTGGGCGCGAGCGCGAAAGATCAGCAAGCGAACACTGGATTCGCTGCGGCCCATGACTGCTCCGATCTCCGCTGTGCTCAGCTCGTCCATCGCCGAGAGCAGCATTACTTCACGTTCCGTTGCCGGGCAATCTCTCGATTGCACCAAGCACCTGGCGGATGCGTCCGGCTTCTGCCAGAGCCTGATCGGCGGGCAGATCGGCGGAGACGAGGCCCTCGGCGAAGAGATCGTCGATCTGTTGCGGGTGGACGCGACGGCGGCGGTCGAGGGCGAGGTTCCAGGCGATGCGCACCAGCCAGGGCCGCAGGTCTACGATTGCAGCCAGTTGCGGTTTTCGCTGGCGGACGCGCAAGAAGACGTCCTGTACCACGTCCTCCGCCTCGGAAGGGATTGCGCAAAAGCGAGAGAGCCACGCGATAGAGCAGAGACGGAGTAGTCGTGCACCAGCGCGGCCAGATCAGGATCTAGCGTTAACCCGCTCTGCAGCGCTCCAATGCTAGCTCAGATTCCCCGGTTGCGTTATTATTTCCTGCTATTGCGTAGACGCGCGGAGAGACGATCTGCTCAGAAATATTTTTGAAAGCGCCCAAAGAGGCGGGGCTGCGTCTAAGCCAAAAACGCGCCAAAGGCGGGGCTCTCCCGATACAATAGAGCGGCAGCGGTATGGGTTGCAAAAGGACGCAAGGATTTTGCAGAGGAAGCAAGGATGAGCTGGTTCAAGCGGGAAGACAACGAGATTGTGAACGATTCGCACAAGACGGTGCGTACCGAGGGGCTGTGGACGCAGTGCGGAAGCTGCCGTCAGACGATCTTCAAGAAGGACCTGGAGGCGAACCTGTTTGTGTGTCCGAACGCGAAGTGCGGAAATCATTTTCGCATCGGGGCGCGGCGGCGGATCGGGATGCTGCTGGAGCCGGGCTACGAGCTGGTGGACCTGGAGCTTCGCTCGACCAACCCGCTGGACTTTACCGATTTGAAGCGCTACGAGCACCGGCTGGCCGAGGCGCGCAAGAAGACAGGGCTGAACGACGCGATTGTGAACGCGGTTGGGATGCTGGGGCCGCACGCGGTGACGGTGAGCGCGATGGAGTATGGGTTCATCGGCGGAAGCATGGGCGCGGTGGTGGGCGAGACGATTGCGCGGGCGGTGGACCGCTCGCTGGCGACGCGGAACCCGCTGATTATTGTGGCGGCGTCGGGCGGGGCGCGGATGATGGAGGGGATCGTGTCGCTGATGCAGATGGCGAAGATCAGCGCGGGGCTGGCGCGGCTGGACGATGCGAGGATTCCGTACATCTCTGTGATGACGGACCCGACGACGGGTGGAGTAACGGCGAGCTTCGCCATGCTGGGCGATTTGAATATTGCGGAGCCGGGGGCGCTGATTGGATTCGCGGGGCCGAGGGTGATCGAGCAGACGACGCGGCAGAAGCTGCCGGAGGGATTCCAGCGGTCGGAGTTTTTATTACAGCACGGATTTCTGGATGCGATTGTGGAGCGCAAGGATTTGAAGGGATACCTGGTGCAGGCGCTGAGTTGGATGGGGGCGGAGCAGAAGGGTGAGGCGGTTGGGGCTTAGGAAAAGGCGACGATGATTTTTTGTTGCGACGATCAGCAGGCCCGTGGCTAAAGCCTCATTTCTTTTCTGCGGCATTTCAGTGGGCTGAAGCCCACTGCTCCCTCCGAAGGGCAAATATGGGGTTCTTCAACTGCGGCGCAGGATGCGGCGGAGCCAGAGCGAGCCGAGGGTGCAGAGAGCGACGGCCATGACGACGAGGCCGATGGGAAGGCCGACGCGGCGATAGCTGAGCGCGAAGTCGAGGACGCGGTGCGTGGCGCTGTTGTAGATGAGGATGAAGACGATGGCGCAGAAGGTGGCGGCGAAAAAGGCCATGAATCCCGTGGCGACGGCCATCAGCAGGCTGGCGAACCAACCGAGGTTGCCGAGCGGCACTCCGAAGACGTAGCCTGCGGCAAAGGTGTGCGGGGTTGCGGGCGCGTGGATGGGGGAAGTGTGCGTCATGCAGGTAGAATAACGTGTTATGGCAGAGGTTGTGGGGACGATGGCTGAGAGCATACAAGGCGAGTTGGTGAAGGCGACGCAGGTGGCGCGAGAGGCGGCTGTGCGCCAGTCGGCAAATGGCGTTCGCTTCGCGGCGTTCGGTGAGACGGGACTGGACGACGCGGACCTGGTGCGCATGGTGCAGGCGGTGCCGAAGGCTGTGGCGGCGGCGCTGGGGCGCAAGACATACTACTTTGTTCCGCTGGCGCTGGCCGAGGGACGCAGTGGCGAGAGTGCCGGGCACCGCAGCGGCAACGAGGAGACGATGATCTCTCCGGTCTGCACCGCGGAGTTGGCCGAGCTGGCAATCTGCCATCGCAATGTGGCGCTGGGAGCGGGCACGGGGAAGGTCGCGGTTGCGGGTGAAGAGGGGAGCGAAGGCGTGTTCATCTCGACGCGGCTGCTGAACGACAAGTTTTCGCTGGCGTTTGAACTGTTCATCAACGTGGGGCATGCGTTTGTGGACGAGGCGGGCGTGCCAGAGAGCTTCAGCGAGCTGGCGTGGAACCAGGCGGTGGCCGACGTGAGGGGCGAGACCAGCCTGGACGCGTGGGAGAGCCGCGCGCAGGCCGTGGGCAGAGGACAGAATGCGGAGCGGGACGGCAAGCCGCGCATCGACGAGAAGGCCAAGACGGAGTTCATCGAGGCGGCATTTTCCGACGCGGTTGCGATCTATATGCTGTCGCTGTCGGTGGACTTCGACTACTCCGAGCTGCGCGAACGCGAGTACCCGCTGCTGGCGCCGCAGGCGCTGGCGGAGCGGCTGCGGCTGGTGGCGCGGCTGTTTCCGCCGAATGCGGAGTACGAGTTTGCGATACGGTATCGGCGAAGGGCGTGATGCGCGGGGTGGGCCATCCGACAAAATCTGACCTCAGGGGCTAAAGCCCCATTGCACAGGAAGCCCCTTACGGCACGGCTGAAGCCGTGCCCTTAAGCAAAACAAGACAAATACGGAGATTCTGGCTACGCCAGAATGACGACTCTTGTGGCTACGCCAGAATGACGACGTGAGGGTGGCTAGGCGGCCTTAAGCAAAATGACAGCCGCAACTGCGATCAGCCGTAGTTTTCGGGGAGGCCGGAGGGCCAGGTGAGGTTGGCGACCGGGGCGACGGTGGCGCGGATCTCTTCGAGCAGGGCGGGATCGTTGGCGAGCGCGAGACACTTGAGGTTGCCTTCGACGTGCTTGCGCGAGGACATGCCGACCAGGGTGCTGGCGACGCCGGGGTGGTCCAGGCAGAAGCGCAGGGCAACTTCGGAGGCATCCAGACCGCGGGCGCGGCAGAGAGCGACGATGCGCTGGCCGGCGTCGCGGACGGACTGCGGCGCGGGATGCCAGTCGGGCGCGCCACGCTCGGTGATGATGCCCATGTGCAGCGGAGAGGCGTTGATGATCCCGATGCCGTTCTGTTTGGCGAAGGGGATGAGCTCGGAGTTGATGTCGTCGATCATGAGGTTGTAGCGGCAGTAGGTGAGGATGGAGTCCACCTTGACCTGGGCTGCGATGGCCATGAGGTTCTTGAGCGAGTAGCCGGTGATGCCGATGAAGCGGGCCTTGCCTTGCTGCTGGAGCTTGCGCATGGCGGGGACGGTCTCTTCGACGATCTGGCGTGCATCGCCGAACTCGACGTCGTGGGCCTGCAGGAGATCGACGTAGTCGGTTTGCAGGCGGGCGAGCGAGTCTTCGAGGCCGGCGGTGATGCGCGCGGCGGTGAAGTCGAACTCGTCGGCGCCGTAGCGGCCGCACTTGGTGGCAAGGATGACTTGCTGACGCAGGCCGACGAGGGCTTCTCCGAGACGCGTCTCAGCTAGGGTGAGGCCATAGTAGGGAGAGACATCGAAGTAGTTAATGCCGCGCTCGACGGCGAGATGGACTGCGGCCTTTCCCTCGGCGGGATCAGTCTGGCGGAAGGCGTTGCCCAGCGGCGAAGCGCCGTATCCAAGGATTGAGATGTGCAGCGATGTATTGCCCAGTTGACGGTATTCCATGATTCTCCTCGTGCAGGTTGGATTATTCGACTTGATTAGATGGTCCCGCAGAGATGGACTTCGATGCCGAGCTCTGCCATCATAGCGGCCTTGGCGGCGAGGGCTTTATCGGCCTGCTCCGCGGTCTCGGTGTATGCGACGTTGATGTGGTTTGCCGGATGGCGCGCCATGAACTGGTCGCGGGTGATGCCGTGCAGCAGGACGTGCATGATGGGCCACTGTGGCGTGACGGCTTGCAGGCGGCGCTCGGTCTCGGCGGCGGGAAGCTCGACTGCGGTGGCGCGGCCGATGTCCGCGTGGAGCTTGCCTCCTTCGCTGAAGACGCGGCTCCAGACGACGGGGCCGGGCTTGCAGACTCCCTTGAGGGTGCCACCGCCGAGGCGGAAGTACATGGGGGGCTGGCGCTCGCTGGTGGCACGGGCGTAACCGCCTGCGATGTGGGATGCGGGGACGGCACCGGAGATCTGGAAGAGCCAGACGAAGTCGTCGATACCATTGCCCTTGTAGTGTTCTCCCCAGCGCACGTCGTGGAGGGTGGTGGCGGGGTCGAGGTGCATGGCGGTCCAGACGCGATTGGTGAGGACGAGGTCGATGCCGGCAGCACTCGTCTGCCTCGTTGAAGTGGGGCAGGGGACGGCCGGCGTAGAGTTCCTTGCCCGCGGCATCGAAGACCGGAGGCCGTTCGACGTTGTTCAGCAGGCCTTCCGCCAGGTCGGATGCGGGGACCATGTCCTTCAAGCCCTGCTGGTAGGGGATGCCGATGGAGTCGCATCCGAACTCGTCGGCGATGCGCATGGCAGCGATGTACATCTTGCACTGTTGGAGTATCTGGGAGTCGGTGAGATCGGTCTCCTCGTTGGGGCCGGTGAGGAACTTCATCCCGCTGCGGTCCAGCCACAGGCGGACCTTGGCGGCTTCGTCATCCGTGACGGTGCGCATGGCGGCGACCAGAGCGGACTGGCTCATCCTCTCCTTGAAGACGCTGGCTGCGTTGAGGAGATCGTCGTCGATGATGGCGTTCATCATACCCATGCAGCCTTCGTCAAAGACGCCGAGGATGGCCTTGCGGCTCTTGAGAACCTTGGCGAGAGAGACGCCGAGTTGACGCTCGTTGGCGGGCAGTTTGGATGCGTCGAGCGGGTGAACGTGGGAGAGGTCGTGGTCGATTCGGCCCTCGCGAATCCACTGGCGCAGGCCGTTGACGAAGAAGGGATCGGTGAAGTCCTTGCTCCAGATGGTGCTGTACTTGATGCCCGCCTTGCGCATGCAGCCGTTGATGTTGAGCATACCGACCAGGCCGGGCCACTGGCCGGACCAATTGGCGACGGTGAGGATGGGGCCGCGATGGCGGAGCAGACCGGCGAGGACGTGATGGCTGTACTGCCAGACGGACTCGACAATGACGAGAGGAGAGGCGGGGTCGATGCGCTCGAAGACATCCATTCCCATGCGCTGGCTGAAGATGAAGCCGTGCTTGAGGTCTTCGCGGTAAGGGTGCGCGCGGCGGACCTTGAGGCCCTCGGCGGCGAAGGCCTGAATGACGGCGCGCTCGGCCTCTGCCTGGGCGGGCCAACACAGGAGATTGGCCGATTGACGCAGATCGCCGTTTGCGATGAGGACGACTTCGCCGGGGACGGCTGGGATGGGGGCAACGATCTCGGGGATGGAATACTCTGGCATTTTGTTCTCCTTGCATACTTGGTTGAAATCCAACCCATCGCAAAGCGCGCGATGGATGGGGTACCCGGCGCCTTCGGTTGTCACTCCTGTGGTGCCGATAAAGTTGCTTCCAGAACTCTGTACCGCTCCTGCGCGCCGATCCAACCGGAGCCTGGACGCGGGGCGTAGGAGAGGCAATCGAGCGACTCTCCGATAGCGGCGCGTCCGGCTCGAATGTCGGGCAGCGCGCCGGTGGCGACCGCCTGCAGCATGACATTGCCCAGCGCGGAGGCCTCCACAGGCCCGCTGACCACGTTACATCCGCAGGCGTCGGCTGTCATCTGGCAGAGGAATTCGTTGAGGCATCCGCCGCCGACGACGCGGAGGGTGCGAATCTGGCGGGAGGTCAAGGACTGCAAGGCGTCGCGGGTGGACCAGTAGGAGAGGCTGAGACTCTCGAAGCAGCAGCGTGCGACCTCGCCGACGGATTCGGGCACGGGCTGGGCGGTGGATTGGCAGAAGGAGCGAATGGCCTGCAGCATGTCCGCGGGCGCGAGAAAATCATTTGCGTCGGGATGGATGAGGGAACGAAAGGGCTGGGCTTCGGCGGCGGCGGCGATGAGATCGTCCCAGGTGTAGGCGTGGCCCTGCTGCTGCCACTGGCGGAGCGACTCCTGCAGGAGCCAGAGGCCGGTGAGGTTGCGCAGGAGGAGCGTGGAGTTGCCGCATCCGCCTTCGTTGGTGAAGCGAAGCTGGCGGGCGCGCGGAGTGGCGATGGGGGCGTCGAGTTCCATGCCCATGAGGCTCCATGTTCCGCTGCTGATGAACGCGCTGTGCGGATCGAGATTGGGAATGGAGGCGACTGCGCTGGCTGTATCGTGCGATGCGACGGCGATGACGGGGAAGGCCTTGCTGAAGCCGCAGAGGTCGAGGACGCCGCGACCGACATTGGAGAGGACGGTTGCGGGGGCGACAACCCTGGGCAGAATTCGATCCGGGATGGAGAGGGTATGGAGCAGTTCGCGGTGCCAGTCGCGCGCGGCGTGGTTGTACATCCCGGTGGTGGAGGCTTCAGTGAACTCGACGGCTTTTTCGCCGCCGAGGAAAAAGTTGAAGAGGTCGGGAACCATCAGGAGGGTCTCGGCGGATTCGAGCCTGGGGTCTTCGGCAAGCACCATGGAGTAGAGCTGGAAGAGGGTGTTGAACTGGAACGACTGCACGCCGGTGGCGGTGAAGAGATCGGCTTCGGGGATGCGCTGGAAGAGGCGCTGCGGGATGCCGTTGGTGCGCGGGTCGCGGTAGTGCGAGGGATTGTCGAGCAGGCGGCCACGGCTGTCGAGGAGGGCGAAGTCTACGCCCCAGGCGTCGACGGCGATTCCGGCGGGAGGGTCTGCGAAGCGCGAACGGTACTTTGTGAGGCCGTTCTGAATCTCCGACCAGATGCGCAGCGCGTCCCAGTAGAGGCAGCCGTGGAGGTTGACGCCGCCATTGGGAAAGCGGTGGAGCTCGTCGAGGGAGAACCTGCGGCCATCCCAGTGGCCCACCATCAAGCGGCCGCTGGATGCGCCCAGATCGACTGCGACGAAGTCTGACATATGGACCTCAGCGGCTAAAGCAAAAACAAGCAACGGCGAAATACGGGGGCCTTCGACTTCGCTACTCGCAAAGTGCGCGAGCAGCTTCGCTCAGGATGACGACGAACAACAAACAACTTCAGCGAGACGCTATTTATCGTCGAAGAGGAGGATGGCGGCGGCGATGGTGGTGGTCCAGCGGCCGTTTTTGTCGCCGACGGCTGACTGGGTGACGTTGGCGGTGCGGACGATTTTGTTGGAGATGCGATAGATTTCTTTTTTCTCGTCCCAGCTCTTGTCGGGGTCGAAGTCGACGTCGAGAGTGGTGGCGAGCATCTCTGCGGCGAGTTCCTCGGCGTAGTCTCCGGCCTGGTCCTCTGTCTCACCGAAGCTGTGGTGCTCGGAGAGGTAGCCGTAGGTGGCGCGGTCGGTTGGGATGGCGACGCCGATGCTGCTGACGACGAGGCGATGGGCCTCTCGGGTGGAGTTCTCGGCGATGACGGCGAAGACGACCTCGCCGGGGTTGAGGCACTTGAGGCCCTCTTTGCGCGGGATGAGCTTGCAGCGAGGCGGAAAGATGGAGGAGACGCGGACGAGGTTCTGCGCGGCGATGCCCGCGTCGCGCAGGGCGAGTTCAAAGCTGGTGAGGCGCTCTTTATGCTTGCCGACGCCCTTGGTGAAGAAGAGGCGCGTGGGAACCATGTTCATGCCCAATGGAAGGACCCTCCGGGGGAGATGCAGAGATTCGGTGGCCGGTTGTGAATTGGCGGCCGCAGTTGCTTAGACCGTGTCAAAGTTATCACAATGGGGCGGGTGCGTGGGTTACTGGGGTGTGACGCAGGGGAAACGGCTGGGGACGGCGGCACGCGGAATGGGTCGATTCTGCGGGGCTGGATGAGGAAAAAGATGTAAAAATGCCATTAAGATGGTGCAAAGCGGAATCAATTTGAGTGGAATCTGTTATTTTTTAAACACCATTGTTTCCTTTAGGTCCCTGGAACTCACCTGCTTCGATGCGGGGCAAGGCGAGTTGCAGACGCCGCGTCAATCCCAAGCGATTCATTCGTCAATCCCAAGCGATTCACTCAAGGAGTCTCTGAATACTATGAAAAAATACAAATTTGAATACATCTGGCTTGACGGCACAAAGCCCGTCCCTGGGCTGCGCGGCAAGACCCAAATCAAATCGTTTGAAAAGGCTCCCACGCTAGCCGATGTACCGCTGTGGGGATTCGACGGCAGCTCCACGATGCAGGCCGAGGGCAAGAGTTCGGACTGTATCCTGAAGCCGGTGGCGCTGTATCCGGATGCCGCGCGCAAGGACGCGTATCTGGTGCTGTGCGAGGTGATGATGCCGGACGGGACGCCGCATCCGTCGAACGGACGGGCGACGATCAAGAACGACCCCGACCTGTGGGTGGGCTTTGAGCAGGAGTACTTCCTGTACCAAGATGGGCGGCCGTTGGGCTTCCCGGAGGACGGCTTCCCCGGCCCGCAGGGCCCGTACTACTGCGGCGTGGGCTACAAGAACGTGGGCAGCTTGGCGCGCCAGATCGTGGATGAGCATCTGGACCTGTGCCTGTCCGCGGGAATCAACCATGAGGGCATCAACGCGGAGGTTGCGAAGGGGCAGTGGGAGTTCCAGATCTTCGCCAAGGGATCTGCCAAGGCGGCGGACGACCTGTGGATGGCGCGCTACCTGATGGCCCGGCTGTGCGAGAAGTACGAGGTGGACCTGGAGCTGCATTGCAAGCCGATCAAGGGCGACTGGAACGGGTCCGGGATGCACACCAACTTCTCGACCAAGCAGTTGCGCGAAGTGGGCGGCAAGAAGTATCTGGAGGCGCTGATGAAGGCGTTTGCCGACCATATCCCCGAGCACATCGCGGTATATGGGCCGGACAATCATCTGCGGTTGACCGGGCTGCATGAGACGCAGTCTATCGACAAGTTCAACTATGCGCTGTCTGACCGCGGCGCATCGGTCCGGCTGCCTGTGAACTTCATCCGCAACGGCTACAAGGGCTACCTGGAAGACCGGCGTCCGAACTCGGAAGCCGATCCCTACCAGATCGTCTCGCGGATTCTGAAGACGATCGCCACGGTGAAGAAGTAGTCATCCAAACCAAACTGCATGATGCAACAGAAGAGGCCCGCCGCGCGCGGGCCTCTTCTGTTGCGGCGGAGAATGAGGAAGAGCTGCGAGCGAGAAGGTAAACGGCGTCTCTCCACTTACGCTATAGGTCGGGCTTTCAGCCCTCGGAGGTCTTGTCTGGACTTGAACCCTGGGTCTTTGCCTCAGGCTGGTATAGAGCGCGCCGTTGGCGCTTGTCGATAGATCTGAATCAAATTTGATCGTCATCCGAAAGAAAATGCGGGGGTCCCTCCACTGCGCTGCGCTCCGGTCGGGATGACGGAGGGTTGGGTGAATCTCCTGCCGACTGTCTGGTTGGGCTGGGCGTCGTTGCCATGCGCGATGGTGGGTGGTAGCCTGCGAAGGCTAGTCTATTTCTGGCCATTTCTTCTGGCCTGACCCCTGGAGCGACACGCGCATATGCAGACGAATTACAACGGAATTCCTGTCCCGGCAAACGGCAAGGCAATCGAGTATGCGAACGGGGTGTATACCGTTCCCGACCATCCGATCATTCCGTTCATCGAGGGCGATGGGACGGGGCGGGACATCTGGCGGGCCTCGAAGCGCGTATTCGACGCGGCGGTGGAGAAGGCGTACGACGGGCGGCGCAAGGTGGAGTGGTATGAGGTGCTGGCGGGCGAGAAGAGCTATCGCAAGACTGGGGAATGGCTGCCCGACGATACGGTGCAGGCGACGATGGACTTCCGCGTGTCGATCAAAGGGCCGCTGACGACGCCAATCGGTGGGGGGATTCGCAGTTTGAATGTGGCGCTGCGGCAGTTGATGGACTTGTACCAGTGCATCCGGCCGGTGAAGTACTACGCGGGCGTGCCCAGCCCGGTGAAGCATCCGGAGAAGCTGAACATTGTGATCTTCCGCGAGAATACGGAGGACATCTATGCGGGGATCGAGTTCCGCGAGGGGACGCCGGAGGCGGCGAAATTAATCGCGTTCGTCAACGACGAGATGCTGAAGGGGACGAAAAAGCGCGTGCGGCTGGATTCGGGCGTGGGGATCAAGCCGATCTCGATTACGGGGTCGAAGCGGCTGGTGCGGGCGGCGATTGCGTTTGCGTTGAAGGAAGGGCGCAAGACGGTGACGCTGGTGCATAAGGGGAACATCCAGAAGTTCACCGAGGGGGCGTTCCGCGAGTGGGGGTACGAGGTTGCGACCGAGGAGTTCCGCGCCGAGACGGTAACGGAACGTGAGAGCTGGATTCTGGGCAATGTGGAGGCGAAGCCGGGGATCACGGCGGAGGAGAATGCGGCGCTGATTGAGCCGGGGATCGAGTTTGCGGCGAAGGAGTTTGGCGAAGGCGTGGTGGCCGAGGTGAAGGCCGTGCTGGCGTCGATTGGCGCGTCGCACGGCGCGGGGAAGTGGAAGCAGAAGGTGCTCATCAATGATCGGATTGCGGACTCGATCTTCCAGCAGATTATTTTGCGGCCTGCGGACTACTCGATTCTGGCGACGACGAACCTGAACGGCGACTACATCTCGGATGCAGCAGCGGCGCAGGTGGGCGGGTTGGGAATTGCGCCGGGAGGGAACGTGGGCGATGGGTATGCGGTCTTCGAGGCGACGCACGGGACGGCGCCGAAGTACGCGGACAAGGACGTGATCAATCCCGGCTCGTTGATTCTATCGGGAGTGATGCTGTTCGATTTTCTGGGATGGACGGAGGCGGCGCGGCTGATCGAGTCGTCGATAGAGAAGACCATTGCGCAGAAGTTTGTGACGTACGACTTCGAGCGGTCGATGGAGGGCGCGACCAAGGCGAAGACCAGCGAGTTTGCGACGAGGATGATCGAGAATATGTAATGGCAGCGAGTCAGCAGGTCAGCGAGTCAGCAAGTTAGCCAGAAGAGAGAAGGGACGAGCGCGATGCGGAAGAAAGTAACGATTGTCGGGTCGGGGAATGTGGGGGCGACGGCGGCGCACTGGATTGCGGCCAAAGAGCTGGCGGACGTGGTGCTGCTGGATGTGATCGAGGGCGTGCCGCAGGGCAAGGGGCTGGACCTGGCGGAGGCGATGCCGATCGAGAAGCGCGACGTGTCGATCGTGGGGACGAACGACTACGCGGATACGGCGGGATCGGATGTGGTGGTGATTACGGCGGGGATCGCGCGCAAGCCGGGGATGAGCCGCGACGACCTGCTGAACACGAACTTCAAGATCATGAGCGACGTGGTGTCGAAGGTGGTGGCGGTGTCGCCGGGGACGATTTTGATTGTGGTGTCGAACCCGCTGGATGCGATGGCGCAGACGGCGTACAAGCAGGCGGGGCTGCCGCGGGAACGCGTGATCGGGATGGCGGGCGTTCTGGATTCGGCGCGGTTCAGGACGTTTATTGCGCGGAGCTGAATGTGTCGGTGGAGAATGTGACGGCGTTTGTGCTGGGCGGGCACGGGGACACGATGGTGCCGCTGGCGCGCTACTCGACGGTGGCGGGGATTCCGGTGACGGAGCTGATTGCGCCGGAGCGGCTGGCGGAACTGGTGCAGCGGACACGCGACGGCGGGGCGGAGATTGTGAAGTATCTGAAGACGGGGAGCGCGTACTATGCGCCATCGGCGGCGGCGACCGAGATGGTGGAGGCGATCCTGAAGGACAAGAAGAAGATCCTGCCTTGCGCGGCGTATCTGGAGGGCGAGTATGGAATTCACGGGCTGTTTGTGGGGGTTCCGTGCAAGCTGGGCGCGGGCGGGGTGGAGCAGATCATCGAGATCAAGCTGACGGCGGAGGAGCAGGCGGCATTGCAGAAGAGCGCGGATTCGGTGAAGGAGCTTTGCGCGGTGATTGGGGTGGCGTAGGGGAAGCGGTACTGGGTCTTCGTTGACAGACCTATAGGGCGGGCTTTCAGCCCTCGGGGGTCTTTTCTGTGTCTCAAACCCAGGGCTGCGCCCCAGGCTGGTATGGAGCGCGCCGTTGGCGCTTTCGAGCAACGGCAAGAGCAAGAGCAACGGCAAGAGCAGAAGCAGATTCCTCCGCTGCGCTGCGGAATGACAAACAGTTGGGCTGCCGAGGGCGTGGAGGTGTGATGCGCGGCACAAAGGGCGTCTGGAGTGCGCGGTATACTGCGAATTAAGCCAATGTTTGCTCTGGATACGGGGTCGTAGTGTGTCCGGGGAGTTGGTTGTGCGCGATTGTGCCGCACTCATTTTTATACAGAGAAAGAAGATTCAATGTCCTCCAGTTCGACAGGCCACGCAGAGAATAGAGTTCAGAATTCAGTGTTAGCGCAGCGCGTGATGAGTGGGGAAGAGGCGGCCGCGCTGATCCAACCCGGCGCACAGATTGGGATGAGCGGGTTTACCGGATCGGGATACCCGAAAGCGGTGCCGATGGCGCTGGCGCGACGCATCGCAGACGCTCATCTGCGCGGCGATAAGTTCAAGGTGAACGTGTTTACCGGGGCCTCGACCGGGCCGGAGCTGGACGGCGCGCTGGCGATGGCCGGCGGAATGCAGCTGCGGATTCCGTATCAGTCTGACCCGATCACGCGCAAGCTGATCAACTCCGGCGAGATGCAGTACATCGACATGCATCTGAGCCAAGTTGCGCAGTATGTCGAGTATGGGTTTCTGGGCAAGCTGGACCTGGCGCTGATCGAGGTGACGGCGATCCTGGAGGACGGGCGGGTGATCCCGAGCACGTCTGTGGGCAACAACCAGACGTGGATCGACTGCGCGGAGAAGATCATTCTGGAGGTCAACTCGGCGTTACCGATGGAGCTGGAGGGGATGCACGACCTGTACTACGGGCTGGGAAAGCCGCCGCATCGGGACCCGATTCCACTGACCTCGGTGAGCCAGCGGATTGGCGAGCCGTACCTGAAGATCCCGATGGAGAAGGTCATTGCGGTGGTGCCTACCGACTCGCCGGACCGCTCCAGTCCGTTCAAGGCGCCGGATGCGAACTCGAAAAAGATTGCGGGCAACATTCTGGATTTTCTGGGCAATGAGGTGAAGAAGGGACGGCTTCCTGCTTCGCTTCTGCCGCTGCAATCCGGGGTTGGGAACATTGCCAACGCGGTGCTGTACGGGCTGGAAGAGGGGCCGTTCAACGGCCTGACCGCGTACACAGAGGTGATCCAGGACGGGCTGGTGAGCCTGCTGCGGTCTGGCAAGATGACCTGCGCATCGGCCACGGCGTTTTCGCTGAGCCCGGAGGGGACGGCGGAGTTTATCCCGAAGATCGGGGAGTTCCGCGACCGGATTGTGCTGCGCTCGCAGGAGATATCGAACCATCCTGGGATTATCCGGCGGCTGGGCGTGATTGCGATGAACGGGATGATCGAGGCGGACATCTATGGCAATGTGAACTCGACGCACATTATGGGGTCGAGCATCATGAACGGGATCGGGGGGTCGGGCGACTTCGCGCGCAACGGGTTCATGTCCATCTTCATGGCACCGTCGACGGCGAAGAACGGGACGATCTCGTCGATTGTGCCGATGGTTTCGCATGTGGACCACACGGAGCACGATGTGTCCGTGGTGGTGACGGAGCAGGGGCTGGCCGACCTGCGCGGACTGTCGCCGACGCAGCGGGCCAAGCTGGTGATCGAGAAGTGCTCGCACCCGGACTACCGCGCGGAGCTGCTGGACTACTACAACCGCGCATCCAGCCTGTCGAACGGGAAGCACACTCCGCATTTATTGACGGAGAGCCTGAGCTGGCACAGCCGGTATCTGCGCACCGGGCACATGCTGCGGCAGGCTGATTAGAGCAAAGGCAATGGCAAAGAGAATGGGCCTCTCCAGTGCGGAGAGGCCCATTTTGTTTGCGTGAATTGCGGAGTTGACTAGGCTTTGACGACGGCGCCGTCGACGACCTTGACGGGATCGAGGAAAGGCATACCGGAGCGGAGGCTTGCACCGACGGTCTCGAGGGGATGCCTGGCTTCGGCGGCGCGGATGCGTGCAAACTCCTTGCGGCCGGTCTCGTTCTCGTTGATGAACTTCTTGGCGAAGCTGCCGTCCTGGATCTCGTCGAGAAGCTTCTTCATGGCGAGCTTGGTGTCGGCGGTGATGATGCGCGGGCCGGCGACGTAGTCTCCCCACTCGGCGGTGTCGGAGATGGAGTGGCGCATGTATTCGAGTCCGCCGCGATAGATGAGATCGACGATGAGCTTGAGCTCGTGGCAGCACTCGAAGTAGGCAAGCTCGGGCTGGTAGCCAGCCTCGCAGAGCGTCTCGAAGCCAGCCTTGATGAGGGCGGAGACGCCGCCGCAGAGGACAGCCTGCTCGCCGAAGAGGTCGGTTTCGGTCTCTTCGGTGAAGGTGGTCTGGAGGACTCCGGCGCGGGTGGCGCCGATGCCCTTGGCGTAGCTGAGGGCGAGGGCGAGCGCGGTGCCGCTGGCATCCTGCTCCACGGCTACGAGCGCCGGCGTGCCGCCGCCTTCGGTGAAGACCTCGCGGACGCGATGGCCGGGAGCCTTGGGCGCGACCATCGAGATATCGACGGTGGCAGGCGGGGTGATGGTGCGGAAGCGGATGTTGAAGCCGTGGGCGAACATGAGGGTGACGTTGGGCTTCATGTTGGGCGCGATCTCGGCGTGGTAGACCTTGGCGGCGGTCTGGTCGGGAGTGAGGTTCATGATGACGTCGGCCCACTTGCTGACGTTGGCCACGGTATCGACGACGAGGCCGGCGGCGCGCGCGCGGGCGGCGCTGGGCGAGTCGGCGCGAAGGCCGACGCGGACATCAACGCCCGAGTCCTTGAGGTTGAGCGCGTGGGCGTGGCCCTGCGAGCCGTAGCCGATGATGGCGACTTTTTTGGATTGGATGAGAGAGAGGTCTGCGTCTGCGTCGTGATACGTCTTTGCCATGGTGTGTGATTTTCCTCTAGATGTAATGGTAATTGAGATGAAGGCTTAACACCGATTTGCACCGATGAAACCGATCAAGAACGAAGGATGCAAAACGGATTTAAGACGGTGTGCGAATTCATGTGTCTTAGTCCTCTTCGGGCTTGGACTTGGCGGCGGGCTTGGGTTTGGGCGCGGGGTTGTCGGGGCTGCCGTTGGCCTGGCCAAGGGCCTTGAGGACGCGGCTGGTGTGCAGACCTCGGCGCATGGCCATGCGGCCTGTGCGGGAGATCTCGAGGATGGTGTAGCCGGACTCGCGCAGGACCTGGATGAGGCCCTCGATCTTGCTGGAGCCGCCGGTCATTTCGAGCATGATGGACTCGGGGGCGAGATCGACGACGCGGGCGCGGAAGACGTTGGCCAGCTCGAAGATCTGGGAGCGGGATTGCAGGCCGCTGGGCGCGGTGGGGCCGGCGGCGACCTTGATGAGGCAGAGCTCGCGGATGACGGCTTCGCTGCGGCCGACCTCGTCGACATCGTTGGTGATTTCGAGCTTGTAGAGGCTGGCGCGGATGCGGTGCGCGGCGGTCTCGGGCGCCTCGCAGACGATGGTCATGCGCGAGGTGTCTGGCTGCTCGCTCTCGCCGACCGTGAGCGAGACGATGTTGATGCTGAGACGGCGGAAGAGCGAGGCGACACGGGTGAGGACGCCGGGTTTGTCTTGAACTAGGGCTACGAAGGTGTGGAGCATTGGGACCTTTCTAAGCGAGTCAGCGAGTTAGCAAGTTAGCGGGTTAGCGGGTGTGAGGTCGCCGGATTTGGCTTGGATGTTGGCTGCGAAGGAGCATGAGAACCTCGGGGGTTCGTGGTTGACGGTTAGCTTGAAGGCTGGCCTTTGACCTTTTCCAACAAGGTGAATGGACGCTCGAAGAGGATCAGCTCGCCGGGCTTGGCTGTGATGCGGAAGGTTCCGCAGGTGTTATCCGTGGCGATTCCTTTGTTGAGAATTTCGGCGACGGAGTAGAGGAACTGAGAGGCTTGCTGGTTTGCGGGGAGGGTGCGGCAGCTTGCATTCAGATTTTCATCCAATGCGATCTGCGCGTTGCCGTCGACTTTGAGGAGGACCGAGCCGGTCGCATCGGTGGGCCATAGATCGGCGTCGACGTGGTTTCTGGTGGTCCAGACGCGGAGCGTCTCAGCCTTGATTGGGCGGCCGTTTTTTCCGTTGACGATGCGGATATGGATTTCGGCGGTTTGCGCGTGGGAGACGCAGGGCGCGATGAGGAGCGCGCAGAGGAGAGCAAGTTGGGAGAGATAGCCGCGTTTGTTTTGGATGTGGCGCATCTATTCGGCCTCGGGGAGTTCGATTAGGGGGTTGGCGGCGGGGCGGCGGACCATCTCGTGGAGGGCGGAGCCGGGGGCGATCATGGGGTAGACGCCGTCTTCCTTTTCGACCTGGAAGTCGATGAGGAAGGGATGGCCGCTGGTGCGGGCGCGGGTGACGGTGGGGATGACTTCGGCGCGCTGGTGGACGTGGGAGCCCGCGATGCCGTGGGCGGCGGCGAGAAGGACGAAGTCCGGCGAGAGGATGGGCGTGCACTCGTAGTTCTTGTCGTAGAAGATCTCCTGCCACTGGCGGACCATGCCGAGGAAGCCGTTGTTGATGACGGCGATGTTGATGGCGATGTGCTCCTGCTGGATGGTGGAGAGCTCGGAGGCGGTCATCTGGAAGCCGCCGTCGCCGGCGATGACCCAGACATCCTTTTCGGGGCAGGCGAACTTGGCGCCGATGGCGGCGGGCAAGCCGAAGCCCATGGTGCCGAGGCCGCCGGAGGTGATGAGCGAGCGGGGCGTGTCGTGGCGGAAGTACTGCGCCTCCCACATCTGGTGCTGGCCTACGTCGGTAACGATGATGGTTTGGGCGAGGCGGCCGGAGGCCCTGGCCTCGCTCCATATGTCGTGGATGACGTGCGCGGCGTAGAGATGGCCGTTGTCGGGGAGGTTGATGATGTCGCGGACGCTGGCGTCGCCCTTGAGGGCGGCGATCTCGGAGAGCCACTTCGTGGGGTTGTTGGTTGCTGGTTGTTGGTTGTTGGTTGAAGGCAAGAGGGGAAGGAGGGTTTCGAGGACGGCCTTGAGGTCGCCGATGAGGGCGACATCGGCGTGGACGTTTTTGTCGATCTCGGCGGGGTCGATCTCGACGTGGATCTTTTTGGCGTGGGGAGCGTAGGTGGCGAGCGTGCCGGTGACGCGGTCGTCGAAACGCATGCCGAAGGCGAGCAGGAGGTCGGACTGCTGGATGGCCTTGTTGACCCAGGACTCGCCGTGCATGCCCATCATGCCGAGGGCGAGAGGATGGCCGGTGGGGAAGCAGCCGAGGCCGAGGAGAGTGCTGGCGACGGGAATCTGGCGGCGCTCGGCGAAGGCGAGGAGCTGGGATTCGGCCTCGGAGATGAGGACGCCGTGGCCGGCGAGAATGACGGGACGTTTGGCGGCGGCGATCAGTTCGGCGGCCTGCTCGATGGAGTTGGCTTCGGCGCGCAGCATGGGATGCGGACGATGCGCGGCGGGCGCGGCGGCGGCGAAGTCGAAGGGCGCGGAGGCCTGCTGCGCGTCCTTGGTGATGTCGACCAGCACGGGGCCGGGACGGCCGGCGACGGCGATCTGGAAGGCCTTGCGGATGGTGGGCGCGATGTCTTCCGGGCGCGTGACGAGGAAGTTGTGCTTGGTGATGGGCAGGGTGATGCCGGTGATGTCGATCTCCTGGAAGGCATCGGTGCCGAGGAGCTTGGAGGAGACCTGGCCGGTGATGCAGACGATGGGGATGGAGTCCAGCATGGCGGTGGCGATGCCGGTGACGAGATTGGTGGCACCGGGGCCGGAGGTGGCGACGGCGACGCCGACGCGGCCGGATGCGCGCGCGTATCCGTCGGCCATGTGGGCCGCGCCCTGCTCGTGGCGGACGAGGACGTGGTGGATGGGAAACTTGCGCAGCGCATCGTAGACGGGAAGGATGGCCCCGCCGGGATAGCCGAAGACGGTGGATACGCCCTCGCCGGCGAGGGTTGCCCAGACGATTTCTGCTCCGGTGAGGGTGGGGATGTTGATGCTCTGTGATTTGTTTGCCATCGTGTGACTCCTTATGCTGCTGCGCGGATTTGATATTGTTAGGCATTTGCGGGCCTCGGGGTGAGCCAGAATTCGGCGTTGTGGTGGGACTCGAAGGCGTCGAGGGCGGCGGCGTGGCGCAGGGTGAGGCCGATGTCGTCGAGGCCGTTGAGCAGGCAATATTTGCGGAATGGGTCGATGTCGAATGTCGCGCTGAAGCCTTGCTTCGGTCGGTGACGGTCTGGGCTTCGAGGTTGATGGTGATCTGGTAATTGGGGTTGGCGGTGCTGCGCGCGGTTAGGAGTTCGACGTCGGACTCGGGGAGGCGGACGAGGACCATGCCGTTCTTGCCGGCGTTGGAGAAGAAGATGTCGGCGAAGCTGGGTGCGATGACGACGAGGAAGCCGTAATCCGTCAGCGCCCACGCCGCGTGCTCGCGGGAGCTGCCGCAGCCGAAGTTCTTGCTGGCGATCAGAATCTGCGCGCCGGAGTAGCGGGGGTCGTTGAGGATGAAGGCGGGGTCGGGCTGGCCGGCCTGCGCGCCATCCTGGATGCGGCGCCAGTCGTAGAAGAGGAATTCGCCGTAGCCGGTGCGCTCGATGCGCTTGAGGAACTGCTTGGGGATGATCTGGTCGGTGTCCACGTTGGGGCGGGGGAGCGGGACGGCGGCGGAGGTGAGTGTGTTGATGGCGATCATAGGGTTCCTTCGGAACGGTTGCTGGTTGTTGGTTGCTGGTTGCTGGTAAAGACAAAAGCAACGACAGAAGCAGATTCCCTTCGGGAATGACAAACAAAGGAGCGGGAATGACAGGCGAAGGGAGTCATGATTTCTCCTTGAAGTTCCAGGTGCGGATGTCGGTGAAGTGGCCGGTGATGGCGGCGGCGGCGGCCATTGCGGGGCTGACAAGGTGGGTGCGGCCGGCGCGGCCCTGGCGGCCTTCGAAGTTGCGGTTGCTGGTGCTGGCGCAACGCTCGCCGGGCTGGAGGATGTCGGGGTTCATGGCGAGACACATGGAGCAGCCGGGCTCGCGCCAGGCGAAGCCTGCGTCTTTAAAGATGCGGTCGAGGCCTTCGGATTCGGCTTGGGCTTTGACCGCTTGCGAGCCGGGGACGACCATGGTGCGGACGGTGGTGGCGACGTGGTAGCCGCGAACGACGGCGGCGGCGGCGCGCAGGTCCTCGATGCGGCCGTTGGTGCAGGAGCCGATGAAGACGCAGTCGATGGGGATCTGCTGGATGGGCTGGCCGGGAGTGAGGCCCATGTATTCGAGGGCGCGGTCGAAGGCCTTGCGGTCGGCGTCGCTGGCGTTGGGGTCGGCGAGCGGGACGGTGGAGTTGATGCCGGTGACCATGCCGGGCGATGTGCCCCAGGAGACGGTGGGGGTGATGTCTGCGGCGTTGATGACGAGCTCGCGATCGAAGATTGCGCCGGGGTCAGTGGCGAGCAAACGCCAGTGGGAGACGGCTTGGTTCCAGATGGATTCGTCGACTTTGGACGAAGACAAATGCGGGGATTCTTCGCTGCGCTCAGAATGACAATCTATTGAAATTGTGCCGGGGGAGAAGCGGCGGCCCTTGAGGTAGGCGAAGGTGGTGTCGTCTGGGGCGATCATTCCGGCGCGGGCACCGGCCTCGATGCTCATGTTGCAGATGGTCATGCGGCCTTCCATGGAGAGGGCGCGGATGGCCGAACCGGCGTACTCCACGACGCAGCCGGTGGCTCCGGCGGTGCCGATGTGGCCGATGATGTGCAGGACGATGTCCTTGGCGGTGACGCCGGTGGCGAGCGTGCCATCGACGTTAATGCGGAAGGATTTTGGCTTGTCCTGGGGGAGGGTCTGGGTGGCGAGGACGTGCTCGACCTCGGAGGTGCCGATGCCGAAGGCGAGCGCGCCGAAGGCCCCGTGGGTGGAGGTGTGCGAGTCTCCGCAGACGATAGTCATGCCGGGCTTGGTGAGGCCAAGCTCGGGGCCGATGATGTGGACGATGCCCTGCGAGGGAGACTGCACGTCGAAGAGCTCGATGCCGAATTCGGCGCAGTTGCGGCGGAGGGCTTCGACCTGGCGCGAGGAGGTTTGGTCGACGATGTTAAGGCGGTCGGCGACGGAGGTGGTGGGGACGTTGTGATCGACGGTGGCGACGGTGCGGTCGGGACGGCGGACCTTGCGGCTGGCGAGGCGGAGGCCGTCGAATGCCTGCGGCGAGGTGACCTCGTGGACGAGCTGGAGATCGATGTAGAGGATCGCGGGCTCGCCGGCGGGCGAGGCGACGAGATGCTGCTGCCAGACTTTTTCGAAGAGGGTGCGGGGATTATTGTTCATGGATTCGCTTTCGGTTCAGAGATAGCTGGGGGTGGGGCGACGCCGAGGGTTGAGGGCGCGAGTTCGTGGGGCGTGCCGTCGGGATCGACCAGGATGGCGTGGGTGATGTTCTGCACGATGGCGGAGCCGGGGAGCGGCTGGGCCGCCCAGCGGGCGATGGCATGGAGGAGAGCGGCGGGCGGATGCTGCGCGCCGCTGAGGGAATCGTTGGGGAAGAGCCAGAGGGTGTACTCGGCGGCGGGATCGCTGGTGGGCTTGTCCGCCTTGATCCAGTCGATGGCGGCGAAGACGACGAGATGATGCGCGCCGTTGAGATCGATCCATAACAGGCCGCGCGCGGGACAGAAGTGGACGACACAGCCGGAGATGGAGATGTAGCGGTTCTCGTCGGCAAGGACGCTGCCGGGGACGGTGAGGTGGTCGAGCGCGGTGCTGGCGAGCGAGCGATACTTGCCGTTGACGGGAGCGCCCCAGAAGGTCTGCGGAGCGGTGAGGAACTGGTCGAGGAAGGGACGGAAGCGCTCGTCCTGGACGAGGTCGTTCTCGCGGCCTTGTTTGTTGGTGTCGTCGGGAGTGTACTGCCAGATCCATTCGACGTTTTCGGGCGCGGGCCTGGGCCTGGGCTTCCTGACTGCCTGCGCGGGGGCGAGCGTGGTCAGGAGAAGAAGAGCGGCGGCGAGTTGGAGGAGGAGGCGCATTTTGTAGAAGCAGATCCGACGCGATGACAAACAAAAAACAAACAACAGCAAGTGCAAGAACAAAAACCAATACAGAGATTCTGGCTTCGCCAGAATGACGACGGGTCAATGGTTAGACGGCGTGCATGGACTGGCGCTGGTCGATGGACTGAGCGAGCGCCTGGTGGACGAGTTTGCCCATCTCGGTGGTGGAGACGAGGTGTTGGCCGGATGCATTTCCGCGTGCGATGTCGGCGGTACGATTGCCGTCGGCGAGGACCTTGCGGACGGCGGATTCGATGGCTGCGGCGTCCTGTTCGAGGTTGGCGGAGTAGCGGAGGACCATGGCGGCGGTGAGGATTGCGCCGAGGGGGTTGGCCTTGCCTGTGCCCGCAATATCGGGAGCGGAGCCGTGGACGGGCTCGTACAGGTTGACCGCGCCGCCGATGGTGGCCGAGGGCAACATGCCGAGCGATCCGGTGATGATGGAGGCCTCGTCGGTGAGGATGTCGCCGAAGAGGTTCTCGGTGAGGACGACGTCGAAGTTGCGCGGGATGTTCATGAGGTGCATGGCCATGGAGTCGACGAGCTGATGCTCGAGGGTGACGGAGGGGTAGTCCTTCGCCACTTCAGTCACAGTCGCGCGCCAGAGCTGGGAGACTTCGAGGACGTTGGCTTTGTCGACGGAGGTGACTTTCTTGCGGCGCTTGCTGGCGAGTTCGAATGCGACCTTGGCGACGCGGGCGACTTCAGCCTTGGTGTAGCGCATGGTGTTCCATGCCTCGCCGGTGGACTTGTTCCACTCGCGCGGGGAGCCGAAGTAGAGGCCGCCGAGCAGCTCGCGGACGAAGAGGATGTCCACGCCTTCGGTGACCTCGGGGCGCAGGGGCGAGTTGGCCGAGAGCGCGGGGTAGGCGATGGATGGGCGCAGGTTGGCGAAGCCGCCGAGGGCGTGGCGAATCTGAAGCAGGCCGGCCTCGGGACGCTTGTCCGGGGAGAGCGCGTCGAATTTTTTGTCGCCAACCGCACCGAGCAGGACGGCGTCGGATTCGAGGCAGGCGTCGAGGGTGGCGGTGGGCAGTGGCGAGCCGGTGGCCGTGATGGCGACTCCGCCGAGGAGCAGAGGGACAAAGGAGAAGTCGTGGCCGCCGAATTCGGCGACGGCGCGGAGGATGTTGACGGCTTCGTTGGTGACTTCGGGGCCGATGCCGTCGCCGGCGAGAATGGCTATCTTGAGACGCATTGACTTACTCCTAAGGGCAAAGGCTTAACACCGATTGACACCGATGGAACCGATCTAGAACAAGGAACTGCAAAAGCGAAGACCAAATTACGGATTAAGCAAGCAAAAGCGAACTACAGAGATTCTGAGTTTCGGCCAGAATGACGAGCGTAAAGGGTCAGGCAGATACCGCAGCCTTCTCCGGTTTGAGCAGGCCGATGAGGTCCTGGTCGTAGATGGTTTTTTTGCGGTCGGCGAGTTCGGTGAAACGGTGGTAGACGGCGTCGAGTTCGGCGTGGGTGAGGTTGTGGCCGAGCGCGATGAGGCGATGCTCCAGGGCGCGGCGGCCACTGTGCTTGCCGAGGACGAGCGAGTCGTGAGGCACGCCGACCGATTGCGGCGTCATGATCTCGTAGGTGAGCGGGTTGGCGATGACGCCGTGCTGATGGATTCCGGCGGCGTGGGCGAAGGCGTTGGCTCCGACGATGGCCTTGTTGGGCGCGGCGCCGAAGCTGATGCATGTGGCGAGCATCTGGCTGGTGGGATAGAGCTGGTTCATGACGATGTTGTTGCAGAAGGGGAGCTGGTCGTGGCGGGTGACGAGGATGGCGGCAAGCTCTTCGAGGGAGGCGTTGCCGGCGCGTTCGCCGATGCCGTTGATGGCGCACTCGACCTGGCGGACTCCGGACTGGATGGCGGCGAGCGAGTTGGCGACGGCGAGGCCGAGGTCGTCGTGGCAGTGCGCGGAGAGAACGATGGCGTCTTCTCCATTGGCTCCGCGGATTCCGGGGACTCGTTCGCGCACCATGCGGAACATTCCGGCGTAATCCTGCGGGAGACAGTAGCCGACGGTGTCTGGAAGGTTGAGGGTGGTGGCACCGGCCTGGATGGCGGCCTCGCAGACCTTGACGAGGAAATCGGGGTCGGTGCGCGTGGCGTCCTCGGGGGAGAACTCGATGTCGTCGCAGTATGTGCGTGCGAGAGCGACCATCTCGGCGATCTGGTCGAGGGCCTGGGCGCGGGTGATCTTGAGCTTGGCGGCGAGATGCAGGTCGGATGTGGAGAGGAAGGTGTGGATGCGACCGCGGGCGGCGGGCTCGATGGAGCGTGCGGCGGCCTCGATGTCTTCACGCTTGGCGCGGGCGAGCGAGGCGATGATAGGGCCGCGTGCCGTCCCGACTTCGCGGGCGATGTTGCGGATGGATTCGGAGTCGCCCTCGGAGGCGATGGCGAAACCGGCCTCGAGGACATCGACGCCGAGGGCGGCGATCTGGTGGGCCATGCGCAGCTTTTCATTGCCGTGCATGACGCATCCGGGGGACTGCTCTCCGTCGCGCAGGGTGGTGTCGAAGAAGATGATGCGGTCGGGTTGCGGCGGGACAACATGGGGGATCTGGGGATCTGTCACGGACATGGGTTCGACCTCGGCTCCTTGGGTATTAGAATAACTCAGGCTTATAGTGTTTCGCGCAGGTATTATTATTTCTAATTGAATCATTCGCGGTCGAGCGAGAGGATTGCGCTTGGGGAGGGTGTGCGGCGATGGATCTTTTTCAGATGGAGACGTTTCTTGCGGTGACGGAGGAGCGCAGTTTTTCGCGGGCGGCGACACGGCTGCATCGCACGCAGCCGGCGGTGAGCCAGGCGATCGCCAAGCTGGAGGCGGAGCTGGGCGAGGTGCTGCTGGAGCGGTCGTCGCGCGACGGGACGCTGACGGACGCGGGCGAAGTGCTGCGCGAATACGCGATGAAGCTGCTGAATCTGCGGACGGAGGCAGCGGGCGCGCTGAACGAGTTGCGGGAGCTGCATCGCGGGCGGCTGAACATTGCGGCGAACGAGTACACGTGTCTTTATTTGTTGCCACTGCTGGATGAGTTCCGGCGGCGGAATCCGCGGATCAAGGTGACGGTGCAGCGGTCGCTGGCGAGCCGCATCGCGGACGACGTGCTGGTGCACTCGGTGGAGATCGGCGTGCTGAGCTTCCGGCCGGACGACGCGGCGATCCGGTCGGTGGTGGTGTATCGCGATGAGCTGGACCTGGTGGTGAATCCGAAGCATCCTCTGGCCAAGGTGGGCGAGGTTTCGATCCGGGAGCTTGGGGCAGAGAATTTTATTGCACACAATATCAGTTCTCCGCACCGGCAGAAGGTGATCGAGACGTTCCGGCGGCACAAGACGCCGCTTCGGATGGGAGTGGAACTGCCGTCGCTGGAGGCGATCAAGCGGTTTGTGGAGATGGGCAACGGAGTTGCTCTGGTGCCGGGGCTGACGGTGCGGACCGAACTGGCGAGCGGGGCGCTGGTGCGGGTGCGGGTGCGGGAGCTGCAATTGGAACGCAGGCTTCGGTTGGTGTACCGACGTCAGGCGAGCCTGTCGCACGCGGCGGTGGCATTCCTGAAGGTGGTGGAGGCGTACGCGGCGGCGCACGGCGATCCCTATTGCTTTCAGGCAGAGCGAGCGGGTTGAAGCGGAACTGGCGAGCAAAGGCCACTCCTGATTTCTGTCAAGCACAAACAATTCTTGGCCCCCCGTGCGTCCGGAGTGGCGGTTTGTACGTCTGTAGCGTTAGACTTGTCCGCCGGAGAGTTAAGCCGGAAGCGACACGGGAGAGCAGCCAATGAAGATGAATCTGATTGCAAGATATGCCATGCGCGTCGGCGCAGTGGCTTTGTGTAGCGCCGCGCTATGCGCGACGCCGATGCTGGCGCAGGCCGGCGGCGGAGCACCGGGCGGCGGCGGCGGCGGTCGCGGCATGATGACACCGGATGCCCAACTGGCCTCACTGACCACCGCTCTGACGTTGTCTGCCGACCAGCAGGCCAAGATCAAGCCGATCCTGGAAGCCGATGCCGCGAAGATCACTGCATTGCGGACCGCTCAGGACCCGGACATGCGCACGAAGATGACGGCGATTCGCACGGAACAGCATGCCGCGATCAAGGCGCTTCTGACCGCTGACCAGGCGGCCAAGTACGATGCGATGCCACAGGGCCGCGGACCTGGCGGCGGCGGTGGAGCTGGCGCACCACCACCGGCACCACCTGCACAGTAATATCAGACCATGATTTGACAGAAAGGCCGGGGAGTTGTTTGACTCTCCGGCCTTTCTGCGTGGCGCGACACTGCACAGGGCACGGGCTACAGGTACAATGTTTGCAGTGACCGCGCCAGTGTTCGTTGCGATGCGAGGAGCATAGCATTCGAGTTCCGGGGCCGGGTTGCGAAGGAACAAGAAGGGGTAGACCGAAGAATGAAGAAGACGATTTTGTTGGGTGTGCTGATGCTGACGGCGGTGGCCTGTGTTGCGCAGGAGAGCCGGCAGGACGTGAGCTTCAGCGGGACCGGGCTGTTCGGGCCCACGATCCACGGACCTGGGGCCGTGGTGGCGAATTCAACCGGCGCACTGGGTCTGCTGACCAGCTACCGTTTCATGCTGACACCGCACAGCGCTCTGGAGTTGAACTACAGCTTCATCCAGAACAACCAGAAGTATTGCGTCGGTGGAGGATGCATTCCTGGCGCGCCTGTGGTTCCTGGCTTGACCAACTACTACAGCTACCGGTTCCACTCGCGGATGCAGGAGGGCACGGGCGCGTATGTCTTCGGCATGACCTTCAAGCGGTATAACCCCTTTCTGGAGGTTGGAGGCGGCACGCTAATCTTTACGCCTGTGCTGGACAATGGGACGAAAGAGCTGGGCAGCAAGGGGACGAAGGGTCTGGCGGGACTGTTTGGCGGCGGGCTGGCGTATGAGCTGAGCCCGAGCTTCGACATTCGCGTCGAGTACCGGGGCCTGTTGGTGAAGACGCCGGCCTTCGGCGAGACCAACATCGTAACAAACCGCTATGAGATCCTCTCCATGCCGACGCTTGGCGTGGCGTACCACTTCTAGAGTGGGTTGACTGGATTCAATGTGCAACCGCCCCGCATCTCTTCGAAGAGATGCGGGGCGGTTTCGTTTTGTGCTGGCGGTGGCTTGGAGGGAGGGGAGGACGGTTGTTGGTTGCTGGTTGTTGGTTGTTGTTTGGGGGTTGCTGGGCTGCGGAGAAGCAGATCCCTCCGCTCCCACCCCAGCGAGCAACGACCGCTCGCCGGGGACCCCGGCTGCGCTGCGGGATGACAACAAAGAGGGATTGGGGTCGGGGTCTGGCTCTGTGGGGTCGGGGTCTGGGGGTTGGGCGGGGAAGCCGTTTTCCTGCTGGAAGCGGGCGAAGTCTCTTTGGATGGCTTCGCGTGCGGCGGCGCTGCGGGCGGCGTGGGCTGCTATTTCTTTGGCTGCGCGGGCCTGGGCTGCGGCGCGGGCTGCCGCGGCGGCGGCCTCTGGGGTGGGGATCTCGGCGATGGGGGCGATGGGGCCGAGGTCTTCATCGAGGATGAGCTCTTCGACCAGGTCGTCGGGATTGTTTGCTCTGGTGTCGCCGGAGATGGGGTCGGCGGAGATGGGGTCTTCGGGGATGGATTCTTTGGGGCTGGATTCGCGGCCGGAGAGGAGGTCGTGGATGGAGAAGGAGCTTGAGCTGGAGTCGCGCGCGGAGTCGCGGCTGTCGTTTTGGGCGGAGCTTCGGCTGGCGGTGCGTGCTGCGGGGCGAGGATCGCGCGGGAGGTTGCGGCTGGCGATGAAGAGGCCGTGCAGGAGGCGGCCGGAGCGCTTGTGGTCGAGCTGGTCGCTGGCGATGCGGTTGAGGATCTGGGCGAGGGCGAACTGGACGCCGGCGCGGTCGTCGATGGCGGGCAGCTCGAAGACGGCCTGGGCGGGGTGGACGCCGCGATGGCGCGGGGCGGGGCGGCGGGTAGTGTGGTGGTAGTAACAGAACTGCTCGCCGCGCAGGGCGGGGGAGCCGCAGCGGCGGCCCGAGGTGTGGACGTGACGGCAGAGGAAGCGCTTGATGGTGGATACGGTGGGTTCTATTGTGTCGGTCATGCGGATTTTCCTTTTGTGTGCAAAAAAGTCTAAAGTGTTCAAAAAAGGCATGTTAAGTTTGGACTAAGTCTGGATCAGGTCTGGACTAAGTCTGGACTTCGACTCTGCGGTTGAGGGTTAAATGCAAAGACCCGGCGGCTGGCCGGGTCTGCTTGGATTTGCTTACTGTTTTAATTATATGGGATGGAGGGAAACTAGTATGCCAACTTTTGAAAAGAATTATGTCGTTTGGATGGTGCGGGTTAGGGGGATTTTGGGGGTTCGAGGGGCTTGACAAGGGGATTTTCTGGGGATTTTGCGGCTCTCCCAGGTGCCCAAAAGCGAGGCACCTGGGGCACCCGGCGGACGAAAAGAGCAAAAGCAAATACGGAGATTCTGGCTGCGCCAGAATGACGGCGCGGGGGGGGCGCCAGAATGACGGCGCGGGGGGCTGCGCCAGAATGACGACGCGGGGGAATGACGGCGAGGGGTGGCTGCGCGAGAATGACGGCGCGAGGGGGAATGACGACGCGATTCGCAGTGCACTTACCACTACCCCTTAGCGCTTATTTGGAATGGGGATTGTTGGCGAAGTGGTAGGCGAGGCCGAGGGTGACGAGCTGGGGGTTGAGGCCGCCGTTGGTGAAGCCGGACCAGCGCTGCATTTCGTACTCGGCGCGCAGGCTGAGGGAGGGGCGGATGCGATAGTCGGCGCCGAGGCCCGCGGCGTAGAGGTTGTAGGCGAGGTTGGTTTGGCCAAATGGATAGTTGAAGTTTCCTAGCCCGACCATGACTTTGACGTATGGGATGAGGTGGCCATAGGCGCGGAAGTAGCGTCCTCCGACGTCGTAGGACCGCTGATAGGACTGGTTTCCTGAGGAGGAGGAGACCTGATGGAACTCGGCTTCGAGGCCGAGATGGGAGCGGAGATCGAAGTCGGCGTAGGCGGCGAGGCCCTGGAAGTTCTGCTGGCCGTAGTCTGGTTTTGCGATGGTGTATCCGACGCCGATCTGGAGGTCACCGGCGCGGGCGGCGGTTGGGTTGGCCTGTGCGCGCAGGAGGGAGGAGCTGCCGAGCAGCATGGCGAGGGCCAGCCAGCCGATGGCGAGGGAAGTGCGAGGGTGGGAGCGAACTGAGAACACGGAGAGCGATTCTATCATTGCGGATGGGGACACGCGTCTTACGGCAGGCGCGCGATCAGTGGCTGAAGCGATAGGCAACGCCGAAGGTAAAGACGGAGGGGGAGATGCCGTTGGAGGCGTATCCGGGCCAGCTCTGGCTCTCGTAATCGACGGCGCGGATGACGATTTTCCGGCTGTAGATGATGTCGAGACCACCGCCGATGGAGTAACCGATGTTGCTGCCGCTGGGGACACCGTGGTTGTCCTGCTGCTCCTGGATGAAGAGATCGCGGATGCCACCCAGGGCTTTTCCGTAGATGATGAACCGGCGAAAGGGAAGCATGACTCTGGGGCCGACGAGATAGCTAAGCTCGGCGCGGTCGAGAGAGGTGACGAGACAGAGGCAGTGGAAGTCTCCTTCGACGCCCAAGTGCTGGGTGAAGTCATAGTCACCGTAACCCGTAACCCCCCCGATAGACTGATACGCATACTGTGGATCGCTATTGTACTGCTGTGTCCAGAAGTCCGGGATGGCGAAGCTGAATGCCGCGCCGACCTGCGTTTTTCCCATGCCAGTGGCGGTGGGCATCGCCTGTGCCCACCCGATGGCGGGGAGGGCGATCAGTGCGGCCAGCCAGGCGATGATCAACAGGGACTTGCGCATTTCGACTCCGGGAAAAAGTGATGCAAAGTGCTTCACGGACGATGTGAGTCACCGGGTGTGGAAACCGGCGGCAAGAAGCGTCGCCAGCAACGCAGTCCGGGAAAGAGCTACTGGGTTGGGGCTGCCGCCGGGGCCTGCTGCTGGACAGCCGGAGGTGCGGCGGTGGCGTCCGCCGGTGCGGCGGTGGCGTCTGGCGATGCGTTTGCGGGAGCTGGCGTAGCCGAAGGGGATTTGAAGTAGTTGAGCTTGAGGTAGACGGGCTCAACCTCGAATGGCATCTTGTCGCGGTCGCTGATGAGGGGCTCGAAGGTGGTGTGCATGAGGATGAGCTGATCGGTCCAGGGGTCGAAGCGGAGGAAGGCGGCGAGCGGCATGGCGGCCTGCTGCTTGAGGTCCTTCATGTCGAGCTTGATTCCCTTGGGAACCATGGCGGCCATCCAGAAGCTGTTGTCGGTGTCGCTTTTGATGAGGCCGTCGCCGATCATGGGCTGATTGAGTGCGGTGAGGGACTTGACTCGCAACTGGAGCTGTTGCAGATAGAGGCCGAAGTACTTCTGACTGTCCGCGAGTTCCTTGACGGTTAGCAACTGCATCGCTTTCTTGGCTGCTTCGGCGTTGTCTGCCTCGGTATGGTGCATGGGGATGCGCTCGAAGACGGAGGTGGAGGGAAAGAGGAGCCGGTCGTTGAAGGCGAACTTGGTGTCGAGGCGATGACCGAGGATGATGTGGGCGAGCTGGAAGGCGAGGATGGCGTTGAGGTTGCCTGTCTGCTGTGCGCCGTCGGCGGTGACGATGCTGGTGGTATCGAGCAGCCCCTTGGAGACGATGATGGTGTTGCCGACGGCGAGGGACTCGAGCGGTTCCGTGAGCAGAGTGCGCACACGGATGGGCCGGCTGAGCTGGATGTTGTTGTAGACGAGGATGTTGCCAGCGAGGGCTTCGAGGGTATGGTCGAAGTCGCTTGGGGCATCGAGGAGGCCGGCCTGGAAGAGGCGATCGATGACGTTGTCCTCGGCCTGCTGCACCCACTCGCGTTGTGCGCCGAGGGGGCTGAGATCGGGAGCATCGTTGGAGACGTCCTGGGCGTTGACGACATCGAGGGAGGTGTTCTCGGCATCGGTTGGCGGAACCTTGAGGGCGTAACCCCAGACGGAGTTAATGGCCTTGAACTTGAGGGTGCTGGTGGTGCTCTTTGGGTCGCTTTCCTCGACATAGAAGGAGGTGGGGAGCCAGAGGTCCGGCTGCACGTTGGTGCGCCAACTGTCGAAGTGGTAGAACTCCTTCATGGTGGCGATGGAGCCGGAGAAGTCGCCGTTGAAGCGGACGATGTTGCCGCTCCTGGTCTCGATCCAGATGCGTCCGAAGAAGCGGCCGTAGTCTCGTCTGGGGTTGGAGGGGGTGACGTCGAAGACGGCGGTGGGGACGTTACCGAGGAAGTCGTTTCGGATGAAGGTGAAGGAGTAGTGCTGGCGGTCGAAGTTGTTGGAGTCCATGAGGATCATCTGGACGAAGCCGGACTCATGGAAGGTGAGACGAAGACTGTATGAGATGCCAGTGAGAGCGTTGAGGGAGTTTTTGAAAGACCCGAGTCGGCCCTTCTTGGCCGCGAAGTTCCCCTTGTTGTCTTTGTAACTGTCGTCGTTGATGACCTTGCTGAAGTCGACGCGTGCGAGGAAGTGCTGGTCACTCTGTGGGACCTGGGAGAGGACGGGGTCCGGTTTCATGTTCTGGATGTATGTCTCGACCAGGGGTGCGCGTTCCTTGACTGTCTTGACGACCACTTTCTCTCGCAGGATTGCCTTGTCGATCAAGGCATACTGGGCGGCGGTGGGTTTGCGTCCGGGCATGGTGTCCTGGGTGGGCTTTTTCTTACCAAAGATGGAGGGCATCCCCACAGCGGCCATGGCAGGAAGCGATGTTGCGAGGAGAAACGCCAGAAGCGGACCGGCGACGGATCTTGAACGGGAAATCATGATTTACGGCTCCCTGAGGCGACCACTCGGTCGCTATCTTACTTATGTAGAACTAGCGTATTCGTGAAGCGCGTGTTGGTGAAGCGATTGGCACAAAAGAAGATTGACACAAAAGGTACGAGCGACCTGGCGACGGACATAGTTGTTACCCCGCGAGCTGAAAGGTGACATTGACGATTCCATCCCAAGCGACGGCATGGCCGTAGCCATCGGTGGCGGGCTCAAATTTTGTGGCTAAAATGGCGCGTTTTGCGCTCTCGTCGAGGCCGTGGCCAAGGCCGCTGATGACTCCCAGCACCTCGACCACGCCAGCCGGCGAAACCCGTATGCGGAGGGTGACTACTCCCTCGATGTGCAACTGACGCGCTTCGGCGGTGTACTCCGGCTTGGGCTTGGCGGTGACCTTGGCCGGCTTTGGCTGGATCAGGGAGGCGACGGGGACGGGTTTGGGGGGGGGGGGCGGCGTGTTCTGCGCGAGATTGACCTGGCTGACAGCCTGGCTGACTCCTGTGGCAGCGGGGACACCGTGGGGGATGCCGACGTTCTGAATGACGCTGTTTCCTCGGATGCTGGTTCCTCCGGGGGAGCCATTGCCGAGAACGACCTTGGTGGAGCGCGGGCCGTTTCCGGTGTTTGCGGAGTTCATGCCGGCAAAGCCCGCTCCGAGATTGACGCTGGAGACGGCGGGGCCGTGGAGGTTGTTGAGGGGGCTGGTTGGATTTCCCAGTCGTACGGCGGAGGGATGGGCGTCGTTGTTGGGCACGGAAGCGGCCTGGGGCCTGGCGGCGAGGTTTACCACCTGCGGGGCAGCCATGGCGACTGCCCTAGTTGGCACGGGCGCATTGATGACGGGCTTGGGCGCGTCCATCTTGACCTCGGGCGGTTTGGGTACGTCTGGCGTCTTCACCACAACGATTCTGGGAAGCTGCACTTCGATTTTGGGGACATTGGGAAGAACGGGCGGCGGGGGCGGCGGGGGCGGGACGAACTTTGGCTTGATCGGCTCGACCTTCTTGGCGACGACCGGCTCGGTGAGTGTTGTGAGCAGATGGCGGTTGTCGATAGACTTTTTGGCGGCAGCGCTGATGACAATGAAGACGAACAGAACAGCTATATTGATCATCACGGAGACGAAGAGTGACTGCTTGCTCTGGCTACCGGTCTCTAGAACGCCGAAATGGGCAAACTGCACGTCCTTCGGCTTGGTGAGTTCGTCGCTCCTGGGTGGCATTTCCATAGGCGGACAGTCCTTCAACGGCTCGCCCTGCAAGAGAGCGGCTGCATATCTTAAGTATGACGCAATCTGAGACGCTGGGGTAACAAATTGCGTTACCAGGGACACTCAATAAAGCGGGTGGCTCCTGGAATCATGTGCAAAGCACAAAGAAACAACGGATTGAGAAGGCGATTTCAGTGGTTCGTTTACTGATTTGATGCGCTGGCCGATAGAAGGACTGAATCAAGTTAGATTCGGGCTGGCGCATTTTGCCAGGGGGTGAAGATGGCTGCGAAAAAAAGGTTGTTTGGCGCTTCGAGCAAAAGGCCCGGGGCTAAAGCCCCTTGATTTCATCAGGCATCCTCAGGGGGCTGAAGCCCCCTGCTCCCTCCGAAAGACAAAATCAGGAGTTTTCCCGCAGGGTGTGAAGATGGCGCGATTGCGTTTGCCTTCTCGTCCTCCTTTGAGATCCTTCTCGTCCTCTTTTCGAGATCCTTCTCGTCCTCCTTTCGAGATGTTGCGTACACCCGTTCATTTTGCCTTAACCCGGGTTTACTGGGAATCACTCTTTTTTGCGCTGGAGTCCCTATACTTTGGTTGTAGCTGCAAACGAACGCGGGGAGAAACGATGCGGATTCTGGTGACAGGCGGTGCAGGATATATCGGCGGGACGGTGGCGCGGCTTCTGCTGGCGGGCGGGGATGGGGTGACGATCTACGACAACCTGTGCCACAGCAAGCGGACGGCGGTCCCTGCGGGGGCGGAGTTCGTGGAGGGCGACGTGGCCGACCGGGCGCTGATGGAGAAGACGCTGCGGACGGGGCGGTTCGATGGAGTGATGCACTTTGCGGCGCTGATCGAGGCGGGCGAGAGCATGGAGAAGCCGGAGATCTACTTTCGCAACAATACGGCGGGGACGCTGACACTGCTGGAGGCGATGCTGGCGACCGGGCACGAGCGGCTGGTGTTCAGCTCGACGGCGGCGTGCTACGGCGAGCCGGAGAAGACACCGATCCTGGAGGACGCGCGGCTGGCGCCGACCAACGCGTACGGCCAGAGCAAGCTAATGGTGGAAGAGATGTTGCGGTGGTTCAACCGCATCCATGGGCTGCGATACGCCAGCCTGCGCTACTTCAATGTGGCGGGAGCGATGGAAGGGTACGGCGAGGCGCATGAGCCGGAGTCGCACCTGATCCCGCTGGTGCTGGATGTGGCTCTGGGACGGCGGAAGAGCATCAAGATCTTTGGCGAGGACTATCCGACGCGCGATGGGACCTGCGTCCGCGACTACATCCATGTGCGCGATCTGGCGGACGCGCATCTGCTGGCGCTGGCCGCGCTGAAAGAGCGCGACAGGGTGATTTACAACATCGGCAATGGGCAGGGATTCACGGTGAGGGAGGTGATCGAGTCGGTGCGGCGGGTGACGGGGAAGGCGATCCCGGTGGAAGAGTGTGCGCGGCGGGCGGGCGATCCGGCGGTGCTGGTGGCTAGTTCGGAGAAGATCAAGCGGGAGCTGGGGTGGAGGCCGCAGTTTGCCGATCTGGACACGATTGTGGCAAGCGCGTGGGAGTGGCACCAGAAGCGGTATGCGTGAGAAGAACGGCGAGTCGGCGAGTCAGCGAGTCGGCGGGTTAGCGAGTCAGCGGAAAGGCCGGGAGGTTGCGGATGAGAGGTTGGCGACTGGGCAGAGGACGGTGGATTGCGGTTGCGGGGCTGCTGGGCGCTGTGGTGGGGTTGCGCACTGGGACGGCGCAGACGACAGAGACGACGGCGCAGAAGGGGCAGGCATCCACGCAGAAGACGGAGACGCCGGAGCTGGAGGAGATTCTGCAGCGGCTGGAGAGCAATCTGAGCCAGTACGATTCGGGCGTGCCGAGCTTTTTCTGCGACGAGCATGTGGTGTCGCGGATGGTTCCGGACATACACGATCAGGAGACGGTTACGGATTCCGTCTTCCGCCTGAAGCGCGTTGTGAACGCCGACCATACGACAACGCTCGAGGAGTCGCGCGAGGTGAAGACGGTGAATGGGCGGCCGGCAACAACGCAGGAGATTGGCGGGCCGTCGATTGTGCGCGGGGCGTTCGAGGGTGGACTGGCCGTGGTGTCGCTGAGCCAGCAATCCTGCATGAACTACACGCTGGAGCGCGCCAAGCGGAACGATGCGCGGGCGCCAATCGTCATCCGCTTCGCGAGCGTGCTGACTCCAGAGAACAAAGGCGGCTGCCTGCTGCAGGAGAACGGACGAGGGCAGGTCTATATCGACCGCGCAACCATGCAGATTACACGGATGGAACTGACGACTCCGCATCACACCATCATTCCCGGAGACGAGATGGGCTACGGGGCGATTGTGGGCGAGTGGGCGCTCTCTGTGGACTATGCGCCGGTGGTGCTGGATGGGAAGAGCTTCTGGATGCCGGCCACGATCACCTCGCGTACTGCCAGCGGACGGGGTACATTCCATCCGATTGTGTGGACGTTCAAGGCCAGCTATCGCAACTTCCACAAGCTGGAGGTGAGGTCGCGGATAGTTCCGTTCGGTGAGGCGACGGCGCAGTGAGCGGGCCCGAGCGACAAAGAAAACCATCGCGCGGGGGGTTTCGTTCATCTGAGTTAGAGCGAAGTTGTCGATGATACGACGGCGGCACTGCGACTATGGGGATGGGCGTGCAGACATCGGTTGGAACGAATGTGGAGTCGCTGCTGCGGGAGAACCGGGTGTTTGCTCCGCCGGCGGAGTTCGCGGCGAAGGCTCGCGTGGGGAGCGTGGAAGAGTACGAGGCGATGTACCGGCGCAGCGTGGAGGAGCCGGAGGCTTTCTGGGCGGAGGCGGCGAGCGAGCTGGAGTGGTTTGCGCCGTGGGAGAAGGTTCTCGAAGGGGAGATGGGGTCGGCGCGGTGGTTTGTGGGCGGGAAGCTGAACCTGAGCCACAACTGCGTGGACCGTCATGCGCTGGGGGCGCGGCGGGAGAAGACGGCGCTGCTGTGGGAGGGCGAACCGGGCGAAGTCCGGCGGATCAGCTACGGCGAGCTGCATGAGCTGGTGCAGCGGTTCGCCAATGTGCTGAAGGGGCTGGGCGTGCAGCGCGGGGACCGGGTGGCGATCTACATGGGGATGGGGCCGGAGCTGGCGGTTGCGATGCTGGCGTGCGCGCGGATCGGGGCGGTGCATTCGGTGATCTTCGGAGGGTTCGCGGCGCAGGCTATTGTGGACCGGGTGAACGATTCGCAGTGCGTTCTGGTGCTGACGCAGGACGTGAGCTACAGGCGCGGGGTGGAGGTGGGGCTGAAGGCGATTGTGGATGAGGCGATCGACCGGTGCCCGACGGTGCGGAATGTGGTGGTGTATCAGCGGGCGGGGAAGGGCTCGAAATCAGCCGAAATGAA
>CAWHDN010000026.1:0-11273 GCA_963828115.1 uncultured Acidobacteriaceae bacterium
TCCGTCGGCTCCAGCGTCCACACCACCGGCCCCGCCGAGTGGCACTCCCGCATAGCCCAGCACCTCCCCAACACCGCCATCTTGCAGTAGCTACTAAACTGGGTGCCCCATTTCATCGCGCCTTTGTCTCATGGCGTGTGGCCCACCCAACGCCGCTCACTGACGTTGCTGCAATTCTAATTTGAAATCCGAAAAATAATCATGCCTACTCGTTCGGGTTTTGTGGTGAAGAGGTTCTGCTTGCGTTAACTCCCTTACCGATGGCGAAACCCGTGATGCCCGAGAGAATTGGAAGTCCAGCTTCTGCTGAAATAGTTTTTGTGAGCAACAAAATGGTAAGCACAATGATAACGAGAGAAGCGAGCAACAATTGACCGTAGGTGGTTAGCAACTCATTGCGTCGCTGCAAAAACTCAGCATAAGAATCACTGAGTAGTCGCGGCAGATTTCGACGCACCCAGTCTTTGTCAAAAAGGAAATGAAAGAAATCGTGCCAGAAAGGGTGGTCGGGTCTAAGCCAACCCATACTCCGCCGAAAAAGATAAAACCCGAATACAGTAATGGCAGCAATGCTTAGAATGCCGACCACACTAACCACAACGCACAACCAAAAGATATTGGATTCATTCATACGATGGCTCCGTTAGGAATCGCTATCTCTATCATCCTTCTTGCGCTTTGGCTTTTTGTTACTCTCATTTTCGGCAGGCAGCTCAAAATCCATTGTATGTTCAAGTTCCCGCATCAACATATGCATATCTCTTGGATGCATGCCCATTTCATCCATGGGAAAAGGGCCGTGCATAGACATTTCAACAGCCCTTCGGAAGCGCTGCATGGCACTTTGTGCGTCTTCTGGCAAGCCCGTCTTTGCAGTCCTGTATGCCTCCATACCGAGTTCATATAACCAAGGCATGTCCTCGCGAAACATACTAGCCATTACAAGTACGCCAACAGGATCCCCAGGTTTCCGTCCGGCCAGATGCATTATTTCCTCAAGCATCATCGGATGAAATTTCATCCTCCGACGGCGCATGAACGGGCCATCGAAGTCTTCACGCAATCTCGAATCAAGCGAACGCACGCTTGAAACAAGTTCCTCTAATACTTCGTGCTGCGGTCGCGTATGTTTCGTCGCTGTCGTCTCATTTGGGATCGCCTCCACCTTCTTCTCGAACTCAGGCCAGAGCGCCTCAAATAACTGCTTCGCCCGTGCTTCAGGAACTGCGTGATTGGTCGTAAGATTGATCGGATTGATGACTTCATGTAGTCCTACTTTGTCTGTCTTCTTAGCTTGGAATTGAGCCAATGGCCCTGTTATGTCGCGGTGTCCAAGTCGAGAGCAACGGAATCAACTTGCTTCCTTGCATTGACTTCGCAAGTGCCCCGGCCTCAAAAAGAACCCACGGTGATCCTACATTTTCGCGCGTTACACAAATAATTCCAAAATTGGAGTCCGATAATTCCTTTGCTACTGCGTCTGCCCAGCGCTCGCCAGCTGGAATATCAGCCTCAGATAGCCAAGGCTCGATATTGTGCAAAACAAGCGGAATCCAATCATGGAGAGCTTGTGCGAGTGCGTGACTGCGCTCACCACTCCAGCTTATGAATACTTTCATTTGAGACTCCTTACTGGGTGCCCTATTCATGCGCATCGTGCATGAGTGGGATCCAACCTCCGAACCCACCACCGAATTCTACTCCCGCACGCGCCGGGTGCCCCAACTCTCGATTCTGAGATGGGAGCATCGCGCGAAGGCGCAACGACCGGGGTCCCCGGCGAGCGGACTTGGCTGGCTGGGGTGGGCGACCGCTCCCGCTCCTCCACTCTTCCCGACGCTCTACGCCGCGACCCCACGAAGTTGCAACGCCGCCATCCACCGCGCATCCCCATAGCGGCGCTCCAGCAGGTGCGGCAGATAGTGGTCCACATCCAACTGCGGCCACGACACGCTGATCCCACCACCCCAAAGCTGAATCTCCGCGAGCTGCTGCCTCCGTCGCGTGTTCAAGCCCCTGCAGGTACTCGCGCGGAATCGCCAGCCGTCCCCCAGTGCTCAACCGCAGCACGATCACGTCCGCGCGCCCGCCCAGGTACTCGGCCGACGCCACTCGCGGCTCACCCTCCAACTCCTTCGCCGCGTCAAGGGCGGCGTCGATCTCCGCATCGGTCGTCAGGTCGTTAGGATGCCTGTCCATGCATTGATCTCCCAAAGTTCGTTCAGCTCAACCGTGTGTGCAGCCGCCGCATCCAGAATCCGGCGTATGTCGCTCCGCTTCGCGTTTGGCGGCCGAACCGCGTCCCGTCGCGCCGACTTTGCCACCTTCCCATCGGGGAGCAAGTCAACGACCACTGACATCTCCGCCAGCAATCCATGCACATGCCGCGGCAGGTGGTCGGCAGCGAACGCGGCAAAGCGAATCCCGTCAAACGTCTTCGAGCCCACATCTCCACTTTAGCCGTCCGGCCCTCCGCATACAACAGTTTTCCTGCATAAATCGGCCTGGAGCGCTTTTGCGCGAAGAGCGTTCCGCCCTCCGCGCAGGAGTTGGTATTCTCAAGCTGTGATGAAGAGTGAACCCAGCACCGACGCCGCCAAGCCGCCCATCTATCTCCTCGATTCGATGGCCTTCATCTTCCGCGCCTATCACGCCATGCAGCGCCAGCGCCCCATGACGACGCGCACCGGCATCCCCACCGCGGCCACCTACGTCTTCGTCAACATGATCAACAAGCTGCGCAAGGACTTCGCCCCGCAGCTTCTGGCCGCCGTCTACGACCTGCACGGCCCCGTCTTCCGCGACGAGCGCGCCCGAGAGATGAAGCCGCTGCGCCGGTGGAACGCGAAGACGCAGCAGTTCGACGAGGTGGACTACGCCGGCTACAAGGCCAACCGCGCCGAGACGCCCCCCGACCTCATCCAGCAGCTCCCCTACATCCGCCGCGCGCTGGAGGCCTTCCGCATCCCCATCCTCAGCTACGAGGGCTTCGAGGCCGACGACGTCATCGGCACGCTCGCCGCGAAGCTCTCCGCGCTCGGCCATCGCGTCTTCGTCGTCAGCTCCGACAAGGACATGATGCAGCTCGTCACGCCCGAGGTCAGCATCCTCAACCCGACCAAGGACAATCTCGTCCTCGATCCCGCCGGCGTCGAGAGCGTCCTCGGCGTCCCACCCGAGCGTGTCATCGATGTGATGGCCCTGCGCGGCGACGCGGTGGACAACATCCCCGGCGCGCCCGGCATCGGCGACAAAGGCTCCGTCGAACTCATCCAGCAATTCGGCAGCGTTGAGGCCGCCCTCGACGCCGCAGTCTCCGCGCCCGACTCCATCAAACGCAAAACCTATCGCGAATCGTTACAGAATAATCGCGAGAATATTTTGCTCTCGAAGGAACTCGTCACCATCCACACCGGGGTCCCCATCGAGTTCTCCCTCGACGCGATGCGCACCCAGCCCGTCGACAACGCAGCATGCCGCGAGCTGTTCAGCGAGCTCGAATTCACCACCATGCTGCAGTCCCTCGCCCCCGCCGCCGACAACGCTGTCATCGAGTTCAACCTAAGCCCCACACCAACCCAGTTCGCCGCGCTCCTCGCCGACGCCCGCAAGCCTGCCCCCGACAGCACCGCGCCGCGCGGCTTTGCGATTGCGATCTTTGAAGACGCCCGCGCAACTTCGGAAGAACTTTCCGCCGATTCCGATTCAGAGTCCAGCGAAGCTGAGATAGAACCGCCCCCCGCCGAGACGATGTACATGTTCGCCGCGCCCGCGCCCGCCCCGTCTCCCACCCCCGCGCCCACGCCCGTCGACGCAGCAATCCGCCTCGGCCTCTCCATCGACGGCGCCTCCGCCATCGAGACCACCCTCGACGCACCCAATCTCCGCGCTGCCCTCGAAGACGCAACTCTCCCCAAGCTCGTCCACGATCTCAAGTCCGTCCTGCGCGCGCTCGCCCCGCACAGCATCACCCTGCGCGGCGACATCACCGACGTCATGCTGCAGAGCTACCTCATCAATCCCACGCACGCCTCGCACACGCTCGCCGACATCGCCGCCCGCTCCACCAATCGCGCGCTCGTCCATCAGCCCACCAAGGCCAATCCCGCCGACCCCAACCGCCTGCCCGAAGCCGCCGCAGCCATCGTCCGTCTCGCCCGCGTCTTCGCCGAGCAGATGGCCGAGAGCGACGCCGCCGCCGTGTCCTCGGACTCAACCCTGAGCCCCGTGCAAGCGCATCCGCTCCAGCACCTCTACCGCACCATGGACCTCCCGCTCGTCCCCGTCCTTCTGCGTATGGAGCAGGTGGGCGTACGCATCGACACCGGCGTTCTCTCCGCCATGTCCACGCGCCTCGCCGTCGAGATGGACACCCTCGCCGAGAGCATCTTCGCCTCCTCCGGCCATCGCTTCAATCTCAACTCGCCCAAGCAGCTCGGCGACGTGCTCTTCAACAAGATGATGCTGCCCAAGCCCACGAAGCACGGCAAGGGCAAGGTCATCTCCACCGCGCAGGATGTCCTCGAAGAGTTGGCCGAGCATCACCCCATCCCCGCGCTGGTCCTGGAGCATCGCCAGCTCGCCAAGCTCCGTTCTACATATCTCGACTCACTGCCCAACCTCGTCGACTCCGAAGGCCGCGTCCACACCACATTCAACCAGGTTGGCACGGCCACCGGCCGCCTCTCGTCCACCAACCCCAACCTGCAGAACATCCCCGTCCGTACCGCGCTCGGCCGAGAGATTCGCGCCGCCTTCATCCCTGCTCCCGGCAACCTGCTCCTCTCCGCCGACTACTCGCAGATCGAGCTGCGCCTCATGGCCCACTTCTCGCAGGACCCGCTCCTGCTCAACGCCTACCGCACCGGGCAGGACATCCACACCCTCACCGCGTCGGAAGTTTTTGGAATTCCTGTAGCCCAGCTCGACAAGGAGACGCGCGCCCGCGCCAAGGCCGTCAACTTCGGCATCGTCTACGGCATCTCGCCCTTCGGCCTGGCCGCGCAGCTCGGCATCGACCAGCGCGAGGCGAAGCGATATATCGAAACCTACTTTGAGCGCTACGCCGGAGTCCGCCAGTTCATCGACCGCACGCTCGAAACCGTCCGCCGCGACCAGCTCGTCCGCACCTGGTTCGGCCGCGTCCGCCCCATCCCAGACATCCAGTCGCGCAACCCCAATCAGCGAGGCTTCGCCGAGCGCACCGCCATCAACACGCCCCTGCAGGGCACCGCCGCTGACCTCATCAAGCTGGCCATGATCCGCATCGACGCCGAGATCGCAGCGCGCAAGCTCCGCTCCCGCATGACCCTCCAGATTCACGACGAACTCCTCTTCGACGTCCTCCCCGCCGAGGCCGACGAACTGCAAACCCTCGTCAAGCAAGAGATGGAACACGTCGCCGAATTCAGCGTCCCCATCCTCGCCGAAGTAGCCCTCGGCCCCAACTGGCGCGACATCAAATAGCCGGGCACGCAGATAGTTAGGCTAGTCACCGTACCCCTTTGACTATCGTTCCCTTGTTTGTCATTCCGCAGCGAAGCGGAGGAATCTGTCTCTGGCTGTTGTCTGTTTTTCCCGACATTCTGAGTGTCTTGCGAGCGTGAAGAGCTACGCGATTGGCCAGTGAGGAGAGCTATCATTGCGATTAATCAGGAGTACATATGAAACGAGTCCTTCAAGTGTTTCTCGGGATTGTGGCGATTGTATCGGGAATTCTGCTGTTACAACATGCTCAGCGCCGCACAGTGGGAGCACTCATGGCACAAGAGCATTCTTGTGATATTGCCAGAGTTTGGCACTATCATTGCGGTGTTTGAGTTGCACCATTCCGCGAAGGCAAATGAATTACGCAACGAGAGGAATAGCGTTGGCGAGGGTCAATGGCCGTAGCCGTCAGCGTGGCGCGTGACCTTGCCGCGAAAGAGCCAGTGGATGATGACGAAGTACATCGTGGCCAGCAGGATTCCAAGAATCCACCAGACCAAGCCGATGTACAGCGTATGGGACCCGGCCAGAGCGAGGGGGATGGTGATGTCGCGGCCCGCCGTGCCTACCGTGGGAAGCAGCACGGGGAAGAGACCGACGACAGCGCCGACCATCATGGTGGCGAGGTAGGCCGATGAGCCGAGAAAGGCGGTCAATGCGGAGCGTCCACGCGCAGCGAGGAAGACGACCGCAAGGCTGGCCAGAACCGCGCAGGGAATTACAAACAGGATGGGGTGGGCGATGTAGCTGTCCAGCGAGTGAGGACGCGCCAGGACAGTGAGCGGAAGTCCGGCCAGGGTGAGGACGAGCAGCACGGGGGTGGCATTTCGGGCGAAGTTGCGCGCGCGCTGCTCCAGGTTTCCCTCCGTCTTCAGGGCGAGATAGAGCGAGCCGTGAACGGAGAGCGCGACCAGGGCGAGGACGCCTCCGGTGACGGTGTACCAGTCGAGGATTCCGGGATGGGGGCCGGGCTTCCAGTTGGTCCAGAGCGGGAGGAAGAAGTAGTCGTCTGGGCCGATGGGGACGCCGCGCACGACGTTGGCCAGGGCGGCACCGTAGAAGATGGCGAGCAGCGAGCTGGAGAAGGTGAAGAGCGCGTCGAAGAAGGTGCGCCAGAGCGGCTCGGCGGAGTGGCCGCGCAGTTCGATGCTGAGGGCGCGCAGGATAAGCAGCCAGAGGACGATCATCAGCGGCAGATAGAAGCCGCTGAAGGCCGAGGCGTAGAGCAGCGGGAAGGCGAAGAAGAGCGTGCCTCCGGCGGCGAGCAGCCAGACCTCGTTGCCGTCCCAGAAGGGGCCGATGGAACGCATGGCCTGCTGGCGTTCCTCTTCCGTGCGCGCGACGAAGAGATAGACAATGCCGACGCCGATGTCGAAGCCGTCGAGGACGACGTAGGCGACCAGCATGACGGCGACGATCCAGAACCAAAGAGTGCCCATCGAAACTCTCCTATGCAGTCTTGCTGCCGTTGCTGTTGCCGGGGGCGTCCTGCGACACAGCTTGCGGGCCGTCCTGAATGAAGTTGTAGACCAGCACAATCCATAGGACGGAGAGCACCGCGTACATGCCGAGGAAGCCAAGCAGCGTGAAAAGGCTGGAGCCCGCGCCGACGTGCGTCGAGTAGCCCTGCGAGGTGCGGATGAGGCCGTAGACCAGCCATGGCTGGCGGCCGATCTCGGCGGTCATCCAGCCGGCGGTGTTGGCGATATAGGGCAGAGGGAAGCTGAGCAGGATAGGCCACAGAATCCAGCGCGCGGTGAAGAGCCTGCCGCGCCAGAGCAGGAATGCGGCAATGCCCATCAGCAGCACAAAGTACGTTCCCAGGCCCGCCATGATGTGGTAGCTGTAGAACAACAGAGGCAGCGCGGAGGGCCACTGGTCGCGGGGAATCTGGTTGAGGCCCTCGACCTCGGCGGCGGTGGTTCCGTAGATGAGGAAGCTGAGGACCTTGTTGACGACGATGGGGTTGTCGATCTTCTGCGCTTCGATGTCTGGCTGGCCCATCAGGACCAGAGGCGCGCCCTTTTCGGAGTTGAAGAGGCCCTCCATGCCGGCGACGGCGGCGGGCTGGTGCCGCGCCATGTACCTGCCGTGGAGGTCTCCGGTGGGGAAGATCTGCAGGACGCTGAAGAGGACTCCGGCGATGACGCCCAGTTTGAGGAAGGTGCGACCGAACTTTTCGTCGCGGTGTTGCAGGACGTAGAGCGCGCCGACCGAGGCCATCACAAAGGAGGCCGTCACTACGGAGCCGCACATGTTGTGCGCGTACTGCAGCCATGCCCAGGGGTTCAGCATGAATGCCCAGAAGCTGGTGACTTCGTAGACGCCGTTGGGCAGTGCACGATAGGCCACCGGGTGCTGCATCCACGCGTCGGTGACGATGATGAAGAAGCCGGAGATCCATGAGCCGAAGAAGACGAGGAAGGCGGACCACCAGTGCGCCCAGCGGGAGAGGCGCTTCTCGCCGAAGAGAAAGAGGCCAAGGAAGGCGGATTCGAGGAAGAAGCTGAAGATGCCTTCCATGGCGAGCGGCATACCGATGACTCCTCCGGTGCGGCGGGAGAACTCCGACCAGTTGGTGCCGAACTGGAACTCCATGGGGATTCCGGTGACGACGCCGAGCAGGAAATTGACGGCGAAGATCCGGGCCCAGAAGCGGGCTGCGACGTCGTACTTGGGGTCATTCGTCTTCAGGGCCAGCGACTTCAGCACGACGATGAGCAGGGCCAGGCCCATGGTGAGCTGGGGGAAGAGGTAGTGATATGTGACGGTGAAGGCGAAGTGTATCCGGTGGAGACTTAATGCGTCCATGGTGCTCCTTGTGAGGGGGCGCGTGCGATATCCATTGTGGGGCTTGGCTTCGTCCAGCGCAATTCTTAATTGCACGCTCCTGCTCTGGCGACTGTGGGTATCGAATATGTACACGAGGCGAACTGGGAATTTGCGGTTGCGGATACAATAAACCGAGGGCGCGCGGTTGCGTCCTGGAGCGCGGGACGGCTTGCAGCGGGCCATCTCCAAACGCGGGCGAGTAGCTCAACTGGATAGAGCACCAGCCTTCTAAGCTGGTGGTTGTGGGTTCGATTCCCGCCTCGCCCACCAGATCACGCCCACCATTTTGCGTAAAACCATTTCGCACAGAATTACGACCGCTTCAGTCAAACTTAAGCCGTTACACGCTCTTTTGAATTGCGAACCGCCGGAGTGCGAACCTATCGCAAAGACGCCTGCCAGCGGCGGCGCGGGGCGAGTAGAATTGTAGGCATGAGTCTCTACTTTGCCGCCGGATCGCCGACCACCGAATTCACCCCCGCCGAGATCAAAGCCGCCCTTGCCAGCGCATTCGACAAGCTGGGCGCGCGCAAGAAAGTACTTGCCGTTCCGCCGGATTTCACGCGCCTGCACTCGATGGCCGGGAAACTGACCGAGTACGCGTGGAACTACTACGGCGACGCGCTGACGGACGTGCTGCCCGCGCTGGGCACGCACAAGGCGATGACCGACCATGAGATCCAGACGATGTTCGGCCCCGTGCCGCGCGACCTGTTCCGTGTGCACGACTGGCGCAACGACATTGTGACGCTGGGCGAGGTGCCGGGCGCGTTCATGCAAGAGGTGAGCGAGGGCAAGCTGGACTACTCGTGGCCCGCGCAGGTGAATAAGTTACTGCGGGACGGCGGGCACGATCTGATTCTGTCGATCGGGCAGGTGGTGCCGCACGAGGTGATCGGTTTTGCCAACTACAACAAGAACATATTTGTGGGCACGGGCGGCGTGACGGGCATCCATCGCAGCCACTTTCTAGGCGCGGTGTATGGCATGGAGAGGATGATGGGGCGGGCGGACACTCCGGTGCGGCGTGTGTTGAACTACGCCAGCGAGCACTTTGGCCATTTGCTGCCACAGATTGTGTACGTCCAGACTGTCGTCTCGAAGAATGCTGTGGGCAAGCTGGTGCTCAACGGGCTCTTCATCGGCGACGATGCGGAGTGCTTCGAGCGCGCCGCGGAGCTGAGTTTGAAGGTCAACTTCCTGATGATGGACCGCGAGATTCACAAGGCCGTGGTCTTCCTCGATCCGCAGGAGTTCAAGAGCACCTGGCTGGGCAACAAGAGCGTCTACCGCACGAGGATGGCATTGGCCGACAACGCCGAGCTGATTGTGCTGGCGCCGGCGGTGCATGAGTTCGGCGAGGACCCGACGATCGACATGCTGATCCGCAAGTACGGCTACTGCGGCACGCCGGCGACGCTGGAGGCGGTGAAAAACGACCCCGTGTTGGCGGGGAATCTCTCGGCGGCGGCGCACCTGATCCACGGGTCGAGCGAGGGGCGGTTCAAGATTCGCTACTGCCCGGGGCACCTGACGCGGGAGGAGATTGAGGGCGCGCACTTCGAGTTCGGCGATCTGGCCGAGTATATGACGAAGTACGATCCTGCAAAGCTGGTCGACGGCTGGAATACGGTCGATGGCGAGGAGATCTTCTACATCTCGAATCCGGGGCTTGGGCTGTGGTCGTACAAAGGGCGCTTCCAGGATTAGCCGGCTGCTCGACAAAGCCGAACCTCGCTGAACTCACTTTCGTCTTGCTCAATCCAAGTCGACTGAAAACAACTGAGGTTACGTCCGTTGTTCGCGGATTTGCCGCGCCTGCTTGCCGCACAGTATGCTTGGAAGCGGCGCAAATTGGTTCGAACCGCGGGCCGTAGAGATTGAACGAGGGAGAAGGAATGAGCAACGTAGTGATTGAAACACTGGAACTACCGAAGTTTTCCATTGGCGTGGGCGACCGTTTTGCCCACCAGGCGAAGGCCCAGCTTGCCGCATGTCTTCTGGCCGCCGACGCGGGTGTCGAAGGCGTTCCGGTGTGGAACAAGTGAACCGCGAGCACACCATCATCGGCACCGAGCCGGTGCAGACGCGCGACGCGGCGGACGAACAGTGAAGGAGATGGGCTGGAGCAAGCGATCTTCCTCAACGCCGACCACATCAACCTGAAGACGGTGCAGCGCTTCCTCGATCCCTGCGACTTCTTTACCCTGGATGTGGCGGACATGATCGGGAGCGGGCCAAGCCGGAGGACGTGGCCGCGTTTCTCGCATCGCACACCGAGCTGATTGGGACGGTGACGATCCCCGGGATCGCGGAGCCGTTCCACACCGACAAGGCCTTCCTCGAGGGCGTTGCCAACAACAAGTTCCTGGCGGCGGTGCAGAACGCAGGCGAGATCTATCAATTACTGCTCCTGAACAAGGGTGCGGGCCGCTTTGTTCCCGGAGATCTCGATGGACGAGACGGACCTGCCGCAGACGCCGGTGGAGCTGCTGATTATACTGGCGATGATTTCCGACCAGAAGATTCCCATCCAGACCATCGCGCCGAAGTTCACCGGCCGCTTCAACAAGGGCGTGGACTACGTTGGCGATGTGAAGCAGTTTGCCAAGGAGTTCGAAGAGGACCTGGCGGCGATTGCCTACGCGGTGAAGCGCTATGGGCTGCCCGCGAACCTGAAGCTGAGCGTGCACTCGGGGTCGGGGAAGTCTTCCATCTACAAGGCGATCCACGACGGCACGGAAAGAAGTTCAACGCCGGGGTTCACCTGAAGACCGCGGGGACGACATGGCTGGAAGAGCTGATCGGGTTGGCGGAGGCGGGCGGCAACGGGCTGGCGATCGCGAAGGAGATCTACGCGGAGGCGCTGGCGCACAAGGAAGAGCTGATGGCCCCCTATTCGACCGTGATCGACATTGACCAGAGCAAGCTCCCGGCGGCGGAGGCGGTCAACG